>CAZIAK010000038.1:0-49605 GCA_964537035.1 uncultured Phycisphaerales bacterium | reverse complement strand
TCGTAACAAGGTAGCCGTAGGGGAACCTGCGGCTGGATCACCTCCTTTCTAGGGATAAACTAGACCTGGTAACGCCAGCGATGGCGGGACCTTGTAGAATCATCGGCACACGACTTGAATAAGCTTGCTACCATTTTCGATCGGGAACTGTTGTGACTCGACCGACTTTAGAGCCACCTGGGGTTTTGCATGCAGGTGCGCTCAAATCTCGTTGGTCAGGGCCTATAGCTCAGGTGGTTAGAGCGTACGCCTGATAAGCGTAAGGTCTGTGGTTCGAGTCCACATAGGCCCACCATTCAGCGGGGGCGTAGCTCAGCTGGTAGAGCTCCTGCTTTGCAAGCAGGATGTCGCAGGTTCGAGTCCTGTCGCCTCCACCATCTTGGTGGTTGCGCAAGGGCTGTCCGATCGAAAACGCGCATCGCGTAGAGTGGCACCCGGTGGTCGCTTTGGTCGTCATGGGACGATTCAGAGCCATCACCCAGTGTCGGGCTACCCGGCGCTCCGAGGCTTCCCGATCCGATCAGGACGGGGCATCAGCTGAGGAGAAGCGATCTTTGACATACTGGATGTGGTATCACGTCACGAATAAAACAACCGAGCATGTTCTCGAAAGCGAAGTATTCTCATAGTAAATGTAGTCAAGTTACTAAGAGTGTTTGGGGGATGTTCTGGCGTTGAGAGGCGATGAAGGACGTGGGACGGCTGCGTTAAGCTGCGGTGAGCCGCCAACCAGGCTTTGACCCGCAGATATCCGAATCCGGAAACGGACCGAGGCAATACCTCGGTATCCACTGCTGAATTCATAGGCAGTGGAGGCTAACGAGGGGAACTGAAACATCTAAGTACCCTCAGGAAGAGAAAGAAACCTCGATTCCCCTAGTAGCGGCGAGCGAACGGGGATGATTGCCTAAACCGACTGCCTGTAAGCCTGCAAGCGTTTTGCAGTCGGGGTTGTGGGAAGCATGCCATTGGATTGCAGTCCAATGCGGAAGTTACAAAGTTTGCTCTTAGTCGAAAGTCCTGGAAAGTTCTGCCATAGCAGGTGATAGCCCTGTAGGCGAAAAGAGTCGACCTTCCGATTGTTCTCCCGAGTACCACCAGACACGGGAAACCTGGTGTGAATCTGCGGGGACCACCCCGTAAGGCTAAATACTACTCAACGACCGGTAGCGTATAGTAGCGTGAGCGAAAAATGAAAAGTACCCCGGTAAGGGGAGTGAAATAGTACCTGAAACCAAACACTTACAAGCTGTCGGAGCCCTATGCCCGCAAGGGAATGGGTGACGGCGTACCTTTTGCATAATGGGCCGGCGAGTTGATCTATGTAGCAAGGTTAAGAGCCTCAGGCTCGTAGCCGAAGCGAAAGCGAGTGCGAAATGTGCGACACAAGTTGCATGGATCAGACGCGAACGCAGGTGATCTATCCATGGCCAGGCTGAAGCGGGCGTAACAGCTCGTGGAGGGCCGAACCCTTTAACGTTGAAAAGTTATGGGATGAGCTGTGGATTGGAGTAAAAAGCTAACCGAACCTGCAGATAGCTCGTTCTCCTCGAAATAGCTTTAGGGCTAGCGTTGTGCGAATAGTTCACGGGGGTAGAGCACTGATCTGGAGTGGGGGGCTTCCCGCCTACCCACCCTAGTCAAACTCCGAATACCGTGAACCTTATCACAGCAGTCAGTCTGTGGGGGATAAGCTCCACAGTCGAAAGGGAAACAACCCAGACCGTCGGTTAAGGTCCCTAAGTACAGCTAAGTGGTAAAAGGAAGTGAACTTGCAAAGACAGCCAGGATGTTGGCTTAGAAGCAGCCACCATTTAAAAAGTGCGTAACAGCTTACTGGTCGAGCAGGTTCGCGCCGAAAATTAACGGGACTAAGCTGTACACCGAAACCGCGGGCTCTTGGAAGTCGTTGACGACCAAGAGCGGTAGAGGAGCGTTCCACGTTAGGATGAAGGTCGACCGCAAGGACGGCTGGACGATGTGGAAGTGAGAATGTCGGCATGAGTAACGATAAAATAAGTGAGAATCTTATTCGCCGAAAACCCAAGGTTTCCTGGGGAAGGTAAATCCGCCCAGGGTTAGTCGGACCCTAAGGCGAGGCCGAAAGGCGTAGTCGATGGGAAACAGGTTAATATTCCTGTACCGGCTTTTAGCGACAAAGACACGATGGGGTGACGGGGAGACGCACGTCAGCAGACGATTAGTAGTGTCTGTGCAAGCCTGCCAGGCTGCTGTAGGTAAATCCGCAGCGCTAAGCCTGGGGGGTGACGCCGAGCGCTAACGCGCGAAGTGATGGAAGGCTCCTCCAAGAAAATCCTCTAGTGAGCTAACGGCCGACCGTACCGTAAACTGACACAGGTGGGTGGGGTGAGTATCCTAAGGCGCTCGAGAGAACCACCGTTAAGGAACTCGGCAAAATTGCTCCGTAACTTCGGGATAAGGAGAGCCTCTGTTAGTGAAGCAGTTTACCTGCGGAGCTGACGGAGGCCGCAGAGAAATGGCCCAAGCGACTGTTTACCAAAAACACAGGTCTGTGCTAAGTCAAACTGACGCCGTATACAGACTGACGCCTGCCCAATGCCGGAAGGTCAAGTGGACTTGTTAGCCGTAAGGCGAAGCTCGGAAATGAAGCCCCGGTGAATGGCGGCCGTAACTATGACGGTCCTAAGGTAGCGAAGTTCCTTGTCGGGTAAGTTCCGACCCGCACGAAAGGCGTAACGACTTGGGCACTGTCTCAACGGTGGACTCGGTGAAATTGTATTCGTGGTGAGAATACCACGTACCCACGCCAGGACGAAAAGACCCCGTGAACCTTTACTGTAGGCTGGTATTGGGTTCTAGTTGAGTATGTGTAGAATAGGTGGGAGACGTTGAAGCGCGGCCGCTAGGTCGTGTGGAGTCATTAGTGAAATACCACTCTTGCTTTTCTGGGATCCTAACCGAGATATCCGTGAATCCGGACTCGGGACAGTGCTTGCTGGGCAGTTTGGCTGGGGCGGTCTCCTCCTAAAGAGTAACGGAGGAGCCCAAAGGCATCCTCAATGCGGTTGGTAATCGCATGTTGAGTGTAAAGGCATAAGGGTGCTTCACTGCGAGACCTATAAGTCGAGCAGATGTGAAAGCAGGGCTTAGTGATCCTGCGATCCCGTGTGGAAGGGTCGTAGCTCATCAGACAAAAGGTACTCCGGGGATAACAGGCTGATCTCCCCCAAGAGTCCGTATCGACGGGGAGGTTTGGCACCTCGATGTCGGCTCATCGCATCCTGGGGCTGGAGAAGGTCCCAAGGGTTTGGCTGTTCGCCAATGAAAGCGGTACGCGAGCTGGGTTCAGACCGTCGTGAGACAGGTCGGTCTCTATCCGGCGTGGGCGCAGGAAACTTAAGGAGATTTGCCCCTAGTACGAGAGGATTGGGGCGGACGAACCCCTGGTGTACCAGTTATCGCGCTAGCGGTACCGCTGGGTAGCTAAGTTCGGACAGGATAAGCGCTGAAAGCATATAAGCGCGAAGCCCACTCCAAGATAAGGTTTCCCAAGCAGGCTCCTGGTAGAACACCAGGTTGATAGGCTGGAAGTGTAAGTGCAGTAATGCATTGAGCTCACCAGTACTAATAGGCCGATTGACTTGACTACATTTATTCGCTGCCTTGTGGCGGCACGTGTGGACTCCCGTGAGGGTTACACTGCTGTCGGCGAGGCACCGGAGACGATCGTCTTCGACGACGTGAACGGTTGGCCGACGTATACCGTCGGCATCTCGTGGCGTGATCCCGCATCCAGTATTCATATATCTTCCCGGTGTTCAGACCGATCTGGCCACACCTGTTCCCATTCCGAACACAGTCGTTAAGCAGATCGGGCCGATGGTATTGGCGTTTGCTGAGAGAGTAGGTTGGCGCCGGGTGTTAACCACTGAAGGCCCGTTTGTCCCCTAGTTCTCTTGGGTTGATGAGCGGGCCTTCTTTTTTGTCCTGTGGGTTTTGACTTGCTGGCCAGTCAGGTTGCCCGGGCCTCCGTGGCCCCTCACGGGCATGACCTACCCCTCACCCCACACCAAAGACCTGACCCCTGGGACGCGCTAACTAAAACCCGCCGCGGATTGGCTCCGAAGACCGACCCACCTCTGCGGTGTGCGACAGCCCCACGGGTTCGACCCCTTTGGCCATGAGGCGAGCCTGGGGGCGCGCACAAGGTTTGTAGTCGGCGCCCGTCTGTGTTGGCTGAGATGGCTACAGGCTTGGTGCGTGGACGAGCGCGATCGGGGCCGCGTGGTTCGGTGGGGTGGCTGCGTGTAAGGTGGGCATCTCTGATTCTTGGAGTTCACCCTTGCGCGTTCTGGTTGCCCTCTCCTCTCTGTCCCTCTGCTTGGCGCTGCTGGCCTGTTCTGACCAGTCTCAGAGGGAGGCCGACCTTGGTGCCGACGAGGCGGCTCCGTCAGGGTCTTTGGTGTCGTCAAGCGGGTCCGGTGCCAGGGGTGTTGCCTCGGAGGATGAACTGGCAGGCACCGAGACGTTCGTCACGGCTGCTCCGGCAGGTGCGGTTGTCCTTCCTGCAACGGGGCTTGTGGAAAACGTGCTCGTTGTCAGTATCGACACGCTGCGCTGGGATCGGTTGGAATGCTATGGCTACCCGAGGCCCACGTCTCCCAACCTCGCGAGCATCGCGTCCCGCGGTGTGGTCTTCGAAGAGGCCCGCACTCAGGCGCCGCAGACCGCACCGGCTCATGCCTCGCTGTTCAGTTCGTCGTATCCGGCTGTTCACCGGGTCATCAACGTCCATGGGCCTACGCCCCAGCTCTTTCAGTTGCCTTCCGGGCTGACCACGCTTGCGGAGCTGCTGTCAGAGGCCGACATTGAGACAGGCGCATTCGTCAGCGGGGGCAACCTGACCCGTAGAATGGCCATGGACCGGGGCTTTCAGACGTGGGATGAAGAACTCACGGACATCTCGGATCGCATCAATCGCTGTGTGCGTTGGATGCTGGCGCCAGAGCGGGGCCGGTTCTTCGCTTTCTTGCATACCTACCAGGTCCATGCGCCCTACCTTCCACCACGAGAGTGGTATGAGGTCTTCGCGGACCCAGCATATGAGGGCCCGCTGCGGAGTCGGACTGAGAAGTACTTGGACATGGAGACCAAGGAAGCCTGGGAGGCCGCCACGGGTCCAGCGTACTGGGAAGGCATGCTGTCCTACGACGACGCTGACGTGGCATTTCTCTCATCGCTCTATGATGGAGAGATCCGCTACGTCGATGGTGAACTCCGCCGGCTCTGGGAGTACCTGCTCAATGCGGGGTTGCTGAGGAACACGGCGGTGATCTTCCTCTCTGATCACGGTGAGGAGTTCAGGGACCACGGCAAGTATCAGCATGACCAGGTCTACGAGGAGTTGCTGCACGTGCCGCTGATTGTCCGCCTTCCACCCGATTTGGAGCGCGAGGGCTATCGCGGCCGGGTCGATGAGGTTGTCGAGCTCATCGATGTGGCGCCTACGGTGGCCGACTTGATGGGAGTGGCCTCTTCAGAGGCCTCATGGAGTGGTCGCTCATTGGTCGGACTGCTTTCGTCGGCTGGCTCGGACGCATCGACTCAGCAGGGCTCGGTCACGGACGGTCGGGAGGTCGACCGCCCGACGTTCAGCGAACTGGTGATTGACCCTGGACCCAAGTACCACCGCACGGTGCGCTGGAGGGGCTGGAAGTACATCCACATCTGGCAGAAGGACATTGATCACACCTGGGAGTACCTCTTTCATCTGAGCGATGATCCCCGAGAGCGTCACAACCTGATCGACTCTGCTGAGCAGGAACCGCAACGGGTGCTGACGGCCTTGCGCCAGCTGCTTGAAGAGCGCTCGGTGGCCAATGCAGAAGAGGCCGAGAGGGTGGGTCCCGGAGGCGCTGCTGAGATCGACGATGACATGCTCGAGCTGATGCTCAAACTAGGCTACGTCGGCAAGTGACGGAGCCCCGGCCGGCACGGTCCTGCTTGTGGGTTGGTCTCTCGATACCGCTGCCCTCTCCATCATGAACTGGGACGCCGTCCTGGTGGACTTCGAGAATACCTTGGCTGACCTCTCACGAGGCCTCAAGGGCGGGGTCGCGCCCGAGTACTATGGCGGTGGTCCAGGAGTCGCCCCTGCGGTGGACTCGCAGGGAGTGCCCATCGGCAAGCTGCTGGCCGAGCTGTCCCGGCGAGCGGTTCCTTGGGCCGTGGTGGCCTCAAGCCCCGTGGCCAACGTGCTGCAGTGGTTCGCAGCACAGGGCTGGGAGGTGCCCGGCGTCTGCGTTGGCTATGGCGATAGCACCTTGCACCGCCCCTGCCCCGATCCGTTGCAGACCGCCTTGGGGCGCCTTGGTGTGTCTCCCAGCCCAGCTGTCTTGGCACTCGGTGACAGCACCACAGACATGGAGGCTGCCCACCGCGCTGGTCTGACAGCCGCAGGGTTTGGCTCCCTGGTCCCGCTCCATGCTGCCCCTGACCTGATGTTGGGCCAACTCTCAGCGGTCTTCGACATCGACGGGCAGCACAGCCTGATTGGCGATCGGCGCAAGGGGACTCAGGGCGTCTCCCTGGCATGCACCCTGCCAGATCACGATCTGTTCGTGGGTGGCCGACTGCGCAGCGGCTGGTCTGCCCGAGGAGCAGGCGGTCAGAGCGGTTCAACCGATCAGTCAGACGTCGGCCTGAGCAGCGATCTGGCTCGAGGCCGAGCCGGACGGTGGCCTCCCGAGATACTGGACCTTGCCCACACCCTGCTCATGCACGCCCAGAAGGGTCGGCCAGGAGGGGCGCGCTTGACCTGGGTTCCCGACCGGGTCCCCAGGAAGGGCCCGCTGGAGCGCCTCGCCAGGCGGCTGGCCGGGAGGGTCGCCATCCCTTGTCACTCCCTGCTGCGCCACGTGGGGGAGTCAGATCCTCAGGCCAGCCTGTCGGTGACCGAGCGGGCCGGTGCCATGCACGGGCGGTTCGCAGCCACAGCCGCCTTGGATGGCGAAACGGTCCTGGTGCTGGACGATGCCCGGGTGACCGGCGCAACCCTGGACGAAGCTGCTCGGGCTCTGCGAGCGGCAGGAGCGGGGCGGGTGGTGACCATGGCTCTGGGGCAAGCCGCGTGCGACGGGGAGACTCCCCTGGCGACTTGGGCTCCTCGGCGGCAGCCTCGCGAGCGGCGAGTGGCGGAGCCGGGAGGCCAGAGTCTCTTCTTCTGATTCTACTGACGACGTGGCCCAACCCCCTCAGCGCAGGGTGGGGGGCTGGGCCAACCGTCGATGCAGTGTTATGGCGTCACGCTCTGCAGGCCATTGGTCGCTGCGTAGCCAAACGGCCCGCCAGCGTCGACAACCCAGGTCTGCCAGTAGGCACTGATCCCGCTAGGGGATCCTGCTGGCCAGGCGAAGCTGATGTCGATATCGCCGGCCGGGTCCACCGGCACAGGCCCGGCCAGAATGTCGACGGAGGGCACGAGCACACCGCCCTTGAAGGGCGCGTTGAGCAAGCTCAGGCCCAGGATGAAGTAGGCAGGGGCCGTAGGCAGCGCGTTGCTCAGGCTGATGGTGGTCGTCGATCCAGCCATCAGATTACCGGTGCCCTGCAGCACAGGGACCTGCCCGCCGGTTCCGGCCAGGCCGTTGCCCAGATCGGTCCAGGTCGTGTCGCAGGTCGTCTCAGGTAGCAACGGGTTCTGGGGGTTGGGGTAGCCAGTGAGGAAGAAGTGCACCCGATCGATGCGGAAGTCGTGGGACCTGGCGCTCACCTCGAAGGTGTGGGTCCCAGCGGACAGCATGTAGGTGGACTTGGAGTCGGAACCCGTTGGCGGGTCGAACCAAGTGGCCCAGTTCCAGGTGAGGTTGATGCTCGAGTAGCTCTTCTGCCAGGTCCCGCCATCCATGCGGCTCCAGCAGTCGTTCTCCAGCGTGTTGTCCGGATCATCATGCAGGTTGTAGATGCGCATGTTGTACAGGCCAGCAGTGGTCACGTTCAGCGTGTAGGTGAGCACGCCGTTGCCCGGCTGGTTGAAGTGATTCGGGCCGTCCCAGCGGTAGTACGACGTGCCGGTGAATCCGGGGAAGATCGTTTCGGCAATCCACGAGCTGGTGGGTGGGGTCGACTCGAAGTCGAGGACGATCAGACCTCCGTCTTCGCAGAATTCAGGCTGAGCTGCAACGTCTGCAGCGCCGCTGAGAAGGGCGGCTGCGAGGACGGCCATGCCCACGCCAAGGCGGGAGGTCGTCTTGGGAATCAGGGTGTGCATCAAGGATGCGACGGGCGTCATTGGGGAATCTCCGGGTGCCATTGCGAACGCTCGCGCAAGAGTATACGAAAGGACGCTCCGCTCCCGGCGCTCACGGGCCATGGGCTGGTGCGTCCGGTTCGACTCATCGGCGAGCGAGACCTCTCTCTGGACTCTCGTGTTCGAGAGATACCCGGGTACTGCAAACACAGCCGATGCATGAGTCAGCTGTGTGCCCGTGAAGGCTGCACCGGTGAGGCTGGTCGGGGTGACTGGATTCGAACCAGCGGCCTTCTGCTCCCAAAGCAGACGCGCTACCAAGCTGCGCCACACCCCGACGATTCGAAACGATCATCACGCTGCACGCGACGGCGTTCCGAGGGGGCATGGTAGCCACCCGAGGCCGGCGGGCAAGGGGCAGGGCGCCCGAGCGTTTGCTAGATCGTCGCCCGCACGACGCCGATCACCCGGCCCTGAATCTCGACGTCGCTCACCAAGATGGGCAAGAGCTCGGAGTTGGAGGGCTGAAGGCGAATATGATCACCCTCGTGGAAGAAGCGCTTGATGGTGGCCTTCTTGTTGCCGGTGAGATCGTCGTCGACCATGGCCACCACGATGTCGTTGTTCTGGGCGGTGTCCGCAGGCTGGACAATGACCAGATCGCCCGGACAAATGTGATCATCGATCATCGAGTTGCCCTGTACCCGAAGCATGTAACAGTCGTCGATGCGGGGCGTCATGTCGTCGAGGCTGAACTCTTCGGTGTCTTGCACGGCCTCGATGAAATCGCCGGCAGCCACGCGCCCCATGATGGGCAGCAAGCGCGTGGGAGGCTGCTGGGGCGCGGCCTCTGCTGCAGGGGCCACGAGTTCGATGGAGCGCTTGCGATTGGCCTGCTTCTTGACCGCACCCTTCTCTTGGAGAGCCTTCACGTGCTCGTAGATGGTGACCTTCGACACGCCGAAGTACTGGGACATCTCTTCGAGGGTCGGGGAGTAGCCCTTGTCCTCGATGAAGTCCCGGATGAAGCTCAGGACGGCCTGCTGCTTTTCGGTCAGAAACAAGGGTCAGGCCAGCACGCAAGCAAGGAACATGACGGCGATGGCGCCCAAGGCGAGGTAATCGTTGGCTATGACTTCGCGAATCATGGCGAGCTGTCCGTTGGAGGTGCCTGGTGTCATCGGGAGTGGCCTTCTGTGGCTGAGTCGAGCTATCCTGAGTCGGCTGTTGGGCCGAAGTGGCCCGAGGCAGGTGGCCGACGGGCCGCCCAGGTCTTGCCTGTGTTAGGTTGACTTTACCCTAACATCGGATGAACCAGGAGAATCTTCGGTACTTTGTTAGGATTTCTTTTTGGTACGCGTTTGGTTGCCGCTGCCCGGCCTGCTCAGATGGGAGCGAGCCGAGGGGCGGCGGGCCGCATGGCGGAGACGCCTCCCCCTCCAGCGTCGGGGTCTGGCCAAGGCTCAGACGAGCCCATGGCCCTTGTGTGCGGTGCTTTGTCCGTGAACCGGGCAGGAGGCATCCACCTTGACTGAGCTCCTGTCTCAGCTTGATCTGGTAGGGCCGGCCTTCCGGAGGCAGCTGGTTCACCTCGACCCTGCACACTTGCCCGGTGTCGACGTGGATCTTCTGGTGGTCGGTGGGGGCGTGGCAGGGCTCTCGGCGGCGGTGGACGGTGCCCAGCACCGCTCGACGCTCGTGTTGCTCAAGGACGGCCCCCATGACACGGCCACCTCCTGGGCCCAGGGCGGCATGGCTGCGGTGCTCTCGTCCGATGACGGCATCGATCAGCATTTGCAGGACACCTGCCGAGTGGCGGCGGGGCTGGCCCACCGCGATGTCGTGGAGGCCGTGATCAAGGGTGGCCCGCCGCTGGTGGAGCGCTGGCTTTCCTGGGGAGGGCGCTTCGATCGGGATACCCAGGGTCAGCTCGCTCTGGCCTTGGAAGGAGGCCATCAGCGAGCCCGGGTCATTCACGCCCAAGGTGATCAGACGGGGCGTGAGATCCAGCAGCTGTTGATCAACAAGGCGGGCACCTTGCCCAAGCTTTCTGTCGATCAGGAGACCTTCGTCCTGGACCTGGTCACCGAGGGAGGGGCGGTCCGGGGCGTCGTGGCCTGGTCTCACAGCCAGGGGTACCACGTGATCTGGGCCGGCTCGACCATTCTCTGCAACGGCGGCGTGGGGCAGGTTTATCGCGAGACCAGCAACCCGCCCTCGGCAACCGGCGACGGTCTGGCCATGGCCTATCGAGCCGGGGCCCGACTGCGGGGCATGGAGTTCGTGCAGTTCCACCCGACCGTTCTCTACGTGGCTGGCATCGGCCGCATCCTGGTCAGCGAGACCGCAAGGGGCGAGGGTGGCCTGCTGGTCGATCGCACCGGCCATCGCTTCATGCCCGACTATCACGAGGACGCCGAGCTGGCTCCCCGGGACGTGGTCAGCCGGGCCATCGTCAAGCACCTGGGCAAGGTGCGGGACACCCACGTCTACCTCGACATGCGCCACCTCTCCACCGAGTTCCTCTCACAGCGCTTTCCGGTGATCTACAAGGCCTGTCTCGAATTCGGCATCGACATGGGCGCTGACCTGATCCCGGTCCACCCTGCCTGCCATTACATGGTCGGGGGCATCGAGACGGATGATCATGGTCAGACCTCTCTTGAGGGCCTCTACGCTTGTGGCGAGGTGGCGTCCAGCGGCTTCCACGGCGCGAACCGCATGGGCAGCAACTCCCTCTTGGAGGGCGCCATCCTGGGCAGTCGGGCTGGACTGCACGCAGCCGATAAAGCACGGGTGGTGCGTCACGGCAGCGACTCCGGGCCTGCGCCGTCAGCGAGCATCGCCGGTCCTCTGGATCTGCACGACATGGACAACGCGCTGCGCTCGCTGATGTGGCGTCTGGTGGGCATTGAGCGAGATGCAGACGGCCTGGGCGCGGCCGATCGGCGCCTCGCCGTCTGGAACCACGTCATAGGGCAACGGGTGCTTGGCGACCCCTACGGCTGGTCACTGACCAACAAGATCCAGGTGGCATCGCTGATCACCCGGGCGGCCATGGCCCGGCAGGAGAGCCGCGGCACCCACTATCGCAGGGACGCGAGCGCGCTCGACGACGCTCACTGGCTCCGCGACATCTCCCAGGTGAGACCCTCCTCCACGTGAAGTCACAACCGACTGATACGGCCGAACGGCCTCCTGTGGCGGTGCTCTTCGGTGCCCTGGGCGAGCGCGGCGAGGGCACTCTGGATGAGCTGGCGGGCCTGGCTGATGCCGCCGATGTGGGCGTGGCCGGCCGGTTGACTCAGCGGCTCGAACGGCCCCACCCCGCGACCTACATCGGCAGCGGCAAGGTCGAGGAGTTGAAGGCGCTGATCACCTCTGTCCACGCGGTGGTGGCCTTGGCCGACATGGACCTGAGCCCGGCGCAGGCGCGCAACCTGAGCCGCGTGGTGGGGGTGCGTGTGGTCGATCGCTCCGAGCTGATCATGGACATCTTCGCTCGTCGCGCC
This sequence comes from uncultured Phycisphaerales bacterium, assembly GCA_964537035.1. Lineage (GTDB taxonomy): Bacteria > Planctomycetota > B15-G4 > B15-G4 > B15-G4 > CAZIAK01. Next base: position 37,863 of record CAZIAK010000038.1, on the reverse strand, counting down.
CGGACCGCCCAGGCCAAGCTGCAGGTCGAGCTGGCCCAGCTCAAGTACATGCTGCCACGGCTGCGCGGCCAATGGGGCCACCTTGACCGCTACAAAGGCGGCGGTGTGGGCACCCGGGGCCCAGGTGAGAAGCAGCTGGAGACGGACCGGCGTCTGGTGAACCGGCGCATCCGCGACCTGGAGTCCCGCCTGGAGGTTTACGCTCGGCGGACGGTGACCAACGCCCGAGGCCGCAAGCACGCGCGCAAGGTGGCTCTCGCGGGGTACACCAACACCGGCAAGTCCACGCTGTTCAATGCCGTGACTGGCGCCGAGGTCTTGGCGGCGAATCGACTCTTCGCCACCCTCGACACGCGTACCCGCAAGTGGCCCATCAACGGCTGCGGCGACGTGATCCTCTCCGACACCGTGGGCTTCGTCCGCAAGCTGCCCCACCACCTGGTGGCCTCGTTTCACGCCACTCTCGAAGAGGTCATCGAGGCCGACCTGATCTTGCACGTGGTGGATGCCGCCGACCCTCACCTCGAAGACTGTGTGCAGGCTGTCCTCGAGACCCTCGAGCAGATCGGGGCCAGTGGCTTGCCCATCATCACCGTGCTCAACAAGGTCGACGTGGTGACCGACACCATGGAGGTGCAGAGCCTGCTCAACACCCTCTCTGATGCGGTGCCCGTGTCTGCTCGGACGGGCGCTGGTCTCGATGCGCTGGCAGCCCGGGTGGCCGAGCATTTCTTGGGCAGCAGCCACCTCTTCAGGTTGAGCCTGCCCATCGATCGCGGGCGGACCCTGGCCCGAGTGGGCGAGTTGGCCGAAGTCATCGAGCGCGACGCGGACGAAGAGCTGATCAACCTGCTGCTGCGGGTCCCCGAGAACCGCCTGCCCCGCCTGCGCTCCTGGGTGACCGCCGAGGGCCTGAAGCTGGATCCCGCGCCGGGCTTCTGACAGGCCTGGCCAGCTCGACCCGGTCCAGGTTGGCCAGGGGGCAAGCCAACCCAACCGAGAGCACCCTGGCCCCACCGTTGCCCTATCGGCCAGCCTTCACCGCAACCAGAGCACCTGGCCCACGGCGACCTGGTCCGGGTCTGACAGGGCGTTCAACTCGGCCAGGGCAGGGGCCAGGGCCGGGTCGCCCAGTCGCTGAGCCGCGATGGACATGAGCGACTCGCCGGCCCTCACCACGTGGTAGTCGACGCCGTCGATCAGCCCGTGCAGCGAGGTGTCCTCTGGGTCACCGAAGCGCAGCACGAGGATGTCGTCGTCCCGGGGACCAGCCGTGTGCTGGGACAGCCCGGGCCACACATCCATGAGCAAGCTGGCCAGGGCTGCCAGGGCCGCCAGGAGAACAGCAGCGAGAAGTTGCAGGCGGGTCAGGCGGGCACCCCTTGCTTCTGCTGTTGGCCACCCTTGGATGTGCTCTTGCCCTGCTTGGACACAGGAGCCGCGCCATGGCCATCCTTGCCAGCCAGCATGGTCAGCACCGGGCTGGCCACGAAGATCGACGAGTAGGTACCCACCAGCACGCCGATGATCATGGCGAAGCTGAAGCCCTCCAGGACGTTCTGGCGCCCGTAGTTGAAGGAGAAGATCAGCACCAGCGCGAGCAATGTCGTGAGGGATGTGAGCAGGGTGCGGGACAGAGTCTGGTTGATGGAGATGTCGAGCACCTCCACGAACGTCTTGCCCTTGAGCCGGGGCAGGTTCTCGCGGATGCGATCGAAGAGGACGATCGTGTCGTTGAGCGAATAGCCGATGATCGTCAAGAACGCCGCGATCATGGCCAGGTCGATCTCGACGTCGACGATGCCGGTGAAGTGCACGACGGCCACGATGCCCAGGGTGATGCTGATGTCATGGGCCAGGGCCACGATGGCCGCGATGCCGTAGCGGTACTCCCGGAAGCGCACGCGGATGTAGAGCACGATGGCGATGAACGAGAGCAGGATGGCCCGGATGGCCGAGTCCCGCAGCTCTGTGCCCACCCGGGCGCCGATCATGGTCGACTCGAGGAAGGGCTCGCTCGCGGCCGGAACGTCCGTGGTCTTGGCCAGTGCCAGACGGAATCGCTGGATCACTGTCTGGTCATCGAGCTCCACACGGGCCCACTGTCCGGACACGGTCACCGCGAGGGGCCCTGCTGCCTCCACAACGGCATCGGACAGGAAGCCCAGGTGCCCGGCCACGGCGTCCGTACTCACCGGCATGGCACCGCCTTCGAAGGACAGCCTGGCCGCGATGGCCGTCGTGGCCGCCACGCTGTCCTCGGTGAGGGAGAGGTCGCTGACGAAGTCAGGAAGCATCCGCTTGTCGAAGGCAGCCCGCAGGGGCAGCTCGTAGCTGCTCTTGAGGTCCTTTGCCCCCGCGTCTTCGCCGGTCGACTGGCTCTTGAGCTTGATCACGAACTCGTTGCTGGTGGAAGGGTCGTCGTCGCCGTCATCGACAGACACGATCTGCGCCCGAGCAAACGACGAGTCAGAGAGCCACTGGGTCACCTCGGCCTGGGTCGCGGGAGCAGAGAGCGCCACGTGAGCCTTGTAGCCCCCCAGGAAGTCGAGCCCGTACTTGTCGCGACTGCCCATGAAGAAGGCCGCGAGGCTGATGACCACCACAACCGCAGAGACCATCAGGGCGCCGCGCCCCTTGGCCATGAAGCCGATGCTCGTCTCCTTCTTGAGCAGCCGGCCCATGGTGATGTTGGCGAAGCCGCGGTCTACGAGGTTGTCGTAGATGACGCGTCCGACCACGAGAACGCTGAACACCGAGGTCACGATGCCCAGCATCAGGATGACGCTGAAGCCTCGCACCGGCCCCGTGCCCACCTTGTAGAGGATCCAGGCGGTCACGAAGGTGGTGATGTTGGCGTCGAGGATGGTCGAGAAGGCCTTCTCGTAGCCGAGCTTGATCGCCTGCCCCACGCTCTTGGCCCGGTCGGCCTCTTCGCGCATGCGCTCGAAGATGAGGATGTTGGCGTCGACGGCCATGCCCAGGGTCAGGATGAGTCCGGCGATGCCTGGCAGGGTGAGCGTGGCACCGAGGAACATCAGCAGGCCGGTGAGCAGGGTCATGTTGATCAACAGGCAGAAGGCTGCGATCACGCCGTTGATGCGGTAGTAGGCCACCATGAACAGGATGATGGCCAGGAAACCGGCGACGGACGCGTTGAGGCCCGCCGAGATGGAGGCTTCGCCCAGGCTCGGCCCCACGGTGTTCTCGTAGAGCAGCCGGGGCTTCATCTGCAGGCTGCCCGAGTTGATGACCGTCAGATACTCTTTGATCTCAGAGGTCGAGAAGCCCGTGGGCTTGCCCGAGCTGATGCGAAAGCTGGTGCTCAGTCGACTCTGGATCGTGGCCGGCTCCTGGGCCAGTCGGCCGTCGAGCAGGGTGCCCATGAGCCGCCCGATGTTCGGTTCGGTCCAGTCGCCGAAGGCGGCGGCCCGGTCGGGGCGGATGTCCACGCGCACGGCGGCTCCGCCACGCTCGTCCTGGCTCTGCCCCGTGCTGGAGATGTCCGCGCCGGTGAAGTTGTGGTCTTCGCCCCGCTCGATCTTGACCAGCTGAAAATCGTCGGTGGTCAGGGGCTCGGTGACCAACAGGCCCTCGATGGTGACCTCGTCGGTCAGCTCGTGGACACCCCGGCGGATCCCGAGTTGCTCATCGCTGTAGCCGTACCAGCGATAGAGCGTGCCGTCGGGGACGGCCGTGTCCAGGCCAGTAAGAGTCAGCTCACCAGGGGTCGTGGTGGCCCTGCCGTCTTCCTCCAGGTAGGCAGCCAGGCGCTTGACCTGATCGGCCATGACGATGTTGTCGCGCACATCATCGTCTTCGCCGCCCCGGCGCATGATGATCCGAAACTCGAGCCGTCCCACCCGGGACACCACCGACTTGACCGTGTCCGACTCCTCCTTGGAGGAACCGGGCAGCTCGATCACGATCTCACGTTCACCCTGGCGGGTGATCGCAGATTCTCTGATGCCGTAGGTGTTGATCCGAGTGCGCAGCGTCTCGACGGTGGCGTCGATATCGGCGTTCAGATCAGAGTCCGCGTCTGCGGTGTCCGATGCGTCGAGCTCGTAGCGCATGGTCACGCCGCCCCTCAGGTCGAGGCCGAGCACGAGGGGACGAGCCATGATGCCGTAGATGGCAAGGGCGAGTGCGAGAACGATCCAGGTCAGCCTGCGAGCCACGACGGCGCTCCAGCTTCAGTGAGGAGAGTGGATTGAGAAGTGAGGCCTGAAGTCAGGAGTCTTCGGTAGTGGGTGCGCTGGGGGCAGCAGTGCCAGGATTGGACTGGGCCCGCAGTGCGGCCGCCTCGCCCTTGCGCATGGTGCGCTCCTTGATGCGTGCCGCCTTGCCGCTCTTGTGACGGAGATCGTAGAGCTTGGCCCGGCGGACGTCGCCGCGACGGAGGATCTCGATGTCCTTGATCAGCGGTGAGTGGAAGGGGAAGACGCGCTCGACGCCCTCGCCCTGGGAGACCCGACGCACGGTGAACGACCGGCCCAGGCCCCTGCCACCGACGGCGATGACGTCACCGATGAAGTGCTGCACGCGGGTGCGCATCTCTTGCTTCTTGGCGCCCGGCGGGGGCGGCTCACGAATGAGGACGCCCACGGAGACGTGATCGCCCACTTTGAACTGGGGGATGTTGGTCTTCGCGTGAGCGGCTTCGAGGTGGTCGAGTCGGGTGCTCATCGGTTCTGCCTTTCGTAACTTACGGATGTCGCGCCGCACGCCAAGCGGCCGTGCGGTGCTCTGCCTGGTCGCGTCGCCAGGCATCAATTGCTGCGTGGTCGCCGCTCATCAGGACGTCAGGAACATCCTGACCGCGGAAACGGGGAGGTCGTGTGTAGTGCGGGTGGTCGAGGGAGTCGTCGAAGAACGAATCGTTCGCTGCAGACTCGGAGTGTCCGAGGACACCGGGCAGCAATCGACTGGCCGCTTCGATGGCCACCATGGCGGGCAACTCACCGCCGGACAAGACGTACGGGCCCAGGGACAGCTCGGTCCAGGGGTAGCCCTTGTGAATGCGCTCGTCGAAGCCTTCGTAGCGACCGCAGAGCATGAGCACGTCGTCTTGCTCGGCGAGCCAGCTGGCCTTGCCGTGGTCGAACGTCTCGCCGGTGGGCGTGAACAGGACCATGGCGGTCTTGGCGCCACCCTCGGGGCGGCGGGACAAGACGTCGTCGACCGCCGAAAAAACAGGCTCGGGCTTGATGACCATGCCGGGGCCGCCGCCGTAGGGGCGGTCGTCCACTGTGTTGTGCTTGTCGTCCGTATAGCTGCGGTAGTCGATCAGGTCGACAGACAACGCACCCTGAGCCCGGGCGATGCCCACGATGCTCTCATCGAGGAAAGCCTCGAAGAGCCGGGGGAAGAGGGTCAGGACTTGGACGTTCATGAAACAGAACCACGGTCGAGGGACGGCAGCTGCCGGCTCCCAGATTCGTGGTCTTAAACCCATGGGCGAAACCAGCTAGTGTAGATTCGCGCACCCTGAGGTCAAGACCGGTTCCCTGAGCGCTCCTCCCCTCCAACCCGCAGCCTGGCCATGTTTACCGGCATCATCGAAACGACCTGCCCCCTGCAAGAGGTCCACGACCAGGAGGGCCGACGGCGGCTGATCTTCGACCTGGCTGGTTTGAGAGGCGCAGAGGGCCCTGACGCCCAGCCTGATGCCCGACCTTGCCCCCTGACAGCCCTGGGCGACAGCATCGCTGTCGATGGGGTCTGTCTGACCGTGGCAGCCCTGAATGGGGACCAGGCCTCCTTTGATGTGATCACCGAGACTCTCGACAAGACCACCCTGGGTGGGCTGAAGGTCGGCGATGAGAGCAACATCGAGCGGGCGCTGCGCTTTGGCGACCGGGTCGATGGGCATCTGGTCCAAGGTCATGTCGAAGGGACGGGCCTGATCGATGCGGTCGAACGCCTGCCCGGAGAGGTGCGCCTGGGAGTGGCCTGCGGGGCCTCTTTCGCCCAATCTTGCCTGCCCAAGGGCTCGGTGACCCTGCATGGGGTGAGCCTGACAGTGGCCGAGTGGGCCCCCGACCGCCTGGTGGTGGCCTTGGTGCCCCACACCCTCGAGATCACGAGCCTGGGCCGCCTGGCCGTGGGCGACCCGATCAACCTGGAAGCCGACCTGATCGGCCAATGGGTGATCAGGACGGTCCAGACCATGGGGGCTGACGGCGTACCGGGAGTGTCGCTCGGCGGAGCTTGACCCTGGGCAGCCTGGCCTGGGCAGCCTGAGCCCGGCAGCCTGTGCCAGAGCGCTGCACCTCACGGGGGTCATGGCGGCACGGCCGTTTGCTGGCGGTGGGTCAGCGGAACGTCGCGGCGAGCCCCGCGGCGAGGCTACGAGGGCTGAAACCCAGATCTCGCCGGCTGCTCTCTATGTCTACGGCGTGATCTGCCCGGTGGAAGAGCAGCACCTGCTGGGCTCCGGCCTTGCCCACCAGCCCCAGAAACCATGCGGCCAGGCCAAACAAGCCCAGGGGGATGGCCCTGACCACGGCCCGGCCTCCCGTGGCGTCCCGCACGGCCTCCCGGTAGGCCCGCACGCTCACGGGCTCGGGCCCGGCCAGCCGGTAGGTCTGTCCCCCGATATCCTGCAGGGTGGCTGCGGCCACTACGGCAGCGGCAGCATCCTCGACGAAGACAGGCTGAATGCGGGTGGCGCCCCCGGCGGGGATCCAGTGGGCCCCCGAACTCATGCGGCTCACCAGGGCCGGGGTGTTGGTGCCGTCGCCGGGCCCGTAGATCAGCGCCGGACGCAGGATGACGTGCTCCAGGCCAGACTCCCTGACCAGGTCCTCGGCCTCCCGTTTGCTCTCGCTGTAGGCCGTCGGGGGGATGTCCTCCACAGAAAAGGTGGAGACCAGGACGAGGCGGGGGGGGCGGCCCTGGGCCCTGCCGTGGGCCTTGAGGGCGGCGATCAGCGCCTCGGTGCCGCCCACGTTGACAGGCCGCAGCTGGGGGTCGTCGTCGGTGACCACGGCGGCGGCATGGATCACCGCGTCGGGCCGGGTCGAGGCCAGCAGGTCGCTCAGTTGCTGCTCATCTGTGAGCTCGCCTGGTACCAGAGTGACCTCGTCAGGCAGGCCCTGGACCCGCTCCGGGTGGCGGCTCATGGCGACCACTTCGTGTCCTTCGTTCAGGGCGGCGACACAGATCTTGCGGCCCAGGAAGCCAGCTCCCCCGGTGACGAACAGCTTCACGGTGAGTCCCACAATTGAGAGGAATCAGGGACGGCCGGGAGGGGCCGCCTTGAAAGCAAGCGAGGCTGCGCTAGCCTCGGCGGGGCAGGGTACCAGTCCCGACGTGGCGAGGTCTGCTACGGCGAGGTTGTCTGATCCCTGCTGTCCCTCTTGATGTCCCCCTGAACCGTTCGAGCCTTTGGGCCGACCCGCCGGAGACCACGTGCGCGTCCTGCAGATCATGGAGTGCACCATCGGCGGCACCCGCCGACACCTGCGCGACCTGGCCCACGGTCTGTCTCGCCGGGGCCACACCGTGGAGGTGGTGGCGTCCACGTTGCGTGAGCCGCGCATGGTCGAGGACCTGGCAGCCATGGAGGCGGCTGGCATCGCTGTCCACCAGCTGGACATGGTCCGGCCGATCGAGCCCCTCACCGATGTGGGTCACGCCCTGGCCCTGGCGGGCACGGTCTTCGATCGACGCTTCGATGTGATCCACACCCATTCGAGCAAGGCCGGCGCTTTGGGTCGTGCCGTGGGCACCATGCTCTCCGGAGCCGCGCGGGTGCACACGCCGCACACCTACGCGGCGGCCTTCGATGGCGGCAAGGGGCAGGGCGGCGAGGCGCCCGGTCCGCCCGGTCTGATCCTGGCCACCGAGCGCCTGCTGGGGCGGGTCACAGACCGACTGATTCATGTGTCAGAGGGTGAGCGGGAGCAGGGGGTGTCTTTGGGGGTGAGCACCGTGGACCGGGGCCGAGTGGTGCCCAATGGCATCGACCCCGCGCCGTTTCAAGACCCGCAAGGTGGCGCAGAGGTGCGGGCTGAGTTCGGCATTCCGCCAGACGCGCAGGTGGTGGGCACGGTGGGCCTGCTCAACGACGCCAAGGGCCATGACCTGCTGGTCGATGCCCTGGCCCAGCTTCCCGCCGAGGTGCATGTGTTGCTGGTGGGGCACGGCGAGTTGGAGCAGCCCCTGCGCCAACAAGCTGCTCGGTTGGGTCTGGCGGATCGGGTGCACATCACCGGTTGGCGCGACGACGTGAGCCCGTGCCACGACGCCATGGACCTCTTCTGCCTGCCCTCTCGCTGGGAAGGACTCAGCTACGCACTTCTCGAAGCCTTGGCGGCGGGTCTGCCCTGCGTCTCGAGCGCAGTGAACGGCAGCCCGGAGGTCTTGCTGCCCGGGCCTGGCCATCCAGATTGTGGCTGTATCGTCCCGCGAGACGACAGCGCCGCCTTGGCCCAGGCCTTGAGCGGTCTGCTGTCCGACGAGGAGCTGCGTCGCGAACTGTCCGCCGCGGCCGCTCGTCGGGTGACCGAGGCCTTTACCATCGACCACATGATCGACGGCACCCTCGCCGTCTACCGCGAGATCCTGGGGACGGGAGGGGAGCAGCTGTGAAGATCATCCACTTGATCACGACCCTTGACGTGGGCGGAGCGGAGAAGCATCTGCTCTGGCTGGGCGCGGCTCAGGTGGCCAGAGGCCACGAGGTCGGTGTGGTCTGGTTCAAGGGCCAAGGGTCGCTCGAGGAGGAGTTCCGCCTGGGCGGCATGGACGTACATCACGTGCCCATGCAGAGCGCCCGGCAGACCCTGTCAGCGGCGGCGGCCCTGCGCGCCCTGCTGCGAGCGCTCGCTCCCGACGTTCTCCACACGCACCTGCTGAAGGCGGACGCCCTCGGTGCGTGGGTGGCGCCCCAGGCTGGCGTGCCGGTGATCGTGTCCAGCAAGCACAACGACGAGCGGGCCTTGCTGAAGCGATCGGTGGGTTGGGTGCATGGTTTTCTCACCCGCCGCGTGCACCGGGTCATCGCCCTCTCTGATCACGTGGCCCGCTTCGTGTCTCGCCACGGCCATGTGCCCATGAGCAAGATCACGCGCATCTACTATGGCGTCGATGCCGAAGCCCTGCTGCCCGCCCGGAGCCGCGCCGAAGTGCGCAGCGAGCTGGGCCTGGCCGAAGACGCTCCCGTGCTCATCTGCGTGGGCCGGTTGGCGCCGCAGAAGGACCATCCCACCTTACTGGATGCCCTGAGCCGGCTGCCCGAGTCCGTGACCTTGTTGGTCGTCGGGGGCGACCCGTTCGGCGACGGAGAGGCTCGGCTGCAAGCCCTGACCGAGCAGCTGGGCCTGGGTTGTCGGGCGCGCTTCCTGGGCATTCGCCACGACGTGCCAGATCTCCTGGCAGCGTCCGACCTCTTCGTGCTGCCATCCCTCTGGGAGGGCTTGGGCCTGGTCTTCTTGGAGGCCATGGCGGTGAAGCTGCCCGTGGTGGCCAGCCATGTCTCGGCCATCCCCGAGGTGGTGGCCGACGGGGTCTCGGGTTGGTTGGTGCCCCCGGGCAACCCTGGCGCACTCGCCGACGCCATCCAGAGCGGTCTGGAGAATGACGCCGACCGCCTGGCCCGAGGACTGGCTGGCTACATGCGCCTGCTCGAACGTTTCGCCCTGCCCGCCATGGTCGAGCGCACCCTGACTGTCTACACCGAGTTGCTGACCGAGAAGGAGGCCCGTTCATGACGGAGTTGTACGTGGTGACCACTGTCTGCACCGGGAACATCTGCCGATCCCCGCTGGCGCAGGCGCTGTTGCAGAAACATCTGGCCCAGGCAGGCGTCCTCAACGTGGACGTTCAGTCTGCTGGCGTCGCCGCACCCGAGGGGCAGCAAGCCACCGCAGCCATGCAGACCGTGGCGGAGTCTCTGGGCGTCGACCTCTCTGGGCACCGCAGCCAGCCTTTGGCCCTGCCCTTGCTGCACTCCACGGACCTTGTGCTCTGCGCATCCGCCGCGCACAAACGGACGGTCGCGTCTCGCTGGCCACACATGACCGAGCGCAAGCTGGCGCTGTTTCAGGACGCGGTCCCTGGCGCGGAGGGGCACGACGTCGCTGACCCCTACGGGCTGAGCCAGGGCGACTACGAGCTGGCCGGAGCTCTGATCGATCGGGCCATGGAAGCCTGGTCCGCGCGGCTCGTCGAGCTGCTGGCCCGCTGACACTTGGACGCCCCTACACGTCTGCTGCTGATCGCCGTTCAACTCTGCTTCGGCGTGTTTCCCATGCTGGGCAAGGTCGCCATGGAGACCTTCCCTCCTCGGGCCGTGCTGGTCTGGCGTCTGCTGGTGGGCTTCTGTGCCATCGGTCTGCTGGCCTGGCGGCGGCACGGTCGCAAGGTGCTGCCGCCCCTGTCTGATCTCCCCGCCTTGTTCGGCCTGAGCCTGCTGGGCATCACCCTCAACCAGCTCATGTTCCTTGAGGGTTTGTCCCGGTCGACCGCCGTGAACGCAGGTCTGCTGATGTGTCTGATCCCCGTGGTGACCTGTGCTGTCGTGGTCATCGCCGGGCAAGAGCGGCTCACTCGACGCCGGGCCGTGGGCATCGCCTGCGCGGTGAGCGGCGTGGCCTGGCTGTTCGTGCAACGGGGAGCCTCGGTGGGCCAGGAGACCTTCGCCGGTGATCTGCTGATGACCTTCAACGGCATCAGCTACGCCCTCTATCTGGTGCTGGCCAAGCCGTTGCTCAAGCGCTTGCCCCAGGTGGTGGTCCTGGCCTGGGTGTTCTTCTTCGGACTGCTCACCGCCCCTTGGTTCGCCCTCGACGTCGATTGGATCCCCAGCGCAGCGGGCCCCCAGCATTGGTGGGCGCTGGTCGGTGTGCTGGTCTTTCCCACGGTGCTCGCGTACGTGGGCAACATCATCGTGCTGGCGCGCACGACGGCCTCGAACACGGCCGCCTATGTCCTGTTGCAGCCGGTGATTGCCGGCGGGCTGGGCATCGCCGTGCTGGGCGAACGTCCCGAGCCCGCGCTGCTGCTCACCGCCTTGGGAGTGGGTGTCGGCCTGTGGCTGGTGACCATGCCCGCGCGACGGCGAGCGGCTCGCGTGTCCTGAAGTCAGCGGCGGGCCGCACCACTGGCGCTGCTGATCAGCCAGTAGGGCCCAACATCTTCGAGGGGTCGACCCACTCGTCGAACTGCTCCTCGGAGAGATAGCCCAAGGCCAGCGCAGAGGCCTTGAGGGTGGTGCCCTCGGCCCAGGCCTTCTTGGCGATCTTGCCTGCCTTGTCGTAGCCGATGTGTGTGTTGAGCGCGGTGACCAGCATCAGGGAGTTGGTCAGGTGCTCTTCAATGCGAGCCTTGTCCGGTTGCAGGCCATCGACGCAGCGGGTCTTGAACGAGTCGCACGAGTCTGCGAGCAGTTCAAGGGAGTCGAGCACGTTGTGGATCATCACTGGCTTGTAGACGTTCAGCTCGAAGTTGCCCTGACTGCCAGCGAAGGCCACCGCGGCATCGTTGCCGAAGACCTGCACGGCCACCATGGTCATGGATTCGCTCTGGGTCGGGTTGACCTTGCCGGGCATGATCGAGCTGCCCGGTTCGTTGGCAGGGATGGACAGTTCGCCCAACCCGCAGCGAGGGCCACTGGCCAGCCAGCGCACGTCATTGGCGATCTTCATCAGTGACATGGCCAGACCGCGCAAGGTCGCCGACAGGTTCACCAGGCCGTCGTGGGCTGCCAGGGCCTCGAACTTGCTGGGCGCGGAGGTGAACGGCAGCCCCGTGGCCTTCGCCAAGGCCTGCGCCACTCGCTCAGCATACTCGGGGTGTGTGTTGAGGCCTGTGCCCACCGCCGTGCCGCCGATGGCCAGCTCGTACACGTGTGGCAGGGCCGCCTTGATGTGCTCGATGGAGTGGTCGAGCTGGCTGACCCAGCCCGAGATCTCCTGGCCCAGGGTCAGGGGGGTGGCATCCATGAGGTGGGTGCGGCCGATCTTGACCACCTCGGCGAAGGCCACGGCCTTCTCGTTCAGCGCGTAGCGCAGGGCGGCGACAGCAGGCAGCAGACGCTTGGCCGTCTGCTCGGCCGCAGCGATGGACATGGCCGTGGGAAACGTATCGTTGCTCGACTGGCTCTTGTTGACGTCATCATTGGGATGGATGGGGGCCTTGCTGCCCAGCACGCCCCCGGCGATCTCGATGGCTCGGTTCGAGATGACCTCGTTGGTGTTCATGTTGGTCTGGGTGCCGGAGCCGGTCTGATAGACCACCAGGGGGAAGTGATCGTCGAGGGTGCCGGCGACCACTTCGGCCGCGGCTCTGGCGATGAGCGCTGCCTTGTCTTCGGCCAGCAGTCCCAACTCGGCGTTCACCTGCGCCGCGCCGTGCTTGAGCAGGCCCAGGGCGCGGATCATGGGCCGGGTGAAGCGGTGCCTGCCGACCACGAAATTCTGCAGCGAACGCTGGGTCTGTGCACCCCAGTAGCGGTCGTTGCGAACCTGGATTTCGCCCAGGGAGTCGGATTCGGTGCGAACGTCTTTTGAGGCTGCGTTGGTCGTCGTCATGTCGCCTATTTCACCACCCGAGGGCGGCGTGTGGCCATGGGCTAGCGTTGGCATTTTCGCGCCGACTCCTAGCCAAGGCTGAGCTGTCGGGCAGCGTCCACCTCGCTGCGGTTCAGCAGATCTCGGGCCCGGTCGATGGGGCGCATCAGCGGACTGCCCGCAGGCAGGGAGCCGCGCAACTGGCGCAGCAGCTGGACGGTCAGGCGCATCACTCTGACCAGATCGCCGTTGGGCGAGTTGGTGTGGTCGCGCATCTCATCGAAGGTGGCGCCCTTGCACCAGTCGTGAACCACGATGCCGATCTTGAAGTTGGGCGCCTTGATCGTAGGCGGAATGTGCAGCGTCTTTTCATGGCTGATGAGCTGGCCCACCACGGTCTCGACATCCTTGCGCGCGCTGCCCATGATGCCGGGCTTCATGCGCTTGAAGAGGTCGTTCTTGCGCTCTTCGAAGCAGATGGCCGCGAAGACGATGGCGATCTGGATCTCGCTCATCCACTCGAGCAAGCCCGACTCGTAGAGTTCGACGACCTGCAGCTCGTAGCCGTTGATGCTGGCCGCGAGCTGCCCTTTGGGCGTGACGCCGTCAGGAGTGATGTAGCCCCGTTCTGAGAGCAAGGCCAGGCGTCGGTCGATGGCAGCGCGCTGCTTCTCGCTGTTCTTCTCCCGCTTGCGGTTGCTCATGGACGACCACTGGAAGTTGTTGAACGAGCGCTCCCAGGCTTCATGCAACCGACCGCCCAGCGTGCGATGCAGGTTGATCAGGCTCGAGTAGGACAGGTTGAAGCGGGACAAGATCGGTTCGACATCGTTGCTGACCATGTGCTCGATGTCCCCGGGCTGCACCCGATGGTCGTCCACGATCGAGACCACCACGCCCTGATCATCGATGCCTTGCCGGCCTGCCCGTCCAGCCATCTGCTGATACTCGCGCACCTTGAGCGGGCCGAAGCCCTTGCCGTCAAACTTGCGCAGGGAGGCGAAGACCACGGCACGGGCGGGCATGTTGATGCCCAGCGAGAACGTCTCGGTGGCGAACAGCAGGCGCAACAGTCCCGAGGTGAACAGCCGCTCGACGAGCTCTTTGTGCAGAGGCAACATGCCCGCGTGGTGGAACGCGATGCCTCGCCGCACCAGGCTGCGCAGCTCTTCGACCTCTGCGTCCGGCTCGATCAGAAAGGTCTGGCAGACCTCATCGAAGAGCCCCTCGATGGTCCGGGCCTCGTCGTGCTCGAGCAGGTCGACCTTCGAAGACGTCTCCAGCGCGCGACGCTCGCAGTCTCGGCGGGAGAAGCAGAAGAACAGGGCCGGCAGGTTCTTGTCCCTGACCAGCCGCTCGACGATGGCGTTGCGGTCGGCGACTCGCGGTGGGCGCCCTCGTCTGGCGTAGGCCTTGATGTGCTCGGCCGGAAACTTGACCTTGCCGGTGATGCGTCGCAGCCCTCCCGCGGGGAAGAACAGGTAGTGGTCGAGGGGCACAGGGCGCTCGGTGTGGCGGATGACCTCGACCGTCTTGCCCCGGACCGAGCTGATCCAATCGCCGTATTGGTTCAGGTTGCTGATCGTCGCTGAGAGACAGACGAAACGAATGTGCTGGGGAGCGAAGATGATGCTCTCTTCCCAGACCGTGCCTCGCTCCGGGTCGTCCATGTAGTGGATCTCGTCGAAGACGACGGTGTCCACGTCGGACAGGCTCTCGGGGTTCTCCAGGATCGTGTTGCGAAAGATCTCGGTGGTCATGATCAACACGGACGCGCCCGGGTTGATGGTGACGTCGCCGGTCATCAGCCCGACCATGTCCGGGTCGATGTCCTTGAAGTCGCGGTACTTCTGGTTACTGAGGGCCTTGATGGGCGCGGTGTAGATGGCGCGTTTGCCGACCTTCAGGCTCATGTCGATGGCCAACTCGGCTACCAGCGTCTTGCCGGCGCCGGTGGGGGCGGCGAGCAGCACGGGGCGACCTTCTCGCAAGGGGCCGAGGGCGCGCATCTGGAAGTCGTTGAGGGTCAGCCCACGAAACGTCTCTCGGGGCCCTGTGGGTGGGGCGGGTGTGTCGCGAGGCTTGCGCCTGGGCTTGGACTTGCCCTTGCCGCTCCGAGAGCTGCCGCCGATCAACAGCCCACCGCTGCCGTGCACAGGCCCTGGCTTGCGGGGGCGGCTCTCCTGCTGAGGCGCTGTGGTCTCAGCAACCTTCTTGTTCTGCCGCTTCTTCTTGCCCGCACCGGCCTTCTTCTTGGCGGCGCCGGGGCCCTTGCCCCTTGTCGACCCTCCAGCCGCCTTCTTGGTCGTGGCTTTGGTGGCCTTCGGGGTGCTCGCCGAGGCCGCTTCCTCCTTGGGAGTGCTGCGCCGCGTCCGCCGCCGTCGAGAGGTGCTCTTCTTGCGACCCGCCTTCTGTCGGCTGGACTTCGAAGAGCCGTCGGACTGGCTCTGGGGATCGCTAGGCTGGCTGGGTTGGTCTGGCACGGCTGGAGTTGTCCCCGAGATAGTGGGTGCGACTCGAAGAGATTACCCACTGGGTCTGGAGTCATTCCTGCCTATTCTCTGGCCATGGACCGCATCGCCATCGATCAGCTCATCAAACGGACGGCAGCGCCCCTGCTCACCGCGGTCTTCGCGGTCGGCGTGGGCATGCTCATCTGGGTGGCCGACGAGGCTGCCGGCTCGAGCAGCCGCTTCACCGTCCGTCCGGACCGGGTCACCGTTCTGGGCCGCCCGCCCTGGCTGGGAGAGGTGACGGCCAGGGCCATTGCCGCAGATCTCAGCGCTGGGCTGCCTGGGCCCGTGTCCTTGCGAGACCCGGGGGCGCTCTCTGCCTGGCGAGCCCGCCTCGACCGACTCTCTCCCTGGGTCTCGGTCGTTCTGGACCTGAACCCCCAGTTTCCGGGCCGTGCGGAGGTTCGCCTCGAGGTGCGACGCCCGGTGATGGTGCTCCTCAACGGCGATTGGGTAGGGCCCAGGGGGACCATCATGGGGCAGGGCGAGGTGCGTCTCGATCCCGCGCCTCTGGTCATGATGGGAGCCCTGTCCCTTGAGGACATCGCCGAGTGTGCCGCGGCTGCTGCGGAGGTCCTGCCCTGGCGCGCCGAGTTGGCTGCCCAGGAAATCGACCTGATCTCCGTGCAGCTGACCGCCGAGCAGAGGGTGCTCTTCACCACGGCGTCCGGGGTCGAGATCGAGTGGGGGCGATCGGCCATGAAGAGTGAGTTCTCGGCGGTAGACCTGCCGGTAGAGGCTCGAATCGCCCAGTTGCTAGAGGTGGCGGAGCAGCGGCCAGGGCTGATCGGCGTGGCCAGGGTGGTCTTGTGGCTCGACCGGCCAGAGTTGCTCATGGTCCCCTAGCCAGAGGCATTGCCCTCGCTGGTTGATCAATCAGCCCGCTTTGCTATCCTGGGCGATTCGACATCTGGTCGGGAAAGGTCCTCCTCAGGACCCCACCGGCTGGATGTTTGGCCATTGTTGGCCAGAGTGCCTGGTCAGGGGCCTTCTTGCTCCCTGCGGCATGACCCGACTCGCCGACCTGCCCGTTTGCAGATTGATCACTGATCCATGAACAAGACTTATCACGCCAAGCCGGGTGAGGTGCAGGCTGCCTGGCAGCTGTTCGATGCCGACGGCGCTGTCCTCGGGCGCTTGGCCGCACGCATCGCCATGGTGCTGCAAGGCAAGCATCACGGTCGTTACACGGCCCATGTGGACACAGGCGACTTCGTGATCGTGCTGAATGCCGAGAAGGTGTTCATGAGCGGCTCGAAGCGCGATGACCGCATGCATCGCTGGCACACCGGATACATCGGTGGCCTGCGCGAGATGTCTGTGGGCGACATGCTTGAGAAGCATCCCACGCGCGTTCTCGAACTGGCTGTGCGGCGCATGATGCCCAAGACCCGCATGGGTCGCCAGATGCTCAAGAAGCTGAAGATCTACGCCGGTAGCGAGCATTCCCATGCCGCCCAGCAACCCACCGCGGTCGACATGACCGAGTTCCAGCCCAAGGACTCCTGACCCATGACCGAAGATGCACAGGTCACCGTGACCCCCGAAACCGTCGTCGCTGACCCTGTCGTGGCACCGGCCCCCAAGGCTGCACCCCTCGTTCTGGGTGCCAAGGAATACGCATGGGGTACCGGTCGTCGCAAGACGTCCGTCGCTCGCGTGCGCCTGCGCGCTGGTACGGGCGTGATCATCGTGAACGGTCGGCCTTGGGATGAGTACTTTCCGGTGCTCAGCCACCGGGTGGCCATCATGGCTCCCCTCGAGGCTGCTGGTGCCGAGAGTCGCTACGATATCTTTGCCAACATCAACGGCGGTGGTCCCACCGGACAGGCTGGTGCCTTGCTGCTCGGCATCGCCCGGGCCCTGCTGAAGGTGGAGCCCGAGCAAGACGAAGCGTTGCGTGCCGGTGGCTTCTTGACGCGCGATGGCCGAATGGTCGAGCGCAAGAAGTACGGTCAGCGCAAGGCCCGTCGTAAGTACCAGTTCAGCAAGCGCTGATCTCAGCGTTGGCTCGCTGCAGGGGCTGCTTCGGTGGCCTCTGCAGCGGCTCAAGATTCTCGCCGTGTCGACCGGCCCTGGCGCTCGGCCAGTGAGTGGCAGCTCGGCGGAGCCCGCCGAACTCTGCCGTGGCGGCGAGGGCGAAGATGGCAACGGTGGCATGGATCCCTCGGATCGTAGATGCTTGCCAGCCGCGGTGACGCCTCAGAAGATCGTCTGCTGCTGATGTTGGAGAGCTGTCATGGCAGGCCATAGCAAGTTCAAGAACATCATGCACCGCAAGAAGGCGGTGGATGCAAAGCGCTCGAATGCTTTCAGCAAGCATGCCCGCTTGATCATGACGGCGGCCCGCAATGGCGGCGGTGACATCGCCATGAACTTGAGCCTGCGCTACGCGATCGATCGCGCCAAGGCCGACAACATGTCCAAGGACGCCATCGAGCGGGCGGTCCTCAAGGGCAGCGGCGGCGGTGAAGGCGTTGCCATGGATGCGATCACCTACGAGGGCTACGGCCCCGGGGGTGTGGCAATCTTGGTCGAGACCCTGACGGACAACCGCAATCGCACTGTGGGCGATGTCCGCATCGCCCTCGATCGGCACGGGGGCAATCTGGGCGAGGCGGGTTCGGTGGCCTGGACCTTCGAGCGCAAGGCGATCTTCTTTGTGTCCGGCGAGCCGGAGCAAGAAGAAGAGATCATGATGGCCGCCATGGAGGGGGACGCAGAGGATTGCACCCCAGCCGACGGTGGCTTCGAGATCACCGCCGAGCCCACAGCGTTCGGCACGGTGGCAGAGGCCCTGGAGGCAGCAGGCTTCCGACCGGAGAAGAGTGAGATCGCTGCGCTGCCCAAGACCACGGTGGTCGTGGAGGACGTCGACAAGGTCGCCCTGCTGGTGCGTCTGCTGTCCGCCCTGGACGATCTCGACGATGTGCAGACAACCGCCTGCAACCTCGAGTGGACCACCGAGGCGTTGCAGGCTGCCGAGCAGGCCTGACCCGGCCGGTCGTGTTTGGCGATCGTGTGGTGCTGGCCCCTGCGCGCCTCGACGCGCCTCCGGTTCGTTGAGGGCTCAGATCAAGGCTACGCTGTAAATCCCGATCATGGCCAGAGCGACGGCCACTCGTGCAAACTGGACTTGAGCGCGGGTTCGTAGACTCACTGCGCCCAGAGCCAGGGCAGTCATGAGCAGGGCTGCGAGCACATTGGCTGTCAGTTGAGAGTCGTCAGCGGCCACGACGATGGGCACCCCCGCGCGCTCCCCTGTCTGGTAGAGCAGGTCGCACACGCCGAGGATGCCCAGATTGAAGATATTGCTGCCCAAAATCGATGCGGTGGCCATGGTCAGCAGACCGAGCTTCACGGCACCGAGGCCGGTGACCAGTTCTGGCAGGGAGCTCACGCAGGCCAGGAAGAGGGTGCCCACCACGCCTTCCGCCAGATCGTAGGTGGCAGCCATCTCCTCGCCGATGTGGCTGAGCCAGATGCCTGTGACGAGGATCACGGACCCCGCAGCGAGGCAGCGCCAGATGATGGACCACGGCAGACCGGACCGTGGGCTGGCCCTCAGCTCAGGCCCGCCTTTCTGGCTGAACCAGGCGTGAGCAGTGGTGGCCAGGTACCCGCCCACGAGCAGGATGCCCACGCTGTGGGAGAGGGCGCCCACGGCGAGATCGGGCCGCCACATGACCGTGAGCATGCCGGCCATGAGCACCAGGTTGAACATGCCCAGAGCAGCGATGCCGCCATCGTCGAGGCCGGAGGCCCGGTGGCGCAGGGCGATCAGTTCGAGCAGGGCCAGGATGGCCAGGTTGAAGATCACGCTGCCGGTGATGTTGCCCACGGACAGGGCAGCGGAGCCTATCTCGGTGACAGCCGAGATGGAGATCGTGAGCTCAGGCAGGGATGTGGCCCAGCCGAGGATGACGAAACCGGCGAACGCATGACCCCAGCCCATGGCGTCTGCCAGTTTTTCTGCATTTTTGGTCAAGCTCAACCCCGCAGCGACGACGATAAGTGCCGCTACGGTAAACTTGAACCACAGCTCAAAGTGCTCCATGGATTCTCAGCGGAGCCTCGGGTCGATAGGAGATCGCAAAGTGGCAGCTAGCATACATTTGGACTCGCAGAGCCTCGTCGAAATCTTGACGGACGACGCAACGAGTCTGCTCAATCATGACTTCTTCCAGATGCGTTTCGAGGAGGAGTTCAAGAAGTCCTGGCGGTACGGTTGGTCGTACACGCTGCTGCTCTTCGACATCGAAGGATTCGAAGAGATCTGCGAGCGTGATGGTGAACGGGCAGGCCGGGGGCTCGAGCTCGCGGTCGCCGGAGAGATCCTCAACGCCTCCCGCGACATCGACCTGTCCACTCGCCGCGAGGCCGGACGGTTCATGGTCTTGCTCCCGGGGTGCGATACGGATGGGGCGCGTGCCTTCGTCAAGCGCGTGCTCACGGACAACGTGGTGGAACGGGCAGAGGGTCGCTTCTCCGTCAGCGTGGGAGGCAGCTGCTCACCCCAGTCTGGCCTCGACCAGCTGGAGGAGTTCCAGGCCCGGGCAGCCACGGGCCTGACCAAGGCCAAGGAGATGGGCGACAACCAGTTCGTCATCTGGAACGAAGCCTCTCTCTAGCAGACGGCCGCGTCACCAAGGTCAGCCTGGCATTGCTCGCTGACCTTGGTGGCTCGCCTGACCTGGCCGCTGGCACTGCCGCCACCGAATGGAGGCGGGGTGACTGCCCGTCGAGCAGCGGAGGCGCCGCTCGAAGCCGTCATGCAGTTCCAGACACGGCGGACGCCGAAACTGATGAACACGGCAGGCGAGGGCTTTGCCCGAGGCGCGCGACGCGTTGGGTGCACAGTGCCAGCCCGGCACGCCACGGAGAGGTCACCCCGTGGACATCGCCCGCGCTCGACGAGGGGATACCGTAGCTCCCGCGACCGCCTGTCTCGTCGCGCCGTGACGGCGCCCGAGCTGGTGGGCCACCGGGAGGCGTGCGATGCGTTCAGCAGTGATGGCAGCTCTTCTTCTCTTGTGCGCTCCGTTGAGTTCTGCCCAGGAGCCGCTCTACACCCTGACATCCGCCCATCTAGGCGACGGTTTCGGCGCGAGCGTCGTCACTCTCGGCGATCTCGATGGCGACGGGGTCCATGAGCTGGCGGTAGGCGCTTCTGTGCGCGGCGAGGTCCTCATCTTCTCCGGAGCTGACGGCACGCGGCTGCGCACGTTGCGCGGCGAGCCAGGCTTTGGAACGAAGCTGGCTGTGGTCGACCTCCCTGAGGCCAACGGCCTGGTCCTGGTCGTGGGGGCTCCTGCACTCCCTGGCGAGATCTCCACCCGGGCCTTTGGCTGCGACGATGGCCAGTCGCTGACCGAGCTGGTGGGGGCAGAGCTTCCGTTCGGCGTAGCTGCAGCTCTCGACAGTCTTCCGGGCCCTGCGTGGGCACGGTCGCTGCTCACGGCTGAACAGGGCCCCGGGGTGACACGAGCCGCTCTTGCACTCGGAGATCTCGACGGCGACGGAGAACCGGACTGGGGCGACTGCTCCCCTTTCGCCTTGCCAGACCTTCAGTCAGGCATGGCGACGATCATGTTCTCTTCGGCAGCCGACGCGTTCGAGCTGCGCAGCGGGCGCTCCGACGATGCCTTCGGTTGGTGCCTGGCGGCTGCGGGGGACGTGGACGGCGACGGCCACGATGACGTGCTCGTGGGCGCTCCGGGCGACGACACGCACTTCGACGATGCAGGGGCGGCCTACGTGTTCTCTGGTGCGAACGGGGCGCAGCTCTTCACCCTCTTTGGCCAGTCGCCCGGAGAACGCTTGGGGAGCCTGGTCCGCGGGCTCGGCGACGTGGACGGCGATGGCCTGTCGGACGTTGCCGTCAGCGCAC
The DNA here is from genome assembly GCA_964537035.1 of uncultured Phycisphaerales bacterium. Taxonomy (GTDB): domain Bacteria; phylum Planctomycetota; class B15-G4; order B15-G4; family B15-G4; genus CAZIAK01. Next base: position 16,942 of record CAZIAK010000038.1, on the reverse strand, counting down.
AGACGGACGTGATCCATGGCGGTGGCCGGGGTGAGCTGCGCGTTTATAGCAGCGTCGCGTCGGGCCGGACGAGCGGTGCTGGCCCGGGGGCGGCTGCTGCCGGTCCCGCCATGCACTGATCACCTCCCGGGAGGGCTGCCAGGCTCTCGCGACGTACTCCGTGAAGAGGTCAGACTCGCTCAGCTGTTCGCTGCGGCCAACGCGGCTTGGGCTGCGGCCAGGCGTGCGATGGGCACACGAAATGGTGAGCAGCTCACATAATCCAGGCCGCACGACTGGAAGAAGCGGATCGACCGGGGGTCACCCCCGTGCTCCCCGCACACGCCGACCTTCAAGCCGGGCTTGGCCTCGCGCCCCTCTCGGGTCGCCAGCTCGACCAGGCGGCCCACCCCGGTACGGTCGATGGAAGCGAAGGGGTCCCAGGCATAGATGCCCTGGCGGATGTACTCGGCGATCAGCGGGCCCGTGTCATCTCGGGACAACCCCAGGCCCATCTGGGTGAGGTCGTTGGTGCCGAACGAGAAGAAGTCGGCGGCGCCAGCGATGGACCCGGCGGTGAGAGCGGCTCGAGGCACTTCGATCATGGTGCCGATCAGCGCCTGTCCTGTGAACCCAGAGAGCTTGCGCAACTCGGGTTCGGCCGTTTCGATGCGGGAACGCAGGTCGGCCAGCTCTTCGAGAGTGCCCACCAGGGGGATCATGATCTCGGGATGGACGTCCACGCCGCGCTGTTGGCACCGCCCTGCAGCCTCGAAGATGGCCTGCACCTGCATGTCGTAGATGGCAGGGTGGGTGATGCCCAGGCGGCAGCCCCGGGTGCCCAGCATGGGGTTGAGTTCGTGGAGCTCTGTCACCCGCTTGGCCACGGTCGCGGCCGTCCAACCCAACGAACGTGCCAGGGCTTCTTGGGGGCCCGGCTCACTGGGCAAGAACTCGTGCAGCGGCGGGTCGAGCAGCCGGATGGTGACGGGCAAGCCCTCCATTGCTGTGAAGATCTCCTCGAAGTCGGCTCGCTGCAGAGGCAGCAGTTCGTCGAGGGCTGCCTGGCGTTGGCGATCATCTTCGGCCAGGATCATCCGGCGCACGGCGGCGATGCGATCATCGCCGAAGAACATGTGCTCCGTGCGGCACAGGCCGATGCCCTCGGCGCCAAACTCCCGGGCCCGGCGCGAGTCTTCTGGTGTGTCCGCGTTCGTGCGGACCTTCATGGTCCGGCGCTCGTCGGCCCATTCCATGATCGTGGCGAACTCGCCGGACAGGGTGGGCTCGGTGGTCGGCACGCGGCCCAGCATGATCTCGCCAGCCGAACCGTCCAGGCTGATCCAGTCGCCTTCATTCACGGTGCTCGCTCCGATCTTCGCGGCCTGGCCCCCAGGGTCGATGAGCAGGGCGTCACAGCCGGCGACGCAGCAAGTGCCCATGCCTCTCGCCACCACTGCTGCGTGGGAGGTCATCCCTCCTCGTGCAGTGAGGATTCCAGCGGCGGCGTACATGCCGCCGATGTCGTCGGGTGAGGTTTCGTTGCGGACCAGGATCACCGCCTTGCCGTCGGCTGCCCAGGCCTCTGCTTCATCGGCGGTGAAGACGGCTTGGCCGCAGCTCGCGCCAGGGCTGGCTGGCAGGCCCGTGCCGACCACATTGCGAGGCGCTGACGGGTCGAAGGTCGGGTGGAGCAGCTGATCGAGGGCTGCCGGCTCGACGCGCCAGAGCGCGTCATCCTTGTTGATCAGTCCTTCGGAGACCATCTCGACGGCGATGCGAACGGCAGCTGTAGCGGTGCGCTTGCCCGCGCGGGTCTGCAGCATGTAGAGCTCGCCATCGTCCACGGTGAACTCGATGTCCTGGACATCTCGATAGTGCTGCTCGAGGCGATCCTTGATGGCCAGGAGCTGGTCGAGCATGCCTGGCAGGACCTCGTCGATCTTGGCGATGGGGAGGGGGGTGCGGGTCCCTGCGACGACGTCTTCGCCCTGGGCGTTCTGCAGAAACTCGCCGTAGAAGACATTCTCGCCGGTCGACGGATTGCGGGTGAAGCAGACCCCCGTGGCGGAGGTCTCGCCCCGGTTGCCGAAGACCATGGCCTGGACGTTGACAGCCGTGCCGGCCAGCCCGTGGATCTCGTGCAGGGCGCGGTACTTCACCGCCCGCGGCGTGTTCCACGAGTGGAAGACTGCCGAGATGGCCAGGCGTAGCTGCTCGTGGGGGTCCTCAGGAAACGGCGCCCCCGTCTGCTCCATGATCAGGTCCTTGAAGGTCCCTACCAGACGGCGCAGGTCGGGCACCTGCAGGTCGTTGTCCGCGGTCACGCCGGCGCCGTGTTTGGCAGCCTCGAGGCGCTCTTCAAAGGCCAGGTGAGGGATGCCCAGCACCACCTCGCCGAGCATCATGATCAGCCGTCGGTAGCTGTCCCAGCCGAGGCGCTCATCTTTGCTCTGGGACATGGCGCTCACGATCTCTTCGTTGAGGCCGAGGTTGAGCACCGTGTCCATCATGCCGGGCATGGAGACCGCGGCACCTGAGCGGACGGAGACCAGCAGGGGGCGCTCCAGATCGCCGAAGCGCCGATCGGTCCAGGACTCAAGCTTGGCCATGGCGGCCGTGACCTCATCGGACAGATCGTCTGGCCAGCTGTTCTCATGGGCGAGGACCTCGGCGCAGCACGCGGTGGAGATGGTGAAGCCCGGAGGGACCGGAATGCCCAGGCGGGTCATCTCGGCCAGGTTGGCTCCCTTGCCGCCGAGCAAGTCGCCGTCGGAGCCGCTGCCGTCAGCATGTCCGTCACCAAAGAGGTAGGTCCAGCGAGTCATGGTGTGTTCCCTGCTTGGGGTCTGAGGCCAGCGATGGTGTTGATCTTCCAGCGGTGCTCGAGCTGCACCGAACGGATGTTTTCGAGGTCGCGCGGATCGATGATGGGCTGGAGAAGGTCGATCCACTGGCGACTGACTCGGCCATTGACCACCTGCAGCTGAACCAGTTCGGACAGCGGGCCGTCGAGGATGGCGAACAGGAACCGTCCGTCGTCCAGATCGATGCGGGCTGAGGTCTCCTGGACGAAATCGACTTCGAACAGCTGCCCCCGGGCATCGAGGGCCAGGGCGGCCCGGCGAGTGGCCGGGTCGGTGGAGCCACTGACGACGTAGTCGGCGAGGTCGGCTCGGCTCAGCAGCCAGGTCGCCGCGCCGTCGTTCTCGATCATCTGCCTGCGCGCCGCCACGTAGGTCTGAAAACCACCCATGGCCCGTTGCAGCTCTGCAGACAAGCAGCGCCATTCGCCCTGGGCGTCGTCATGGCAGAGGTGGCTCTGCCAGCTCTCCAGGGTGGCCAGGGGCGTGTCGTAGGAGCTCGACCGCGGTGGGCAGGCGCAGCCACTGACCGAGGACAGGGCCAGGGTGGCGAGGAGGAGAGTGACGAGCTTCACTTTGGGAAGAATCCTGCTGTCAAGATCGGCGGCTTGGCCCAGCCGATGTCCTGCCCGAGCCCTGGAAAGAACCGAGACCCTTGTCTGCCCGCTGCAGTCGTTTGCCAAAGGCGAGGGGTGATGCGGCCGTGACTTCGACGTTGAGGCAATCTATGGGCTGCTTCGGAGGGTGTCAACGTCGCTTGATTCGCCATATCCCTGCCCACAGAATGCCCTCCCTCAATGCTGTCTGACGGGACCTGACCCATGGCCCAACGCCTCGGTGAACTGCTGATTGCCCAGGGCGTCGTCGACGCCCAGCAAGTGGGCAAGGCGTTGACCCTGCAGAAGAACCGCAAGATCCCCTTGGGGGAGGCGCTGTTGGCGCTGGGTTTCGCCACCGAGGAGCAGGTCTGGAGGGCGCTGGCTCGGCAACAGAAGCTGCCCTTCGTCGACCTGCTCTCCGATGTTGCCCGAGGAGGCCGGGTCTCCGCCCAGATCATCGCCCGCGTGTCTGCAGATGTGGTCGAGGAGCATCGTGTGATCCCTGTCTCCGATCGTGGAGGTCAGCTGGTGCTGGCCATAGATGATCCACTGAAGAGCTTCGCGCTCGATACGCTGCAGTTCGTACTCGACCAGGATTTGACCCCGGCCCTGACCACGCCTGGTGGGCTCACCGCTGCCATGGCCCACTACTATGGGCTCGCGGAGAGTGGCCACGACTCTGACTTGGCTCAGGCCATGGGCGGTGAGCCGGGCGCAGAAGACGACGCGCCGATCATCCGCCTGGTGACCTCCATGATCAGCACGGCGGTCGAGTCCCGGTGCAGCGACATTCACGTCGAGCCCATGGAAGGGCGAGTGCGGGTGCGCTACCGCAAGGACGGCGTGCTGGCCGAGGTCTCGTCTCATGAGAGCGACATCCAGGGGCCCTTGTTGTCGCGGCTGAAGATCATGGCGGGCATGGACATCGCCGAGAAACGGAAGCCCCAGGATGGCCGTATGACGCTCACCGTGGCTGGCCGGTCCATCGACATCCGGGCCTCGATCTTGCCCAGCAGTCATGGCGAGTCCATGGTCATGCGCCTGCTCGACAAGGAGCGGGGTCTGGTGTCCCTGAGCGAGCTGGGTTTTCACGAGTCAGACCTCAGCCGCTTCGCGGATGTGATCAGACGGCCCAACGGCATCGTGCTGGTCACCGGGCCCACGGGCTCGGGCAAGACCACCACGCTCTACGCGGCGTTGAATGAGCTGAACCGTCCCGACGTGAAGATCCTCACTGCCGAAGATCCGGTGGAGTACGAACTGCCGGGCATCAACCAGGTGCAGGTGCGTCAGCGCATCGGGCTGAGCTTCGCGCGCATCTTGCGGGGCATGTTGCGGCAGGCGCCGAACGTGATCCTTGTGGGCGAGATCCGCGACACCGAGACGGCAGAGGTGGCCATTCAAGCCGCCCTCACCGGGCACCTTGTGTTTGCCACCCTGCACACCAACGACGCGCCGAGCGCCCTGGCCCGCCTCGTCGACATGGGCGTCAAACCGTTCCTGGTCTCCGCGTCGATCCAGGCGGTGATCGCCCAGCGGCTGGTGCGGCGGCTCTGTACAGAGTGTCGGGTGGCCCATGTGCCTGAAGAGACCTTGTTGCGCTCTGTGGGGCTGACGCCCGAACGAATCGGGGAGCGCACCCTCTACCGGGCAGAAGGCTGTGGGGCTTGCGACTTCAGCGGTTATGCCGGGCGCCTGGCCGTGTTCGAGATGCTCATTCTCGACGCGGCCCTGCGGGACATGGCCTTCCGCAACGAGCCCACTCCAGCGATTCGCAGGCAGGCCGAGCAGAGTGGCAGGCTTGTGCCCCTGCTCGAAGATGGGCGGCGCAAGGTGTTGGCCGGGCTCACGTCGATCGCCGAGATCTTGCGGGTGAGCCATCGCGAATGAGCGCTCCCATCGCCAAAGCCAAGTTGCTGGGTGAGATCTTGATCGAGCGGGGGGAGTGCTCTCCCGAGCAGCTCGAGAAGGCCCTGGCCAGCCAGGCTCAACATGGTGGTCGGGTGGGCGAGGTGCTCATGGCCATGGGGGTGATCGGCCAGGATCAGCTGACCCGGGCCCTGGGCATCCAGGTGGGGCTGCAGCCGGTCGATCTGGACGCCCTGCAGATCCCCGACGATGTGGTGGCCCGCATGGACGGCGCGACTTGCACCCTCTACCAGGCCATTCCCGTGCGCATCGAGAGCGATGGCGCCTTGATCGTGGCCCTGGCTGATCCACTCAACATCAACGTGCTCCAAGATCTGACCTTCGTGGTGGGCAGCGAGGTGCGGGCAGAGATCGCCGGAGAGGCCGCGGTGGGCCGTGCCTTGCAGCGCTACTGGGCGCGATCGAGCGAGCCCGACCAGCTCCACGAGGCGATCAACGAGGCGGCCACCGCCAGCGGCTCGTTCGATCTGGAGGACCGGGCCGCCATGGCTCAGGCGGCTCCCGTGGTGAAGCTGCTCAACTACATCTTGCTGCAGGCCATCCGTGACAAGGCCAGCGACATTCACCTCGAGCCTTTCGAGGACGACTTCAAGGTGCGCTATCGGGTGGACGGGGTGCTGTTCGAGGTGGAGGCGCCGCCAGCCTCACTGGCCTCTGCCCTGGTCTCGCGGGTCAAGGTCATGTCGAACCTCGACATCGCCGAGACGCGTATGCCCCAAGATGGACGCATCGAGATGTCTCTCGGCGGGAGGCCCATCGACCTGCGCGTGTCGACCATGCCCACGGTACACGGCGAGAGCTGCGTGCTGCGAGTCCTCGACCGCAGCGTGGTGGCTCTCGACCTGGGCAACGTGGGACTACGCGACGACGACAGGGCCGTGGTGGACGGTCTGCTGGCTCGGCCTCATGGCATCGTCCTGGTGACCGGGCCCACGGGTTCAGGAAAGACGACGACCCTGTACTCGGCGCTGAACAGGCTGAACGACGTCGAGCGCAAGATCATCACCGTCGAAGATCCGATCGAGTACGACCTGGACGGCATCGTGCAGGTGCAGGTGAGCGACGAGATCGGAGTCAGCTACGCGTCCGTGCTGCGCAGCATCTTGCGCCAAGATCCAGACGTGTTGCTGGTGGGGGAGATCCGGGACGGGGAGACGGCGGCGATCGCCGTCGAGGCGGCGCTCACCGGGCACCTGATCCTGTCCACTTTGCACACGAACGATGCGCCCTCCACGGTGACCCGCTTGATCGACATCGGTGTGCCTGCCTACCTGATCGTGGCTACTTTGCAAGCCGTCGTGGCCCAGCGGCTCGTGCGCACGATCTGTGCGGACTGCCGCGTCGACTACCCGCCCGATGACGAGATCCTGCGAGAGCTGGGGCTTTCACGCGAACAGCTGGACGGCCGGCTGTTCGCCTACGGCAAGGGCTGCGAGCGCTGCAACTTCTCCGGCCACAGGGGCCGGGTGGCCCTGTTCGAGATCATGGTGGTGAGCGAACGTCTGCGCGAGATGATCCTCGACGGTGCGGCGACCCGGGTGCTCCGTGACGCCGCCATCGCAGAGGGGATGCGCACCCTGCGCGAGTCAGGCCAGCTCGCAGTGATGGACGGCCGGGCCACCGTAGAAGAGGTGTTGCGCGAGACGCTGAGTGACGTCTGAACGCTGCGCCTATACTCAGCTTCTGTTCCCGGGCCATCCCAGCCCCTGAGCTGCACCGTCATCACCGGAGTGTCCCCATGGTCCCCGCCGACCGTCCGACTGCCCGCAAGCCTGCGGCCAGACGTCCCGGAGCCAACCGTCCTGGCGCAGCCTCTGCTCGCCCCATGGCCTCACGGGCGGGGGGCAGCGCGGCCACGGCGGGACAGAGCTGGTGGCGCCGGGTGCCATCAAAAGAGCTGGCCCAGTTCACAGGGCGCCTCGAGACCCTGGTCAACGCCGGATTGCCCTTGGTGCGTTGTCTGCGCATCCTGGAGAATCAGCAGAAACCGGGGCCGCTGAAAGATGTGGTCGAGGCTGTTGCTGACGATGTCGAAGGCGGAGCGCCGCTCTCAGAGGCTTGCGCCAAGTACCCCCAGGTCTTCGACCGGCTCTACGTGAACATGATCAGGGCGGGAGAGGCCGGGGGCGTGCTGGGCACGATCCTGGGACGATTGGCAGGGTTCGCGAAGAAGAAAGAGGCCATGAAGGGCCAGGTCACCTCCGCCATGACCTACCCGACCCTTGTGGTCTTGTTCGCCGGGGCCATCTTGATGCTCACCATGATGGTCATCGTGCCCAAGTTCGAGGCCATGTTTGAGAGCTATGGCACGGAGATGCCCGCTCTCACCGCCGGGCTGCTGAGCCTCTCCCGGTTTCTGGTGGAGTGGTGGTACGCCGTGCTCGCCTTGCCCCTGTTGCTGGTGGTGCTGTTCAGGATTCTGCTGCGAGGCGAGGCCTTCGCCATGAGCGTCGATCGACTCAAGCTGGCGGTGCCGTTCTTTGGCCTGTTGGCCAAGAAGAGCCTGGTGGCCCGCTTCACCAGGACCATGGGCACCCTGCTGATCAGCGGCGTCCCCATTCTTGAAGCCCTTTCCATCGTCAAGGCCTCGCTTACCAACAGGGTGGTCGAGGAGGCCATCGGCAACGTGCACGATGCCATCCGCGAGGGTGAGACCATGGCTGCCCCCTTGGCTCAGAGCGGGTTGTTCGACGACATGGTCGTGAACATGATCGACGTGGGCGAGGAGACAGGACAGCTTGATGACATGCTGACCCGCATCGCGGACGACTACGAGGTCGAACTCGACGTGGCCGTCACCGTGGTGTTCAAGGCTCTCGAACCGATCATGCTCTTGTTCGTGGCCCTCGTGGTGGGCACGATCGCCTTCGCGTTGTTCAGTCCCATGCTGCGCTTGATGGAGTCTTTTACCGGCTCATGACCTGGGTGATCATGGTGCTCTTGTTGCTCTGCTCCGGGCTCGTGTCGGGGTCTGAGACCGCGGTGTTCTCGCTCCAGCCTTCAGAGCGCCGGCGGCTGGCTCGGGGCCGGCCGCTCATGAGGGGGCTGCTCCAAGAACCCGCTCGACTGCTGGTCGCCCTGCTGGTGGCAAACCTGCTCATCAATGTGGGTTACTTCACCCTCTCAGCGGCCATCTCCCTCGACCTGCAGGCTCAGGGACGTCCGCTCGCTGCTGTGACGGTGGCCTTCCTCAGCCTGGGCGGAATCGTCGTCGTCGGCGAGATCCTGCCCAAGACCCTGGCCCTGGTGTCGCCCGCTCGACTGGTTCTCTTTCTTTGTCCCGCGTTGTTGGTGTTGCGCGCGGCCTTGGGCCCATTGACATGGGTGGGCGCCGCGCTCACCGGGATCAGCGAGAGGTTGTTGATGGGCGAACACCGCAGCCACGCCGAGGTCGACAGCAACGACTTCAAGTCTGCGCTCTCCAGCGGGGTGGCCATGGGCTCCTATCGGGCCGTCGAGCTGGCCCTGCTCCACGATGTGGTCGATGTGGCCGAACGTCGGGCGCGCGCCCTGATGGTCCCCCGTGTCGACATCACCTTTCTCGACATACGCCACGCGCCGCAGGAGTGGCTGCGGCGCATGGCCGAGCAACCCCTACGGGACTACCTCGTTGTGGCTGGCTCACGAGACAATCTGCTGGGGACGGTCAACGGCGCCCGTTTTCTGGCTGACGTCCATGGCGATCGCAAGGCGCTGATCGAAGAGCCCTTGTTGGCGCCCCTGGGCATTGGCGCCGAGTCGCTGGTGCTGCGCATGCAGAACGAAGAACGGGAGCTGGCCATCCTCCTGGATGAGCATGGGGGCGTCTCGGGACTGGTGCGCCTGGCCAGCCTCTGCCAGGCGATTCTGGGCGAGGTGGAACGTCTGCCGGAGGCCCGGTGGGTGCGTCGCGACCGGGGGCTGGTCTGGGTCCGGGGCGATTGCCCTGTGCACGTGTTGAAGGACGAGTTGGGCTTCGACTTCGCTTCTCGCGGGAGTGACACGCTGGGCGGCGTGGTCGCCGAGTCTCTGGGACGACTGCCGCGGCGCGGCGACGAGGTTCAGCTGGCGGGCTGGCGTCTGCGGGTGGCGTCCATGCGCGGGCGCCGGGTCGGCCGAGTAGCCCTGATGCCCACACGGATGCCGTCCGAGCCGGTTGAGCTGGTCAAGGGTGAGGAGCTGTCATGACCCTGGCCCTGTTCGCCTTGGCCGTGGTGCTGTCCGCCGCGTTCTCAGGTCTGGAAACCGGCATCTACACCACGAGTCGGCTGCGGCTCTTCTTGGACGCGAGGGCTGGCGTGCGCTCGGCAGCCAGGGCCCAGTCGCTGCTGGCTGACATGCCCGAGTTGCTGACCATCCTGCTGGTGGCCAACAACATGGCCAATCAGGCGGCCACGCTCCTGGCCCAGCAGCTGCTCGACGACTGGAATGTCCAGGCCAGAGCCCTGGTGGGCACACTGGGGGTCTCGGCCATCCTCTTCGTCTTCGCTGAATCCGTGCCCAAGAGTGCGTTCAGGCGCCGCCGCGAGAAGCTGCTCTATCCTGCTCTGCCTGTGCTGCTGGTGGCTCGTGCCGTGCTGCGCCACGTGACCCGGCCGGTTGTCTGGTGCGCCCGGCTGCTGGAGACGTCGGTTCGCCGCCGGTTTCAGGGCGGCTCGGCCCCACCGTCCGGAGCATCGAGCGTCTTGCGCACGGGAGTGGCGGAGGGTTTCCTGACGCCGTTCCAGCAGCGGGTGGCCCACGGAGTCCTTGAGATGCGCCAAGGGCTGGCTGGTGACGCAGCCCTGGATCTGGCCCACTTCCCGGTGGCTCGCCTGGGCCAGACCGGCGTCGATCTCCCAGAGGGCTGCCGGGACCACAGGGCTCTGGTCCTGGCCGAAGATGGGCGTTCGGTAAAGGGCTGGGTGGCCCTGGCCGCGCTGACCTCGGGGGCTGGCATGGGGGCTCCCGACCCTGCCAGCTTGGGCAAGGTGACGGTCGTAGAGCCCACCATGACCCTGGACCGGGTCTACATCCACCTGGACCGCTCCGGCGCGCCCTTCGCCGTCCTGCGCCGACCCGATGGGCTGGCGGTGCTGGACGTGAACAGCCTGCGACAGCGCATCATGGGCACCCTCGGCCCTCACGCTGCCTGAGGTCGATTGGGCGGACCTGTTCGGTTGCAAGCGGCTCTCAGCCCCCCTAAGATCGGGCGAGCAGTCGTCTACCTGAGCCACCTCTCATGGTGCTGCGAAACCAGTCGGTTGACTCCACCTGCGACCCTGAACCCGAAACCGATCCACGATGGCTAGGAGGCCAGAACCTTTGGCTGACAAGGACTACTACTCGTTCGATGAGGTGCTCTCCGACCTGCGCATGCAAGAGGATGAGCTCAAGCGACTCGTCTCTGCCGGCGAGATTCGCGCCTTTCGCGATCAGGATACGATGCGCTTCAAGGCCTCTGATGTAGAGCGCCTGAAGGACGAGCCCGAAGGGGCTGGCGACGAGCTCGAGCTCGATCTGGGCGATGATCTTGATCTGGGCGATGATCTCGACCTCGATGTCAACGACGATCTGGTCATCGAAGACGACGGCCCTACCATGGCTCCCGTGGTCGAAGAGCTTGATCTGGCCGCTGACGCTCAGGGCAGCCGCGGCGCGACGCAGCGTGGGGCCCCAGAGCGTCGCTCTCCTCGGAGTCAAGCGAACGCAGGGGCTGCAGAAGAGACCGAGGGGGCTGGTGTCCTGTTCACGCTCGTGCTCGGCTTCATTCTTCTCGTCATGGCCAACTTCGCGGCGCTGGGAGCCTCGTCGGGGCAGACCAACGCGTTGACCGGCTTCCTCGCTGACATGTTCAAGAACTGATCAGCGAGTCAGAACGCTCACACATCACCACGGCGGCAAACAACACGACAAGGTACTCGGGAGGGTTACATGCAGAACAGCATCAACAGATTCGCATTGGTCGGTGTCATCCTGGCCACCATCGGCGCGCCAGGCTGCGTGACAGCAGGCAAGTACTACGCCCTTGAGCAAGAGCTGATGCGCGCTGAAGAAGCGCTGGGCGTGGCAGAGAGCGACCTGGAATACTCCCAGGAGAACCTTGAAGCCGCCGAAGCGTATCTGACCCAGGCGGGTGCGACCGCCCAGCGGGCAAACCAGCTCCAACGTGACCTGGACGATTCTGAAGCTCGGGCCAAGAGGCTCGAAGATGAGTTGCGCCAAGTGAGCGGGCGACACAGTGATCTGGCGGCCCTGGGCCTCGAAGAGATCATCAACCCTGATGAGGGCATGATCGGCTATCGCGGCGAAGGCGACATCTTCTTCCCCTCGGGGCAGGATGAGCTGGCGACGAAAGGCAAGGCCGCTCTGGACCAGATCTTCACGCGGCTCAAGGACACCGAATACCCGATCCGCATTGACGGTCACACCGACACCGATCCCATCGTACGTACCAAGGACAAGTGGCCCCGAGGCAACATCATGTTGGCTGCCCACCGGGCCATGTCTGTGCGCGACTACCTGATCAGCAAGGGCATCGCCAAGGAGCGGATCACCATCGCTTCCTTCGGGTCGTTCAAGCCCATTGCCACGGGCAACGACAAGGCGTCCAAAGCGAAGAACCGGCGGGTGGAGATCATGCTCAAGGTTGCCGAAGGCAAGGGCAGCTGAGCGAACCCTCCAAAGCAGCCCCAGCTCCCATCGGGCGCTCAAGGCTGCAAGCTGTGCTGACCGCCCATGGCGTCGCCCCGCGGCGGCGTCATGGGCAGAACTTCCTGCTCGACAACAACCTGCTCGCGGCCATCGTCCGTGACGCCGGCGTGGCCGCTGGGGATATCGTTCTGGAGGTCGGCCCCGGCCCGGGGCTGCTCACACGCCATCTGCTGGCAACTGGCTCCGAGGTTCGGGCCATCGAAATCGACCCTGGCATGGGGCCGGTAGCCAGGGACCTGATCGAAGAGAGATTTGCGGCTCGATTGACCTGGGTGGACGGCGATGCCCTGGCTGGAGGCCGGCGGCTGTCGGAGAGTCTGACCAAGTTGCTCCCAGGCTGCCGCGCCTTGGTCGCCAACCTGCCCTACGGAATCTCAGCCCCGTTGCTGGGGAGCTTGGCTCTGGAACCAGCGGCTCCTGACACCTGGGTCGTGATGATCCAGAAGGAGATGGGGGCGCGGCTGTCAGCTCAGCCTGGCACCAGGGATTATGGGCCCTTGGCCGTGCTGATGGCTCAATGCACGGACATCACCGTGCTTCGCAAGGTCCCGCCCCAGTCGTTCTGGCCTCGCCCGAAGGTCGATTCGGTCGTGGTGAAGCTGGAGCGGCGAGACGAGCAGCCGGCTCAGGAGGAGCTTCTGGCTCTCCAGGAATTCTTGGCTGCGGCGTTCCACACGCGGCGGAAGACCCTGGTGAACTCCCTCGCGGAGGCCTGGTCTGAGCCCGCTCCAGAAGTGCTGTCCAGCATTAAACTGGAAAAATCTGAAGAAAAGTGGCGCGCTGAAGTCTTCCCTCCAGTAAAATTATGCGCGCTGGCCCAAGACTGGGCACAGAGCGCCCTGGGCGAGCGGCATCGCCCCTGGGTCGGTCCACATCACCGACTCCCATAGGTCAGGCTGGCGGACACACCGCAGTCTGCTGCACGTCGTCAGTTTCGCCCTTCAGATCGGCTCCTGGCCTGATTGCCCTCCAGAGATCCTGGGGTAGTCTTTCGCCGTCGGAATGATCTCGTTGTTGGTGACCTTGGCGACTGAAATCGCAGCAGTCACTGCTCACTGCAGTTCGTGACGTTCGCGTCTCGCACTGCAGGTTTGCCCGGCCATTTCGGCGCTCTTGAGGCCGTCATTCTGTTGTCCACGACTGGTTTCCTGTGGACGGGGAGTGACCCCGCCGCCAGAGGGTCTTGTCTCGATTGGTGAAAGCGTGGTGCCGCGTGACGCGGCGCCTTTGGCAGTGGAGCTCTGGTGGCCGTGTGTGTCCTCGATTCAGCATCTGTGTCTCCTCGCCGCATGTCCGGGCGAGGTGTCTCCGGCGAGCGCCGGATGAGCAGCAGTGCGGATTGGGCTGAGGAGGCTGCGTGAGCGTTTCTGCCGATCGCACTGCTGAGAAGCTGCTGGTCAAGCAGCGCACCCGGATTGATGAGCTGGCCCGCGATCTGGCGGGTTGCGAGTTCACCTCCCGTGGGGCTGATGACCTCTGGGCCTGCTGTCCCTTCCACACCGAGGACACGCCGTCTTTTCACGTCAGGCCCCACCTGGGCATGTACAAGTGTTTCGGCTGTGGAGAGAGCGGTGACGTGTTCTCCTTCGTGCAGAGAGTGCACGGGGTGGGTTTTCGAGAGGCTCTGCAGCTATTGGCTGAGCGCGCAGGAGTCACCCTGGGCAGTCTGTCTCCTGAAGAAGTGCAGGCGCAGGCTCGGGCTCGACGGCTCAAGGAGGCCTTGGTCGCTTCGGGGGAGATCTTCGCCCGGGGATTGCAAGCGGTGTCGGACAACCCGGTCTGGGGTTACATGTCCGCTCGGGGGTTCTTGCCCGAGACTCTGGCTTCCTTCGATGTGGGCTTCGTCCCCAGCGGCTTCCTGCGGGAGCTTCAGGCGGGGGGGCTTTCGTCCCGCGATGTGGAGCAGACCGGGTTTACCCGCCAGTTTGCCGGGCGCGTGAGCTTCGGCATCCGCAACAACCACGGGGCCCTGGTGGGCTTCGGCGCGCGCACGCTCGCGGCTGACGAGAAGCCCAAGTACGTCAACACTCGCGAGACCCCGGCCTTCAACAAGCGCCAGCTGCTCTACGGCTTTGACAAGGCCGCTCGCACCCTGGGCCGCACGGGCCGGCTGGTCATCATGGAGGGCTACACCGACGTGATGATGGCCCACCAGCGCGGCCTCCATGAAGCCGTGGCCACCATGGGCACCAGCCTGACGCCCGACCACATCAAGCTGATGAAGGGCCGGGTGACCAACCTGGTGCTGCTCTTTGACGGCGACCGCGCAGGCCTCGACGCAGCCGAGCGAGCGGTGCGTCTGCTCTTGGGTGAGGGCCTTGAGTGTCGCGTACTGTGCCTCCCCGAGGGGCAAGACCCTTGTGACTGGTTCAGCCGCCGAGAGCTCTCCGACTTCGAAGCTCTTCTAGGACGAGAGGGGCAGTCCACGGTGGGCTTCCTGTGTCTCCGCGAGATCCAGCAACTCGACCCTGGCCAGCCTGGCGGGCATGAGTCCGCGGCGGCGGCCGTGATCGAAGCCTGCCGAACGATTCTCGATCCGGTGCGCAGAGAGGGAATCGCCTCGGAGGTCTCCCGGCTGTGTGGCCTCGATCGCAATCTCGTGCGGGCCAGCAGCACCCCCCGGGCTCCCGAGGCCTCCCGCCCTTCTCAGGCGCATCAGCGAGGGGGCTCGGCCCGTGTGAAGAGCGAGTTCGTGGTGGTGGCTGGCCTCGCTCTCGTGGCCGGTGGCCGTCAGTCGCTGGAGGAGCTTGAAGAGCTGGGAGCCATGCAGCATCCGGCTGCCCTGCGGCTGAGCGCCTTGGGCCGTGAGCTGCCAGGGGACCCTGTCGACCCCAGCGACTGGATTGAGCACGTCCGCGAGCAGGACGAAGGCCTGGCGGGCAGCCTGGAAAGGCTGCTGTTTCCTGCTCCCGGGGCCGTGATGCCGGGCTATGAAGAAGCGTTGGCATTTCTCACCACCACCACGAACGCGTTGCTCGAAAAGCAGGCCCGCCGGGCAACGCTCGCTCAGCCGGGCCTGGCCACCGATGACGAGGCCCTGAAGGCCCTCGACAAGAGCCTGCGAGCCCGGCATGGGCGCGAGGCCGAAACACCACCTCTTTCAAAACAAGAAGACTCGCCGGTCTGACCGCCCGAGCCCTTCCAAGATTCCCACAATGCAATCGTCTGGAGACTGAACCTTGGCCATGTCCATCGCTGCCCTCGACAAGATGGATCCCACCGTCCGCGTTCTCATCGAGAACGGGAAGAAGCGGGGATTCGTAACGTACGAGGAGATGAATGAGGTTCTCCCGAGTGACATCGAGAACATCGATGAGATCCTCACCTTGCTGGAAGATCGGGGCGTGAAGATCCTCGACGAGGCAGACGTCACCGACGAGCAGGAAGCCGCTGCCAACCGCAAGGCGGCGAACCCTACAGAGATCGTCGAGGTCCCCAAGGAGAAGGTGGCTCCCACCGAGCGCATCGAGGATCCAGTGCGCATGTACCTCACCCAGATGGGTGAGATCCCTCTGCTCACCCGCCAAGAAGAGATCAGCCTGGCTCGGCAGATCGAGGTCACCCGGCGCCACTTCCGCAGCCTGATCATGGCCACCGGCTTCGCCATTCGCGAAGGCCTGCAGATCATCGAGGATGTGGAGTGCGGGCGCCTGGCTTTCGACCGCACGCTCAAGGTCTCGACGAGTGGCTTCGAGCCCGGCAAGATCGAGGTGTCGGCGCGACTGAAGGGCTCGATCGAGACCCTGCGTCTGCTCCATTCCCGGCTCACCGAGGACTACCGCCGCTACCTGTCGGGCAAGGGCTCGGTCCAGCAGCGTAAGTTGCTCCTGCAACGCATTGGTTGGGGACGGCGCAAGGCCGCCAACCTGCTGGAGGAGCTGCAGATTCAGCTGAAGAAGGTCAAGCCGATGATCGAGCTGGTGCGCGAAAAGCACCAGGAGATGGCCACCCTCGAGCGGCGCCTGCGCCATTTCCCCGAGGACCGTTTGGCCAGCAAGGAGTACAAGGAGTTGCGGGGCGACTTCGAGGACCTGCAGATTCAGGCTCTTGAACCTCCTCGCCGCCTGGCGGCTCGCCTGCGCCTGATCGACACGCGCTACGCACAGTACGAAGAGGCCAAGCGCGACCTGTCGAGCGGCAACCTGCGTCTGGTGGTCTCGATCGCCAAGAAGTACCGCAACCGTGGCCTGTCCTTCCTCGACCTGATCCAGGAGGGCAACACGGGCCTGATGAAGGCTGTCGAGAAGTACGAGTACCGTCGGGGCTACAAGTTCTCCACCTACGCCACCTGGTGGATTCGCCAGGCCATCACTCGCTCCATCGCCGATCAGGCCCGCACCATTCGTATCCCGGTGCACATGATCGAGACCATGAGCAAGCTGCGTAACATCACCAAGAAGCTGGTGCAGCAGCTCGGTCGGGAGCCCACCATCGAGGAGATCGCCAAGAACAGCGAGATCTCCATCGAGGAGGCCAAGCGGGTGATGAAGATCTCCAAGCACCCCATCAGCCTCGACCGGCCCATCGGTGAGGGCGACGACAGCTATTTCGGCGACTTCATCGAGGATGAGAGCGCCGTGTCCCCGGTCTCGGCGGCCGCTCAGGAGATGCTCAAGGACAAGATCATGGCCGTCCTTGACACCCTGTCCTTCCGTGAGCGGGAGATCATCAAGCTTCGCTACGGCATTGGCGACGGCTACACCTACACGCTCGAAGAGGTGGGCCGCATCTTCAAGGTCACCCGTGAGCGGGTGCGGCAGATCGAGGCCAAGGCCGTGCGCAAGCTCCAGCACCCGGTGCGCAGCCGCATGCTCGAGGGCTTTCTGGACGCCAGCGCGGCTCAGCTGGTCATCTGACCAGGCCCTTCTAGCAACACCCAGCCTGGATTTCTCACCAGGC
>CAZIAK010000037.1:0-50795 GCA_964537035.1 uncultured Phycisphaerales bacterium | reverse complement strand
GTGTCCGCACCGCCGGGGCCCGTCACCGTCAGCGCGACGGTGTAAGTTCCGGCGGCATTGTAGGTGTGGCTGGGGTTCTGCGCGGTGGAGGTCCCTCCGTCACCGAACGTCCACGCCCACGTCGAGATCACGCCGGTCGACGCGTCGCTGAAGCCAACGCCCAAGGGCAAGACGCCCGTCGTGGGCGTGCCCGTGAAACCAGCCACCGGCGCGACCGGTGCGCCACCGAGGCGGACGTCGTCGACGTAACCCTTAGAAGGCTGGATGTTGTCCGTGCTGTTGCCCACGAGCGCTGTCAGCGTGAACTGGGTCGCCGTGGTGGAGCTCGGGAAGAGAGCCGCCAGGTCGGAGGTCACCGTCTCGATGGGCGTGACCGCGTAGCCATACTTGGCTGATGTGCCGGACGTGGTTGAAAACGTGTCCTTGTAGAACAGGTTGATCGTGGTGGAGCCGTCGCTGATGTCGACGCTCATCCAGTCGTTGTAGGTCGAGTTGGGGTCTTCGTTGCGCAGGAAGAGCGCCTCGAAACTCAGCTCGCTCTGGCCTGCGGGGTAGCTGAACGTCTGGGTGATGCCCGCCCCGCCCAACGCGGGATTTGTCACCCCACCCGGGTTGCTCGGAGGTGTGGTGTTGTTGGTGCTGTCTCCAGCGATCTCGGCCCACTGGGTCCCATTGGAGGGCATGCCCGAGTCGCTCGAGACGCCCGACGGACTGATCACGTGGCCGCTGCCAAAGTCCACGGCCCACGGCGAGCCAGGCGCAGCCCCCGCCGTCTGGGACTCGAAGCTGCCATCGCCCACACCAGCTGGCGGCACGGCCATCACATCGATGTAGGCGACCTTCGTGTCCGTGTCCGCGCCCGCCGAGCCGCTGGCGGTCAGGCTGACGGTGTAGGTGCCCACGGACGTGTAGGTGTGGCTCGGGTTCTGCGCGGTCGAGGTGCCGCCGTCGCCAAAGGTCCAGGCCCAGGTGTCCACGGTGCCGGTCGTCGTGTCGTTGAAGGACACGGCGAGCGGCACGATGCCAGAGACCGGCGTCCCGATGAAGCCGGCGATCGGGGGCGTGGGACCACCACCGGTCGAGCCGTTGTAGATGACCAACGCGAAATCCTGATCGGTGCCGTCCCCGTTGCCGGGAACTCCATCGCCGCTGATGGTGGAGCCGCTCACCGTGACGGTGAAGGCGCCGGACAGTCCTGCTGGCAAGAACACCGACTCGGTGTTGTTGCGGATGTCAGCCGAGCCACCGGTCACCGACGTCGCGCCCGAGAACACGTTGCCCCGGTAGGTCGCCCCGCCCACGTTCACGGTCAGATCGAGGTCGTTGACCCACGGCGCGCCGCTCGTCGAACCCGGCGCGTCGGTCCAGACCAGGCTGACCCGGAAGACCTGCCCGCTGTCGTCCACCACGCCGTTGACCACGTGGCTGGCGCCCGTACTGCCTAGCACCACCGACTGATCGACGAACAGGCGCGACACGCCAGCGAACGTCCGCCCCAGCTGCATGCGGCCCATGCCTTGGGAGTTGGACGGCAAGGTGTCGCCAGCGAAGGCGTCGGTCATGTACTCGGCGCCGTTGACCAGCACCGCCTTGTTCATGGCCGGGCTCGGAGCCGCCATGGACTGATTCAAGAACCACTGCCGCACCAGCGCCGCACCGCCAGCCAGGGCGGGCGTGGAGTGGCTCGTACCACTCGACCAACCGTAGAGCGTCTGCCCCGACGGGAAGTACTGATTGCACACGCTGCTGCCGTTGTAGTTGCTCTGGGGGATGCCCGCCTCGACGTGGGTCCCCTGGGCCACGATCTCGGGCTTCCAGCGACCATCACCGCCGCTCGAGTTCACCGGCCCGTGGCTGGAGAAGCTGATGATGTCGCGAATATTGTCGGCGCCGCTGTTGCTGACACCGCAGCCGTCCGTCCCCGTGGGTCGCCAGTTCTCGGAGGCCCCCACCGTGAGGATGTTCTTGGCCGTACTCGGCGTGGAGACCGTGTTGTTGCCCGGGCCGTCGTTGCCCGCGGCAAAGATCACCATGTACTCCTGGTTGCCGCCCTGCGCCGACCGGGCGTCGCGCACGATGACGTCGAACTCCTGGGCGTTGCTGTCGTAGTCGGCGATGGGCGCACCACCGCCCGTCTGGAACGACCAGCTGTTCGTGCTGATCCGCGCGCCGTTGTTGTAGGCGTTGCTCTCGTAAGACGTGGGGTTCAGCCCGCCCGAACCGAAGATCGCCGTGGAGCCCACGTGGGCCCAGGGTGCGATGCCCAGCCCATAGTTGTAGCCAGAACCGTCTTCGTTCGCGGAGCCGGTGCCGTTGTTGAAGCCCGCCACGATGTGCGCGTTCAAGAAGCCGTGCCCGCCCTGGGTTCCGGTCTGGCTGGTGGGGTTCAAGGTGAAATCTATGCGGCCGTTGTCCAGGTCAGGATGCCCTGTAAGCGACGTGGCATCGTCGACCACGTTGACCGAGAACGAACCGAACTGGGAGGAGTTGAAGCCCTGACCCGCGAGCCAACTCAGGTACCCAGGGCCACTGGCCGTACTCCCCGACACGTTGCCCGCGCTGATCTGTCCCTGGCGTTCGTCGAGCAGGGTCACCTCACCCCGAGGTTCAATGGCGAACACGGACGGCTGACGGGCCAGCAAGCGCAGCAGGTCTGGCGCGATGTCCATGTCGACGTTGGTGTAGACGCCCACCCGGCGCGCCGCGTGCACCGTGCCCATGGCGGACAAGCCAGCGATCACTGCGCGGAGCGGCTCGCTCTCTACCAGCTGCACCCGAATCGGCAGATGCCGCGACACGACCAAGGCCTCGTCCGCAGCCTGACGCACGATCGGCCTCATGCGAAAAGCGGGCTGCCAGGCGCCCACGTAACTCAGCGCCGGGTCTCCGTCGCGCAGGGCCACCAGGGCGTCCAGGCTGTTCGGATCGGCGCTGATCACGTAGGCGTTCATGGGCAGGTACTGCACGCGACGGCTGCCCGTGGCGTCGAGGCGCTCGAGCCACTCGTCGGTCACGGGGCCAGCGAACTGCACCAGGTACAAACCCGCGGTCGGGTCGGGCTGACCAGGCAGAGCATCGGCGATGCGCTCAGCGGGGTGGAGCTGCTCCAAGGTCAGCTCGGGATGAGCAGTGTCCAGCAGGTAGCCGTTCGCGGGGATCAGGCGCAGCTCATCTCGCAGCGGCAGCGCGGCCGCCGCCAGAGCCTGTCGGCCACCGAAGGAAGCCTCGTCGACGACGTACAAACGCCGGGTGCCGTAGTCGTGACTGAAGACCACCGCGCCGGAGAGTTCGAGCCGGGACAGCGAGCGGGTGTCGCCGCTCTCGACCAGCACCGTGTGCAGCGGGCCGGGTCCAAACCAATCATCGGGGAGCTGACCGTCGCCAAGCGCCTGAGCCGTGGCAGGTGCATTGCACAGGGCCATCAGGGCGGTGAGAACAAGGGCGCGAGTGGCGACGACCGGGGAGAAGCGGAGCTCAGCTGTCATGGTGGGCAAACCATTGGTGGTTTATCCGGCCACGGAGTCGAGACCTGTGGCTGCACGTGCAGCGACGATCTGCGGCATGTCCCAAGCCAGCGCGGGTCGAGGGAAGGGGGGAGAGGCGCCGGGGAGAGACGTCACCGTGGGGCGGGGGTCGGGGAGAGGCAAAGGATATCACGGTCTCCAGAAGGTGGGGGCCCCGACCCCCACGGCTTGTGACGGGATCGGCCCCTTCTTGCCCTGCCGCCGTGGCTATGATGCGCCGCTTCCCTCGCGACCCCGTCCATGACCCAGCCTCTGCTCCTCGATGTGATCGGCGATGTCCACGGACACCTCGCAGGGCTGACAACCCTCTGCCGCGAGTTGGGCTACGACATCGATGGCGACGGCGCACACCCGGACGGTCGCCTACTCTTGTTCGTGGGCGACCTCATTGACCGGGGCCCTCAAAGCCTCGCAGTCTCCGAGCTCGTGGCCAGGCTGGTGGCCAACGACCGAGCCCTGTGCCTGCTCGGAAACCACGAATACAACCTGGTGGGCTGGCACCAAGGGCATCAGCCCGAGCGCACCAGCAATCGGGAGACCATCGCTGACATCACCCGGCACCCTGACCGCTGGGAAGCCGTGCTGGCCTTCTTCTCCACCCTGCCCATCGCCGTGCAACTGCCGGGACTGCGCGTCCTTCACGCCGTGTGGCACACACCCTGCGTGGAGCGCGTGGCTGCCGTGCTGAAGCCCGAGGCCACGCTCCCCGGCGACCGCCCCATCGACCGCCTGCGCAACGCCATCGCTCTGGGCTCACCCTTTCGAGACGGCGCGCTGATCAGCGGGCTGCCTGCCATCGGCGTGCCCCCCGCCCCCGAGTGCGACCACGAGATCCTGATCAAGGGCTTCGAAGAGCCGGCAGACGAACCCTTCCTGGACGCGGACGGACACGAGCGCAAGCTCGTCAGGGTCTGCTGGTGGCAGGGTCAGCGCGCCGAGATCCCCCACGACGGCGTCACCGTCTTCGGGCACTACTGGAACCTGCCCCCGCGACCCGAGATCCCGGTGTTTGTCCCCCCCTACCCTCCGGGACATCCGGAGAGCCTGCGCTGGCAGCGCGAGCACGCACCGGAGATCCCGAGGCGGGGGCGACAGCCGGTCCAGGCCCAGCAGCGTTTCGTCTGCGTCGACTACAACGGCATGCTCAACCACCACGATGTCGGGTGCATAGGAGCGTACCGATGGCCCGAACACCACGTTCAGTGGGCGTTTGACTAGCGGGGCTCTGTCGCGTGAGCTGCGCCGTGGCTGCGTTGCAGCGGCCACGGCGCAGCTCACGCAACGATGGGTGCACCAGCTGCTACTGCCAACGATGGCGACGGGACGGTTCGGAGGCCATGGCGCTGCTAACCTGCTCTGTCAGTCAGCGACCGATTGGTGGGCGGCTTCGGGTGCTACGGGGGCGGCGCCTTTGCGGGGCGGGAAGTCAGTGGTTGGGAAGGCGTCGACCTGCACCGCATCCCAGCGGGCCTCTTCGGCGCGACGGACGAGGTCGGCTTCTTCGGCGCTGATGATCTCTGCGGCCACGGCCTCGTCGACGAGCTTGAGCGGCTTGGCCCGGGGCAGCTTGCCCAGGCGGATCGCGCCCTTGATCTTCGCTGCCACGGCTTCGGCGTCGAAGCAGAGACCGAAGGCGTGCTCGAGTCGGCCCAGAGCGTCCTCCGGATCTGCGCTCACGAAGATCTCGCTGGTCAGGCGGTCGCGCTGGGCGCCGGGGACTTGCAGGGCTCGGGCGAGCTTGCTCCCGAGCGCGTCATCCGGACCGCTGCCCATGCTGTTCATGCGCGACCAGAGGCGCACCGGACCTGCGAGCAGCCAGCTGAGAGCGGGTACTTCGAGGTTGGTGTAGAGACCGTCGAAGGCCTCCTGAACCTTCCCGAAAGCGTGCTCCATGGACCAGACCATGAACGGCACATCTTCGGGACGGCGACCTTCGGCTTCGAAGCGACGGAGCGCGGCGTTGCCCAGGTACATCCAGGAGAAGATGTCGCTGAACCGGCCGGCGATGGTCTCCTTGCGCTTGAGGTTCCCGCCGAGTGACGCCATGGCCACGTCGGCCAGGAACGCGAACGATGCCGAGGTCCAGGCCAGCTTGCGGTAGTAAGGCGCGGCAGGCCCGGCCACGGGCGACGGCACGAGGCGGCCGCGGGTGAGCGTGAGCAACAGGGCCCTTGAGCCGTTGCCGATGACGTGTCCGACGTGGGCCCAGAAGGCCTTGTCGAACGCGGCCAGGTCGTTGTCCCCCGCCGCCTTGATCTCCTGGTAGGCGTAGGGGTGGCAACGGATCGCGCCCTGGCCGAAGATCATCAGCGTGCGGGTGAGGATGTTCGCGCCCTCGACCGTGATCGAGATGGGCGCGCCGCAGTAGGCCGTGGCCATGATGTTGCGTGGGCCGCGAGAGATGCCCGCGCCGCCCACGATGTCCATGGCGTCGTTGACCACTTCGCGGGAGATCTCGGTGAAGTTGTACTTGGCCATGGCCGTGACCACGGCGGGCTTGGCGCCGTCGTCGAGCCCGGCGGTGGTGTAGCGCCGGGCCGCGTCGAGCATGTAGGCCTTGCCACCGATGCGCGCGAGGGGCTCTTCGATGCCCTCGAACTTGCCGATGGACAGACCGAACTGCTGGCGCACCGCCGCGTAGGCACCGGTGACCCGGGCGGCGAGCTTGACGCCTGCGGTGGAGCTGGCGGGCAACGAGATGCCACGGCCTGCGGCCAGGCACTCCATGAGCATCAGCCAACCCCGGCCCACGCCCTCGTCGCCGCCGATGATGGCGCCGAAGGGCACGATGACGTCATGACCCTTCGTGGGCGCGTTGATGAACGACACCCCGAGCGGGTCGTGGCGCTTGCCCAGCTCGACGCCGGGCGTGTCGCTCGGCACCAACGCGCAGGTGATGCCCAGGTTGACCTCGCCACCTAGCAGCTTGTCCGGATCGCGGAGCTTGAAGGCCAGGCCAAGTACGGTGCACACGGACGCCAGGGTGATATAGCGCTTGTTCCAGTTGAGGCGCAGGGACAGCTCGCCCTCGTCGTTGCGGAAGATCTCGCCGGACGCCGTGATCGACCCGGCGTCGCTGCCGGCACCCGGTTCGGTGAGGGCGAACGCAGGGATCTCTTCACCGCTGGCCAGGCGCGGCAGGTAGTGGTCCTTCTGTTCGTCGGTGCCGTAATGGGTCAGCAACTCCGCGGGACCCAACGAGTTGGGCACCATGACCGTGATCCCCAGAGGCATGGAGCGGCTGGACAACTTGGCCACCACCGCGCTGTGGGCCGTGGCGCTGAAGCCCTTGCCGCCGTACTTCTTGGGGATGATCAGCCCGAAGAAACCCAACCGAGCCATGGCGTCCCACACAGCCTGGGGCAGATCGCGCAGCTGATGGATCTCCCAGTCGTCGGTCATCTTGCAGAGTTCTTCCGTGGGCCCATCCAGAAAGGCCTGCTCTTCGTCGGACAGCGTGGGGCAGCCCTCGGTGGCCAGGCGCTTCAGGTCGGGGCGACCGGAGAACAGCTCACCGTCGACCCACACCGTGCCGGCCTCGATGGCCTGACGTTCGGTCTTCGAGATGGCCGGCAGGAACTTCATCGCCTGCATGAACGACAACACCGGGCGAGTGAGCAGCTGCCGTCGCAGGGCCACCACGTTGGTGATCACCGCCAGCACCCCGAACAGGCTCCACAGAATCGTCCCGGCCCCACCGGCCAGGAGCAGCACGGCGAGCACAGCTGTCCAGGCGATCAGCGGCGCGGACAGGTAGCCCAGGGCCAAGACCCCGAGCACGCCGAGCAGGGTCAACCAGCCAGCCGAGAGACTGGCCAGGGCGAGCAGCGATGTGGTGTTCATCAGCGGGTCCATCGAAGGGAGCATCTCGGGGTCCATCAGCGGGTCGTTTCAGCAGGGAGGTTTGGGGTGCGCTGGGGGCAGCCGGCCGCCAGCGCGGTGGCCAGGGCCTCATCCATCAGGCGCTCGCGGGGCAAGGAGGCATCGAAGCGCGACGCCTGCATGAGAGAGACGGCACCGTGGAGCGTCGACCACATCACGGAGGCGCGCAGGCGGTGCTCGTCGGAAGCGGTCTGCCCATCGGCAGCGGCCAGCTCGCGAACAGCCAGGCCCAGGTTCTTTCGGGCCACCCGATACATGCGCCTGGGGTAGCGATCCATGAGCTGTGGGCGGAGCAGGAACATGATCTCGTAGTACTCGGGATGGGCCTGGGCGAACTCCAGGTACTGTCGGCACATGGCCTCGATGCGCTTGACCGGCAACTCAGCAGAAGATCTCCCCGCCGCCTGGGCCTCCGCCAGGCTTTCCCGCAGGCCCTGCCCCAGCAGTTCCATGCCCTCGGCGATGAGGGCGTGGATCAGGGCCTTCTTGTCCTTGTAGTACAGGTAGATGCTGGTGGCAGAGACCCCCACCTCGCTGGCCACCCGGCGCATGGACAGGGCCGAGACGCCTTGCGCGACCAACAGGTGCCGGGCCTCATCGAGGATCTTCCGGCGCAGATCACCGTTGCCTGGGCGAGGTGACATGGAATACGGGCCTCCATGGGGTGATTCACAGGCTATCGGCGTCCTGGCCCGTGCGTGTTTACATCGTTAACTTAACGCCGTTCAGCGAGCCGTGCAAGCCACGGCGGGAATCCTGCCCGCTCCCCGCCCGACGGGGCACAGCCACCCGGTTCTGAGGGATTCAGCCTCTTCGCTCCCCGGGCTCCCCACCTCCCCCGACTCGCTGGGCCTCAGCCCCCAGAGGCGTGGGCGGGCAGGCGCATCACGAAGCGACTGCCACCGGAATCGCCGCTCTGAACCTCCACCTCGCCGCCGTGGGCCAGGACCACGTTCTTGACGATGGAGAGCCCCAGGCCCGTGCCGCCCAGGGCCCGGGAGCGCACCTTGTCGACCCGGTAGAAACGCTCGAAGATCCGCTCTCGCTCGGCCTCAGGCACGCCGGGGCCCTGATCCTCGACGGAGAGCACCATCCACTCGTTCTCTCTGGCCAACTTGAGACCGACGAAGCCTCCCTCGGGGGAGTACTTCACCGCGTTGTCCAGCAGGTTGGAGACCGCCAGGGCCACGGCCTGCTCGTCGCCCATGACCGTGGTCTCGGCGGGGGGGCCGGCGAAGGCCAGGGCGACTCCCCGGCTCTCTGCGTCTCCGGTGGCCGCCTCCACCACGCCTGCTATCAGGCTGCCCAGATCGAGGGGCTCCCGCTCGCCCTGCCCCCCAGCCGACTCGATGCGGGTCAGGTTGAGCAGGTCGCTGACGATGGCCGAGAGGCGCTCCGTGCTGTGCCGCGCCTTGCCCAGAAACTGGGTGCGCAGCTCGTCAGGCATCTCGGGGTCTTCGAGCACCGCCTCCACGAACCCGCGCATGGACGTGAGCGGGGTCTTCAACTCGTGGGACACGTTGGAGACGAAGTCCCGGCGCACCAGCTCCAGGCGGCGCATCTCGGTGAGGTCGCGCACGGCCACGATGCAAAGCCCCTCGGGCCCGGGGATGGGACTGGCCACGATGCGCAGCACACGATCTTCGTCGCTCTCCCGCACCGTGGTCTCGTAGAAGACCCGGCCGCCCACACTGCGCGCCTGATCAATGGTCGTCGCCAGCGCAGGCAGGCTCGACACACGCACGAGGGGCAGGCCGATCGGATCCCCATCAGCTGAAGCGAGCAGGCGACGGGCTCCCTTGTTGGCCAGGATCACCCGGCCCGCGCCATCCACACCCAGCAAGCCTTCGTCGAGGGCTTCGAGCAGACCGGCGTTGCGGGCCACCTGGGCGGCCATGTCACGGCGTCCGCTGACCAGCCGCTGAATCAGCAACCCGGTGCCGGCGAGAGAGAGGGCCAGGGCCAAGAGCAGCACCCGCTCCACGGTCCAGCCGCTGTCGCTGGCCAGGAGCACGTCTCTGCCCGCCGCAAAGGCAGCGGTGGCAGGCAAGACCAACAGCACAGCTGACCCGGTGGTGAAAGCGGGGCGGCTCACAGGTCTTCCGCGAAGCGGTAGCCGATGCCGCGCACGGTCTGCACCAGCTCACGTTGCTCGCCAAGCTTCTGCCGGATGGCCCGAACGTGCACATCGACGCTACGCACGGTCACCACGGCCAGGGGCCCCAGCGCGTGGGCCAGGATCTGCTCCCTGCTGAACACCCGCCCCGGGCTCAAGGCCAGGTAATGCAGGATGCGAAACTCGGTGGCGGTCAGGTCGATGGGTTCGCCGTCCCATTCGACGCGGTGGCGGCCCGGGTCGATGCGCAGCGAGCCCTCCACCACCGTGCGCTGCCGGTCGTCGTCGGCTGTAGAGTTCACCCTGCGCAGCACCGCCGAGATGCGGGCCATGAGCTCTTTCGTGCTGAAGGGCTTGGACACGTAGTCGTCCGCGCCCAGGCTCAGCCCCAGCACCACGTCGGCCTCGTCGCCCTTGGCCGTGACCATGACGATGGGGACGGAGCGGGTCGACGGGTCTTGCTTCAGCCGACGACAGATCTCCAGGCCATCGAGCCCGGGCAGCATGAGGTCGAGCAGCAGCAGATCGGGCACCCGACGCCGGGCCTCGGACAGGCCGACCTCACCGTCCCCAGCCACGTAGACCTTGAAGCCCTCCCGCTTGAGCGTGTACTCAAGCAGCTCCCGGATGTCCGGTTCATCTTCGACGATGAGAATCGTTGACTGGGTCATGACCCGCCACAGAACCATCTACGGGTGAGGATTGGGTGAATATCCTGCCAAAAGACCGGGTGCCCCGACGTCATGCAACCGTATCAGGCGTTGGCGATGCTGCGCAGGCTGGCGATGCGGGCGTCCGCGGCCTCGACGGCCACATGGTGAGGTGAGAGGCCACGCCGGGCCGCCTCGGCGAGAATCTCCGTCATGCGCGGGCCCACTGCGGCGAGCCGCTCGGCGATGAGCTGCCCTTGCCCCAGGCTCTCGCTGGCCCCCACGATGGCCGCCCCGCAGTTGGCGATCAGGTCGGGCACGTAGACGATGCCCCGCTCGTGGAGCCGGTCGATGTCCTCGGGCGTGGCGCAGGGGTTGTTGGCCCCACCGCAGACCACGGCGCACTGCAGTTCGGGGATGGTCTCGGCGTTGAGCACCGCACCGGCAGCGCAGGGCGCAAAGACATCGCACTCGGTCGAGTGAATCGTGGCCGGGTCCACCAGCTCAAAGCACTCGACGGGATGCACGTCAGCGGCGATCACCTCGACGCCGCGAGCACGCAAGAGATGAGCAAGGGGCAGCCCCACCGCACCTAGTCCAGAGATGGCCACTCGGCGAGGGCTCGGGCAAGCGGCCAGCAGCGCAGCCAGCACGCTGTCCGCCGTTGAGGCCGACATACCCTCGGGCGCCACGAAGCGGGTGGCCGAGCGCAAGGCCACGTCGTCAGCGGCGGCAAAGCCCAGGTCGGGGCCGCAGCAGTAGCGACCCTCGAGGCTCTCGATGAACTCGCCCAAGGCGGCCACGCAAGCAGAGCGGTCGAGCTCGGGGCCGGGAGCCATCAAGACTGACTTGCCACCCCCACCATCGATCCCGGTGAGCACCACTTTGCGGCTCATGGCGCGGGAGAGTGCCAGGGCGTCGTCGAGGGCGTCTTGCTCGCTTTCGTACTCCCGAATGCGAATGCCACCGAAAGCCCGCCCACGCAACACCGCGTGCAAGGCTACGAAGGCCACGGTGCCAGCGCACGGAACGCGCCAGACGGACTCGTAGCCGGGGATGTCGAGAAGCTGAGAGGTGGGCGTGGGCATGGCAGGCGCAGCGGGAGGCGACGGAAGGGCAGGGGTGCATTCTGCTCTTCGTGGGTCACGTGCCCAAGGGCGAGGGCAGGCATCCCGTGGGCGTGCCTGTTCTACCCCGTCAGACCGGAAGGAGTTTTCCTACACCCCACACATGGGCTTGGCACGCCGACCGACCTCCTCGTGGTCCGGTCCGAGAGCGAAGGGATGGTCAACTCCCGTAAGGCACCGCGTCGTCAACACGCAAGTTCCTCCCGGTCCAGCAAGCCAGGCGGAGGTCGATCGAAGCGTACTCGCGGCTGCTTGGTGTCATCTCACGGAGCGACAGCCTGCTCATTGAGCGAGCGGAGGTCGGCGTGCCCGCAACAGTGGTCAGTGCAGGCTCAGATTTGGGTTGCTCACACGTCTCTCTCGGTACCCCTGCCAACGTTTCCTTTCGCCCCTGAGCGTCCCACAAGGTCCATCCGGCCAGACCCAGTATTGACTTGCACACGGTGGCGCCCTACGGCCGATCCAGCCGAATCAAGATCATGCGCGGACCCACCGCAGCAAGCCGCTCGTCGATGAACTGCCCTTGGCCCATAATCCAGCGGTGGCCGCCCGGCGAGGGTTCGGGCAAGCGGCCAGCAGCGCAGCCAGCACGCTGTCCGCCGTCGATCCTGCTGAGCACCACCTTGCGGCTCATGGAACGAGAGAGTCCAAGGAGTCTGCGTGGGAGGCGACAGAATGGCAGAGTGCGTTCTGCTCTTCCGGGCGCTCGCGCCCAAGGGTGTGGGCAGAGGGCCATGAGGCGGGTAGCGTGTTCAGCGTTTGCTGTCAGCCGCCGCCGAGCCGATAGATTCGAACCTCAGAATCCCTGCCCTGGAGCTTCGCCTTCAACGTGGTGTGCAGCTGACCGCGCTCGGCGATGGCCTGGTGGACCTCGGGGTAGGCGTTCTCGGGGCCATAGACGGCCCAGTCGGCGGGCGGGCAGTCCTCGGGCCACTGTCGCGGCAGGTGGCGCCAGGTGTAGCAACGTCGGTCAGACAGCAGCCCGATCACCGTGGACTTGACGTGCAGGATCGACGCGTCGGGCGCCGTGTGCTCCCGAAGCCACTCGGCCGTGTCACGCTCCACGCGGCTGATCTGCCGTTGGCGCCGGTCGACACCGATGCCAGCCGACCAGTCGCTCCAGCCGACGTGCAGCGGCCAGAGCGCCGTGAGCGCCAGCAGGCCCAGGGCCGTCGCCAGGGTCCGCGGCTGCTCGGCGAGACGAACGCAGCGCGCGACCAGGTATTCGATGGTGAACACGACCGACGACATGGCGAGCGGCAGAACCGGCAGCAGCATGCGATGCACGAAGGTGAACCAGAGCAGGATGATCACCGTGTACAGGAGCATGTACCCGTCGAGCAGCGACCCCCTCTTGATGCAGCTGAACAGCATGCAGCAGGCCATCAGGCCAGCCAGGATCATCGCCGCAGGGCGTGTCTCTGCAGTGCGGACCTGGCGTCGGTCCGCCTCCTGGACTCGTGCCCAGACCTTGTCGCCGCCGAGAAAGGCGTAGTCCAGTCCGGCGGTCACGTCGCTCAGATTTCGCTGCAGTCGCTCGAGCCAGGCATCCGCACTCAGCCGAGGCGAGTCGGGGTCCCGGGCGTCCTCGTGGAACATGCCGTTCAGATTGCTGAAGGCGACCCGCTGGGTGGCCGGTCGGGGCGCGTCGGCCATGACCGCACGGGCGTGCAGCATCCAGGGCAGCACGAGCACGAGCACCAGGAGTCCGTGCCCGAGCCCGTGGCGAAGCCGCCCCTTGCCATGTTTGAGCAAGAAGAGGCAGGGCAGCACCGCCAGAGCCACCGGGCGAAACCACAGGCTGGCTCCCAGCAACAGCGCGCCCAGCAGCCCGCGGCCGAAACTCACCGATGTGCCGGTCTCTCGATCGGGGAGCAGCAGCCACGCGCCACCAAAGAACAGCGCCAGATGGGGGAACTCCGAGAAGACGCTGTTGAAGCCTCCAAGGGTGATCGGGTTGCAGGCAAACATCAGCGTCACCAGCAACGCGCTGGGTGTGCCGTGCAACCTGCGCAACGCCAGGCACAGGCACAGCAGCATCGCCACCGCCGAAACCTGGATGACCAGATTCACGTCGAGGCAGTCGCGGGGATCGAAAGGCCGGTCGACGACGAACGAGAGCAGCCAGGCCAAACCCGGAGGGCGCAGGGAGTAGGCCTCGCCCTGATAGGTGTAGCCTTCGCCAGCTGCCAGGCTCTGGGCAGTGCGCAGGTAGGTGGCACTGTCCGCGTAATGGTGCCAGTCGGTGTCGGCGAGGAGCGTCACGGTCGCCAGGCAGAACAGGGCCAGGGCGGCGGTGAGGGCTGCTGTAACGGTCCGCTGCGAGATCATGGCCGGCGCAGTCTCCCACGACGCCGGTCGCCAAGCGAGAGCGTATGGGTCGCCAGCCCCCGCCGCCCGCTCCCGTGGTAGCCTGCTCCTGAGAAGAGGCGTGAACGATTGCTCCGGACGCGTGGGGCCATCGGTCGGCGCGGCAGAGTCGCATTGCATTGGAGGATGGCATGAGCAGTCTTCGAGACGGGAACACGCATCACCCAGTTTCGTCCGATTCCAAGACACCCGGTGCCCCCGCCATGCGCTTGGCCCAGCGCGCCCTCCTGCCCTTGCTGCTGTGCGCGGCACTCGCGCCGCTTACCACCGGCCAGATCGACGCCGACTTCACCGCGGACGTCACCTCGGGTACGCACCCGCTGACGGTCTCCTTCACCGACACCACCACAGGGGCCTCGGGTTTTCTGGTCTGGGCCTGGGATTTCGGCGACGGCAAGACCTCGGGCCTCTCGGACCCCGTCCACACCTACACGACGCCGGGCACGTATACGGTGAGCCTGAAGGTGTCCAACCTGCTCTTCGGCCAGGACACCGAGACGAAGGTCGACTTCATCGACGTCACCCCCGTGCCGCTGACCGCAGACTTCAGCGCCTCGGCTACCCAGGGCACAAACCCCTTGTCGGTGACGTTCACCGACATGAGCACGGGCACGCCACCGACGGCCTGGCTGTGGGACTTCGGCGACGGTGGCCAGTCGACGATGCAGAACCCCACCTACGTGTTCGGGACACCCGGAACCTTCGATGTGTCGCTGACGATCTTCTTCGGCCTGCAGCCTGACACGCTGGTCAAGACCGACCTGATCACCATCGACGCCGCACCGCTGGTCGCCGACTTCACCGCCATGCCGACACAGGGCGGCACGCCCCTGACTGTCAGCTTCACCGACACCAGTCACGGCTCGCCGATCACGGCCTGGGCGTGGGACTTCGGCGATGGCAACAGCTCGACCACGGCCAACCCGGTGCATGTGTACACCGTCGCGCAGAGCGCCAGCCTCGATGTCTCGCTCACGGTCTGGTTCCACGGGCAGTCGGCGAGCAAGACATCCACAGATCTGATCTCGATCGACCCCACGCCCGGCGAGTTCGCTCTGCGCAACGTGACACCGAACGCACCGGGCGTGATCCACTCAGAGGTGGGCGACCTGGACAGCGACGGTGACCTCGACGTGATCTACGCGGCCACCGGGGGCATTCACTGGTGCGAGAATCTCGACGGCCTGGGCACGTTTGGCCCGTCGACGCTGATCATCAGCGGCAGCTTCTTCGGGGGCCCGAATGCCCTCGCTCTCGACGACTCCGACGGCGATGGCAACCTCGACGTGCTGGCCTTGCGCGTCGACACGGTCAGCCAGGGGTACTCCCTCTCCTGGTACGAGAACGTGGGGCCCTCCGGGACGTTCGCCGGCGCAGTGGACCTCTACAACTACTTCGAGTGGAGAGCCGAGCTGCAGGTCGCCGACATCGACGGTGACGGCGACGGCGACGCGATCCTCTCGCCCTTCGAGTACTACATCGGGCCCGATTTCGCGGTCCTCAGAAACCAAGGCGACGGCACCTTCGCGGCGCCCTACCTTGTCGACATCCCCACCGGCACGGCCTATCTGACCGTCTACGCCACGGACACAGCCGACGTGGACGGAGACGGCGACATCGACCTGGTGGCCTCCTACGAGTACCTGCCCGCGCCCTACTGGATGCCGACCTACATCACCTCCTGGTTGGAGAACACCGATGGCATGGGCACCTTCGTGCCGGCCAACGTGATCACCACCGTGGGCCTGACCGGGCGGGAAGCCGAGCATCTCGAGTTCGCTGACCTCGACAACGACGGCGATCTCGACATGGTCTCGGGTGGAGAGAGCCACGCTTTGGTCTGGTCGACACAGACCTCCACACCCGGGGTCTTCAACCCGAAGACAGAGTTTCCGGCCGCCAGCGGGAACGACTACGACGACCTCGGCCTCGCCGACATGGACAACGACGGAGACGTCGACGTGGTCGTGGCTCGGGGGACGGGCTCGGGCGGTCACGTCATCGAGTGGTACGAGAACCTTGGTGGGGCCAACCCCTTCACCACACCTGCGCTGCTGTCGTCGGCCAGCTCGACCACAGACACCGTGGCACTCGGCGACCTCGACGCCGATGACGACATCGATGTGGTCTCCTCCGACATCACCGCGGGCACCGTGGAGTGGTACGAGAACCCTGTAGCCAATCCGTTCTGGGACACCGTGGGGCCGGGCACGCCGGGCAGCGCGGGAGTCCCCTCGCTCATGGGGACGGGTCTGCTCAAGCCAGGATCTGCCCTCTCGCTTGAGGTCAGCGGAGCCCTGGCCTCGGCGCCCACCTACCTCATCGCCGGGCTCTCCCAGCTGCTGGCGCCCTTCAAGGGGGGCGTGCTGGTGCCCCAACCCGACGTGATCGTTTCCGGGTTGCTCACCGACCCCACCGGCGGCCTCGCGCTCAATCTGCCCTGGGTGACCGACGCCCCCGCTGGCCTGACCCTGACCCTCCAGTTCTGGATCGCAGACGCCGCCGGCCCCGTGGGCTACTCGGCGACCAACGGCATCTCAAGAGTCACGCAGTAGTTCGCCCAGGCCCCAGAGCCCATCCCACCCGATGGGCCCGGAACCTCGCCACCAACCCGTGAGCTGCAGCACAGCCCCCTACCGCCCCAGCATGTCACCCCACGGGTTCGGCGCAGTGGCGTCCATCAGCGCTGCCTCGTCGGGGAGCAGCATCTGCACCACATCGGCGGTGACCGCGTGCAGCGTCTGGGTCAGGGCATTCACCACCGGCGCGGTGCCGTTGGCGTCCGGGTTGCCGAAGTACAAGACCAGCGGGTCACCGTGGGTGGCCTCGAGAATCAGCCTGGCTGTCAGACGCTTCGTCACCAGCTCTTCTGCCCTGGCCGGGTCGAGCATGTTGGCCCAGGTGGCCAGGCGCAGGTAGACGGTGAACGCGATGATGTGATCGGGGGAGGGGTGCGCCTCGCTGCCATCCGGGTGGACGATCACCCACTCGTAAGGCAGCTGACCCTGCAGCTGGTTCTCGCCGGACACCTCTCGGTCGCGCACCACCAGGGCGTACTGGGTGCCGTCCGAACGCTCGATGAGCACGCGCGCCAGGCGGGCGCCCTGGGCCGGCCAACCGGGAGGCACGAGTCGGGCGTTGAGCAAGGGCGGCAACCACGCCCGCGCCGGATCACGAGCCAGCAGGGCCCGGGGGTCGCTGTCGATGGCCCACACATGGCTGCTGCCTTGGTCATCGGCCGCCGCCGAAGCAGCGGCTGTCGCCGAATCGGTGGCTGTCGCAGGCCCTGCTGGCCGGCGCACGAAGCCACCGTCGAGGGCGGGCAGACTGTTGCCCAGCTCGACAGCCAGCAACACGTCGCCGTCCGGGTCAGACAAGGCCTGCGGGCCATGCAACGTCACCACCCAGGTGCGCTCGGTGCCCAGCCCGTAGTCGGCCGCCCGCTCGGGCACGTCGCTCTGCAACAGACCCTCGGCTTGAAGCAGCATGTCGACCAGCTTGATCAGGTTCTCGCCGTCGGCCACCGCCGCGTAGGCTTGCCGACAACGCCAGAGCCCCTTCGAACGCAGGTACTCGAACGTGTTGCCGCCAGCGTCTGCGCCCCCGCCCTCTTCGAGGGTGACCATGGCCACGGTCATGCCCTCCCGGTTGGCCGGCGCCACCAGGGGCTCGACCTGGGCGCTGGCCGCCCGCTCACGTTGCTCCTCTGTGGACAGGCCCTGATCCCAGAAGAGCAGGCCCGCTGTGAGCAGAACCAGGACGATCTTCGTCACCGTGGCGCGCACCATGATCAGGCCGCTCCCCGAAAGAGGTGCCGACCCAGACCGAGCAGCACGTAGGCGGCGGGCGCGGCCAGCAAGATCAGCGCCCGCCAACGCAAGCGCTCGCTCTCGGCGGGCGCGTCGAAACCACGGGCCACGGGGCGCCGGGCCATGATCGCCGACAGTCCTGCGGGCAACACCAGATCAGCCACCGTGTTCAGCAACAGCTGATCTCCCCGATACTCCGGACGCAGGTCGACGAGGCGGTCGCTCTTGAACAGCTCGGAGTCGCCCACCAACACCAGCCGCCCGTCACCAGCTTGTCCCACGGGCTCTGCGACGGGGTAGGGCGGCACCACCGGCGGTCCCGTGGGCACGCCGTCCAGCCCGGGCAGACCCTGGGCTTCACCCGCCTGAAACGCGTGCTCGGGCCAGGGGAAGTCGCCGCGCACATCGATCATCAGCGCCTGCCGACCTTCGAACGCGGGCTCGCCGTCGGCGCCGTTGAGCGGCCCGTCGAAGAGATCGGGCTGACCGTCCGGCGGGAGGTAGCCGCCGACCCAGTCAAAGCTCCAGCTGTGCTCGCTGGTGGAGATCAACGTGGTGACGTCCAACCCCAGCTCATCGAGGCGCTGCTGGTCGACCTGCCACGCACTGGGCCAGATGAACGCCTGATCGCCCAAGCCCCGGGTGATGGGCGACTCGCTGTCGAAGTGCGCCCCCACCGCCCGCACCACGAAGGGCAGGGACGACTGCATGGTGCGGAAGTCGCGACGATCGCTGGCGTTCAGCTGGGCCTCGTCGGTGATGGGCAGGTTGAGCTCGTCGAAGAGCACCTTGCGGACCAGACGAATCCCCAGCTCGGGCAGGTAGAACAGGCCCAGGTCGTTGGTCTGGGGCTGAGGCCAATGGACGAAGTCGAAGCCCCGCCCACGAAACTGCCGCGCCTGCATGTTGAAGTGCTGGGCCGCCACCAGCGCGCGCCCGCCGCGGTACAGGTGTTCAGCCAGCAGAGACAGCACCGGGCCGATGGGACGACGAGGTTGCAGCCAGACCATGGCGTCGAAGGACGCGTCTGGGTCGGGGCGTCGGGTGTCCAGGTGATGCACCGAGAAGTCGACCGAGGTCAGCACCTCGCGGGCAGTCGAGTAGACGTCCTTGCCCAGAGGCGCGATCAGCCCCTGGGTCTGAAAGTGCTGGTGCGCTTCGGCCGCGGACAGGCGCGGGTTGTCCGCCACGAAGGCCACCCGGGGGTTCTCTCCCGTGGTCAGCCGCCAGAGGGCGAAGGCCAGGCGAAACTCGAGGTTCTCGTAGGCGTCCACGTGGTGAAAGGCGAGCACTTCGCTGCGACCGGCCGCGCTGATTCTCAACGCCGACCACAGCGTGCGCACGGTGGTCACCTCTTCGTCGAGGCTCGATGACTGAAAGGGCTCCACACCGGCGTCAAGCCAGCCCTGCCGCTCGTCATCCGAGAAGTCCTCTGGGCGCAGGGCGGAGATATCCAGATCGGCGCCGCCGCTCTCAAGGGCCGCCAGCAAATCGTTCAGTCGACGCACCTGCGGACGCAACTCTGGCGGCAGACGCTCGGGGCTGGAGAAGATCAGCTCGACGGAGATCGGACCTGCAGCCTGAGCCCAGGCCACCGTCTCCGGGTGCACGGCGTTCAGGCCCTCGGCGGTGACGTCGAGAGCGGGGCCGGGCAACAGGGTCAGGCTGCCCACCAGAGCCAGCCCGGCGGCACCACGCCAGGCGACGGGGGCGAACCACGAGGCGCCGCCCGCC
Source organism: uncultured Phycisphaerales bacterium (assembly GCA_964537035.1). GTDB lineage: Bacteria > Planctomycetota > B15-G4 > B15-G4 > B15-G4 > CAZIAK01. Next base: position 31,583 of record CAZIAK010000037.1, on the reverse strand, counting down.
ACACGGGCCACACCGCTACGGCGCCCGCGCACCAACGCGAAGATCAGCAACGCCAAGGGCAGCGCCAGGGCGCAGAGGGTGCGCCAGAGTACGCGGCTCGTCGGACTCAACGCGGGCAGGGGGGCTGGGCGCTGCACCCCTGACCGTCCCATGACCAGCCGTTCGGGCGAGGCCAGGGTGGCGCCGAGCACGGCGATCAGGCGGCGGTGTGCCGCGCCGGGCAACGACAGGGCGCCATCGCGAAACGGCGTGGACGCCGCGCAGGCCACCACCGAGCCGCGCCAGGGCTCGACGTGACGGAGCCAGACCATGAGCGTCTGCTTGGGAAGGGAGTCCCCCACTCGCGCGGGCAGATCACTGCCGCTGTACGAGGGCTGCACGGCGCGGCTCCAGGTGCGATCGCTGGTGGTGGCCAGGATCTCCGCGCTCCAGCCCCGAGCGGCCAGGGCTTCGGCGTCTTCGGCCAACGGCGTGGGCGCCTCGAAGAGCAGGTTGCCGTTGACCTCGAAGGCCAGCTGCTGAAAGTCTTGATGGTTGGCCAACGAGTGAATGCGAAACGGCGCGGGGAGTTCGCTGCCATCGGCGAGGGTGACGGCCCGATGGTGCTCGTCGAGCATGAGCCCGTCGATCGGGCTCAGACCGAACGAACCCCACAGCGCCTCGGCATCGAAATTGTTGCGCGCGAGCGAGAGGGTGTAGCTGTCGTCCTCGAGAGTCGTCGTCGCCTCGAGGCGACTGCCCGCCACCACCACGCTGCGCCCACGGTCGAGAAAGCGCTCGATCTCGGCCAGGGTCTCGGGGGCCACGGCGCCCGGGTCCATCCAGAAGAGCAGATCGGCGCTGGGGGGCAGTGGCTCTCCCGTCGACAGGTCCACGTCGACCACGTCGCCCAGCTCGGAGAGCGCTGTGCGCAGCTCGGCAAAGCCCGCGGGGGGCGCGGCCAAGGCGATCTGCGGTCGCCGGGGTGCGCGCAGCTGATCGATGTGCGCCACCATGAGCGCTTGCAGGCGGGGCAGATGCTCCGGGCCCACGCCGTCAATGCGCGCGGGCGCCGCCGGGCCGTGGGTCAGGGTGATGGTCGACCAGATCTCCTGCTCGGTGAAGCTGTCCCGGCTCACGTGGCGCACCCTGAACGGGGCCACCTTGCGCCGGGCGGCGAAAGCGACCAGCTCTTCGTCGCCCGCGCCCCCGCCCGCACCATCGGGGTCGACGATCTGGTACTGCACGCGCTCGGGAGCGAAGCGCTCCATGGCCGCGAGCAGATCGGTCACATCTTGCTCGACCCGGCGCATGTGGCTGGGCATGGTCTCGCGAGCGCTGACGTAGTAGGTCAAGAACAGCCGGTCGTCCAGGCTGGACAGGCGCTGTTGCAGCTCGGGAGTGAGCGAAGTCAGCTGGGCGCGCCCCAGCTCCACCCGAGACTCACGAAAGTGAGCCGCCACCGCCACCGCGGCGATCACCGCGGCCACGCCCAGGGCCAGGTTCAGCGCCACATCGACCGCGCTGGAGAGCTTCACCCCCGGTGACGTTCCAGGACCGTCGCGTTGACCCACAAGAAGAGGGCCGACAGTCCGCCGAAGTAGAGCACGGAGGGCAGACTCACCACGCCCCGCACAAAGGCGTCGTAGTGGGGCATGACCGAGAACGACTCGTAGAGCCGAGTGCCCAGCGACAACGCAGGGAACAGACCATCGAGGACAGCCACCACCCGATCGTTGCCGCTCAGAACGAAGACGAAGCCCACCACGGTGGTCGTGATGAAGGCCACGATCTGATCGCTCGACAGGGACGACAAGAACATGCCCAGAGCCAGGAACATGGCGCCGAAGCCCAGCAGTCCCAGGTATCCGCCGGCGATCAGCCCCAGGTCGGGTTCACCGAGGGCCGAGAGCATGAACACGATGGGCAACGATCCCACGAGGAACAGGCCGAACAGGGCCAGGGCCGCCACGTACTTGCCCAGCACCGCCTGAATGGGACGGATGGGCATGGTCAGCAACATCTCGATGGTGCGCTGCTTGCGCTCTTCGGCCCACAGCCGCATGGTCACCGCGGGCAGGAACACCGGCAGCAGCAGGGGCATGAGATCGAAGAAGCCGGTCATGTCGACCGTGCCGGTGAGAAAGAACTCGTTCATGAAGATCGAGTTGGCCAGCACCACGAAGGCGATGGTGTAGACGTAGGCGATCTTGCTGTCGAAGTAGTTGCCCAGCTCGCGCCCCGCCACCGCGGACACACCTCGCACCAGGCCCACTGGCGTCACCTGGGTCATGACCGTGCTCCCTGACCGCGCACGATCTCGAGCACGGTGTCTTCGAGAGTGTGATCGTTGGCCGCCGCCCGTTCGCCCAGCTCCTGCAAGCTGGCGTCCTCGAGCAGCTGTCCCCGGTTGATCACCAACAGTCGCTCGGAGATGGTCGCCACCTCGGCCAGGTTGTGACTGCTGAACAGAATCGCCCGGTCGCGGCTCAGCCCACGAATGAAATCGCGAAAGGCCACCACCTGCAGCGGGTCGAGGCCGTGGGTCGGTTCGTCGAGCAGGATCACTCGCGGGTCATGAATCAACGCCGCCGCCACGCCGATGCGCTGCCGAAAGCCCTTGCTGCACTCTTGCACCTGCTTGTGCAGCACCTCCTGCAACGTGCACTGCTCGACGACCCAGTCCCGCCGGTCGTTGAGCGTCTTGCCTGAGAGTCCGCGCAGCTTGCCCACGAAGTTCAAGAACTTGTCCACGCGCATGTTCTCGTAGAGCGCGTTGTGTTCGGTGAGATAGCCCAGCGAGCGGCGCACGGCGAGGGGGTCGCCCACCACGTCGTGGCCATCGATGGTGATCTTGCCCGCGGTGGGACGGATCCAGGTGCAGAGCATCTTGAGCACCGTGCTCTTGCCCGCGCCGTTCGGCCCCAAGAAGCCGACGATCTCGCCGGGCCCGATGGTGAACGACACGTCGTCCACGGCGGTGAAAGCGCCGTAGCGCTTGGTGACGTTCTCGACGGCGATCATGAGCTGCGCGGGGAGGATCGGAGGTCAGCGACAAAGCGCAGGATTATAGGCATGGCGGAGGCCGGGGCGGAGGATGGAGAGTGGAACGGCGAGCAGGGCTCGTGCGTTGGCATGTTGCCGAGTTCAGCTGAGAACGGCCGAGCCCGCCGGCACGGCGCTGTGGGATGGTAGGCAGCTGCCGATCTGTTGCCGATCGCCCGCAGCCCATGAGCCTCGCCGTTGTCCCCTGCTCCCAGCCTCTTCGATGTGGCCGTCATCGGCGGGGGCATTGTGGGCGCCTCCACGGCCCTGGCCCTGGCGCGAGCCGGACGGAGCGTGGTGCTGCTGGAAGCCGAAGGGCACCTGGCCCCCCACCAATCGGGACACAACAGCGGGGTGATCCACGCCGGGCTCTACTACGCGCCAGGTTCGCTCAAGGCCCGGTTCTGCCGAGAGGGACGGGAAGAGCTGCTGGCCCTGTGCGCCAGCGAGGGGCTGCCCCGGCGGCGGTGCGGCAAGCTGGTGGTGGCCACCGAGCGCTCCGAGCTGCCCCGTCTCGACGAGCTCGAACGGCGCGGGCGAGCCAACGGGCTGGTGGGTCTCACCCGCCTGGGACCGGACGGCATCGCCCACCACGAACCCCACGTCAAAGGCCTGGCCGCCCTGCATGTGCCCGAGTCGGCCATCACCGATTTCGGCGCAGTGACCCGGTCCATCGCTTCCCTGGCCGCTCACCACGGAGCGGTCGTGGCCACGGACGCCAAGCTGCGGGCGGTGCGCGAGGTGCCAGGGCGGCTCATGCTGGAGACCAGCGACGGAGAGTTCAGGGCCCGGACGCTGGTGGGCTGCGCCGGCCTGCAGAGCGACCGGGTGGCTCGCCTCTGCGGCGTGAACCCCGGCGTGACCGTGGTGCCCTTTCGGGGCGAATACCACCGCCTGGTGGCTGGCCGTGAGGGCCTGATCAACGGCTTGGTCTACCCCGTCCCCGACCCGGCGTTTCCGTTTCTGGGCACACACTTCACATCGACCGTGGGCGGGCAGGTCGAGATCGGGCCCAACGCCGTGCCCATCGCCGATCGTCACGGATACCGCCGAGGCGCCTTCAATCTGAGGGACACATGGGCCCTGGTCAGGGCGCCCGGATGGTGGCGCATGGCCCGGCGCTACGGGCGCAGGGGCCTCTCCGAGCTGGTGCATGCTCGCAGCCGCCGGGCCACTCTGCGGGCCATGAACAGGCTGGTGCCCGAGCTGACCCCACAGGACATCGAGCGGGCCGGGGCGGGAGTGCGAGCCCAGGTGGTGACGCCGGCGGGGAAGCTGGTCGATGACTTCCACATCGTGGCCGGGGCCCGTAGCCTGCACGTGATCAATGCGCCTTCGCCGGCAGCCACCGCGTCCCTCGCCATCGGGCGGCATGTGTGCCAGCTGGCCACCGAGGCGTTCGGATTCTCGTGAGCAGCACGCCATGTCGCACACGCTCTTCGCCGCTGCCACGCCGTGGCTCTGCTGGGCCACCCTGTGCCTCGCTCCCGGGTGCGCGCTCTTCGAAACGTCAGCCCCCGTCGACACGCCTCCTTCTTCTCTCTCCACGCCCACACCGATCATGACCAGAGGAGACTTCATCGCGCTGCGCCCCGTCGTGCTCGGTCACCGCCTGCTGCAGAATCACGACCAAGACCTGTACCGCCTGGTGGACGAAACCAGCGGCGAGGTCCTGGCCGAAGGTGACCACGACCACTGCGCCGAGGCTCTGGTGTTGCGGCTGATCGACCTGCACGGCAGCGGCCATCCCAACCTGGTGCTGCCCACGCTGGGAGCGAAGCAGTTCTGGGCGGACGTGCACTGGTGCGCGGGCTGGCGCATCCAGGAGAACGTGCTCAGCGGACACCATCGCCTGCTCGACCCGGACGATCGCCGCCACGCCTGGGGCAGTCGCGCCGCCTGCCGAGCCGTCCTTGAGCGGGAGCGGCTGGAGCGGGGGCTGCGTCCCGCGACCGAGCCGTTGGTGGTGCTGCTCCACGGGCTCGGCCGGGCCCACTCGGTCTGGGAACCCATGGCAGAGGCCCTGCGCGAAAACGGCTACCAGGTGGCCGCCGTGGCCTACCCATCGACCCGGCGCACCATCGCCGAACACAGCGCCCAGCTCACCGATCTGCTCAGCGGGCTCGAAGGTCCCAGCGAGGTCTTCTTCGTGACCCACAGCCTGGGAGCGCTGGTGGTGCGCAGCGCTCTCGCCGACGACCCGGCCTGGGCCCGTGACCTCCGTCCCCGGCGAGTGGTCATGATCGCTCCGCCGAGCCAGGGTTCGAGCCTGGCCCAGGCCCTAGGCGACTTCCTGCCCTTCGCCATGATCGGCGGGCCTTCCGGGCAAGAGCTGGCCCGGGGCGCTCTACGCGACCTGCCAGCGCCGCCCTGCCCCTTCGGCATCATCGCCGCGAGCCGGGGCAGCGACGGCGGCTACAACCCCTGGCTTCCCGGGGACGACGACGGCATCGTGTCCGTTGAAGAGACACGTCTCGCCGGCGCAGACGACTCCCTCTTGTTGAAGGCCCTGCACACCTTCGTGATGAAAGACCCGCGCACCATCGCCGCCACCCTGTCGTTCTTGAAGTCCGGCCGGTTCGGCGGAGAGGCAAGCCATTGATGCCGATGTTCCGAACAACCGGCCCCCGCCAGTTGCACCACTGCTCTGATCTCGGGCCTCGCTTCCTGGCCAGGAGCTGCTGGCTGGTTCTTCTGGTCTTCGGCTTCGCCCTGCCTGCGGCCTCCCCCGCGGTCGTGCCCACGGCTGTGCCGACAGTCGTGCCCGCGGTGGCGCCCGCGGTTGCGCCTGCGGCTGTTTCGGCCACCGTCTCACCCTCGACCGATGGTCAGCTCGAAAGCTCCCCTCGCAACGTCATCCTGTTCATCTCGGACGGCTGCGGACCGGCCAGCTTCACCATGGCCCGCAACGCCCTGGGACGGCCCCTGGCCCTCGATGGTCTTCGTGTGGGCAGCTGCTCCACCCAGGCCAGCGACACGTGGGTCACCGACTCGGCGGCGTCGGCCACCGCCCTGGCCACGGGGCACAAGACCCAGAACGGCGTGGTGGGTCTGGACGAGCACGGGCAACCCGTGGCCACCCTGCTCGAAGCCGCCGAAGAGCGGGGTCTGGCCACGGGGCTGGTCACCACCACCGCCATCACCCACGCCACTCCGGCGTGCTTCGCCAGCCACGTGCCCAGCCGAGCCCAGGCCGGCGAGATCGCCGTGCAGCTGCTGGCCCATGACATCGAAGTGCTCTTCGGCGGAGGGTCCCAGTATTTTCTGCCTCCGCGGCTGGGCGGCATCCGCGACGACACACGGGATCTCATCTCCGAAGCCACCGATCTGGGCGTCACCGTGGTCCGCGATGGCGAGGCCTTGCAGGGCCCGGTCGAGCTGCCGGTGCTCGGCCTCTTCGCCCCCAACCATCTCGACTACGAGATCGACCGTCAGCGCCAGCCGGGCCCGGCGCAACCCGACGTCACGCAGGCCAGCCCGGCTCGACCCGACCTGACCCAACCCAGCCCCTCGCAGCCCAGCCCTTCGCAGCCCAGCCCTTCGCAGCCCAGCCTGGAGGCGATGACCGAACGGGCCCTGCAGCTGCTCTCAGCCACGGACCAGGGCTTCTTCCTCATGGTCGAAGGGGGGCGCATCGACCATGCAGGCCACGAGAACGACGCCGTGGCCCACCTGCGCGATCTCGAAGCGTTTGACGCGGCGGTGAGGCGAGGCCTGGCCTTTGCCGCGGAGCACGGGGACACGTTGATCGTGTCCACGTCAGATCATGAAACCGGCGGGCTGACTCTCGCCGGGCACAGCGACGGGGTCGCCACCTATGCCTGGCAACCCGACGTGCTCAGCGCCGGCCGATCGTCAGCCGGAGCCATGGCCGAGCGGCTGCTCCAGGGCGACGACCCTGGGCTGGTGTTCACCCAGGATGCACGCATGGACGACCTGACGGACGCCGAGCTGGCCCTGCTCTCCGATCACGGTGGCGGCCTGTTCGCCATGGCCTCCCGGGCGTCCACCGTGGCCGCCGTGTGCCGGGTGATCAACGAGCGTGCCGGGCTGTCCTGGAGCACGTTGGGCCACACCGGCGTCGACGTGCCCGTGTTCGCCGTCGGCCCAGGCTCCCAGCGTTTCACGGGCCAGCAGGACAACACCGCACTCGGGCAGCGCCTGGCCGACCTGCTCGGCTTCGACCTCGCCGAGCTGACCACGCGCCTGCGAGCCGGGGACACTCCCTGGCTACCCTGACCCGGGGCGACTCCATCGTCTCAAGCCTTCGGCCCCCTTCAGCCCTCGCGGCCCAGGGCTGCCAGGGCTTCGGCGATGAGACCTTCGGCCATGGTGCGGCCTTCGTCGTGATTGAAGCGGCCGGACAGGGCCACGATCGCGTCAGCCACCACCAGCACCCGCTCCCAGCGGCCCGTGCTTTGCAGGCTCACGGACAGATCCAGCAGCACGCCGTACTCTGCGCCCACCAGTCCCAACTCGTTGTAGATCAGCCTCGCGCGGCTCAAGGGCACCAGAGCCTCCTCGAAGCGCTCAAGGGCCGCCAGCATCTTGCCTTCGATGGAAAGCCCCATGGCGGTGCCCCACCAGTCGCCCAGAGGCTCAGCCAGCTCGCGACAGGCGACGGCTTCATTCAGCGCGCCAACGGCCTCGCCTTTGACCAGTTGTTCCCGGGAGCGGCCGAAGGCGGCCTGGCCTTCGCGAAAACTCTTCTTTTGCTCATCGTTCCAGCCCGCAAAGGCGGCGGCGTAGTCGGCGAAGATGGCGTCGCCCGTGACCTTGCTGGCGATGGCCGCCCCCCAACGGGCCCGGGCCTGGAGCATGGCGATGTGCTCCTGGTCGGCGTTCTCGGGATCTGCTTCCCAGGCCGCGAGGCTGGCCTCCAGATCGGCGTCGATGGTGTACAGGATCTCATCGGGGTGCTCGCCCCACAGCTTGCCCAGGGCCTCGCTGTCTTCGGCCGCGTGATACTGCTGGTAGAGCTGGGCCACGTCGTCCTCGACCACCACGGTCGGCGGCGCGGCGGGCAAGGCCAGGGACAGCAGGGCCAACGAAGCCAACGGGGTCAGCAGACTCAACAACATGGCACGGACTCCAACACGGTCGGGCTCACATGCTGTGCATGAGGTGTCGCGCGCCGAGCACGCTTCGATGGCACCTTGCGCACAGCCAGCAAGAGGGGCGCAGAGTCTACCAGCCCTCGGGCATGGTGGGCTGCGAGGGTTTCACGGCCCTTGCGGGGCTTCTGCGGGGCCGCCTGGGTCAGTCGACCACTGGGGCCGCACGCTCCCAGTGCTGCTCGAAGGACGCCCGTAGGTGCAGGACCATGTTGCGCTGCCGCAACACCACGGCCTGGTGGCCGAATCCTGCCTGGGCGGTCAGGGAAACGAGCCCGATCCGGCCATCGACAATCGCGAGCTTGCCCGGCAGCTGCTCGGCCTGACGTCCGGTGCTGGCCAGGCTGCTCTGCAAGGCGTCGACGTAGGCTCGGCTCTCTTCATCGCCCGAAGCCAAGAACTCGCAGGGCAGGATCTGCCGCACGGTCACACCTCGTCGCTGCAGGTCGCGAAAGGCCTCGGCCACATCGTCGTCGCCCAGCATGGGCCTGCCGATGAACATGAGCAGCTCGCGCCGGGCCTCCTTGAACAGGCGCACGACCATGCGATTGACGCTCTCGGCACCGCGCAGCACTTCGACCGGGGCGTCCCAGAGAACTTCTCTCGGGTCGAGCCCGGCATCGCTCCGAATCTTCGGAGGCCGATCTTCATCGAATGTGGATGGCATGAGGGGGGAGAGCCCGTGGCCTGTCTCAGTTTCCGGAGGTGCAGGATAGGGCCAGCAGGCCATCCTTGAGCTGGAAACTTCAGCTGTCGCGATAGCACCGACAACGGCCCGACCGTCCCGTGACAGCCCTGGAAGACACAGGAGCGGCTGTCCTGACAGGTCCGAACGGAGAGCTTTTGATCAGCCTCGATCGAGCTGAATCAGAGGACGGTGCAGGGGCTCTGCCGACGTCGCGCCCTCGACCACTTTCAGCGCCCAATCCATGGGCAGATCGGTGAGCACCTGGCTGCGACCAGAGCCTGGCCAGCGGATCGTCAGATCCAGAATGCTCGTGGCATCGCCGAGGCCGATCTCCTGGGCCAGGCTCGACGAACCGAAGCTGCCTCCCGTGCCCACGGTGACGTGGATCGTCCGTTCACCCGTCGGCGTGGCCACCCGCACCGCCACCCGGGCACCGATGGCGCAGCGGTTGGCCTCGACCCCTTCGAGGACCAAGGTCAGCCAGTGATGGTCGTGCCCCGGGTTGAGGAACAAGGCGTTGGGGTAGACATCGCCCTCGTAAGCCCCGCCCATCACGGCGTACACGTCCTGGTCGCCGTCGTTGTCCAGGTCACCGAAGGCGATGCCGTGGCCCTTCTGGGCGTGGCCGAATCCGCCGGCGGTAGTGGCGTCCTGGAAGATCTGGCCCTCGCCGTTGCGGAACATGCGGTTGGGATAGAGCGCGCCATAGTCTGGCTCGCCCGTGGCGCAGTACAGATCGAGCCAGCCGTCGTTGTCGATGTCGCCGAAGTTGCTGCCCATGGTGAGCAGCACCTTGTCGATCTCCATCGACTCGCTCACGTCTTCGAAGGCCATGCCGCCCAGGTTGCGGAAGAGCTTGGCTCGCACGCCCTTGCCGTCCTTGCCCACGTAGTCCCGAGCCACCCAGCCCGCTGACTTGTAACGAAAGCCGCTGACGAACAGGTCGAGGCGCCCGTCGTTGTCGTAGTCGAAGAACCAGGTGGGAAAGCTGCGCTTGGGCTTGGTCACGCCCGCCTGCGCGGCCACGTCCACGAAGCGCCAGGCTCTGGCTTTCGAGGCCAGATGGCGGGCCGGGTCGCCCACGCCCCGCTCGGGCAGTGAACCTCGCACCGGGCCGTCGTTGCGAAAGAGAAGGTTCGGTCCGTCGATGCGCGAGATGTAGAGGTCGACGTCGCCGTCGTCGTCCACGTCGCCCCAGGCTGTGCCCTTCGCGTAGACCTCGACGTTGAGGTCACACCGCGCTGCCACGTCAACGAACGTGCCGTCGCCCTGGTTGTGGAACAGCTCGCAGGGGTGGGTCTCGTCGGGACCGGTCTCGTTGCCGATGAACAGGTCGAGCCAGCCGTCCCCGTCGTAGTCGCCCCAGGCCGCCGTCTGGGTGGGATGAAAGCTGAGCAGCCCAGAAGCCTCTGTCACGTCGTCGAAGTGCCCGGAGCCGTCGTTGCGCAGCAGCGAGTTGGGATGTCCGCCCTGCTTCTCGAACCAGCCGCCGCGCAAGACCAGCACGTCGGCGTCCCCGTCGTTGTCGTAGTCGGCGTGCAGCATGTTCAGGCCACCGGTGAGCCCTTCGACTCCGGCGTCTGCGGTGACATCGTCGAACGAGCCGTCGCCCCGGTTGCGCAGCAGGTGCAGCGGATCGGTCACGCCCCACGACGAGACCAGCAGGTCGAGCAGGCCATCGCCGTCGAGGTCTTCCATGACCACGCCCCCTGCCAGGCCCGTGACCGCCACGCCAACCTCTCTACCCACGTCGGGAAAGCGCCCGGGATCGAAATCGCTGGCGAAGAGTTCAGGGCCCAGACGCCAGGCCTCCGGGACGCCGTCGGGCCAGGTGCCCAGGGTCATGGCTGCCAGGTTGATCAGCCAGCGGGCCTCCCAGTCCTTCTCGTTCTCTGCCAGCCGTTCGCTGAGGATCTCGAAGGCCTTGCGCCCGCCTTCAGGTTCGACGTGCACGCCCCCGCCGGCCAGGGGCAGCAGGCACGAGTCCGGGTTGTGATGGTCGAGACAGTTGCTCTCTTCGGCCAGGCGCAGGTACGACAGCAAGAGCATGCGCTGCATCTCCCCCGCCATGGCCGGGGCGACCCGGTCACCCATCTCGGCAAAGCGGGCGGACATGGCCTCGAAGACCTCGATGGCCGCCCCGGTCTGCCCCGCCAGCAACAGCTGCTCGCCATAGGCCGCCTTCAGCTGCCCCGCCGGCGCGCCCTCAGGCAGCGCGTCGATCTGCTGCCGCAGCAGCTCGGCCTGCTCGGTGTTGCGGTAGAGGTTGTCGGTGGGGTCCGTGGCTGCGACCACGTCTACGAGGCGTTGCGCCATGGCTTCAGTGCCGGACGGGCTGCTGTCGCAGGCCGCGGTGGCCAGGCTCAGCAAGCCCCACAGCCAGGTCGGGAGTAGCGGTGCGCGGTGGTGGCCGTCGAATGAGCGCAAGTGGACTCCTTGTGCTGGCAGGCACTGAAGCGGGACGGGTCGGCGTCGCAGCATGACCTTCTACGACAGGCCATGCTCTGAGCCAAGCGGCCGAGCCTACGGTTTCCCCCATGCCCAGCAAGAACGTCCTGTGGCTTCTGCTCCATGCTGACCTCTTTCGTGCCGGGATGCCCGGCTGCGGGGGCTGCCTGCTCTACCCCGTCAAACCGGAAGGAGTTTTCCTACACCCCACAGTTGTCATTCCGCCCCTGGCGCGTAGGTATTCCAAGGCCCCCGTCACGGCCAAGCAGCCCCGACGAGCGCTGCCTTCCTACCCTGCCGACCTCCCCCACACGCCCTCTCGCCCGCCGCCTTCGCTCACGCGAGCGTCGCCGAACGCCCAGCGCGCCCTCATCACACCCCCTCCCCACCCGGCGGACGGACCCTTCCCGGGCGCGCCGTCGGCGCGCATGGCTCTCGGCCCATCTTCAGCTCGCTCAGAACAGCTCAAGCAGCTCGGGCTGCCCCGCGCCGGATGCACCAGTGGCGCCTCGGACGGCAGCCCAAGCGACTTCAGCATGGACTCCACGACATGGGGTCGTGCCGTCCGACCAGCTGTGACGTGGGTCGTAGGCGATGCAGCTGTCGGGCGTTTCGTGCAGGCGCTTGGTGCGACTGCTGGGCGGGCTGCGTAGCGACACAGTCGCTCGAGCCGCTCACAATCGCTGCCAGGCACCGGCTGACCGACGTGCAGCGAGAAGCCCACCACGACGGCGCAATCCTCGCGCGGTTGTTGAGCCCCCCCGGAACCGTGCTCGGACAGTCCTCGGGTGTCGCGCCATGCGCGGTACCCTGGGTCACTGCGCGCGATGTCGGGGGCCGCAACACATTGCCGTGGACGTTCTCCGGCTTGGCGCTGGCGCGGGGATTGACTCGGGTGGCCCAGCTACCTCCCGCACATTGGGCCCTTATCGTTGGCCGGCTGATTCTGGCATCGGGATCTTGACTGGGCTCACTTCGCCTTCCGAAACCAGAAAGGGAAGTGAGCGAGCCCCCGTTGCGCCTCCGGGATGGGGGCACATGACCGTCACCTCGTAGCTTCCCGGTGGGACTAGGTCGATGAGGTACGGCGCCGCGTCGAAGCCCACAGTTGAGAACGAAGCCTGCCCACTGTGCTGGAGGGTGAACAACGCAGAGCCTGTGTACAGGCTGTCCGGCGATTCCTCGATGACAATTTCAATGATTCCGGTCGGTCCCGCCTCCAGGAGAACTTCTGCGGGTGCTTCGCCGACAATGACTGGAACAGGCTCATTCAGCACCGTGACCCCCGGAACGCGCACGCTCGGCAGCCACGAGACCTCCCAGGGACCCGCTGGAACTGTCTCCAACCAGACGTCTCGCTGGCCGGGGGCCACAGCGCAGAGCCATGGCCTTGGCGACGGGGAATCGCCGCTGGCATCCCGAAGTCGAATGAACCCCGCTGCGTCGCGCGCACGAAGAGGGCTGGCGGTCACAGCCACGCCAAGAAGCATGATGTGCATCGCACCAAACGCCATGGTCTCGGGTGCGACCTCGATGTGCTCAACTGGTAGGGTCGCACCTGATAGACGAGGCACGAGAACATCCCTCTCGACTGAACGGTACCCGGGCCATGCGAACGCGACATTGAAAGGCCCCACGCCTGAAAGGCGCGCCGGGGCGGTGTAGAGAAGCCGCTTGACGCGACCCTCCTGTGGGTCAACGCCAAAGCCTAGACCGAGAAGGGCTAGCTCCGGCCGGCGTGGGTCAACGGTGAGACCCGCTCGGGTGTCAACGGTGACAGCGGACGAACCCAGCTGAGAATCGACGTGGGGCGCTTCGCCGCTGGGGCCGGACACAACGATGTCTAAACCGTACAGCGGTGACACCTTGAGCACATGGGATCCGTTCCCCGGTGCGACGGCATCCAAAGGCTGACTCATGACTGCCCAGGGGCCGAGTGCGGTGAGGGTATACCGAGCCCTGGAGTCCAACCCGCTGATCGTGAAGAAGCCTGTGGAATCCGTCGGGACGACCTTCCAGGGTGGAATCGTCGCCGGGTCATCCACCAGCTGGTCGGGCGTGTAGCCGTTTCTCCAGCATGTGACCAGACCGCCTTTGCCAAGAGGCGCTCCGTCCATCCAGAAAACTCGCCCTCTTATCGAGGCACCGGTCTGAAGGACCAGTGTGATCTCACGATCCTCTTCAGCAACACGCCGCTCTGCGGAAAGCCAACCCGGAGCCCACGCTCCCACGACAGAGGATCCTCGCCAGGGCGTGATGACCGCCGAACCCTCGTCATTGCTCGCGGCAACGACGGCAGCTTCCCCATCCGGGTCTCGGATGTAGACGCGTGCAGTCGGCACGGGGCGACTTGCCTCGTCAACGACAGTAACGTGCAAGCCGAGTCGCTGCCGCACGACGCTGCTTTCGATCGCCGGACCGTGTGCGGGAACAGGCAACACCAAGCCGTTGAGCGGTCGGCTTGAACTCCGTTCCTCCAGGCGTCGTCCGGGAGTCCCAACTGGTTCAGCCGCTCCGTTCAACCAAATCAACATGCAGATCGCGACACCGACGGTACTGCCAATGGCCAGAGTTCGCAGCTTCATGAGAAGTGATCAGCACCACGGATTGCAGGCCGCGCGACAATAAGATGGATCATTCAGGAAGGACCGGCCTGCACACACACCGCCTGGGTACTCTCTCCTTGGGTCTGGACCGTACAGAATCCCGTTGTGCCGCACGATGGACAATCACCGCCAGTGTCCCATCCATTGTTCTGGCCACCCGATCCTGTCAGCTTGAGAATCAGGTGACAACAGTCACTCTCGCTCGAGCTACTACAGGAACATGTCTTGTAGAACGTCCCCGGCGGATTCTCCATTTCCCGCACAATGCATTCGGAGCCATCACAGGATCCGCGACAGGTGAGCGAACTTCCGCTCATTCCGCTGCCGCTTCCGGTACCACTGCAGCCTGCGTAAAGACTGCCGGGATCCAACGTCAACGTAAGGACTGCAAGGATGACGATTTTCAAATTCATCGGTTTCAACTCCCAATTCCAGATCATAGGGTTCCCTTGGCCGTTCATGTGACGCACACACTACAGGGTGCCGTCACCCTTGTTCGGGGTGTCAAGTGTCAAGTGTCAAGTGTCAAGTGTCAAGTGTCATTCATTCCAAAGCGGCGCGGGAGTCGACGAGCTCGCAGTCCCGTGGAATCGAAACCATCGGTGAAGGCGAATCCTCTCCGAAGCCGGTCTCTTCGGTGTTCTCGGCTCTCTACAGGGGGAATCCAGCGGAAACTGGTGTGTCCACCGGAGGCAGGCAGCCAAAGCGACTCGCCCCGATTCTCATCGGCAATCTTCAGCATGCTAACGCGATCAGAATTGCGGCTCCCGATGTCGTCATCCCAACTGCGTGCGGATCGATATGTTGAACAATTACAAACCGACATCACGTAGTCGTTTCAAAGCCCCCGTCGCGGCCAAGCAGCCCCGGCGAGCGCTACCACCCTACCCCGCCGACCTCCCCCCACACGCCCTCTCGCCAGCCCCCTTCGCTCACGCGAGCCTCGCCGAAGGCCCCGCGCGCCCGCATCACACCCCCACCCCACCCGACGTACGGATCCTCTCCTCCGGGCGCGCTGGCGGCGCGCATGGATCTCGTCCCATCTTCAGCTCGCTCAAAACAGCTCAGGCAGTTCGGGCGGGCCCCGCACCGGATGCACCAGTGGCGCCTCGGGCTCGGGTCGCCGGTAGGCTGGCGGCCCAGGGCACGCCCACGAGAACGGGCAGAACCCAACTTCCTCAGCGACTCACCGCACAACCCGCGGCCACCTGTTCCACCCGCTCCATGCCGAACAGATCGGCCCAGACAGCGAAACGCCGATCGCCCTGGCCGCGCAGCGCGCTCGCCTTGCTGGGCCGCGGGTCGCGCAGGGAGCCGTCCCAGCTCAGGCCTCGAAAGTCGCCCAGCCCCCGCCCGCTGGAGAAGCCCGTGGCCGGCGCACCTTGCACGGCACCGAACACCACATTGCCAGCAACGGCCACGCCTTGCACACCGTGCTCAGCAACGATCGCCTTGCCTTCGTTGCTGTAGACCGCGTTGTTCGCGAAGACCATGCCGCCTCGATCGTTCCACGACGAGAGATCGGCACCCAACCCCTCGACCACGATGGTGTTGTGGACCAGCTGCAGGTTCACGGTCTGCCCCTGATGGTCGTGGCTGTGAAAACCGATGGCGCCGCCCATGACCAGGTTGTTGCGCACCAGCGCCTCGCCCTGCACCTGCAGCACCACCGCGTCGCTGCCGTACAGGATGTTGTTCTCGATCACGTTCACTGCCCGCCCGCCCGTGCCATAGACGAGCAGGCTGGGGTACTGGGTGTGATGCACCGTGTTGGCCACGATCCAGTTGTCCCAGCTGCCCTGCTTGATCTCGATGCCGTCGCCCTGGTGACCGCCGCAGTGGTGCACATGATTCGCGGCGATCACCGAGCGGCTCATGATCACGGCTCCGTTGTTGGCGCCCAGGTACATGCCCTCGCCGTAGCCCGCGGTGTGATGGATGTGATTGCGGGTGATGAAGAGCCTGTCGGTATTGTGGGTGTTGGCGGTCAGGCCCGCTTCGCCCGTGTGGTGAATCTCGCAGCCATCGATCCAGACGTCGCTGCACTGATGCAGGCGCAGACCAGCAGAGCCGCCCGTCAGCTCCAGACCCCGCAGGCACAGGAAGCGACTGGGACCCTTCGACGGCGAGCCCACGTTGATCACGTTCTGGCGCGCATCGGCCCGGGTGATGATGACCTGCTGCCCGGCACGAGCCTCGATCCAGATGGGCGCGTCGGCCGTGCCCTGCAGGCTCACCTCGAAGGCCGGAGCAAAGGTCCAGGTGCCCTCGCCGACCCAGAGCCGATCGCCGGCGCGCAGGCTGTTGACGGTGCTGGCCAGTCGGGCACCGTTCTGCACAGAGGTGATCTCAAAGTCGTAGTCGAGTTCCAGCTCCCGGCGAGGCGTCGCCTGCGCCCAGCTCGGCTCGACGGCGCGGCCAGCACGGCGAGCCAGCGCAGCCAGGTCGACGTGTTGCCCGGGCACGGGGGCATCGTGCTGGGGGGACTTCGGCTCAGCGATCGCAGCCGGTGTAGCGACAGCAGTCGAAGCTGACGACGGAGGGAGCTCTTGGGCCGAGAGCGTCGTTGCCAGCACGACTCCGCCCACCACGATCCAGGTCAGCAACCGAAGCGGCGGCCAACCCCACGGCCGACCCTGCAGCCGAGCCCGCGACCCGGCCAGCTGCCAGAACCCGGGGCAGTCCATGCTCCGCGGACTCTCCACGGCCCATTGGCAATGCGGCGGCGTGGTCTTGGTCACAGGCATCTCGCCACCGATTCTGCCACGACGAACCTCCCCGGAGTGCCGGGCCCTTCACCACGACCAGCCTCGCCAGCGCCCGAGGCCCTCACCACGACGCCCTCCGCCGGTCTGCGGGCCCCACCCCACCGCCCGTGGTAACTTCCCCGGTCTCATGACCAGCCTCCCTGCCAGCGCCGCCCCCTCCCGCACGGGCCCCGCCTTGGCCGGGCTGGCGGCTGCGGCCACGGTCACAGGCCTGCAGGTCATCCTGCCCCGCTTCTTCTCGGTGCTGCTCTGGTACCACCTGGGCTTCTTGGCGGTCAGCCTGGCCATGCTCGGCTTCGCCCTGGGCGGGACCCTGGTGCGTCGGCGGCGCGAGTCGGGCGCTCTGCCCGGGGCCGGCTTCAACCTGGGCAGCCTGGGCGCCTGGGGCACGGTCACCACCGTCATCGCCCTGGTCTGCATCGTGCGCCTGCCCATGGAGACCGCGGCGCTGATCCCCAGCGACGACCCGAACGCGCCCTACGACCCGACACACATGTTCGCCTTGGCGGGCATGGTGGTGCTGCTGGCCGCGCCCTTCGTCTTGCTGGGGACGCTGGCCTGCTCGGCCCTCGACCTGGGCAGCGATCGGTTGGGCAAGGTCTACGGCGCGACCTTCGTGGGCGGCGCCCTGGGAGCGGGGCTGGCCGTGGCGGCGCTGCAGTTCATGGGCCTACGCACGGCCACCGGCGTGATCGTGCTGCTGCCGGTGCTGATCAGCCTGGCCCGACCCCGCCCGGTGACGGCCCTGGCCCTGGTGGTAGGGCTGGCCCTGCTGCTGTTCCCCCACACGCTGCTGCCCTTCACCAGCCGCAAGCACTTCCCGATCATCGAGCCCGAGCAGGTGCTCCTCGAGCAGGACGACGCCTCCAGCAATGTGATCTTCTACGACAACCCCGGGCATCACGGGCTGTGGTCCCCGGCCCAGGGTTTTCGCGGGCCCATGCCGCAGACCATCGCCGTGGCCATCGACGCCTGGGCGATCACGTTCTTGGTCAAGCGCGACGGGCCCGATGAGTACCCGGCGCTGATCCCGTTTCATCAGGCCAGCCTGGCCTACGAGGGCATGGAGCCAGACAGCTCGGTGCTGGTCATCGGCGCGGGGGGCGGCTGGGACGTGCTCTCGGCCCTCGACGCCGGGGCGAGCCACGTCACCGCCGTGGAGATCAATCCGTTCATCGTCGACGCGGTGAAGAACCGCTGGGCCGACGAGACCGCGAACCTCTACGGCGACCCGCGGGTCACCGCCATCGTCGCCGAAGGACGTCACTTCATCGAGAACGACGATCAGCTCTACGATCGCATCGTGCTCGCCGGCGTCGACACCTTCGCCGCCACCCAGGCTGGCGCCTTCGCCCTGGCCGAGAACTACCTCTACACCGTCGAGGCCATGAAACAGTGGCTCTCGCACCTGCGTCCGGGCGGCGTGCTGTTTCTCACCCGCTGGTGGTTCGACCCTCCTCGGCAGACGTTGCGGCTGGCCCTGACCATCCGCCAGGCCCTCGAAGAGCTGGGAGTCGACGACCCGCGCCAGCGCCTCTACATCAGCCGAGCCACCAACTCGCTGGTCATGGTCAAGCGCCACGAGGACTTCACCCCGGGCGAGCTCGACGCGCTCAACCTGGCCAGCCAGCAGCGGGGCGCGTCCACGGTGTACGCCTGGGGACGACCGTCCCACCCGCAGCTCGCCGAAGGGCTCGACACCGCCGACCCGGAGGCCTTCGCCCAGGCCTACCCCTACCGCGTCGACCCGGCCACGGACGACCGCCCCTTCTTCTTCGAGAACGGTCGGCTCTCCCGGCTCTTCGGCTCCCAGGGGGACATGTTCCACGGGCGCCTCGGCGGCCAGGAGATCCTGGCGGTGACCCTGTTCGTGCTACTGATCCTGGCCATCCCCCTGCTGGGCGGTGCGCGCAATCGGGCCGCGGGTGGCCTGCACCGGCTGGCACCCTTTCTCTGTCTGGGCGCGGGCTACTTGATGGTCGAGGTGCCCCTGCTGCAGCGGCTGGCACTGCTGCTCGGGCACCCCGTGTACGCAGTGGCGGTGGTGCTGGTGGCCCTGCTGATCTGGTCGGGACTGGGTTCATTTCTCGCAGCCCGGCTGCCCAGCCGATTCGCACCCTTGGTGCTGGCGCTCACCGGCTTGCTGGTAGGGCTGACCCTGGTCATGGGCCATGGCCCACTGGTCGAAGCCGTGCATGGCGCTGGCCTGCCCACGCGCATCGTCGCAGTGATCGCCTGGCTTGCACCGGCGGGACTGGCCATGGGCTGCTGTTTCCCCCTGGCGCTGAGAGCCATCGACACCGACCTGCTGCCCTCCGCGTTTCTCTGGAATGGTCTCGCCTCCGTGCTGGCCGGCCCCCTGGCCGTGATGATCGCCATGGCTCAGGGCTTCACCGTCACGCTGCTGGTCGGCGCGGGGTGCTACCTTGTCGCGGCCCTGACGCTGCTGGTGGCTCGCCCGTCGGCAACAGAGGTCTGAACCCATGACCCTCGCTACGCTCCTCCCACGGTGGCTCGCCTACTCGGCGTCACTGGCTGATCCCGTGACCGCCCTGCTCTCCCCAGGGCGGCCCGCGACAGGCTCGCGCTCCTGCGCCCGCGCGCTTTGCATGGCTCTGGCGATCCTGGCGACCGGCTGCGGCGAGGCCGAGCACCCCGTGCGCGTGGTGCTGATCACCCTCGACACCCTGCGCTACGACCGCGTGGTGGGCGAGGGAGCAGCCATGCCCAGGCTCGGTGCGGCTGCCAAGACCGGCACGCTGTTCACCCGCAGCTATGCGGCCACGTCGAGCACCCAGCCTACCCACGCCACCCTGTTCACCGGGCTGCACCCCTGGCGCCACGGTGTCACCCGCAACGGTCTCGTGCTACGAGAGGACACGCCCACTCTGGCCGAGCTGTTGTCAGCGAACGGATTCGCCACGGCGGCGGCGGTGAGCTCGTTTCCCATGCGCGATCTCTTCGGCTGGGACCGGGGCTTCGACACCTACCTCGACGAGTTCACCCATGGCCGCGAACAGAAGAAGACCTGGTCGGCGTTCGACCCGGACTGGGAGCACTTTTACAGTCAAGCCGACACGATCACCGGCCGGGCGTTGCAGCTGCTCGACGCCGCCACTGCGAAGAAGCAGTTCTTCTTCTTTCACTACTTCGACCCCCATGCTCCCTACGGGGACAGCTGGCGTCCCGGGCCGAAGGCCAAGCTCACCACCGCCGACCGCATCGTCGAGACCCTCGATCTCACGGAGGCTCTGAAAGAGGGCCAGACCGAGTTTCAGGAGACGCTCAAGAAGGCCCTGCGCGGCTACGCCAAAGACGTGGCCTTTCTCGACGAGCAGCTGGGCATCCTGCTCGACCGTCTCGCCGCCGACGCTGAGCACTACGAGACCCACGTGGTCATCACCGCCGATCACGGCGAGAGCTTCGGGGACGATCTGTCGTTTGGTCACGGAGACCGGGTCAGCCACCAGCAGCTGCGCGTGCCTCTGGTGATCCTCTCCCCTGCCGTGACCACCGGCCGACGCAGGGACCCGAACGGCACGATCGACGTGGGCAAGACCCTCGTCGCCCTGGCCGGTCTCGACGACGACGACTGGCCCGGGGGCCGCGACCTGACCTCGCCGCCTGGCGACTCGCTGCCACCGCCAGTGGGCATGCGCCGCACCTACGCCAAGCCGTCCCTGGATGTGCGCATCAGCGGACACGTGGCCGAGCTCACGGGCTCTCGTTTCTACGCCCTCATCGACGGCAAGCTGTACCTGGGCGACGGCCGGGAGATCTTCTTCGGCGACTCGGAGCCGGGGCGCGACGAGGTCATCCCCGAGCAGCAGCAGACGCAGCTGCGCCAGCTGTTCGAGATCTTTGAAGCCGAGCTGGGCGCCTCAGAGAACACCGAGCGCCTCGATGCCGAGAGCCAACGAGCGCTGCAGGCCCTGGGCTACACCCGCTGAAGGCAGACCAGCCCAAGGGCGACGCATCGGCCTGCCAGAACGCCGCCCTCTCCTGCGACGAGGCTAGGGCGTGTTCTCGAAGGTCTCGGGCTCACGAAGCGTGTCGATACAGTGGTCGATCAGGTCGGCCAGGGTCACGATACCCACCACGTGCTTGCCACGAACCACCGGCAAGCTCGAGATGCGCTGGCTGACCATGTGCTCGGCCACCTTGCCCATGGTGTCTTCTTCGCGGACCACCACCGGGTCGGGGACCATGATCGAGCCGATCAGCTCTGTGTTCGAACGCCCCTCGCCATAGCAGGCTCGCAGGTCACGGTCTGAGACGATGCCCACCAGCCGTGGGCCTTCGACCACGGGCAGATGGCGCACGCCCAGCTTCTTGATCAGCTCGATGGCCTCTTTGACCGATGTGGACATGGTCACGCATTTGGGATCGGCGGTCATGTGCTTCGACACCGGCGGGTCGACGTCTCCTTCGAGCAACCCGGCCTTGCAGGCGCTCCAGTAGGCCATGGCCATGTCGATCTCGGTGACGATGCCCACGAGCTTGCCGTCGTCGACCACGGGCAGGCAGCCGATGCCTTGCATGACGAAGTCGACCGCCGCGGTCACCACGCTGTCGTCGCTGGACACGGTGGTCACGTTGCGGTGCATGACCTCGGAGACGAGGTGCTTGCCGCCGGCGGCCTTGCGCGCGGCCCGCTGCTGGTCCGTGATGGCCGGCAGCCAACCGAGCTCGGTGACCAGGTCACGGTCAGAGACCACACCGATCACTGCGCCGTCTTCGACCACGGGCAGATGGCGGATGTCCTCGCAGTCCATGAACTGGAACGTCTTGTCCAGGTCTGCGTCGGGGGCAACGGTCAGAGGAAGGGGCGTCATGATCACCGAGACATCCATTGCGCTCGTTCCTATCGGGGGAGAAAGGCCATCCGTCTCTTTCAGTTTCGCTCACAACAGGAACGCTGACTGTGCGCAGCAGTGCGTAGGCAGCCCCCGAACAGCCTGCGGATCAGAGGCCGTCGTTCCGCCCAAGGGTCAAACCACCGTTCAGGCCGCAGCTCAGCTCTTGGGGCCCATGGTCAGCACGTCGTGGAAGACCTCGTCCATCTGTCGCGAGGTGGCCTCCCACGACGAGTGATCGATCACGGTCTGTCGCGCAGCCCGACCCAAGGCGGCCCGGCGTTCAGGGTTGTTCAGCAGGTCGACCACCGCTGCGGCGAAGTCGGCGGGAGCGTCGGCGACGATGATGTTCTCGCCCTGGGACAAGGCCAGCCCGCCGCAGCTCACCGCCGTGGCCACCACCGGCATCTCCATGGCCCAGGCCTGCAGGATCTTGTTCTTGATGCCCGCGCCTCGGCGCAAGGGGCAGACGAAGACGCTGGAGCGATCGACATAGGGGCGCACGTCGTCCACGAAGCCGGTGACCTCGATGCCCGGGCCCGCCAAGGCCGCCACCGCGGGGGCCGGATCCTTGCCCACGATGGTCAGCTTCACGTCGGGGAAGCTCTCGCGAATCAGCGGCAAGGTGTCGTCGCAGAAGGCTACGATGCCCTCGACGTTGGGGCGAAAACCCATGCTGCCCTCGAAGACCAGCGACGGATGGTCGGGCGTGGCCCCCTGGGGGCGATACATCTGAGCATCGACGCCGTTGGGGATCACCCGCACGTCGAGGTCGGGACAGTGCTGTCCCAAGGTGTCCTTGTCGACCTCGGAGACCACGGTGCAGACGTTCACGTGAGCCAGGTACTGGCGCTGGTAGCGCCAGGTGTTGACCAGGTTCTTGAACGCTCGGGCCCGGCCGATCAGACCCCTGGCCCGGCGCACGTCTTCCCGAGCCTCTTTCAGCGCTTCGTCGGCGATGTCCCCGAGCACGGGCAAGCCGCGGAGGCGCCGAGAATGCACGAGCATCTTCGCCCCCGAAGCCCAGACCATGTCGATGGACTCTCGCGCCAACACCTCGTCGATGGCCGCCGCCACCGCAGGGTCGTCATCGAAGACATGGCGCACCGAGAGGGACGTGGCCAGGTGCAGCACGGGCGAGCGGTTCTTCGGCGGCTTGCGCAGGGGCACCACGGCCACGCTGGCGTAGAGCTCACGGACCGCCACGGGCAGCTCGTTCAGCTCGTCGGAGCCCGCCCCATTGCTGGCACCCCCCTCGCTGGCACCCAACGACACCAGGTGAAACTCGTGGCGGCCCGCCAGCTGACGCACGTAGTTGTCGTTGTGCAGGTTGTAGCCGTCGTGGAGCGGCCACGGCAGCCGGTGAGTGAGCAGCAGGATCTTCACGGGTGGAGAGTTGGAGGTCCGTCGGAGGTCACGTCCGTGAGCCCACGAACACCCCACCAGGCCCAGAATCGGGCCGATCGGGCAAACCCAGGGCTGCCAGCTCGCGAGTCTAACCCAGCCAAAGGCCGGGCTTCGACGCCCAGCTCTCAGGAAAGCCCGCCCGGACGGCCGATGGGTGCCACTATGGTGACGAGCGACTCGTCACCAGCCGCTCCCTCAAGCCCACCGCTCACCGCCATGCCCGCCCCTCGGCAACTGCTCTGCTATTTCGGCCACCACAAGTGCGCCTCCACCTGGGTGCACAACATCGTCGAGAACGTGTGCGACGAGGCGGGGTGGCGCAGCGCCTACCTGGCCAACGCGGGCATGTTCGACAACGACTTGTCAGCCTGGCTGAAGGCGAACCCCACCGACTTCCTCTGCCTGGTCAACGCCGACTGGAACGACGTCTCCCAGCTCGGCGGCGACTACCGGGGCTTTCACATGGTGCGCGACCCGCGGGACATCCTCACCAGCGCGTACTTCTCCCACCTGCACAGCCACAAGACCGGTGCCTGGCCCGCCCTGGTCGAGCATCGCAAGCGGCTGGCTGCCACGGACAAGAACGGTGGGCTCATGCTCGAGCTCGACTTCAACGCCGACGTGTTCGCCGAGATGGCCCGCTGGGATCGCCACCAGGAGCAGGTGCTCGAGCTCAAGATGGAGGAGTTCACCACCGACCCCCTGAACGGCTGGCTCGCCGTGTTCCGCCATCTGGGCATCATCGACGAGGAACACCGGGGCAAGCTGGGCCAGATCAAGGCCTCGGTGCGCTCGGCCCTCAACGTGGCCCACCACCATGGCCGCTGGCCTGTGGGACGCACCCTGGACAGCCTGCCCGCCGAGCGGCTCCTGGGCATCGTCCACGACAACCGCTTCGAGACCAAGACGGGCGGGCGCAAGGAGGGCGAAGAGCAGGTCACCAGCCACTATCGCAAGGGCGTGGCGGGCGACTGGGCCAACCACTTCACCGCCGAGCACGTCGAGGCGTTCAAGGAGCGCTACAACGACCTGCTGCTGCAGCTGGGCTACGAGACCTCCTCCGATTGGGGTTTGCCCAGCCCGGTCTGAGGCGGATCTCCAGTTCTGTGGTGCCCCGGGCAGCCCGGTTCAGGGTCGCTGGACGAGGTCGGGGCTCAGAGTCGTCTGCAAGGGTATGGCCTGCGGGCAGGTAGAATCCTCTACCATTCTGGGATCGTTCTGTCCCACGTCTGACGGTCCAGAGGTCCCCCCCGTGCCGGCCCAAACCCGAACGGTTTCCCACGGTCGCTCGCACCCGGTGGTGGCCTGGTTTGCCCGCAACCTGCTGCGCGGCTGCTCGCACTTTCCGCTGTGGCTGCTGCAGGCGGTCGGCGGGGCCATGGGGACGGTCCTCGCCATCCTGCCCAGCCAGGCTCGCTCCCGCAGCCTGATCAACCTCAAGCTCTGCCTGCCCGAGCTGTCCGACCGCGAGCGCAAGCGTATCGCCCGCAAGGCCCTGGCCACCATGGGCGGCATGGTCTTCGAGACAGGCTTGCTCTGGAGCCTCAATCGAGAAGAGATGCTGGGACTGGTGCGCCAGGTGCACGGGCAAGAGCACATGGACGCCGCCCTGGCCAAGGGCAAGGGCATCATCCTGGCCATGCCGCACCTGGGCTCCTGGGAGTTCCTCTGCTTCTACA
Source organism: uncultured Phycisphaerales bacterium (assembly GCA_964537035.1). Taxonomy (GTDB): domain Bacteria; phylum Planctomycetota; class B15-G4; order B15-G4; family B15-G4; genus CAZIAK01. The sequence continues at coordinate 6,993 of CAZIAK010000037.1, read as the reverse complement.
TCGCGGCCCAGTTCACCGAGACACCGATGACGGCGATGTTTCGCCCGTCGCGAGTGCGCGAGATGGACACCCTGCTCGTCGAGGGACGGGGGCACCTGGGCGCCCTGATGGTGCCCGCGGGAGTCTTCGCCGTGCGCTCCCTGCGCCGAGCCCTCTCCCGGGGCGAGTTCGTCATCGTCCTCCCGGACACCGACCCCAAGGTCGGTCAGTCGGTCTTCGCGCCCTGGTTCGGCGTGCCAGCCAACAGCAGCACTCTGCTCCCTCGCCTGGCCCACGACAGCGGCGCCTCCGTGCTCTGTTGCTTCGCTGAACGCTTGCCCAACGGTCAGGGCTTCGACATGCACTTCGCCCCGGGTCACGAGGCCATCGGCGGCGAGGACATCCCCCTTGCAGTCGCAGCGCTCAACAAGGATGTGGAAGCGCTCATTCGACGCAAGCCTGAGCAGTACCTCTGGCGCTATCGCCGCTTCAAGCGCAGGCCAGAAGGCGAGCCGCCGCTCTACAGGTAGGCCAGCCGCCTGCGCGGCGCGGCCCGCCCTGCGCCGCAGCTAGGCGTCCCTGGCGTGCCCACCTGACCGGGCCCCGGTGCAGCAGTTGACGACTCTGTCGCCGCTCAGCTGGCGACCAGGTCCCAGTCGATGGCGTGGCGATCGAGGCGAGGCAGCTCGGCGTCCATGACCTCCACGTATTTTTGCACCGCGCCAGTATTGAACAGCACCACGGTCTCGTCCGGCGAGATGTGACCGGCGGCCAGGGCGGCGTCGAGCACTCCCAGGCAAGCGGCGGACTCGGGGCAGAGGGAGAGGCCCTCGGTGGTGGTGGCCAGGCGCATCCATTCGGTGAGCTGCTCTTCGGGAGCGGCCATGGCCCGGCCGCCCGAGGCCGCCACCGCGTCGAGGATCATGAAATCGCCCAGGGCCTTGGGCACGCGCAGGCCCGAGGCCACGGTGACCGGGTCTTGAGCCTCGTCGGCGAAGCGCTGCCCCGCATCAAAAGCCGTGGCGATGGGCGAGCAGCCGCTCGACTGACAGGAGAACAGCCGCGGCCGCCGCTCGTCGTCGAGCCAGCCCAGGCTGCCCAGCTCGCCGAAGGCCTTCCACATGCCGATGAGCCCGGTGCCCCCGCCCGTGGGGTAGAGAATGACGTCGGGCAGCTTCCAGTCGAGCTGCTCGGCCAGCTCAAGGCCCATGGTCTTCTTGCCTTCGATGCGGTAGGGCTCGCGCAGGGTGGACATGTCAAACCAGCCCATGCGCTCGGCCCCCTCCTTGACCATGGCGCCGCAGTGGTTGATCAGGCCGTTCACCGCGTACACCTTGGCCCCGAAGAGCCCCGCTTCGAGACGGTTCACCAGGGGCGTGTCGTCGGGCAAGAAGACCCAGCAGTCCATGCCCGCCCGCGCGGCGTAGGCAGCCAGGGCGCCCCCCGCGTTGCCCGCCGTGGGGATGGCCAGACGCTGCACCCCCAGCTCGCGAGCCATGGTCACCGCCATGGCCATGCCCCGAGCCTTGAACGAGCCCGTGGGCAGGGTCGATTCGTCCTTCACGATGAGCTTGGCCACGCCGAGCTCGGCGGCCAGGCGTGGGCAGTCGATGAGCGGCGTGACCGTCTCGCCCAGGCTGACCACCGACGCCTCCCTGGCGTAGGGCAGCAGCTCCCGGTAGCGCCAGAGACTCATGGGGCGCCGGGCCAGATCGCCGCGGGACACCGACCCCGCCACCTTGTCCAGGTCGTACCGCACCCACAGGGGTCGGTTCTCGTGCACTGTGGCCAGCACGCCAGCGGGCAGGTGGGTGCCATCAATAGCGGACTCGAGGTGACTCACGGTGCTCATGGGCAGGGTGCTCAGAAAAAGTCGGACATGACGGGAGCCGTCCCAGCGAAGACCGGGGCGGCGGCGGCCCAGTCGTCGGCAGAGCCGCGGGCCAGACCCGACAGGCGCAGGTCTTCGGGGCTGGAGCGACCCGAGTAGAGGGCCGCGAGCCCCCGAATGTGCAGGGGCAGCGTGCCCTTGCCTCCTGGCTCGACCCGCCCCACGCCGTCCTCGACGCGCAAGATGTACGGCCCGGCGTTGCCAGGCAGCAACTCGTCGGTGATGTCGAAATGCAGCTCGGCCGAGAGCCCCCTCGGGTAGCCGCGAGCGGTCAAGGCGGCTTGCACGTTGACCATGCGCAGCATCCAGGGCAGGGCCAGGGTCACCGTCGCCCTCCACTCTGGCACCAGGGCTACGAGGGGGTGCAGGACGCTGCCGTGCAGGGTCACGTCCCCCGCCATGCTGGCGTGGCTCGACAGGAAGGCCAGCAGCCGCCGGGCCGCACCGGGCGAGTTGGCCACCGCGTCGGTCAGGCTCAGATCGAAGAAGGCACCTGATGCGCCGTCGACCTGGCTCAGGCTCACGTAGCCCTCCATGCGGCCGCCTTCTTCGACCACGTAGTGCCGGACCGTGCCGGTCTTGGGCTCTCGAATGCGCGTCCAGATGTACTGGCAGCGATCGAGGTAGCCGCTACGCTGCCTGGCGAAGCGCCCGTAGCACTCGCCCATGGCCGCAAGGTCCTCGGGGCCCGCCGCCCGCAGCGCCGGCTCGGTGTCTCGTAGGTCCAGCCGCCCCAGGGGCAGGGATATCTTCCAGCGATCTCCCGCCAGCTCGTATCCCGCCCCCCGGTACAGGGGCAGCGTGGCAGGATAGAGAGTCGAGAGGGCCATGCCCTGCTCGTGGAGCTCGCTCATGGAGCCCGCCATCAGGGTGCTGGCAGCGCGCTGGCCCCGGCGGGCCGGGTCCGTCCCCACGCCGGCGATGCCCACGGTGGGTACCACGCGCCCGCCGAAGCTCTGCCCCATGGGCAGATGCCAGAGCCCGCCGAGCACCCGGTCGTCAGCGCTCACCACCCGCAGGTTGCCCTCCCCCGCCAGCTTGGCCGTACGATCGATGGCCTCGGTGTCCGCCCGGAAGCACTGGCATAGGATCTCGATCAACTCGGAGCGCTCACCCTCGTCAGCCGGAGGCCCGAAGCGCAGGGCGGGGTTCTGAGAGGGGCTCATGGACTGGACTCCGCGGACGCCTGCCTGGCTTCATCGGCGAGCAGCCCGGGCAGCAGCGCCGCCAGGGTCTCGTACTCGCCCGCCTCGTTGTAGACCTGGGCGGAGATGCGCAGCAAGCGGCAGCGGGGTGACGACCAGTCGCTCACCGGAACCTCGATCTGCTGCTCACGAAACAGCCGGTCGGCCAGGGGGTCGATGGTCCATTGGCCCACTCCCACCCTGGGCGGGCTCGGGGGCAGGGGCAGCGCAGCCAGGCTGCCGATCATGGACTCCGGCGCCGCAGGCTCCTGGCCCAACGCCTCGCAAAGCCGCTCCCGCCCGGCCAGGACCTTTGCTCGGTTCGCGGCTCGCACGGCGTCCCAGCCCCCGGGCAACACCCCGTCCATGAAGCGCAGAGCCGCCGGAAGCGACAGCCAGGCCGACGGATCTGCCGTGCCGCACCAGTCAAACTCTTGCAGGAAGCGACTGCGCTGAGCGTCGGGAGCCGAGGCCCCGTGGCTGATGCTCAGGGGACGCACCCAACGATGGTGCTCGGCCCGCACATGCAAGAAGGCCGCGCCCTTGGGAGCGCAGAGCCACTTGTGGGCGTTGCCCGTGTAGGCGTCCGCGCCGAGGGCCGAGAGATCGAGGGGCAGCATGCCCGGAGCGTGGGCCCCGTCGACCATGACGAAGACCCCTCGCTCCCGCAGGGCCGCCACCAGGGCCTGCACCGGGAAGACCAATCCGGTGGGGCTGGTCACATGATCGATGAGCACGCAGCGAGTGCGCTCGGTCACGGCGGCGAGCACGGCCTGCTCCACCACCTCGGGCCCCTCGATGGGGAAGGGCAAGGGCACCACCACCACCCGGGCTCCCGCTCGTTCGGTGACGAAGTCGACGGCCATGCGACAGGCGTTGTAGCCATGATCGGTGACCACGAGCTCATCGCCGGGCGAAAGAGCCAGGCAGCGCAGCACGGTGTTGCAGCCCATGGTTGCGTTGGTGACGAAAGCCAGCTCGTCGCCTGGTGCACCGAGAAAGCTCGCCAACGCGTCCCGCGCACCGTCGAGCAGGTCTTGATACTCGCGCACGAAGAAGCGCACGGGCTCCTGCTCGAGCTGATCCCGGAGCCGCCGCTGCTCAGCAAGCACCACGGTGGGACAAGCCCCAAAGGAGCCATGGTTCAGGAAGGTGATGTCCGGGTCGAGTGACCAGTTGCCGAGCAGCGGCGAGACCATCGCAAATCCTACATACAAAGACGGAGAAGGGAGCGCCTTGCCAAGTCCAGACAGGCCTCCCTCGGGGGCTCCTATTTGAGCCGCCAGCGTAGGTTCGCTCAAGGGCTCGACGACCCGGGAGAAGCTCGACTTGAGGGAGTTGATCTGTCATCAGAGGCTCGGGTAATCTATTCCGAAAATGTTGCCGTCCCGCAGAAGAGTGGGGCTGACCGGCGACATCGTTTTCTTTGGAGCGTGATCATGCGATTCCTCCCTTCCCTGGCAGTCGCCGGGTTCGTTGCTGGCCTTGCCAGTCAGGCCCTTGCAGGCGACCCCGTGGGGTTTCTGCCTCTCGCCTCACCCAACGCGCGAGAGGCTCTGACTCCATCCACCAGCAGCAGCTGGTTCGGCGCGGGCGACACCACTTTCGAGCTGAGCGAAGGGTGGACCATGGATGTGGCCGGTCAGTACCGCGTCCGCTACCAGAAAGACACCAACCGCGGAGCGCCCGTCGCGCCCCACAACCGCAACAGCTTCTACCTCGGCCGGGCTCTGGTGAATGCCAACATCAAGAGCACTTCGGGCTGGAACCTCTACACCGAGGTCATCGACGCACGCATCACCTCGAATGACCTGCCCCCTGGCGGTGGCGATCGCAATACGCTCGACGTGCGCAACCTCTACATGGGCTACACCGAAGGCGACACCTCGGTGCGCGTCGGCCGCACCGACCTGAAGTACGGGGCCCAACGGCTGATCTCGCCCCTCGACTGGGCCAACACCCGGCGCACCTTTGAAGGTGTCGTGCTGCAGCAGAAGGTCCAGGGCGGCAAGATCGACGCCTTTGTCACCCACCCGGTCATCGTCTCGGCCCACGACCTCGACCACGATGACGACAGCAACTGGTTCTCCGGCGTCTACAGCACCTGGGACATCGGTGAGAACGGCAATGAAGGCCTCGACGTCTACCTGCTGGCCCTGAACGAGAAGACCCAGAAGTTCGCCGAGCTCCTCGGCCCCTTGCGTGGCCGTGACATCTACACCGTCGGCGCTCGTCTCTGGAACAAGGACGGCGCGGTCGACACCGAGGTCGAGTTCGCCAAGCAGTACGGCAAGTCGGGCGGAGCCAACATTCGCGCCCACGCCGTCACCGCTCGGGGCGGCTACACGTTCACCGAGATGGACATGGCACCCCGGGTCGGCCTCGACCTCGACTACGCCAGCGGTGACGACAACCCCCTCGACTCCACCAAGGGCACGTTCAACCAGCTGTTCCCCTTGGGCCACGCCTACTTCGGCTTCAATGACCTGGTGGGTCGACAGAACATCATCGACATTCAGCCCAACCTGAAGCTGGATGTGTGCGAGGCGACCACGTTGAAGATCGCCCTGCACAACTACCACCTGGCCAACCGCAGCGATGCTGCCTACAACGCGGGCGGCGGCATCCTGGCTGCTGGCGTCACGGGCGGCAAGCGGGTCGGCAACGAGCTGGACATCACGGTCGTGCACAAGCCCGATTACCTGGGCCCCCTCGATCACATCCTGCTGGGCTTCTCGGCCTTCGACCCCGGTCACTTCGTTGAGACCAACCGGACCTCGAAGACCATCCAGAGGCTCTACGCACAGTTCACCGCCCACTTCTAATTGTGGTGGTGCAACGGGGCCGTCGTGAGGGAGACCTCACGGCGGCCCCGTTGCAATTGACGTCTGTCGCGTGAGCCGCGCCGTGGCTGCGTTGGGAGGGGTAGAGCGTGGCTCGGCTCTGTCGCGTGAGCCGCGCCGTGGCTGCGTTGCAGCGGCCACGGCCGATCCTCAACGTGGCTAACGCCACGCCTCCGGTCGGCCGGACCACTGCGCCTTGCCACGACGCAGCTCACGCAACGATTGATGCACCAACTGCTTGGCATGCTTCGGCTTTGGCGGACCACTGCGCCTTGCCACGGCGCAGCTCTCGCGACGATTGGTACACCAACGGCGCTGGCTCGCTTTCGCTCGGGCAGACCATGACGCCTTGCCACGGCGCGATTGAAATGCCAACTGCGGGGGCTGGGGGGTTGGTGGCGAGCGGGCTTGGGTTCTGAAGCGTTGTGGATCTTGGGGGGCTGCTGGGGGACAACCGGGGGCATGAGTCCTTCTCGGCATCCTGCGACCTGGTCCCCTGAGCGGTTGCTTGGTGAGGTGAGCGAGACTCGCTTCAAGAGCTCGGGGCCTGGGGGGCAGCACCGCAACAAGGTGGAGACGGCGGTGCGGCTGACCCATGGCCCGAGTGGGCTGACCGGGACGGCGGGGGAGCGGCGGTCGCAGCCTCAGAATCGGGACATGGCCCTGCTGCGCCTGCGTCTGGCCCTGGCCCTGGAGCTGCGTACGGAGGTCGATCCCGTCGGCTACGAGCCCTCGTCGATCTGGCGCCAGCGGACCTCCAAGGCCGGCCTGTCCGTGAACCCCCAGCATGCAGACGTGCCCGCCCTGCTGGCCGAGGCCCTCGACGTGCTGGCGGCCCTCAACGACGAGATCCCCGAAGCGGCGAAACTGCTGGCTGTCTCTACCTCTCGGCTGGTCAAGGTGCTCAAGCTGGACCCCGCGGCCCTCACAGCCGTCAACGCGAGACTCAAAGCAGCCGACCGCTCCACCTGGCGTTAGCCGGGAGCAGATCAATCCCGATGGCAAGTGCGCAGCGCCGCAGGTTCCCAAAGGGCTCTCAGCCCTCCGCGCAACCACTCTCTCCACAAGGCACCGGGAGAAAATGCCCCGAATCTCC
>CAZIAK010000036.1:46874-51179 GCA_964537035.1 uncultured Phycisphaerales bacterium | reverse complement strand
CGCGGTGGGACAGGCGACCGGCTTGACTTCTCGAATTCAGGCGCTAACGTAATGCGTAATACACATACACGGAGGTTCAATTCATGAACACATGCTGCAGTTCCATCGATTCTGCTCAGATCCAGACCCTCGCACGGACTCTCGCCGAAGTGCTGCCCAACGCGGCTTCCTCGGCCGCGAGCTGTGAACCAGGGGAGTGTTGCTGTGAGGCTGGGTCCTGCGCTTGCGTGGTGCCCGTCGTGGTGGTTTGCCTGCCAGGGGCGGCGTCGTGAGTCCCGCGGGCCTGGACCTCAGCGCGATCCTGGCCCGCGTCCAGGCCGGCCTCGTCGAGGCCGGCCTGGATGTTCAGGTCGCGGGTGATGAGGCCAGCTGCTGTGGTGGCGCCTCGGTGAAGGTGGTCTGCGTGGCACCGGGTTTGCGCGACTCGGTGGAGCAGATGGGCCGCTCGCCCCGTGATCAGGTCGTCATGGTACGGGTCGACGAGAGCACCAGCTCCGACCTGGATGCCTGGGTCGAGACGGGGGCGGTGAAGAGCCGTTCGGAGGCGGCGGCGCTGTTCATCCGCGAGGGGCTCGGTGTGCGCGCCGATGAGCTGGCCCGTCTCCGTGAGGCCCTCGCAGATGTGGAGGCCGCTCGAGGCCGCCTGCGTGCCCAGGCCCAGGAGATCTTCGGCGCAGGTGGCAAGGAGGACCTCCAGCCGGACGACCCTGAAGGCGACGGCGGCTAAGGGCCAAGGGGGCCGAGAGCCCCACGGTCGCGGATGGAGTCGGCTGTCACTTGGACCCATCCTCCGCCGGTACCTACAATCAGCGGCCCGCAACGACTGGCCAGTACTCTCGTGGTGGCCTTGGGGCCCCGAGAGGCCTCATCGGTTGTCCCTTGCGGATCGGCCCCGCCAGGAGAGCGCTCCATGACCTCGTCGTCCCATGTCCTCGATGATCTGGCCGTGGCTCCGGTGGACGCCATCGCCCTGGAGGGGCGGGCCGCTGAGCTGGCCAGTCGCTCGATCAAGAAAGAGTCGAAACGTCAGGGGCTGCTCATGGCCCTGTCCATGACCGATCTGACCACGCTTGAGGGCAAGGACAGCCCGGGCAAGGTGGCCGCCTTGTGCCGCAAGGGCATGCGCCCCGCGCCGGGCCTGCCCCCCGTGGCCGCCATCTGCGTCTACCCCGACCTGGTGGCTCAGGCCTCCGGGCTGCTCTCGGGCTCGACCGTGGCCGTGGCCTCCGTGGCCACTGGCTTTCCGTCGGGACGCACGGACCTCTCGGTGAAGCTCGACGAGACCCGTCGCTGCGTCGAAGACGGCGCCGACGAGGTGGACATGGTCATCGATCGGGGCGCGTTCCTCGCCGGCGACCTGGCCCTGGTCTACGACGAGATCGCGTCCATCAAAGAGGCCTGCGGCAAGGCCCACCTCAAGGTCATTCTTGAGACCGGCGAGCTGGCCACCTACGACAACGTGCGCCTGGCCAGCGAGATCGCCATGCAGGCCGGGGGCGATTTCATCAAGACCAGCACGGGCAAGGTGGCGCCCGCGTCCACCATGCCCGTGGTGCTGCTCATGCTTGAAGCGGTGCGAGATTTCTATCTCTCGACGGGCCACATCGTGGGCGTGAAGGCGGCGGGGGGCATCAAGACCTCGAAGCAGGCTCTGCGCTACCTGGCCATGATCAACGAGACCGTGGGCGATCTCTGGCTCACCCCCGAGCGCTTCCGGTTCGGCGCGAGCTCGCTGCTCAACGACCTGCTCATGCAGCTGGCCCGCCTCGACTCGGGCACCTACCAGCGTCCCGAAGACTTCAGCAAGGATTGATGCCATGACACCGCGCACATCGCAGCAGAAGTCTGCACAGAACGGCCAGCACCCAGGCGGCGGAGCTGACGATCGCCCCCAGCTGGTCTTCGGCGAGCGTTGGACCTACGCGCCCGCGCCCCAGTCCACCGATCACGTGACCCTCCGCGAGCGCTACGATCTGTTCATCGACGGCGCTTGGGCGGCCCCCAAGGGACGGCGTTCGTTCGATACCGTGAACCCGGCCACAGAAGCGACGCTGGCCCGGGTGGCGCAGGGTGGGCAGGCCGACGTGCACAAGGCGGTCACCGCCGCCAACCGTGCCCAGCGCGAAGTGTGGGGGCCCATGGCTCCTCGAGATCGGGCCCGCTACCTGTTTCGCATCGCCCGGCTGATTCAAGAGCGCAGCCGCGAGCTGGCCTGCCTCGAGTCGCTCGACGGCGGCAAGCCCATCCGCGAGAGCCGCGACGTCGATGTGCCCCTGGCCGCCGCGCACTTCTTCTATCACGCAGGATGGGCCGACAAGCTGCACCTGGCCTTCCCCGGCAGCAAGACGGCGCCCGTGGGAGTGGTGGGCCAGATCATCCCCTGGAACTTCCCCCTGCTGATGGCCGCCTGGAAGATCGCACCGGCCCTGGCCTGCGGCAACACGGTGGTGCTCAAGCCCGCCGAGACCACGCCCCTGACCGCGCTGCATCTGGCCCAGATCTTCGAGCAGGCTGAGCTGCCAGACGGCGTGGTGAACATCGTCACCGGCGACGGGCGCACGGGCAGATGCCTGGTCGAACACCCGGACGTGGACAAGGTGGCCTTCACCGGCAGCACGGCCGTGGGCCAGCAGATCCAGCGCACCCTGGCGGGCACAGGCAAAGACCTGACCCTCGAGCTGGGCGGCAAGGCGGCCCACATCATCTTCGACGACGCGGCCCTCGATCAGGCGGTCGAAGGCATCGTCAAGGGCATCTTCTTCAACCAAGGGCACGTCTGCTGCGCAGGCTCGCGGCTCTTGGTGCAGGAGTCGATCCACGATGAACTCATGCGCCGCCTGCTGACGCGCATCGATCGCATTCGTGTGGGCGATCCCATGGACAAGAACACGGACATGGGCGCGATCAACAGTGGCGAGCAGCTGCAGCGCATCAAGACCCTCGTCGAAGCTGGCGAGGCCGAGGGCTGCGTGTTGCATCAGTCGAGCTGCCGGCTGCCCAAGAAGGGCTTCTGGTTCAAGCCGAGCGTCTTCACCGACGTGAGCCTGAGCAACCGCATCGCTCGGGAAGAGATCTTCGGCCCGGTGCTCAGCGTGATGACCTTCCGCACGCCGGACGAAGCGGTCGAGAAGGCCAACAACACGGCCTACGGACTCTCCGCCGGCATCTGGACCGACAAGGGTGCGCGCATTCTCTGGATGGCCGAACGCATGCGCGCCGGCGTCATCTGGAACAACACCTTCAACCGCTTCGATCCCGCCAGCCCGTTCGGCGGCTTCAAGGAGTCTGGCTTCGGTCGCGAAGGCGGACGCCAGGGTCTGCAGGCCTACCTGCGCTTTCACGACGACGTGCTCGTCCAGGGCTGAGCCCGATGCCAACAGGAGACGACGCCATGCGCGTGTCAGTGAAGAAGACCTACAAGCTCTACATCGGCGGCAAGTTTCCCCGCAGCGAGTCGGGGATCACCTTCGAGCCCAGCGGCGCGCCCGGCGTGAACGTGGCTCAGGCGTCCCGCAAGGACCTGCGCGAGGCGGTGGTGGCGGCCCGCGGCGCCCTCAAGGGCTGGTCTGGCCGCACGGGCTACAACCGGGGGCAGATCCTGTATCGCCTGGCCGAGATCATCGAGACCCGTGCCAATGCGCTGATCGATGAGATCAGGGCATCCAGCCGCAAGTCACAGGCCGCCGCCGAGAAAGAGGTCGAGGCGGCCATCGATCTGGTGACCTGGTACGCGGGCCTGCCGGACAAGTTGCAGCAGCTGCTCGGTGCACAGAACGAGGTGTCCGGACCCTTCTTCAACTTCTCGGTGGTCGAGCCCACGGGCGTGATCTGCGCGGTGGCGCCCGAGACGTCTGGACTGCTGGGTGCCCTGGCGGTCTCCGTGCCGCTCATCGCCGGCGGCAACACGGTGGTCTTGCTGCTGAGCGAGGCCTCGCCGCTGGTGGGGCTGGCGCTCGGCGAAGCGTTGGCGGTGAGCGACGTCCCAGGGGGCACGCTCAACCTGCTCGCCGGGCACCGAGTTGACCTGCTGCCGCAGATGGCCAGCCATCGCGACGTGGACGGGCTGCTCCTCGCGGGCGAGCCCGACAGCGCTACAGGCACCGCTGCAGCCGACGCGGTCAAGCGCGTGCGCTGGGCCCAGCTGTCCGAACGAGACTGGTCCCGGCTGGACAAGCTCACCAGCTTGCATTGGGTGCGCCCGTTCATCGAGGTCAAGACGCTCTGGCACCCGAAGGCTCCCTGAGCCTGACCGAACGTCCCAGCACACAGCCCCCGGGCACTCCACACACAACACCACACACAACA
>CAZIAK010000036.1:45287-46774 GCA_964537035.1 uncultured Phycisphaerales bacterium | reverse complement strand
CCACACACAACACCACACACAACAGAGGATCTCCCATGACCGATTCTGTCAGTCGTCGCCAGTTGTTGCGTGCCGCTGCGGGGGCCGCGGTGGTCTTGCCGCTCGTGGGCTCGCTGGGTTGTGCTGCGCCGAGCCGGCGTGTCACCAAGGGCCGGCTGCGTCACGGTGCCGTGGGTTGCGGGGGCATGGGCGGGCATGATCTCTCGCAGATCTCCGACCACCCCGACGTCGACGTGGTCGCCCTCTGCGACGTGGATGCCAACAACCTCAAGGCCGCGGCGGCGCTGCATCCCGACGCCCGGCTCTACAGTGACTGGCGTGAGATGCTCGCGGCCGAAGACGGCGCCCTCGACAGCGTGCACGTCTCCATCCCCGATCACATGCACGGGCCGGTCATGGTCGAGGCCCTGAACCGCAACCTGCACGTCTACGGACAGAAGCCCCTGACCCGCACGGTGTCCGAGCTGCGCGCAGTGGTCAATGCGGCCCGTCGCGCGGGGGTGGCCACACAGATGGGCATTCAGAACCGGGCCAATCCTCCCTACCTCCAGGCCTATCAGCTGTTCTTGCAGGGACACATCGGCAAGGTGCATGAGGTCCATGTGTGGACCGACCGACCCATGGGCTGGTGGCCCCAGGGCGTGGGCCGTCCCGAACAGGTCGACCCGGTGCCCGAGGAGCTCGACTGGGACCTCTGGCTTGGCGTGGCGCCCGAGCGCCCCTTCGCTGCCAGCAGCTATCACCCCTTCGCCTGGCGGGGCTGGAAGGACTTCGGCACCGGCGCCCAGGGCGACATGGCCTGTCACCTGATGGATCCTGCGCTGTGGTTCCTCGAGCTCGGACGGCCGAACCGCTTGCGCAGCGACGGCCCGCTGCCGAACAACGAGACCTACCCGCTCTGGTCGCGCATCCACATGGAGTACGCGGCCACGAAGCACACCACGGCGGGGCCGTTGCAGCTGACCTGGTACGACGGCGGCCGCAAGCCCGACGCCGTGCTCGAAGAGTGGGGGGCGGGGCCGGATGTGTACGCCAACGCCTGCCTGTTCATCGGCACCGAGGGCGCGTTGCTGGCCAGCCCCTACGACACGGCGCGACTGCTCCCAGAGGACCGCTTCGTGGACGTGCCCCTGCCGGCGGCCGAGAAGTTCAATCACTGGCACGACTGGGTCGACGGCTGTCTCGGTCGTGGCGTTCCCAACGCGCCCTTCGAGTACGCGGCCACGCTCTCCGAGTCGGCGCTGCTGGGCAACGTGGCCCTGCACTTCCCCCACGAGACGTTGGAGTACGACGGGGAGGCACTGCGCTTCGCCGGGCGGCCTGAGGCGGACGCGCTGCTCTATCCGAACTACCGCAAGGGTTTTCAGCTGCCAGGCTGATGGTCTGGCGCCGTCGGGCTGGACCGGGCTTGGTGGTGAGTTGGGCGGGAGGCCCGCGGGGGCTCGTGCGCAACAGCTGCTCTGGCGATTGGGGCTGCCCTTGCTGCC
>CAZIAK010000036.1:35744-45187 GCA_964537035.1 uncultured Phycisphaerales bacterium | reverse complement strand
GCTGCCCTTGCTGCCACTGCCAACAGCGGGACCACCACTGGCGACGGGCCGCTTTGACTCCGGCCAGGGCCGTGCCAGGGTGCTTGCATAGGTCATCACACTCACTCAGAGGAACACACGATGAACAGCTCGTCCCTAGGAACCGCCTTGGTCGCCCTGGTCGCAGGGCTGATCGGCGCCGGCACTCTCTTCATGATGCAGTCCCTCGATGAGCAGCCCGCCCGAGACGGCGGCGCCGTGACGGCCCAGCAGATCGTGTCCCTGCAGCGACAGCTCACGGACGTGCTCGACGGCCAAGGCGATCTGCAGCGCCGCCTGCAGCAACTCGAACTCGACGCCCTGCGTGGACGGCCGGAGTCGGCTCCACCCATGCCGCTCCTGGGCAGCCCCGAGTCCGTGGCCGCAGTACAGGAGCAGCTCTCCTTGCTGAACGACGCCGTATCCGAGATGAAAGGCGAAGACGGTCCGGCGATGTTCACCATGGGTGACGTGAGTGACGCCCTGCAGGCGATCCGCGATCAGGAAGACGAAGATCGTGACGCGGCCCGGGAGCTACGTCGGGAGGAACGTCTCGAAGAACGCCTCGCTGCAGTGGCCAGCGAACTCTCCCTCGATACCTATCAGCAGCAGCAACTCGGGGACGCGGCGCGGCTCTCCATGGAGACCATGGACACGACCATGAGCGAGGCTCGTGAGTCTGGCGACTGGGGCAGCATGCGCGACGCCATGGAGACCTCACGCACCAGCTTCGAGGCGGCGACCGCCTTGTTTCTGAGCCTCGATCAGCAGACCTCCTTCACCGAGATGGGCGGGCTGCGGGCCCTGGGCGGTTTCGGCGGTGGGCCTCCCGGTGGTGGCTTCGGTGGGCGGAGATCCGGTCGCTGAACAGGCACGGCGGTGAACACCCTCGACCCTGAACGTCTGCTGCGCTCTGCGGTGGGCCGATGCGCCCTGGGCCTGGTCCTGGTGGGTGTGTTGTCCCTGGGTTCGACGTATCAGCTCGACGTGATGCTCGCTTCGCGGGGGCGAGACGTCGACTTCGGGGACGAGTTGCTACGCCAGCTCTTGCAGTGGGGGCTGTGGGGCGTGGCGGCCTGGCCCGTGTCTCTTGCGGCGGGCGCGCTGTGGCGGCGTCTGGGCCCTTGGCCCCTGTCGTTGCTGCTCACGGCCCTGCTCACCCTGGGCTTGGGCTGGGGGCACGCGGCGCTGGCGGCGTCGCTCAGCGAGAGCCTGCTGCCCTTTCCTCTGCGCCCGGTGAGCGAGAACCCTGACCTGTCGCGCAGTGAGCAGCGGGGTGAGCGGCTCGGCCATCCGCCGTGGGGCAGTCGGGGCCCGCCCTTTGCCATGCGCGGCGCGCGAGTGTCCCGCAGCGTGGTGCAGTGCGGGTTGCTGTTGGGCTTGATCGGGGGCTGCCAGATCTTCCTCTCGATTCGTCGAAAGGAGCGTCGTGTGGCCGCCGCCGAGCTGTCTGCGGCCAGCGCTCGCGAGCATCTGGTGGCCGTGCAACTCGACGTGTTGCGCGGCCAGGTCCACCCGCACTTCTTGTTCAACGCCCTGCACGCGGTGGGCGGGTTGGTGCGCGAGGGCCAGGACGCTCGGGCGCTGAGTACGTTGGCGTCCCTGAGCGATCTGCTGCGCTCCAGCCTCGATCTGGGCGGGGAGCAGCTGGTCAGCCTGGGGGACGAGCTGTCCCTGGTGCAGCGCTACATCGACATCGAGACGATCCGCTTCGGCGATCGGCTGAGCTGGCGCACCGACATCGACGAGGCGGCCCTGGCAGCGAGCGTGCCCAGCCTGCTCTTGCTGCCCTTGGTGGAGAACGCCGTGCGCTACGCAGTGGAACCTCGCGCGGCAGGGGGCCAGCTGGTCTTGAGTGGGCAGCTCGACGGCGGCGAGCTGCTGCTCGAGTTGTGGGATGACGGGCCGGGCTTCAGCGAGGAACAGCTCGCGGGCGCGCCTGCTGCCGACGACGGCGTGACGCACCTGGGATTGTCCAGCACGAGAGAACGGCTGCAGATGATGTACGGCGAGGCGAGCACCTTCGCGCTGGGCGCAGCGGCGGGCGGCGGTGCACTGGTGACCGTGCGCTTGCCCGGGGCCGGGGTGACGTCGTGACCCCTCTGCGGGTGGTCATCGCCGATGACGAGCCCATGGCCCGTTCGACCCTGCGTCACTTGTTGGAGGCGTCCGCAGACGTGAAGCTGGTCGCCGAATGCGCCCATGGCAGGGAGGCCTTGGAAGCACTGGAGACGCACAAACCGGACATCTTGTTTCTCGATGTGCAGATGCCCGAGCTCGACGGCTTCGGCGTGTTGTCCGCCTTGCAGCCTGAGCAGATCCCCGCTGTGGTCTTCACCACGGCCCATGATCGCTACGCCCTGGCCGCCTTCGACGTGGCGGCGGTGGACTACCTGCTGAAGCCCTTCGACGACGCCCGCTTCGCCCAGGCCTTGCGTCGTGCTATGACTCGTGCTCGTGAAGGCAGCCAGGCGAGCTCTGCGGGTCTGGCGCGCCTCGCCGTGCACCACCTGGGCCGGGTCGAGCTGCTGGACGTCGACTCGATCTTGTGGATCGAAGCGGCCGACCAGTACGTCAAGTTGCACACGGTCGACGGGGCCCAGCTGGCGCGGTTCTCCATGGCGCACCTCGAAGAGCAACTCGACGCTGCGGCCTTCGTGCGCATTCACCGCTCGGCGCTGGTCGCGCTCAAGTGCGTGGTGCGTCTGGTGCGCGAACCGTCGGGCACGGGCCAGGTGCTGCTCAATGATGAAGCCCAGACCTGGCTGCCCGTGAGCCGCAGCCGCATGGCCATCCTGCGCAAGATGCTGGGCTGAGGGCCAAGGCGCCCTGGCATGGGGCGTTGGCATGGGCCAAGCTGTCGCCATGGCTACTCTTCGAATCGTCGTGCCCGTCTTCTTGCTCGCCTTGGCGCTGACCTCTGCCAGGTCACCGAGCGTTGGTCCGCTTGTTCAGCCGCTCGCTCCAGCTGCCCCTGCGTTGGGCGTCGCGGTGGAGGCCCCTGCCCCAGCGCTGGAGGTCGAGCCCTTGGCCCCGGGGCTGTGGCTGCTGAGCGGTGGCGGGGACGGCAACGTGTTGGTGCTCTCGGGCGATGACGGCACGGTGCTGATCGACTCTCGCGCTCCAGCCACAGCCGCCGAGCTCGTCGCCACGGTCGACGGTCTCGACCTGCCACCCGTGCGTTGGGTGATCAACACCCACTATCACGAGGACCACCGCGGCGCCAACGCCCACTACGCCGAGCAGGGCGCCCTGGTGATCAGCCACGGCGAGGCCCGTCGGTTGATGCAGCTCGAAGAGAAGATCGAGATCATGGGTTGGTCCCTGAACGCAGCGCCCAACGAGGCCCTGCCCCGGCTGACCACCACGTCGCCCATGACGTTGTACGCCGCCGGACACACCCTGCGTCTGTTGCCCCTCCCCGCTGGACACACCAGCAGCGACATGGCCGTGTTCATCGAAGACCTGAACGTGCTCCACGCTGGCGATCAGTTCGAGCTGGCCGCGTACCCGTTCCTGGACATCTGGCACGGCGGCAGCCTGGACGGGCTGATCCACGGCGTCAGCGAGCTGCTCAAGATCGCCGACGGCGACACGGTGATCGTGCCCGGCCACGGTCCCAGCTCGCGTCGGGAGACGTTGCATGGCTACCGGTCCATGCTCGTGGGGGTGTCCGAGATGATCGACGATGCAGTGGCCGACGGCTTCGATCTGGAGCAGCTGCAAGCGTCCAACCCCACCGCGGTGTGGGACGACCGCTGGGGCGGGGCGCAGAGCGGTCGTCGCTTCGCTGCCATCGCGTTTCTCGAGGCGACGGGTCAGCGCTGAGGGTCTGCAGGCTGAGTGCGGGGTTTCGGCTTTGGAGTTGGGCTCAGAGCCGGGGCAAGGCGCCGGCGACCCTGAGCACATCGCCGAGCATGCGGTAGGTCAGTCCCCAGATGACCCGGCCTTCGAAGTCCCAGGCGGGCAGGTGCCGGGTCGTGGTGTCCTTGCGATAGGCGTATGTGGTGTCGAGCTCGCCCCGGATCACCGGCAGCAGGGGTAGCCAGAAGGCCTCTTCGGCCTCGTCGCCCACGGTGAGTTCAGGCTGGCCCTGCAGCTGAAACACGAACGGTGTGATGTCCATGGGCAGCACCCGGCCCCGGCCCACGGCAGCCACCGGCGAGAGGCTGGTCAGCAGCTCGCCGTGGGCCCCGAGGTCGAGGCCCAGCTCTTCGTGAGTCTCGCGCAGGGCCGTGGCCAGCAGGTCTGCGTCGCTCTCTTCATGCCGCCCGCCAGGGAACGATACATGGCCAGACCAGGGGTCCTGCGGATGCTCGCTGCGGCGCATGAGCAGCACCTCCGGGCTGCCGTTGTCGAGGGCGAACACGGCAGCCACCGCCGCCCTTCGCGGGGGACGGTCGTCGGGCTCCGTCGCCCGGTGAGCGGTCAGGCGCGCGGTGAAGTCGTGGGGCAGCGAGGGCATGGAGGCATGATAGCGTGGCGGCGGAGGTGCATCCCCCGCTCAGCCGTTCGTCGCCGCTCCCGCGAACATGCAGCAGGCGAAGCGCGGCCCCTTGATGAAGAAGTTGTCCACCTGGCCCATGCTCAGCCCGGACGCGGCCACCATGTCCGGGATGGGACGATTGAGATGGCAGCCTCCTGCGAAGCGTTTCTGCAAGGGGTTCAGGCGATGTTGCCAGCGCGCCACCTTGGGGTCCGCGGAGAGCCCGTGCTCCAGAAAGTGCAGCTGGCCACCGGGCCGCAGCACGCGCCGTACTTCAGCCAGCGCTTTGGGCAGATCGGGAATGGTGCACAGGGTCCAGGTGCTCAGCACCGCGTCGACCGAGCTGTCATCGAGCTGCAACGTCTCGCCTTCGAGGCCAGCGTAGGCCACGGGAATGGAGCTGTCGGCAACGCGCTGTGCCGCCAGCTTGCGTCCCACGAGTGCCGGATCGACGGCGTAGATGGCGGTCACGGCGTCAGGGTAGTGGGGCAGGTTGAGCCCAGACCCGAAGCCCAGCTCCAACACCTCTCCGGCCAGCGGCTGCAGGAATCGCTGCCGGAGCTTGGCGTACCCTTTTCCTCGCATGACCCAGTGGATGGCGCGGGGCAGAAACTGCTCGCTGTAGAAACTCATGGGCTGAGGGTCCTCCTGTGAGGTCGCACTGGGGGCGAGTTGGGTTCCCATCGTACCCAAGCGTCTGCGACAGCGCGGCCCAGCCATCCCGTATGCTCGCCGCCATGATGGACTTCAGCAGGAAGCGAGCCTGGATCTTCGACCTCGATGGGACGCTCACCGAGTCGGTGCACGACTTCGATGCGATCCGGGCCGAGCTGGGCTTGCCAGCCGGCCGCTCCATCCTCGAGTCCATCGAGGAGATCTCGGTAACGGACTCGGCTCGCGGACTGAGCCTGCGAGCCTCGCTGGACGAGATCGAGCAACGCTACCTGCGCCTGGCCCGTCCCCGGTCGGCGGCGCGAGCGTTGCTGCACGCGCTGGAACTGCGCGGCGCCAGGCTCGGCGTGCTGACTCGCAACACCGGCGATGTGGCCCGGGAGTCTCTGGCCATGGTGGGTCTCGACGGCTTCTTCGACGGCAGGGACGTGGTGGGGCGCGACGACGCGCAGCCCAAGCCGAGCCCGGCTGGCATCGAGCGGCTCTTGAGCCACTGGCAGCTGTCAGCCGACGACGCGGTGATGGTCGGTGACTTTCTCTACGACATCCAGGCCGGGGCGGCGGCGGGGGCGACCACGGTGTGTCTCGATCTGCGCCCGGGCGTCCCGTGGTCAGCGAGCGCCGATCTGTCCGTGCCTGATCTGGAGACCCTGCTGGCGCTCGTCGCAGCGGGCCCTGGCTGACAGTAGCTGGGCTGGCACCAGCGACACCGTACACCTGGTCACTCTGGAATGACCGGGCCCAGGCTGCACTCGCGCTCCTCAGCAGCGCGCATGTCGGCCCGTGCGCCGAGGTGGTGGAGCATGGCCCTCACCCCGTAGAAGAGCCGATTGAACCAGGTGTTCACGGGGCGTGACTGGGTGTACCGCTTGCGCATGACCTCGGTGGTCAGGTCCACACCCCGTTGGAAGTAGTCCGGGTCAGCGAAGTCAAAGGGGCCCGAGTGGCGCATGGGTATCCAGAGCCAATCGCAGAGGTCGATGATGAGCTGGCGGTGCTCTGGGGTCAGCTCTGAGACGTCCTTGGAGTTGGTGCTCTGGGCCACCAGCTCGTCCATGGTGGCGCCGCCTTCGCGCATGGCCCGACCTGCCAGCCGGGTGTACTCCGCCTGGTCGCCGTCGAGCTTGGCGATGCAACCGAAGTCGAGCAGGCCGAGGCGGCCGTCGCCCAAGAACAGGTAGTTGCCCGGGTGGGGATCGGCGTAGCACATCTCGCCCCGGTACATGAGCCGGAAGGTGGAGTTCACCAGCAGCTGGCCGAAGTGGTCCCGGTCGGCCTGAGAGGGGCTGTCGGCCAGGAAGGCTGGCAGATGCTGGCCCACGAGCAGATCGGTGGTGAGCACCCGTTCGCTGCTCAGTTCTTGGTGCACCGCCGGTACGACGATGCGGTCGTTGTCATCGAAGAGCGCCCGCGCCCGCTCCTGCATCGCTGCTTCTTGAACGTAGTCCATCTCTTGATCGAGCATGGTGCGGATGTCATCGAACTGCTCGCGCAGATTGGCCCAGCCACCGGTGAGTCGCATGGGCGTGAGCACGGCAGCCATGTTGGCCAGGTCGGCATGAATGGACCGGGCGATGTTGGGGTACTGGATCTTCACCGCCACCTCGCGCCCGTCGTGCAGCCGGGCCCTGTGCACCTGTCCCAGGGACGCGGCGGCGAAGGCCTCGGTGTCGAACTCGGCAAAGAGCTCTTCAACCTCGCCACCCAGCTCGGCGTGGACCAGCTCGCGGAGCAGCGAGAAGTGCATGGGCGGGGCTTCGAAGTGCAGCACCTTCAGCGCCTCGACGAACTCCTGGGGGACGACATTGGGCAGGTTGGCCAGGGTCTGGCCCATCTTCATCACCGCGCCGCGCAGGTAGCTCATGCTGCCCAGCAGCTCGAGGGCCGCCTTGAGGTGGGTCTCGTTCAACGCTGCGGCCGCCTTCTCTTTCGAGACGAAGCCCTTGCGCAACCACCAGGCCAGATAGGCCGCCGCCACCTTGGCCTGCAAGCTGGAGAGGATCCAGAAGCGGGACAACCTGCCGGTGGGTATGGGCCGCAGGGCCAACCGGGCCAGGTAGCTGGCCAGCTCATCCGTCTGCATGGGCGGCTGGTCCACGCCTTCGGGCAGGGCGGCGATCAGGTCGGCGACATCGGGAGTCCTGGCGAGATCGGTGGTCATCGGATCGCTCCGTTTCTTGGGCTGTGTCACGGCTGCCCGTCCGTTGCGCCGTCGCCTTGCAGCGAGGTCGCGAAGAGCTTGAGGGATTGGTCGAGGACAGCGAGGCTGTCCTGCTGCTGAGGTGAGTCGTCGCTGGACCAGAAGGCCAGCACGCCGAGGAAGAGGGTCCAGTAGAGGTGCATGGAGACGAACGAGGGGCCGGGTCCGGCGGCCAGTGCGGGCCGGCTCTCCAGCAACAGCTCGCGAACGATGGCCAGGTGGTCCACACGGAAGGCGTCGCCCTCATGGCTCACCGCGTCCCGGGTGAACGGGCTCATGGCCGTGGCCATCACGTCGCCCACGTAGCTGCGGTGGGGCGCCAGCGACCGCAGCAGGGCGGCGATCAGGGCGAAGAGCGTCTCGTCGAGGGTGCTGGCTTGAGGGCGGCGCTCGTCCCAGGCCTCTCGGCCCTGCTCCAGCGCGTCGGCCAGCAGGGTCATGGCCAGGGCTTCCTTGCTGGCGAAGTAGTTGAACAGGGTGCCCGTGGCGATGCCGGCCGCAGCTACGACGTCGCGAGTGGTCGTTGCCTCGAAGCCCTTTTTCAGAAAGAGCTTATGGGCGCAGCTCAGGAGCTTGAGGCGGGTCTCCTGCTTGGCCTTGGCGGTGATGCGCATGGGCTGATCTCTGAAATGAACATGCTCACATTAGCTCGGTGCACCGGGTCTGTCCAGTGTTTGGTGAGCGTGTTCATAATAAATCCAAAGGGGCCGCTCGATGGCAGCCTGGGCAGCGATCTGGGGCCGTGCTGCCGCGCCCATTGGCAGGCCACGAAGAGCGGCGTTGAACAAGCTAGGATGCTCCCATGCGATCCCTGCTCTGGCTGATCCCGCTGTTGCTGCTCGCTGCCTGCGCGCCTCTGAACATGCAGAACCGCTACGGCCTCTCCGAGCTCAACGAGCACCTGGTACCTGAGAGCAGCGGCGGACGCTGGGCCCTGGCGCCAGTGGCCATGCCCGTGGGCCTGGCCACCTACTTCGTGGACGGTCTGCTGATCCACCCTGCGCTCGTCTGGGATGACGCCTGGACCGATACGAGGGACGCGGTCTGGGACACCCGCGACGAGTCTCGTTTTCGCAAGGCGCTGACCTTTCCCCTGCGCGTGGTGGGCACGCCCGTGGTCTGGGTGCTCACGTTCGTTGGCCGCTGGCTGCTGCCCCTCGACAACTTGCCCCTGGCTGACCAGCCCTGGGACGAACCCCCGGGCGGTGCCAGGTGAGCAGGCCCGCTCGCGACGTTTGCGCGCTGACCTTGGCCGTGCTCATGGCCTTGCCAGGTTGCGCCTTTCAAAACCCGGACAACCGCAAGCTCTGGAACGCCTTCGAAGCGAACCTGGTCCCCGAGGAGGACACCCCGTTCTACTGCGCCCTGCCTCTGACCATCCCCGGTGGGGTGCTGGCCATCGTGATCGACGTGGTGGTCGTACACCCGTTCTCCATCATCGACGACGCCTGGGGGACATCTACCCAATCCTGGGATGACCTCGACTGGCAGGCCGACTACTGGTTCGAGGCGGGGGTGGCGCCGATCCGCGGAGCCTTCACGGCGGTCCGTTTCGTGACGGGTCTGGTCAACCGCGCGCTGTTCGACGTGCCAGCGTTCCAGGCATCGGCACGGTCGCAGGAAACGGACGCCGAACCGAAACCTCTGCACGCGTCGGGCGCAGGGACCGCCGCGGAGGGCGCAGCTTCCGCCCGCAGCGTGCTCAGCGACTGGCTCCAATCTCTGCTCGGCGGCTCAGCCTTCGACGGACGGCCGCCCACAGCGCACCCCTTGGTGCTCGCAGCCTGGGACGACGAGCTGCAGGCCCTGTCCGAGAGGGTGCAGACGGAGGCTCCGGTCCGGGCCCGCATCGCCTACTACACATGGGCCTTCCAGTGTCTCCCCCCGGGCTACGAGTCGACCTGGCTGGGCCTGACCGACGACGACCCCCGAGTGCGGGCGACCATGCTGGTACTGCTCGCCAAGAGGATGTCACTTCCCGATCACGTCCGTCAGGCACTGCTCGACGATGACGACCCGGTGGTGGCCGAACTGGCCTGGCAGCTGCTCAAGAACGACAGCAACCAG
>CAZIAK010000036.1:33416-35644 GCA_964537035.1 uncultured Phycisphaerales bacterium | reverse complement strand
CGACAGCAACCGGGACGACAGCAACCGGGACGACGACTGATCCACCGGGCTAGCAGCTGAACCAGAGCTTGCACTGGCCCGACGTGAGCGCCTCGGCTCAGGGCTTCTCGAACTCGTGCCCCGGAGTGCGCACGGTGAGCACGGTGCAATCTGCCAGCTGCACCACCCGCTCGGCGGCGCTGCCCATGAACACGTGACGCAGACCGGTGCGGCCGTGGGTGCCCATGACGATGAGGTCGCAGCCCTTCTCCCGGGCGGTGTGGATGATGCCCAGCTCGGGGGAGAGCGCTCGTACCACCTGTCGGTCGGCGATGAGATCGGCAGCCGCTTCGGGGATGCACTTCGGCATCTCGCGGCTGGCCATCTCCGGGTCGGCCTGATGCAAAGCCAGCACGTGCACCACTTCAATCTGAGCGTTGTGCGCTCGGGCGAAGACCTCGGCATAGCCGAAGGCGTGGCTGGATCCTTCTGAGAAGTCAGTGGCGAACAGGATCTTCCGGATGGCGGTGTTGTCAGCCATGGGGTCCTCCTTTCGGTGCGAGAATCGAGAAGGAAAAAGCTGCCTTCATGATACGCCTGTTCACTCAGGGCTGGCGTCAGTCACAGGGCGTAGGGGGCGATGGCCGGGCACCTGACCTCACACCTGGCTCAGCGGGTGTAGCCCAGGGCTCGCAGGTCGCTGTCCAGGCCTTCGGGGAGGGTCGTGGCGGCGCCCACGCCAAGCCGGGCCCTGAGAAAGGCTTCCCGGCCGTCTCTTGTGGCGATGGCCTCTCGTGCGCGCGCCAGCAGCGCCTCGTCGATCATGGGCTGCTGCTCCCCTGGGTCTGTGGCCAGGTCAAAGCAGCTCACCTGTTCGGTGCGGTCCGGCCCCCGCTCTTCGATGACGACCTTCCAGTCTGGGCCGCGCACGGCGGTCACCCGTCGACGGGCAGAGAGGCGCAGGCGGGACACGGCCAGCCGCTCGTCGCCCAGCTCGCCTCCCGCGAGGGCCCGGGCCAGGCTCCTGCCCGTGTCGAACTGAGAGGCAGGCAGCCCCAGCAGCTCAAGAATGGTGGGCATCACGTCGGTGTGCTCGGTGACCCCGGAGACTCGTCGTCCGCCGTCAGCCACCCCGGCTCCGGCCATGATCAAAGGCACGTCCAGCACCTCTTCGAAGAGGTTCAGCCGATGGCCCTTTTGGCCGTGCTCGAAGAACTCGTCCCCGTGGTCCGAGCTGACGATGATCAACGTGTCGTCGGCGCGGTCGGCGCCCTGCAGTCGGGTGAGCAGACGGCCCAGTTGTTCATCGGTGTAGGCGACCTCGCCGTCGTAGAGCGCCAGCAAGTGGGCCAGGTCGGCTGGGTCCATGTCCGGGCGGATGGCGTCGTTGGTGGAGAAGTCCAGGCCGTCCATGGGCCCGTCGTAGTCGGGTGCAAACGGCTTCCAGCTGCGCTCAGGGGCGACGAAGTCGTAGTGCACGTCGAACAAGTGGACGAACAAGAAGAACGGTGCGTCGCCCACCTCGTCCACGAAGGCCACGGCCTCATCGATGACCGCTGCAGCCGTGGACGCCCGGTGGGCCTGGCGGTTCTCTTCGGTGTGAGGATTGAGCGGCGCCTTGCCCGTGCTCTCGAACGCTTCGCTGTCGTAGCGGGTCGAGGGCAGCAGCCCTGCGTAGTCGTCGTCTGCGAAGCCGCGGCCGAAACCGAAGACCGGGTGCAGGTACGGCCCGCTCCACAAGCCCCGGGTGCGCCAGCCTGCAGCGGACAGACGCTCCGCCAGGGTGGGTAGGTCGGCGGGCAGGCTGAGGCCGTCGTGGTCAAGACCGTGGGCTCCGCTGGACACCCCGGTGAGCAGGGAGGCATGGGTGGGCAGGGTCCAGCTGCTCTCGGCCACGCAGGTCTCGAAGACCACGCCACGCTCGGCCAGGGCGTCGAGGCGGGGGCTGGTGTCCCTGGGGTAGCCGTAGCTCCCGAGGTGGTCGGCCCGCAAGCTGTCGATGGAGATCAGCACCACGTTGCGGGGGCGGGGGGCGCCCCGAGTCGGTGAGTCGTCTGAGGGACCGCAGGCGGCCAGCAGGGCGAGTGTGGCCATCCGGCAGAGAGCCCGCCAGGGGCGGCGGCGAGCCAAGGATCGGCGGCGAGCCAAGGATCGGCGGCGAGCCAGCGAGGGCGAGCCAGGCGAAGTGGGGGGGGCTGGCAACGCGAGGCGGCGCAGCACCGTGGGGCGGCGAAGCACCGTGGGGCGGC
>CAZIAK010000036.1:0-33316 GCA_964537035.1 uncultured Phycisphaerales bacterium | reverse complement strand
CAGCACCGTGGGGCGGCGCAGCACCGCAGGGCTCGGGGGCTGGCCATGGCGAGGACGGGGGCGAGAGGGGGGCATGGCGGCCAGCGTAGCAGCAGCGGCCGGGGCCTTGGTACTCTGGACGGTCGATCGTTTCCCGGAGAGATCATGGCCTCAGACCGTCTGCCCAGCGGCGAGAACAAGCGCGCCGTGGTGCAACAGATGTTCGATCGCATCGCCCCGCGCTACGACCTGATGAACAGGTTGTTGAGCCTGGGCCTCGATCAACGTTGGCGGGGCAAGGCCCTCGATCTGGCGGCGGTGGGCAAGGGCGACATCTTGCTCGATCTGGCTTGCGGGACCGGCGACCTCTGCGAGCTGGCCCGGGCCCGGGGCGCCCGTGTGCTGGGGGTCGACTTCGCCGGCGTGATGCTCAGCGCTGCCAGTGAGCGCGAGGTCGATGCGACCCTGATCCAGGCCGATGGGGCCGCCCTGCCCCTGGCCGATGGCACCATCACCGTGGTCACCAGCGGCTTCGCTCTGCGCAACTTCGTGGCCTTGCCCCAGGTCTTCGCCGAGCTGGCCCGGGTCATGGCGCCCGGCGGACGCTTGGCCCTGCTCGACGTCGACCGCCCCCGCTGGGCCATCGCACGCCTGGGTCACTCGTTGTGGTTCGACAAGGTCGTGCCCTTCGTGGGCGGCCTGCTCTCCGACCGAGATGCCTACCGCTACCTGCCTGAATCCACGGCTTACCTCCCCGAAGAGAAAGAACTCTTGGCCTTGCTGCGAGAGGCGGGTTTCGACGACGTGGCCAAGCAGAGCATGCTTCTGGGGGCGGCCCAGATCCTGACCGGCGTGCGCAAGGGCAGCTGAGTCCCGGCGCGCTCGGTTTTCTCGGGATAGGCTGAGGTGGCCGACGGGTTGGGGCAGCAAGACCCTGGCCCGCGCCGCGCAGAGCTGCTGCGCCCGGCAGTGCGTCCAAGGCTCTGTGGGCGTTGCGGGCTCGTCGGCGCCCCCTCCTCCGAGACATCCGCCTCCATGACGTCTACCTCGAAGCTCACCTCGACGCTCTCCTCCATGCCCAGCTGCCACGCTGGGTCACTCTTCATCGGTCTGCTGGCGGTCATCGTGATGGCCCTGCCGGTCAGCGCGGGGCAGGGCACCCGGGACGAGGCCCTCCGTGGGCGGCTCCAGGCGCGGCTCCAGGCGGACGGCGCTCCCCGGCGCATCGCCATGGACGACCTGGCCAGGGAGGCCGGGCAACCCAACGATCTGGCCCTGTCCCGCGCGGCCAGCGCGGTGCTGCGAGCTGCTTTGGCTGAGCACCTGGAGGGCCTGGTGGTCAGCTGCCACGACGGCGTGCTGTCACTGCGAGGACGTGTGGCCGAGGCCGCCGACCTCTACCGGGCCAGCGACCTGTGTCGCCACCTCGAAGGCGTCCGCGCCGTGGACAACGGGCTCACCAGCGTCGACGGCCAGCGGCTCGTGGTCTCTGCGCAGAAGCCTCCCGTCCCGGGGGCCTCGGAGACGTTCTCGTTTGTCACCAAGGACAGGTGGGGCGGTTCGGGCATGACGCTGCAGGTGTCCGCAGGTGTGGTGACGGTCGAGGGCACCATCAACGGCGATGGCGCCAGGCAGTGGGTGATCTCCCGGCTCCGTTCAGTCCGTGGCGTGCGCGCCATTCGTGATCGCTTGACCGTGCGCCAGGAGCCCGGCGCCAGCGATGTGCGGCTGGGCCTCATCGTGTACTGGAAACTGGCCACGAGCCCTGAGTTGCGTGAGCTGGCGCCGGGCCTGGAGGTCGTGTCCCGCTCTGGCGTGGTGCATCTCTCGGGCAGGGTGCAGAGCGCAGAGCAGCGCTTGCTGGCAGAGACCCTCGCCGTGTCCACCAGCGGCGTGTTGGTGGTGTCGAGTGCGCTGACCTTGGCGCCACAACAGACAGCGCCGTCCGGACCGCCACGGTAGGGTCGCGCGACCTGCTGGCTGCAAGGGCTGTGGGCGATTCCTGAGTCGCTCAGCGCGGGCGAGAGAGCATCGCGGAGGGGCTCTCGTCGGTGAGGTCTGTCAAGCGAGATCGCCTGGCTGGGTGAACGATCAGGGCCGTCTGAGATGGTGCTCCGTCGAGCGCTGCCAGGCCCCGGCCAAGGCGGCCAGGCGGGCCTCGTCGAAGAGCTGGCCCGTGAAGGTCACTCCGAAGGGGGTGCCGTTGTCCCGAAAGCCTGCGGGGGCGATGAAGGCGGGGTGGCCGGTGAGGTTGCTGATCGAGAGGATCTGCCCGGCGCCGGTGGGGTGCACGATGGCGGTGAGGTCGCTCATGGTGGCGGCCATGTCCTGGCAGAGCAGGCTGCGCAGGCGCAGAGCCTGCAGGTACTCGACGGCGGGGATCAGCCGGGAGGTGCGAAACACGTTGGGCCAGGCCTGCTCGACCTGACGGACGAGCTGCTCGTCACGGCCATCCCGGGTGATCGTATCGAAGGCCGCGGCCGATTCGGCGGAGAGTACGAAGAGCAGGTCATTCACCGGGTGGGACGGCAGCTCGATGGGCACCAGCTCCACACCCAGGGCTTCGAGTTGCTCGAGCACTGGTCGACAGCGTTCGCCGCCTGGCCCGTCGAAGTGCTCGTCGACGTAGCCCACGCGCCAGCCGGTCACATCGACCTCGCCCGGGATGGCGTAGGGCTGGTCGATGACCGAGACGTCGTGCCCATCGGGGCCCACCAGGGCGTCGAACACCAGGGCCGCATCGCCCACGGAGCGGCACATGGGGCCGAGCTTGTCCATGGACCAGGCCAGGCTCATGGCACCGTGTCGGCTGACGCGCCCGAAGGTCGGTCGCAGCGACGAGTTCCCGCAGCGCTCCGAGGGGGACATGATCGAGCCCAGGGTCTCTGAACCGATGGCGAAGACCACGCCTCCCGCAGCGGTGGCCGCGGCAGGGCCTGCAGAACTCCCGGAGCTGCCCTGGTGGGGGTTCCAGGGGTTCTTGGTCGTCTCGCCGAACCACACGTCGCCCCAGGCCAGGGCGCCCAGGGAGAGCTTGGCGATGAGCACGGCGCCCGCGGCGTCGAGCCGTTGCACCACGGTGGCGTCGAGGTCGATGACCTGCTCGGCGAAGGGCTGTGCTCCCCAGGTGGTGGGGTAGTTCTTCACCGCCAGCAGGTCTTTTGCTCCCCAGGGGATGCCGTGTAGAGGGCCGCGCCAGTGTCCCGCCGCGAGCTCGGCGTCGAGGGCGTCAGCCTGGGCGCGGGCCCGCTCGGCGGTGAGGGTGATCACGCAGTGCAGCACCTGGTCGACGGCGGCGAGGCGCTCCAGGTGAAGCTCCGTGAGTTCACGGCAGCTGATCTGACGCGAGCGGATCAGGGCTGCCAGGGTGGGGATGTCGGCGAAGAGCAGGTCGGTCTTGTCTGGCACCCCGTCGAGAGTCTGGGCGATGGAGGGCCAGCTCTCCCGGTCGCTGCCGTCGGTCATGACATGCTGACCGCCGTCTGCTGGCAACCAGGGCTTCGCTGCGACGCCTGGCAGCAGGGGCGTGAAGATCAGCGCAGGGGCCACGCTGTTGTCGATGTCTTGTTCACGCAGCACCTGGTAGCTGTGCAGGTTCTCGATCACGCCAGGGAGCATCTGCTGCAGCTCCGCGGAGGTGAAGTCCAGCCCGACGACCTCTCCTGCAGCGGCCAGTTGATCGGTGCTCAGGGGCTCGGTGTCATCCGTCACGGGAAGGGTCGCGTGTACGCTGACGGCGAGGGCGAGAAGGGTCGCAAACATGGGAGAGCTCCAAAGAAAACGCCCGCCCCCGGTAGAGCCGGAGACGGGCGCGGAACTGCAGTCAGAGGTGCGTGGTCAGGGTTGGTCGGTTCCTCCTGCGAGGACCCAGTCGCGATACACGGCGAAGAAGTGCTGTGCATCCAACCGTGAGTCGAGCAGGTAGAGGTTGTCGGCAAAGGGGCCATTGTCGTGTGCCTGGTGAGCCTCGATCTGCTGCACGCCGCGCTGCAGGAATGCGCTGTTGCCAGTGATCATATAGGCCTCGGCCATGCCTGTGAGGATGGGATGGAAGTCCCATTTTTCCCACACGGTCACCTGCTTGAGGGTGACCGCATAGCTGTAGACGAGCTGGCGGTCAGCCGGGTCGGGAAACCAGGGGAAGAGCTCGTTGTAGGTCCAGTAGGCCAGGTCGGTGAGCCGGCCCCGGGCCGCCAGGACATGGGGGTCTGTGGGGTCGATGGAGGCCAGGTGTCTTGCGGCCATGAAGAACGCTGTGGGGCCCAACGACGCGCTGATGAAGCCCCGGGTCTGGAAGTTCTCCCCCGGGGGCTTCTCGCTTTTGTTCTGGCTGGAGAAGACGTAGTAGCGCCGGCCGCCGACGAAGGGCGTGGTCTCCCAGCCATAGCCCGAGGTCTCGGTGTAGATGTCGAGAGTGGGGGGCGAGATGTAGTCCATGCGCGCCTGCAGCAGCTGGGTCAGAGACGGGTCATGGGTGAACTCGGCGACCCGACTGATGGCTCGCAGGGTCTGGTACATGGAGCGCTCATGGGGCCAGAGGCTCACGGACTGGAGCACTTCGGCCTCGTCGTACAGGGCATCCCTGATGCGTTCGTCGCCGGTGAGGTAGTAGGCCAGGGCCATGCCCCCGCGATAGCGATGCTCGTCGTCGCCCTGGTGCCCATCGGTGTGGGGGAGGGAGTCGTTGGTCACCGCGGGCGTGTTCTGGTCCAGGAAGCCATCGGAGCGCTTGACCTGCCACTCGGACTTCCACAGGGCCAGGTCCATGGCGTTGTGGAACGCGCCGCCGTAGCCGTGGCGCAACCAGAGCCCCGCCAGATCGGTCTCGATGCCCGGCGAGTTGTTGGTGCCCCCTGTGGTCCCCTTGTAGAGGAACCGCTCGACCTGTCGTTTGGGGTGGATGGCTTGCACCTGGTGGGTGATACCCATCATGGTGTAGGCCTGGGCGTGTTCAGCCAGGGTGAGCAGCTTGTAGGGCAGCACTCCGGCGCTGTCGTAGACCTTGTAGTTGGCGGCTCGGCCGGTGAGCGGTGCGCGCAACCGTCTGGCGGCTGCGTCAGGGTCGCCGTCGGTGGGCCCGTGAAACGACAGCATGGCCGTGCGGCTCTCGTGCTGCTGATACACGAACGTGTAAGGCACCGAGTTGCGCGTGGTCCACAGGCCCAGGGTCACCAGGCCGTGCCCGCTGGCTTCCAGAGCAGCAGGGAACAGGTAGGGCATGTTCTTGATCGACGCGGTGACACCGCCCTTCGATCCGTTCATGTCGAGCCAACCCAGCTTGGGCCACTGGGTCACATCGCCCAGGGCCTGGATCGTCTGCCACTTGCTGACGATGGCGTAACCCTGGTCGACCAGGGTGCTCTTGTCGCTGGGGTTGGCGATGGGGATATGGGGCAACCACTTGCCAGAACCGATGCCGTCCATCTTGGCGTCGGTCTGACCCTGGTAGAAGTAGATGTGCTTGCCCGGGGGCAGGGGCTTGCCGTAGACCGAGCCCGTATGCTGGGGGACGGTCACGTAGCGGTTGGCGCCGGGGCGGCTGCGCACCACCAGCTCGATGCGCTCCACCTGGGCGTGGGCAGGCCGGTCCTTCGAGGCGTTGCGTACGGTGACGGTGACCTCGAGCTCGCGTGACTTGGCTCGGGCCGTGATGCGGCAGGTGAAGTCGATGGCCGTGTTGCCCGCCCCATCGACGAGTGGTCCGTCTGCGCGAATCACTGCTCGGGCCGGACCGTTCTCCTCGATGGTGACCTTGGTCGACTGGCCCGGGCGCAGGTAGGCTCCGCCTGCGGAGAGGCCGTAGAAACTGGGCCCGAAGGTGGGGCCCAGCATCATCTTGCCGTCGACACGGACGAAGTAGAGCAGGTTGAAGTTGTTGCGCAGGATCGACGCCTGCAGCGGCCCCGTGTCCAGGTCGAAGGTCTGGCCGTTCGGGTTGGCCCTGGCCAGGGCCGGCGCGGTGTTCTGCCCCGGACCGTTCACCACGGTCAGGCCCGGCAGGGTCTGCCCGGCCAGCACGTCCGCAGAGAGGTCGACCAGGGCCCAGCGCACGCTGTCGTCGTCCCAGGTGTCGAGGGTGCGAAACTGCCAGGTGTCGCTGCCGTTCACGGCCAGGGCCGGGCGTCCACCATTCTCGAAGACCTGCCCACGGGGGAAGGGCAGCCCGAAGGTGGCGATGCCGTCGATGCGGTCGGCGCCCTGATCGTCCGGGTCGAGGGCCTCCTGGATCAGCACCGGGACGTTGACAGGGGTGGCCCCGCCCAAGAAGCCACCACCGCTGTCGTTGCCCCCGCCGTTGTGGGTGCTCGCGGGCACGGTGGCGAAGCTCCCCTCGCCCACGCTGGCGGAGTCGAGCACGGAGGCATCCCGGTGGCCTGGACGGGTCACCTGGCCGCTGTTCGAGCGCTGCTCCTCACCTTCGTCTTGGTCGGAGCCACTGTCCGCCGACAAGGCCTTCGCCGTTGGAGAGAGGGCCAAGGGCTGTGGCATCGCCGGGGAGGGCAAGGCGGCCACGGTCGTGGCGCTGGAGAGGCCAGGACTCGGCAGGGCGCTCAGGCTGCCGGAGGCGCTCACCTGCAGGGCCGGCTCAGCGGGCAGGGAGGCGGTTGCCATCCAGCTCAGGGCTGCTAGGACAGTGGTGGAGAGCGCGGCGATGAGCGCGCCCGTTCGGCGTTTGGTGGGAGACGCACGCCGCGGTATGGACCGCTGGCCGGGACGCTTGGTGTTCAGCACGGTGTGTATTCCTGTCGGGGTGTCCCTGCTCTTGGGAGAGGTAGCCGCTCTAGAGGACTTCCAGACGGAAGCGCACAGAGAATGACGACGGGGCAGGGCGGGATGACGCTCTTGGGTGACGGATCCAAAGTCCTTTCATGACTCGGGAATTCGTCGGGCGAAAGCCTCGCGGCTTCCGGTGCTGCGCAACGCTTCGGGCCGGTCTCCCTTGCAGGAAGATCGGGTCGGCCAGACTGATGTGAGTTGCCCGGTGGGGCCAGGCCTGGAGCGAGCCTGAGGGTGCCGTCAGAGAGTGTGGGGAGGGACGATCACCGTGGGGTCTTGAGGGGAGCTTGCAACTCAGGTGGCCAGTCGTTCTGGACACGTTCCAGGCACATCGACGCATCCTATAAACCCGATACGTCGAGAGGGACTGTTGCCTTTGGGCCGGTTGGGCCGGGGGCCAACGCTACTTGTCAACGGGATCCAGGGGCCCGGTTGATGGAGTTGTGGCGTAAATGTGACGCGGGTGTCAGAGCTGCCTTGTAGCGTTCTCGACCTCAGCGAGGCCAGCTCACGGCGAGCTCCTGGCCGGTGAGGGTCAGGCCCTCGCTTGAGGCGATGCGCAGCACCTCTCCTATGCGCTCGGAGAAGCCCGGGTGGGAGCCGATGTACCCGCCGATCAGATCCGTCAGATCGCCCGCGGTGAGCCGTGCCAGGCTGCTGGTGGCCCCGGCGACATGGCCGTACTCGGCCTGCATGAGTTGCAGGGCGTAGTGATCGGCGGCCCGCTCCTGGTCGCGGCTGTAGGCGCTGCTCACCAGGTTGCCCGACGTCTCGACAACGGCATTCGACGGCAGCTCGCCCAGGCCCAGTCCCGCCAGGAAGAGGCCGAAGAGCGCCTGGCGGCCGAGCATGACCAGGTGGTCTCGATTGTGAAAGTGCCCCAGCTCGTGGGCCAGGACGAAGGCCAGCTCGTTCTCGGTCTCCATGACCTTCAGCAGACCGGTGGTGACGACGATCGTGCCCCCGGGGAGGGCGAAGGCGTTGGGGGCGTCTTCGGTCCACAGGTTGACGTGGTGGTCGTAGGGCGAATCGGGCCCATGCTCGGCGAGCCGTGCGAGCAGCGCGCTGAGTTGGCCGACCTCACTCTCGGGGTCAGGGTTCTCGTCCCAGAGCAGCTGTTCGCTGAGGGTCTCGAACAAGGCGAGCTCGACATCGAGGGGGATCCAGCTGGCGACGATCTCTGCGGACCAGGCGAAGGCGGAGTAGACCAGGGCCGCCGCCAGACCCACGCCCACGGTGAGCCAGGCCGCTTCCCCGAGGGGGTGCCGCTTGCTCACGTTGACCTCGTCGTCCGGCAGTCGGGGCACGGCCCGCACGGAAG
The DNA here is from genome assembly GCA_964537035.1 of uncultured Phycisphaerales bacterium. Classification (GTDB taxonomy): domain Bacteria; phylum Planctomycetota; class B15-G4; order B15-G4; family B15-G4; genus CAZIAK01. The sequence continues at coordinate 25,239 of CAZIAK010000036.1, read as the reverse complement.
ATCAGGCTCCCCTGTGCACGGCGGTGCCGAAGGCCAGGATCTCGACGCCGGCGACGTTCTTGTTTTCAGCGGCCCTGGACAGGCAGGCTGTCTCCAGGCGCACGTTGATCACCGTGGCGTAGCCCCGAGACAGGGCTGCCTGCTTCATGCGCATGAGCGCTTCACGGCGGGCCCGGTCGAGCAGGGGCTCATAGGCGGTGATGCGCCCGCCCACCAAGGCCTTGAGCCCGGCCAGGAAGCGCTTGAAGTAGTCGAGGGAGATGACCACCGAGCCACAGACCAGGGTCGGGTTCTCAAGGGTCCAGTCGCTGGGCGGGTTGGGAAACGTGATCACCACCATGTCCCGCGTGTCCGACTCCCGTTCACGGAGACTGGCGAAGTGACGCCGCTCGATGATCGACCCGCAGACGTAACCCACGATGAGAAACGTCGCGAAGGCGATCAGGGGGATGAGCTGGGCCATGGTCAGATCACCCGCACGGCGGTGCCGTAGGCGAACAGCTCGGCGGCCCCCTGCGAGATCGAGCTGGTGGAGAAGCGCACATTGACCACGGCGTTCGCGCCCATGGACCTGGCCTGCTCCTTCATTCTCGAGAGCGCTTCTTCACGAGCTTCTTGGAGCAGCTCGGTGTAGCCCTTGAGCTCGCCACCCACCATGTTCTTGAGGCCCGCCATGAAGTCCCGGCCGATGTGCTTGGCTCGCACGGTGCTGCCGGTGACCACACCGTAGAACTCGGTGATGGTGTGGCCAGGCAGGGTCTCGGTGTTGCTGACGATCATGATGGGCTCCGATGGGTCGCGCTGGCCGGGCCTTCGCCGCGCCCCAGCGCTTCAGCACTGTGGATCAGCGGCTGGTGTGGTGCAAGAGCGTCAGCGCTGGCCATGTCGGGCGAGGTCGGGCAGCAGACGTCGCCCGGGCCGGGTGTTGTAGGTCTTGCGCCAGAGATCGTGGGCAGGGCTCGTGGGAAACGCCTCGCCCGCGGGTGGCGGGTAGTCGCTCATGCCGTGAAAGGGCAAGGGCTCCACGCGCCGGGCGGCGGTGGTGTTCGGGTCCATGTCCTTGGCCCAGCCGTCGAGGTAGAGCAGCCAGTCTCTGGTCCAGCCGTCGGGCAGGTCGGGGAGCGGGGCGGCCTCGAAGGAGAGGGTCACCGCGTCGCCAGCGCCGAAGATCACCGTGCGATCGTCGACGGTGGTGAGCAGCTCGAGCACGTCGCCGTAACGGGTGTAGTCGCCGGGGTGTTGGTCCCAGCGGGGCTCGGCCAGGGTGTCCCAGTCGAAGACCTCGCCGAACTCGCCGGTGGGGTCGGGGAGCAAGGCCGAGAAGCCCCGCCAACCCACCTGAGCCAACGAGGGTTGCAGGGGCGTGTCGGTGAAGGGGGCGTCGTCACCGTCGAGCACCAGGCGGATGGCGTCGTACGACAGGGCCATGGTGGTGCTCAGACGCAGCCTTGGGTCGTCCCGATCGACCATGTCCGTGATGTCCACGATCATGGTCTTGGTCTTGCCGGCGATGAAGCCGATGGGCGGGCCGGCCGGGCGCCAGCCCTCGCCGTCAGGGAAGGAGAGCAGGGGCGGCTCGAAGGCCACGGTGGGATGACGGGCCGCAGACAGGTTCACCGACGCATCGGGCCACAGCAGCCAGCCGGTGAGAGCCAGCCGCAAGCGAGGGGCGGCCTTCAGTGCGGCGCGCTCCTCTGCGCTGTCTGCCAGCGACAGGTCGAGATGCCAGGGCTTGGTCAGTCCGCGAAACTGTGCCGCTTCGTGGACGAACGTCTGGGCGTGAAGACCATCGATGGTGGCCAGCTCTGCGGTGACGTCGTCGCCATTGCTGGCCACGACCGTGGGCAGCTGCACCACCTCGCTGAACGTGTGCACGTGATGGGGCGGGAAGGGCGGGAAGACGAACGCCTCGTCCGGGTGGATCTCGATCTCGTTGGGGTGGTCGATGGCGTGCAGGCGGACCTGGTCGAGATAGGTCACCTCGCGGAGCTCTTCGGTGAGCACCAGTTCAAGCTTGCCGTCGCGAGGCACCAGCTGCTCACCGGCAATGCGCACGTACTCATCATGGTCGAAGGGCACGTGCACCCCGGGCGCCATGGGCAGGCCCAGGGGCGTGGTGCCCAGCACATCAGAGATGAACTCGAAGGTGGTGCCGTTCCAGGTGTAAAGGAAGGGACAGGAGCCGGTGAGGCCCTCGATCTGCACCAGCTCGTGGACAGCGCCGGCGGGCAGATCGTAAGCGGGCTGGACCACGCCGTCGGGCCAGCGGACCAGCACCACGTCGGCGGAGGTGGCGGCACCGAGGCCGATCACCAGGGGCTCGCCGCGAGAGAAGAGGCGTCGGTAATCTGCGCCCACCCTGACCTCGACGATGGCGCCGATGCCGTGGGTGTTGGCCTTGCGTCCGGCGAGGTGCAGGGTCAGGCCGTTCCCCGTGGGTTCTGCGCCGCGGAACACTCGCAAGGCAGCGCCACCCAGGGCCAGGTCGAGGGCGCCGTCGCCGTCGATGTCGGTGACCAGCAGGCCGGTGTCAGAGCCGCCCTGGCCGCCACCGGGGCCAGCGTCCAGGCCAGCGACCAGGGTGCGGACGGCCAAGGGCCCGTTGCGCAGGGTGAGCGGCCCGGGGATGGCCACCACCGCGCCGCTGTCCAGCTCACGGCCGACCAGGTCCACCGCGCCGTCTCGGTTCAGGTCGACGGCGACCAGTTCGCCGAGGGACTTGCCTGCGATGTCGAGGGTGCGAGGGGCGCCGAAGCGATCACCATCGTGACGCCGCACGGTGAGCCCGTCGCTGCTGGTCTGCAGCAGGTCGGCCCGGCCGTCGTTGTCGATGTCCGCGAGGAGCAAGCCGCCGTTGGGCTGGGCGTTGTCTACGCGGAGCCCTGCCAGGCCCCAGGCTTCGGTGCGGTCGCCGAAGAGCCCATCCCACAGGCCGGCGACGACGGTGACTCCCGTCTCGCCGATGGCCAGCAGGTCCACGGCCTGGTTGCCGTCCATGTCTTCGATGAGCAATCCGCGGCACGACCCCAGCTCGGCGAAGGGTGCGGGGGCAGAACTCTCGAGCAGGCGCTGCCACTCTGCGTCGGCCCCGTTGTTGCGGCGGTACTCCAGGCCTTGATCGCCAGCCACGATGATGTCGAGGGAGCCCTGGTGATCCAGGTCGACGAAGGCCGCGGCCAAGGCGTTGGCGGTGGTGCCGTCGTCGATGGCGATGGGTAGGAACGTGCCCGCCGCGCTGTCGTAGCTGTAGAGCTTGACGGCTCCTCCTTCGATGCAGAGCAGCTCAGGGGACGGCTGGTAGTGCTCGGTGTTCGGGTCGGCGTCGTCGAGATCGCCGAAGCGGGCCAGGGTCACCGCCCGCTCGTGGATGACGTGCGCTGACAGCTGGCCCGCGCCGTCGAAGGACAGCAACTGCACACCGTCTGCTCCCCAGGAGACGAGCTCCTGGTCGCCGTCTCCGTCGAGGTCAGCGGCGAGGACACCGCTGGCCGCCTGGTCGGCGCCGCGGAGATCCCAGCTGGTGAAGGCGGGGAAACCACCGTCGGCGGGCGCTCCCACGCGCACCGGGTGGGGCGCCGGTGGCATGACCCGCCCGTAGGTCGTGGTCCAGATCTGGGTCTCGGTGGCGGCGGTCTTGCCCTCGGCGTCCAGGGCAGCGTGCTCGTCGAGCAGGGCCATGGCGTTGGCCTGGGCGGCCTTGTCTCCCCGAGCCAGACGAATGCGCAGGCGGCCCAAACGGTAGGTGGCCTGGGCATAGAAGGGGGTGTTGGCGGCGAGCCCTTGGTCGCGCACGAGCTGGAGTTGTTCGGCGGCCCCTTCGAAGTCGTCAACGTACTCGAGCGCCGTGGCCAGCTGCAGCAGGCTGGGGGTGTCCGTGGGGTCATGGGCCAGGACGGCTCGGAACTCACGGGCGGCCAGCTCGGGATCGATGGTCAGGGCCAGGGCGAGGCAGCCGCGCATGAAGCGCACCGCCGGGTCGCCGGGGTCCGCCAGGTAGGCCCGCTCGATGAGCGATGTGGCCAGCTCTTCTTCGTTCTGTCGATGGAAGGCGATGATGCCGGCCCGGAGCAGGTCGTCTGCCCGTGGTGGATCCCTGTGGATGAGCGGCTCCATGGCTTCCCACGCGGCGCCCAGGTCGCGAGCGCTGCCCGGGGTGAAGGCCGCGGCGGCTCGAGCCCGTGCCAGGTCGTCGGCGACCTGGCCTGGATCGACCGCCGGGGGAGAGTCGTTGCTGCAACTGACAAGCAGGAGCAGCAGGGTCAGCGCGTTGAGTCCCATCGTGTAGCTCTTCATGTCGGACATGATCCTCTTGCTGGTTGCGTCGGGCCAGTGTGTTCCAACAACCCCATGGGCGCGTTCGTGATCTCGGCAGCCTGTGCGAAAAGCGCCGTGACGGCGCTTTTCGCACAGGCTGCTACGGTCAGCATGAGGCATACTCGCCCCGGTTTGTGTTGTTGGACAGTCATCCCCGAGCGACACCCAGCATGGCACCACGCGCACGACGTTCTCCCCCCGCAGCCCCCCTGAACACCCTTCTGGGTGCATTCCTGGTGGGGCTGGCTCTCTACGGTTGCGGCAGCGAAGAAGGGCCTGAGGGTGGCGCCTCTGTTGGCCAGCACGACGCCGTGGCCGTCGTTCTTCCCGACGTGATCGACCTGCCTCAGCCCGATCCGCAGATCGAAGTGATGGACGTGGTCGAGGACATGTCCGAGGCCGTGGCCAACAGCCTGGTCGACCTGGCCAATGTGCTTCGGCGTCGGGCCTACGGCGAGGCGCCCCAGTGGTTCACGGACGACTTTGCGGGCCATGCCCTGGCCTCCATGGGGGCTCCAGCGGTGAATGAGCTGCCCTTGGGCGCCCAGACCCTCCGTTACGATGTGGCGGCCGCACAGATCGCTGGTCGAGACGGCTGGTTGGCCTCCCTCGAAGACCTGCTCTCTGTCTATGGCGTGCTCGACGCGGTGGTGGCCAAGGTCAAAGGCGCCGAGTTCGAGACCGGCGCCGTGGGTCGGGGCCGGGTGAAGCTCAAGCTGGCCACCTTTGGCCTGGGCGCTGATCGGCAGCCCGTGGCCATGACCCTCTGGGGCTGGCTCGGCGTGGTGCAGAAGCGGGGCCGTTGGGTGATCGAACGGTTCCAGCTCACCAGCCTCGACATCACCCAGCGCTCGGCGCCGCTCTTCGCGGACGTGACCGTGGGCGCGGGCGTGGCCAACCAGACGAGCATCTTCGGCAAGGGGGGCAACAGCCTCTTCTACTGGAACGGCGCCGCGAGCCACGACGTGAACGGCGACGGCCTGTGGGATCTGTTCGTGCCCACCCTCAACGGCTGCTTCCTCTACCTGAACAACGGCGAGGGCGGTTTCGTCGAGTCGTCAGAGGCCTGGGGACTGGCCGATGACGAGGGCGGCACGGGCGCCGTGTTCTTCGACTACGACAACGACGGCGACCCTGACCTGGCCGTGGGGCATGTGGGTTGGGAGCGTCCCAACGGCAGCCTGGGCGGCGACACCTTGCGGCTCTACCGCAACGACGGCGAACGCTACACCGACGTGAGCGTCGAGGCGGGCTTCGCCGGTCGCCACGTGGCCTTCTCCATGATCGCAGCCGACTACGACGGCGACGGATTCACCGACGTCTACGTGTGCTGCTACAACCGCATGGACGCGGTCTATCCCGAGTCATGGCACCACGCCGAGAACGGCACGCCCAACGCCCTGTATCGCAACCAGGGCGACGGCACGTTCACCGAGGTGGCCGCCGAGTGGGGCGCCGACGACTCCCGCTGGACCTTCGCCGCCGCCGCCCACGACTTCGACAGCGACGGCGACCTCGACCTCTACCTGGCCAACGACTACGGGGACAACTCCCTGCTGGTGAACCTGGGGGACGGCCACTTCGAGCAGGGTGCCGAGGCTGCGGGCCTGCTCGACGAAGGCAACGGCATGGGCACGGCCTGGGGTGACCTGAACGGCGACGGCACGGTCGATCTCTATGTGGCCAACATGTCGTCCACGGCCGGCAATCGCATCCTCAAGCGCATGGTGGCCTCGGAAGACGAGGGCATGGGGGGCAAGCTGCTCAAGCTGGCTGCCGGCAACTCGATCTTCGAGCGCACGGACGACGGCTTCGAACGGGTGCCTGCGTCTCAAGGCGGTGTGGGCGCGGCCTGGGCCTGGTCATCGAGCCTGGTCGACTTCGATCTCGACGGTTGCCTCGACGTGTTCGTGGCCAACGGCTTCATCAGCGGTGAATCCGCTGCAGACACATGAAGCCTCTACTGGCGCCACGTGGTGGCGTCCTCCATGGAAGAAGTCGAAGGCGTGGCCACCGAGCAGGCCGGGAGCCAGTCGTACCAGAAGGAACACATGGGCATGATCTTCCAGGAGGGCTTCTCGTTCAGCGGCTTTGAACGGGACAAGCTCTTCGTCGGGGATGGCAGCGCCCACTTCACCGACCTCTCGGCTGTCTCTGGTGTCGACGACGCCAATGACGGCCGGGCCGCGGTGGCCTCCGACTTCGACGACGACGGCGACCTCGACCTGTTCGTGCACAACATCGCTCGGGCACGTCATCGCCTCTATCGCAACGACTGCATCGACAACTCGGTCTCTCCCCGCTTCGTCAAGGTGCGCCTCACCGGCACGGCCAGCGCTCGTGACGCAGCGGGCGCCGTGGTGCGCCTGACCCTGGCTGAGGGCGGCAGTCGCGGAGTGCAGACCGAGGCCAAGGTGCTGGCCTTCGGCAGCGGCTTCGTGAGTCAGTCCGCGCCCGAGCTCGTCTTCGGGCTGGGCGATGCCCCGGGCGGCACACTCGAAGTGACCTGGCCCGGAGGCGTGGTCGAGCGCTTCGGCGCGGTGACTCCCGGAGCGCGGTTGTCCCTGGTCGAGGGCGCGGGCAAGAGCGTCCCCTTCGGGCGCCACTCGTCACCCTTTGCCGAACCCACGCCGCCGGGGCTGAAGGTCGATGTGGGCGTTGAGCTGCCAGCGTTGACCTTGCTCGACGGCGACGGTAGTGAGGTGGAGAGAACTCTGGCCACTCCCGGCAAGGAGACCTGGATGAACTTCTGGGCCACCTGGTGCGCGGGCTGCCGACAAGAGCTGCCAGCGCTGGCTGAGCTGTCAGGTGAGTCCGACAAGCGCCTGCTCATGGTCAGCGTCGACGTCCCCGAAGACCGGGCCAAGGCGTTGGGTGCCCTGGCCGATCAGGGCTTCGAGGCCGAGTCCCTGTTCATCAGCCGCCAGCTCATCGAAGAGGTCATCGATGTCGACCGGCTGACCCTGCCCACCACTCTCGTCTTCGATGATCAGGGCACGCTGGTACGCATCATCAACGGTCGCATTGATGGCTGAATCGTCGCGGGCTGAAGCGTCAGCCTCCGTGAACTGCAAGTCGGCTGGGCTGGTGTAGCTGTTGGGGGCACCGTTCTCGTTGTTCGCACCGGTGTCCGAGGCTCCCATGACCAGGAACGCTGTGCCGACGAAGACCACGACGAGGATCAGGCCGACGAAGATGAGGAAGATGCGCATCACGACCTGGGGCCAGGTGAGCCCTGGCTTGGTCGTCGCCACCGCCGCTGCGGCGGGCTGAGCAGCGCCGGCCGGGGGCGCTGGGGTGGGGGCAGAGACTGTCCTCACGGCGGCTCTCACTCGGCCCGGATCGTCCAGCGCTCTGCGCAGGTCTTCGGCGAAAGCGGCGGCGGTCTTGTAGCGATCGGCCGGGTCGCGCTGCAGGGCCTGGAGCAGCACCCGTTCGAGGGCTTCGGGCAAGCTGGGCCGCAGCTCTCGCAGGCGCTTCAGGCCTCCTGCGCTCAGTGCGGCCAGGACGTCCCCCTGGCTGGTGCCCTCGTAGGGCAGGCGCCCGGTGAGCAGCTCGAACAGGGTGACGCCCAGAGAGTAGATGTCGGAGCGGGCATCGAGGGGGGCCTCCCGGCGGAAGGCCTGCTCCGGGCTCATGTAGAGCGGTGAGCCGAAGACCTCGCCGGTCTGGGTCAGGCCGGAGGCTTCTGTGTCGAGGGCCAGGCCGAAGTCGGTCAGTCGCGGCGTGCCGTCCTCGTCGATCATGATGTTGGCGGGCTTCACGTCCCGGTGCACGATGCCCCGGCCGTGGGCGTAGTCGAGGGCGTCGGCGACCCGGGCGACGATGGACACGGCCCAGGGGGCGTCGCTGGCGTCCCCGGCTGCAGTGCGCGAGGCGATGACCTCTGCGAGAGAACGTCCCTCGACCAGCTCCATGGCGAAAAACGGCGCACCGCTCGCTTCACCCACGGTGTACACCGGCACGATGCCCGGGTGGCGCAGCTTGCCAGCGGCCTCGGCCTCCCTCTGGAAGCGGGTCAGCAGCCGCTGATCCTGGCGCAGCCGGGGAGGCAACACTTTCAGGGCCACGGGCCGGTTCAGGCTGATCTGCCGGGCTTCATAGACGATGCCCATGCCGCCACGACCGATCTCCCGGACGATCTCGAAGTCACCCAGCCGCGACGGCGTGGGGGCTTCAGGGTCTGCGGGACCTTCGATCACATCGAGCAGAGCGAAGAACTCCCGCAAGGCAACGACGTGCTCTGGGTGGGCGGCGAGGACGGCCTCGTGATCGATCGGATCGCCAGCGTGGAGCTGGTCGAGCAGCTGATCCTGGATGTCCTCCAGGCTGGTGTCGTCGGCTGAGGGCGTGGTGGTCATGGCGGGGTTCTCCGTGGGTTCACCTCTCTCATGGCGATGAGAGGTGCAGAGGTCGCGGAGAAAATATCGGCCGGCCCTCAGCGGGACAGCCGGCCCGCCAAATCGGCCATGCCCCGGCAGACCAGGGATTTGACGGCGGTCTCGCTGCACTCCAGCTTGGCTGCGGTCTCGGCCACAGACAGTCCCTCCAGCCAGCGCAGCCGCACGGCCAGGGCCTGGCGTTCGGGCAGGGTGGCCAGGGCTTCGCTCAGACGTTGAGCGCGCTCGCCCGCCAGAACCCGTCCGCTGGGGCTGGTCTGTGACGACGCCACCGGCCCGGTGAGCGGGCGCTCGTTCGCCCGCTTGGCTGCCCGTTGGGCTCGACGCGCCTCCATGAGCTTGAAGCGGGCGATGCCCACGAGCCAGCGATAGAAGCTGCCTGAATCGCCAGTGGGCTGGAAGCCGCCGACCTTGCGCACCGCCTGCAGCAAGGTCTCCTGCACGATGTCCTCGGCGCTGATACGCAGGGTCAACGGGTGGGGCATGGTGGCTCGCACCCAGGCCAGCAGCCGCCCTTCGTGACGGGTGAACAACGTGGTCAGGGCGCTGCGATCGCCATCTCTGGCCGCGTCGACGAGGAAGGACGTGTGGGCCACTCTGTCCCTCCAGCGTTGTGTCGCTCAGCTTTTCGTGAGACGGGCGTTCAGCTCAGGGTTCTTTCAGGCTGCGCACCAGGCCCTTGAAGCGGGGGCCGAGCCCGAGCACATGAAAGGGTCGTTCGCGAGAGCCGTAGAGATCGATGCCCGCCTTGACCGGGTCGCGCCCCTGCATCTGTTTCAGGATGCGCTCGATGGTCATGGGGTAGGGGGCGTCGGTCGCTTTGCCGATGGTGAAGCCGAGGCCGAACAAGAACTCGAGCATCTGCTGATCGCTGCAGTCCCGCAGGGCGTAGGGCCAGAACTCGAGCAGCAAGCCCAGGGCCGGGCTGCTGGCCAGCAGCTGCTGCGCGCCCTGCAGCGCCAACCACTCGCTGCCCTGGGTGTCGATCTTCAAGAAGTCGACGGGGCCGCTGACCAGCTCATCGACCGGCACGATCTCGATGGTGATCTGCTCGCTGGCGGCCATGTCACCGGGGGACGCGTCGCCCGCGACCACCCGGTTGTCACCATGATTGGTCGCGTCGAGCACGATGGTGGCCTGGCCCCGCTCGGCACCTGCAGCCACCTCGTGCACCCGGCCCACTCCTGCGCCGGGAGCCTCCATGGCCCGCTCCACGTTGCGCCGGGCCACCGCCGCGATGCCGGGCACGGGCTCGAAGGCGTCGACCTCTGCCCCTGCGAGCACGGCCTGAACGGCGAACCAGCCCACGTTCGCGCCCAGGTCGACAACCCGGGCGTGAGGCCCGTTGGTGCCGCCCTGACCGAAGCCCAGGTGGGCCACCATGAGGGCGGTCTCGTCATCGGCCCAGCTGCCCTTGGCGATGGCCGGCCCGATGATGGAGTCGTCGGCCAAGACCTCGAAGTCGAGGCCGTTGCCCAGGTTCGGCAGATGTACTGTGCGCGTTGCGAAGTCCATGGCCGGGACTGTACCACTCAGTCGCGGTCAGCCAGCGGCGCGCTTGTACTCGAAGCTCATGCTAACCCATTCGGGGCCGCCGGGCACGCTGTCGAACATCTGCATCGTGAAGTGGTCATCGCTCACCTGGTGCAGCTCGGAGCGCATGGGCCGACCCTTGGGCGTCATGAGGTCGAAGGCCTTGCCCCGCAGTCGCTTGGTGCCGGACTCGTCCATCTGTCCCCGCTGGATATGAAAGCCGGTGCTGAAGTTGTCGATCCAGAGCGACTGGAACTGCTGGCGCACGTTGTCGTAGCCCAGGATCAGCATGCCCTCGAAGGGAGCACCGTTGAACTCAGAATGAAACTCCTCAAGGACGTACCGGCCACCGAGGATGGAACGATAGGTGGATGTCGCCTTGGCTTTCGACGGTGGGCTCCCCGGCTCCATCCAGATCTCGTAGTCAACGTCCCAGTTGCCCACCAGGGCGGTGAGGTTCGTGTGGTTCTCGCCGGGAGTCCCTGCCTCCACCATCATGGCCATCATTTCGTCCGGAGAGATCTCCATCATCTCATCGCCGGCCATGGCGGGCTCGGCCGGGGGCGGCGCTTCGGTGGTGGCGCAACCCACGGCGAAAAGGGCAAGAGCGAGGAAAGTTGCAGAGGCTTTCATGGCGAACTCGGTGAGGGAGGGGCCGACCCCAGGGGGGCAGCCTGACGGTCATGGGACAGGCCCACGCTAGCGGCGATTCTGAGGCGATCAAGGGCGCGAGTCGGGGCTCGCCGTTCCGCGGTGATATGGTCCAACGCCTGGACCCCGCTGGTCGAGGAGCATCCTGTTGGTTCACGGCGATTCCCGAGGGCATGTACCGTCTCACGACCCCTGTGTCGAGATGCGCGGACTGACCAAGCACTACGGCGACGCGGTGGGGCTCGAAGGCCTCGACCTCACCGTCGAGCGGGGCGAAGTGGTGGGGCTGCTCGGGCCCAACGGCGCGGGCAAGACCACCACGCTGCGCTTGCTGCTGGGCTTGATCTCGCCGACCGAGGGCTCGGTGAAACTGTTTGGCCGCGCCCCGCGAGAGCCCGCCGCTCGCCTTGAGGTGGGCTACCTCCCGGGGGAGCTGTGCCTGGACGAGTTGTTCACCGGCACACAGATGCTGAGCTACCTGGCCCAGCTGCGACCGCGCACCGTGGCGCCGGTCGATGCACGACGGCGTGAAGAGTTGTGCGAACGGCTGGGCCTCACGCCTGCCGATCTGTCCCGGGTCATTCGGGACAACAGCAGAGGCACCAAGCAGAAGGTCGGACTCGTCGCCGCGTTTCAACACGACCCGGCCCTGTTGATCCTCGACGAGCCCACCAGCGGTCTCGACCCGCTGGTGCGGGAGGCCGTGCTCGAACTCATGGTCGAGGCCGCCGAGGCAGGGCGCACCGTGCTGCACTCGAGCCACATCCTGGGAGAGGTCGATCGCACTTGCAGCCGGGTCGCCATTCTCCGCGACGGACGGCTGGTGGCTGGCGGCGACATCGAGGTGATTCGGGCCTCGCTCACCCGACGGCTGTCGGTGCGCTTCAGCGGCGCGCCGCCCCTGGACGAGCTGCGCGCTGCAGGTGGCGAGGTGATCTCTTGCGAGGACGGACAGGTCGAGTTGAGCCTCAGCGGTGACATCAACCCAACCCTCGCCGTGTTGGCCGGTCACGCCGTGGCTGAGCTGGTCCTGCCCGAGCCCGATCTGAGCCTGGCCTTTGCCCAGCACTACGCGGCCTCCCCGGGAGCCTCGTCGTGATCGCTGCTCTGGTCGGTCGCAACCTGCGCCGGATGGGCGTGATTCTCGTGGTCGCCGTGCCCGCGCTGCTGCTCTTCGAGGTGGGGCTGGTGCACATCGCCGCCGAGTTCGAGGCCACGCAGTTTGCCGGGGGCGCCGGGCTCGAGGGCCTGGTCGACATGCTGCCGGGTTTCTTGCAAGACCTGGTCAACTCGCAGATCGATGACTTCTCCACGGCGGCCCTGGTGGCGGTGGGCTTCCAGCATCCGGTGACCGTGACCCTGTCCATCGCGCTCACGGTTCTGTTCGCCGTGATCCCGGCGGCCGATCGCGAGTCGGGGTTGCTCGACCTGATCCTCTCCACGCCGGTGAGCCGGGGCCGCTATCTCGCGGGGAGCGTGATCTGCGTCGTGCTGATCGCGGTGCTGTTGCCAGCGGCGGTGCTCGCCGGAGGAGCCATCGGGCTGGCCATGGTCGAGGTGCCGGGGGCGCCGTCCATCGAGCCCCATGTGCACACGGCCCTGTCCATGGCGGGCCTGCTCCTGGCCATCGGCGGCATGGCCCTGTGGCTGTCCGTCGGCGCCCAGCGCAAGGGCCAGGCCATGGCCCGCACCGCCGCCCTGGTGCTGCCCCTCTGGGCCGTCGACTTCATGTCCTATCTCTGGGACGGCTTCGACGCCATCCGCTGGATCAGCCCCTTCGCCTACATCGACGCCATGCCCGGCCCCGTGGTGAGCACGCGCATCGCCTACGGCGGCTGGGTGCTGCTGGGCGTGTTCGTTGTCACCGCGTCCCTGGCGGCTCGTCGCTTTGCGAAGGCCGACCTCTGACTGCTGACGCCATGACCCGCGGTCGTGGTGTGCCGCGCCGTCAGAGAATGGTCAGCAGCTCCTGGATCGGATCGACGGGCACCTGGTAGTTGCCGTCGGCCTTGAGTCGCTCATTGAAAGGTAGCGATCGACGCCCGGCCAGGAGCCCCAGGGCCACGCAGGCGAAGGCGCGAGACTGGGGTGGCTGGTCGGCGTCGTTGACCAGCTCGAGCAAGGGCTCGACGGCCGACCGATCACCGATGAGGCCCACGGCCTTGGCCAGGGCGGCGCGGGTGGAGAGTGAGCCCGTGTCCCGCAGGGCGTCGACGAGCACGGGCACGGACGTGGTGTCCCCGAGCAGGCCCAGGCTGATGGCGGAGGAGACCCGCAAGGCATCAGACGACGATGGGTCGAGGCAGTGGGAGCGGAGCGTTTCCGAGCAGTCGATGAACTGCAAGAAACCCAGGGCCACTGCGGCGTGTCCCTGAAAGCCCTGGTCGGCCACCTCGCGGAAGTCGCGATGGATCGCCTCTGCGGACTGGCTGTCCCCCAGCAGGCCCAGGGCCAGGGCGAAGGCGCCTTTGAACGATGGGTCCCGCTCCGACAGGTAGCCGGCCCGCAGGCGTTCGAGCAGCAGGGGCTGGGCCTCGGGTTGACCCCGGCCCAGCAGCGCCGCCGCCATGGCCGCCCACGAGCGATGCTCCTGGCTCTGCCCCGCGCCGCGCAGCTCCCGCCCGATGACCTGGATCAGTTTCATGTGTTCGTCGGTCCACTGCCCTCGCCCGCCCATCTGGGCCAATGAGATGATGGCGAACTGGCGGGTCATGCGGTCCTTGCCTTCGCTGACCTCGTCGAACAGGGCCTGGGCGATGACCTGGTCTTGCAGCGTGCCCAGACGACCCAGGGCCAGGGCCACCGACTGCCGCAGGGGATGGCTGCTGTCCCGATCCTCGAAGCTGGTCAGGAGCGCTGGCAGGGCGGTGGTGCGCTCCAGCTTGGCCAGCGTGGTGGGGATGTAGCTGGCCACCATGGGATCGAGGCGCCGATCGGCGAGCATCTCGGTGAGCACGGTCTCGACGACGTCGAGCTGGCTGTGGTGGGACGGCAACATGCCCAGGCCTGCCAGGGCGCTGGCCTTGATGTCCCGCTCGGCGTCGGGCAGGCGGGTGATCAGCTGCAGCATGCTGTAGACCGAGCGGGCGTCTGCCACCAGCCCCAGTGCAAACGCAGCATGGGCGCGCACCTGCCGGGGGACGGGGCCGCCGCCGATGGCCTCCCGGCCCGTGCTGTCATCCCGGGCCACGGCCAGCAGCAGGGCCGCTGACGAGGGGGAGCCGAGCACGCCCAAGGACAGGGTGGCCGAGGTCTGCACGGACAGGTTGGTGTTGGCCAACAGCGGGAGGGTCGCGGCCAGGATGTCGGGGGCGCGATGGGCTGGAGCGCTGCGAGCCAGAGCCAGCACCGCCGAGTCGAGCATCTCCCGGTCGCTGCTGCTGGCCAGGACCTCCAGCAGCACGGGGATGACCTGACCTTCGACCAGGTCTGGACCGACGCGGCGTGAGTTTCGCCAGCTGGCCTTGCGGCCTCGGCCCGTGAGCAGGCCGGATGAGCCGGAGGCGCTGTGCCCCCGGGCCAGCTGCTCGCGAAGATTGAGGAAGCGGTCCTTGTTCTGATCCCACCAGGGTTCCCAGCTGCTCAGGGTCTGTGCCGACGAGCGCTGCCCCGAGCCGGTGGCGGCTCCCGTGCGACCGCTGCCGCCCCGGGCGGCGCCGCTGCGTGCGCTCGTGCCCACACCTGCGACCCCGGCAGCCGCGGGGGTCGTGGGAGCGACCCCGTTCTGCCCCGGCCTGCCCACCGGCCCACCCAGGGGGGGCAGGGCCGGAGGCGGAGGCGGGAACCCTCCGTGAGGCAGGGCTGAGACGGTGGGCGCCGGGACGAACGCGAGGGCCAGGGTGAGGGCCAGTCGGAGGGGCGTGGCGATCATCGATGGACTCCCGGGTTTTCTCGGCCAGGCAGGGTCAAGAGCCTTGCTGGACGTGTTCAACGCATCGGCTCGGGCAACCGGCCACTTCTTCTTTGCCAGGCGGTCACGGGCAGCCCGGGAATCTGCCCCTTGCCCTCAGAGAATGGCCAGCAGCTCCTGAATGGAGTCTACAGGGACCACGTAGTTTCCGTCGGCCTTGAGCGGCTCGTTGAAGGGCAACGAGGAACGCTCAGCTAGCAAACCCACCGCCACGCAGGCGAAGGCTCGGGACAGGGGAGCCACGTCGGTGTCGGAGGCCACGGCCAGCAAGGGCTCCACGGCCGAGCGGTCGCCGATGAGGCCGACGGCCTTGGCCAGGGCCGAGCGCACGGACAGCGAGCCCGTGTCTCGCAGGGCCTCGACGAGGACGGGCACCGCTTCTCTGTCCCCCAGCAGGCCCAGGGCCGTGGCCGAGGCCAGGCGCAGGTCGTCGGGGGTGGCCCGGCCCAGGCAGAGCTGGCGCAGCTCGTCAGAGCTGCCGATGGCGTCGAGGAAACCCAGGGCAGTGGCAGCATGAGAGCGGAAGGACGTGTCGCTGACGTCGCGGAAGTCGGCATGGATCAGATCGGTCGAGCGGGTGTCTCGCAGCAGGCCCAGGGCCAGGGCGAAGGCGCCCTTGTACGACGGCGCGTTCTCATTCTCGTAGGCGTCCCGCAGGCGCTCAAGCAGCATGGGCTGGGCCTGCGGGTGGGCTCGCCCGAGGAGGGCCGCGGCGAGGGCTGCCCACGAGCGGTGCTCCTGGCTCTTGCCTTGGCCCGACACCTCTCGGCCGAACAGCTGGGCCAGTTCGGCATGGTCGTCACTCCAGACGCCGGTCGTACCCATCTGGGCCAAGGACATGAGCGCGAAGTGCCGGGTCAGCCGGTCTCGCCCCCGGGTGACCTCGTCGACCAGGGCCTTGACCGCCAAGAAGTCCTTCATGGTCGCGGTCCGTCCCAAGGCCAGGACGATCGAATGGCGGACCATGCGATCGGTGTCCGGGTCGTCGAAGCGACGGAGCAAGGCGGGGATGGCCGTGCGCAGCTGGAGCTTGGCCAAGGTGGTGGGGATGTAGCTGGCCACCATGGGGTCGAGCCGCTTCTCGCCGAGCAGCTCGACCAGGACGGTCTGCACCACGTCGAGCTGGCTGTGATCCGTGGGCAACATGCCGAGGCCGGCCACGGCGCTGGCTTTCACATCTCGCTCGCTGTCGGGCAGGCGGGTGATCAGCTGCAGCAGGCGATGGACCGAACGGGGGTCGGCCACGAGTCCCAGGGCGAACGCGGCGTGGGCTCGCACCTGCCGGGGGACGGGGCCGCCGCCGATGGACTTGCGCCCCGTGCTGTCGTCCGCCGCCAGTGAGAGCAGCAGGCTCGTCGCTTCTTTCGACTGCAACACGCCGAGAGACAACGCCGCGGACGATTGCACCGACAGCTCTCGGTGAGCCAGCAGGGGGATGATCGCGTCGAGCACTTCACCCGCACGGTGTTCGGGCGCGCTGCGGGCCAAGGCCAGCACGGCCGAGTCGAGGATGTCCCGGTCGCTGTTCGCCTCGATGATGCCGAGCAGTGAGGGCACGATCACCCGGTCGACCATCTCCGGGCCGGCCCGGCGAGAGGTGCGCCAGTGCGACTTGCGCCCTCGGCCTGTGAGCAGGCCTGACGAGCCCGAGACGCTGTGAGTGCTCAGCAACCGACCCCGCAGATCGAGGAAGCGGTCCTTGTTCTGGTCCCACCAGGGTTCCCAGCCGTCGAGGGCCGGGCCCGCTGCAGACTCTGGCCCGGTCGTGGCGGAGCTCGCACCTCGCCCTGTCACACCTCGCGAGGCGCTGCGGGTCATGACTCCCGCGGCGGTGGGTGTGGCGGCTGGGGCCTTGCTCCGTGCCGAGGGGCGCCCTGTCTGAGCTCCGCTGCCTGCGTCCCCTGGGATCGAGGGCGACAGGGGGCCCGGGTGTCCTGATGTGATGGGCGTCCACGGAGGCTTGACCGGCGTGATGCCCCCGTGGGCGGCGAGGTCAGTGCCCATGGTGAGGAAGGCGGTCAGTGTGCAGGCCAGCAACAAGTGCGGCGGTTGCAGGTTTCCCATCGGTCTGCCTCCCAAGGTCCTTCTGGTGTTCACGTGCGCTCCCGCACGCTGGCTTGGGCCCGGTCTGCCGCGTCGCTGTCCCTTGGCGTCAGCCACGAGCCCTGTGTACACCAGAGCGCGCGAGGGTCATCGAGCTGACACGAAACTTTGGAGCGAGGGCTCAGACCGCGCCGTACTCCGCGCGATAGTCGAGCATGGCCCCGTGGATCGCGTCGGTGAGCACCACCCGATCATCGACGGTGCGGCCGCGCAGATACTCGATGACTTCTTCGAGAGTGACGATGGCGAAGGTCTGCATGGCGTACTCGCTGGCCAGCTCGGTGAGGGCCGAGTGCTCGCCCAGGCCACGCTCTTGGCGGTCGACGGAGACGATCAGCCCGGCCATGGTCACGTCGGCCGCAGCCTTGAGCACGGGCACGGTCTCTCTGACCGACGTGCCGGCCGTGGTCACGTCTTCAACGATGAGCACGCGCTCGCCTGCCGTCGGGGTGTGGCCCACGAGCACACCGCCCTCGCCGTGGTCTTTCGCTTCTTTGCGGTTGAAGCAGAACGACACGTCGCGCTGATGGTCTGTAGCCAGGGCCATGGCGGTGGTGACCACCAAGGGGATGCCCTTGTAGGCCGGGCCGAAGAGCACGTCGATGTCGGCGGGGCCCTGGTCGACGATGGCGGCAGCGTAGAACTGCCCCAGGCGCTGGAGCTGGGAGCCCTTGCTGTAGCGGCCGGTGTTGACGAAGAAGGGTGTGCGTCGGCCGCTCTTGGTGACGAAATCGCCAAAGGTGAGCACGTCGCAGCGGACCATGAACTCGATGAACTGCTGCTTGTAGCTCTCCATGATCGGCGACTCCTGAGGGGTGGGACGCGATTGTCCCTGACCGCGCGCCACTTTCCAGTGACCGAGTGGGCGCTCAGCAGAAGCAGCAGTGCCGGCCGACCACAGAGAAGCCGAGCAGGTCGACCTCGGGGCTGAGCTGGCCGTCCTTGAGCGGCTCTTTGCGACAGAGGTCTGTGGTCAGGTACTTCTTGTTGCTGTCGGCGAAGACCGTGGCCACCACCGCGCTGGGGCCCTGGCTGCGGGCCACCATGAGCGCTCCCAGCAAGTTGGCGCCAGACGAGATGCCCACCGCCAGGCCGAGCTCGGTGGCGAGTCGCTGAGCCATCAAGATCGCGTCGCCATCGTCCACGTCCACGAGGGCGTCGAGGGTGTCCATCTTCACCAGCTCGGGGATGAACTCGTCGCTGATGCCCTGAATGCGATGGCTGCCTGCCCGTGTGCCCGTGCGCAGGGTCGGCGAGTTGGCGGGTTCGAGCGGATGGATGGTGATCTCGGCGACCTTCTCTCGCAGCGCCTGTCCCACGCCCATGACCGTGCCGCCCGTGCCCACGCCCGCTACGAACGCGGTGGGGATGAGGTCGACCGAACGGAGCTGTGCCAGCAGCTCGGGGCCTGTGGTGAGCTGGTGCACCTCGGCGTTGTCGGGGTTGCTGAACTGCTGGGGCCGCCAGGTGCCCGGGTGAGACTCGGCGTAGGCGTTGGCTTGCTCGATCGAACCGACGAAGCCGCCTTGCTCTTTGGAGATGGGCACGATGGTGGCGCCCAGGGCTTCGATCACCGCGACCCGTTCGCGGCTCATCCAGTCGGGCATGTAGATGCGCACGGGGTGGCCGAGAGCCTTGCCCAGGGAGGCGAAGGCGATGCCCGTGTTGCCGCTGGTGGCTTCGACGACCTCGTCGCCGGGGGCCAGGTCGCCTCGCTCGTGGGCTCGGGCCAACATGTGCCAGGCCATGCGGTCCTTGATGCTGCCGGTGAGGTTGGCGGTCTCATGCTTGGCCCAGATCGTGTACTCCTCGCCGCGCACCCGACAGCGGACTCCCAGCAGAGGGGTGTTGCCTATGAGCTCGCCCAGGGAGTGAAGCTGTTCTTCGATCGGTGTGGCTGCGGGCGTGCTGCAGGGCTGGGTGCGCATGAGAGGGCTCGGTGAACTCAAGGGATCTCTGTATTATGACAAACAAATCTTGAGATAGGGCGGGGGGATCAGAGGTTTGATGGGGTGGCTGGGTCCGTGGTCGTCAGGCCGCGATCTTCACCTCGTGTTAGCCTTCGTTGCTCTCCCCCTGCACAGCCCCGCGGACCGAGCTGATGAGTGTTTTCTGCTGTAGGAACGGCATTTCTGCCTCACGCCTGTTGTCGTTGGTGGCTTCGCTGTGGGTCGTGATGAGTGCGCTTGGCAGCTCGTCGCTCACGGCGCAGGAGTCGTTCTCTGCAGCGGGTCTACGCACAGTGGCGAAGACGCCAGCGGTGGCTTTTTCGCAGGGGCAAGACGGTGGGGCCCGCCGGCTGCTGCCAGCAATGGCTCCGCAAGCCCTCGTCGGCCTGGTGAGCGATGCGTTTGGAGTGTCTCGCTTCGAGGTCGTCGCACTCGACCTGCCGTTCGCCGGCGGCGATCGGCTGAGCATTGAGTTGCCCATCAACGGCGCGGTGCAGTCGCTTGAGCTGACCCGGCACGAGCTGCGGTCGTCGAAGTTCCTCGTACGCGCGCAGCTTCCGGACGGCAGCTGGCAGGTGGTGCCGGTGGGTGCGTCTGCGACCTATCGTGGGCAGGTCCCGTCGGGCTTCGGCGTGGGATCGTCGGCGGGGGTGCTGTTGGCCAGTCTCGGCCCTCTTGGGTTGCGTGGTGAGATCCATCGCCCCGGTGAAACGGTGTTGTCGCTCCGCCCGTTGGCGTCGGTGGTTCCCGGTGCAGGGCGAGAGTTGCACGTGCTCTTCGAGGGACGGGCGAGGGAGCTCTTCCCGGCCTGTGGCGAGGGGCAGGGACACCCAGCCTTGCCCGCCACGGTGCCTACAGGTGCACCACCGAGCCCCGGGCCCGGGCTGTCGAGCACGGGATTGACGGGAGTGGCTGGAGTGGGCGGCAAGGGGCCGGGGCCCTGCTTGTCGTTGGCTGAGATCGCTTTCGAGGCAGACTTCGAGTACTTCCAGTTGCACGGCTCGTCCGTGCCGGCGGTGGTGGCCCAGATCGAGTCGCACCTGAACCTGGTCGACTTCTTCTACGCTCGGGACACGTCCATCACCTATGAGTTGACCCAGGTGTTGGTGCGCACCGCGCCGTTCTACACGCCGGTGGACGGTGGCGACCTGCTCGACCAGTTTCGCGACGAGTGGAACACGAACCAGGCGGCGGTGCCGAGAGATCTGGCGCACCTGATGACGGCCAAGCCTGGCAGCGTGATCCAGTACGGCGGGCTGGCCTGGGTGGGCGTGGTCTGCAACCTGAACCTGGCCTACGGCTGGTCTCTGGACAGCGCGGGCATCGTGGGACACGAGGTGGGGCACAACTGGAACGCGCCCCACTGTCTCGATCCCACGCCGTGCAACGCCATGTGCGGTGCGTGTCTGAATCATGGGCCGAACACCAAGGCCGTGATCGAGGCTTGGCGCGACGCTGCGAGCTGCCTCGACGCCAAGATCTTCTATCCCCAGCCCCTGCCGCCCTACGTGCTGGGCGAGGCGCTGAGTCTGGACAAGAGCCAGTACCAGACGGCGTTGCCCGCCAGTTTTGATGTGCTGGCCAACGATGACGACGGCAACTGTGACGAACTGTACGTGCAGTCGTTCGACGGCCTGAGCGAGCAGGGCGGCGCGGTGTCGTTGACGGCGGGCGCTGACGGCGCTGACTTGCTGCTCTACACGCCGCCCGCCGATCTCTTCGTAGGCTCCGACAGCTTCGACTACGTGGTGGGGGACGGCAGCCCGGCGAGCACGGTGGGTCGGGTCGACATCGACGTGAAGCCACTGCGCATGCTGGGTTGGTGGTCGTTCGACGATGGCATCGGCACCACGGCCGCAGATCTGGCGGATGGTCAGCTGCACGGCGCGGTCAACGGCCCCACGTGGACTCTCGGCGTCAACGGCGGGGCCCTGGCCTTCGATGGCATCGATGACGAGGTGGTGTTGCCCGCCATGAACAGCAGCGCTGAGTCCATGACGCTCACGGCGTGGTTCCGTCGAGATGGCAGCCAGCTCAACGGCGCGGGACTGATCGTGTCTCGCGATGCGGGCACCCAGTCGGGGCTATACTTTGGCGCCTTCAACGAGCTGCGCTACACCTGGGCCAGCTCCCTGCCGACGTTGCTGTTCAACCCGGGCTTCACCGTCCCCGACGACACCTGGGTGTTCGCGGCGCTGGTGGTCGAGCCCACGAAGGCCACGGTCTACTTCGGGGATGGCGTCACGTTGCAGTCGTCCGTCAATGCGGTGACCCACCTGCCCCAGACATTCGCCGGTGAGACCAAGCTGGGGGTGGACCCGGTCGGGCTGCCCCGTCACTTCGCTGGCGAAATGGACACGGTGCGCCTCTGGGACCACGCCTTGTCAGCCACGGACATCGACGCGCTCTGGCGCCACGGCGGCCGGGCTGAGCTGCCGTCGCCCGCAGACGGTGGCCTCGCTCCCGATGCCCAGGCCGCCCTGCGCTGGCAGCCGGGCCTCGACGCGGATGCACACGATGTCTACCTGGGCACCGACTACCAGGCCGTGCGCGATGCCACGCCCAGCTCCCCCGAGTACGAAGGCAACGTGCTCACGCCGCTGTACGTGACCTCGCCGTTGTCCCAAGGCAGCACGTGGTACTGGCGTGTGGACGAGGTCGTCGGCCCCGATGTGGTGCCGGGGGACGTGTGGCAGTTTCGTCTGGCGGACACGGGGCACTGGCCTCTCGATGACCTGGCGGGAACCACCGCAGCCGACGTCCAGGGCAACGTGCCCGGCACCTACATCGGCGGCCCCACCTTGGCCAAGGCCGGCGCCACACCCTTCACGGGCACATCCGTACGTCTGCATGGCCCGGGGGACGGGGTCTTGCTGCCGCCGCTCGAGCTGCAGAGCGACACGGTCACCCTGACTCTCTGGGTGCGCCGCATCGGCGATCAAGGAGCGTTCACGGGCCTGCTGTTCAGCCGCGACGCCAACACCGTGGCTGGCCTCAACTTCGGCAACCTCAACGAGCTGCGCTACCACTGGAACGGGGATGGCAGCACCTGGGGCTTCGACAGCCAGCTGGTGGTGCCCGACGCGACCTGGACCTTCTGCGCCCTGGTCGTGCGCCCCGACCGCGCAGACCTGTACATGGGCGTGAACGGCGCGCCGCTGGTCTCCGCCACGAACGTGGTCACCCACGGCCCCGAAGAGTGGGACGGTCAGGCCTGGCTGGGCCAAGACCCCACCGGCGGGCGCTGGTTCAACGGCAGGCTCGACGAGCCCCGGGTTTTCGACCGGGCGCTGACGACGAAGGAGCTGCAGCAGCTGTACGACGACGCGCTGAACGGCTTGCCGTGAGGGGAGTGGGGTGTAGGTCGGGTGAGCAGATGAGTCGCTCTGGGACGCGACTGTCGCTGATCAGGCTTCCGGTCATGGTCGCCGAGATCTTGATTGCCGTCTTCAGCCTCTTGCCCCTGGGGGTCCTGTTCATCGCAGTCTTGGCGAGCACTCTGGATCAATTGCCAGACCGGTGGCCGTCGGCAAAGGACATCATTGGCCTGCTCTGGGTTGCCGGGACCCTCTTCGCGCTGTCCGTCGTGCTGTGTGTGGTGGCTCGCAGGCTCCTCAACCTCGAGGCGCCGCTTTCGGAGTGGGCACAGAGGGCCGTCCGGATGGCGATTCCGGTGGGCATCCTCTGCGGGATCGCCGTGGTCATCTACGCGGCCTTGTCTGTGCTGGGAGCCATCCGCGGTCCTCCCATCGCCGTTCTCGCCATGCCGCTCACGGCCGTCGCCGTGGGTGTCTTCGAGATCCCACGCATGCGCGCAGAGATTCGGCATCCGTCGCCAACGCAGTCGCTGCATGCGGATGGTGAAAGCCGAGGTCGGTGGGCAGGAGAGCGGAGCGACGCATGAGAGGCCCTGGTGTGCCCATGCTCGCTGCGCTGTGCCTCGTTCACGGCCTGGCGTGCTCCGGTGAAGTGGCCGACATGCCTCGGGCCATCTCCGAGGTAGAGCTCACGGTCAGCGGGGAAGGACACTTCCCATCGTATCTGCGAACCCTCACCCTGAACGCGGAGTCCGTGACGGTCATCTATGACGACTGGCCTGACAAGCCTGAGGGCTCCACGCAGACCTTCCGGACGCACCGCAGCGAGTGGGACCGTTTGTGCGAGTGGCTCCTCTCGACGGGCCTCCTTGTTTCTGAAGGCGAGCAACGCCTCTCCACGGACACCCATGGGCAGCTTGCCAGTGTCTCTGTCTCGTTTGCCGATGGAACGTCCAGCAGCCTGAGTGCTCACATGTTCTTTGAGAACCGTGAACTGATGGCGTTTTGGAATGTTGTGCGCACCATCGAGGGCAGCGCGTTTGCCTACTACAGATAGGCCTTTGCGAACGCGCCGTGGCAGCGTGGTCGGCCCTCCGCAATGTCGTGAGAGTCCGTGCAGGCCGCGTGACGCCGATGACGCCTCCACCAGCGCAGCCTTCAGCCGTCACCCAGCCCATCCAGCGCGGCCGGATGCCGCCGTGCCATGCCAGCCAGTCGTGTCAGCCCCAGGCGCTCGTAGAACGGCACCACGTCTTCGTCGCAGACCAGGTCGAGCATGTAGAGGTCGTCGAGGGCGGCCATGAGTCGGCGCACGAGTTCGCTGGCCAGGCCAGCGCCGCGGTGTTCGGGGAGCACTTCGAGCAGCGGGATGTAGGCCGCGAGGATGCCGTCAGACACGGCATAGACGAATCCGATCACACGGCCGCTGTCCTCGTCCCGAGCCAGCTCGACGCGGTGCGCTGCCCGGAGCAGTCGCAGCAGGGTCTCTGCGCTCGGCGGGTTGGGCCAGCCTTCGAAGAAGCCCTGCAGGTCGTCGGTGGTCAGGTCGTCAGCGTGGTTCTGGAAGGAAGTCATGGCCGACATTATGCAGGCTCGGCTGCGACGTTCAGCGAAGCTCTGCCGTGTCTTGCGTCAACAGCAGCATCCTGTCGACGGGGACGAAGCCCAGGCTCGCGGCCAGGCGCTGTGAGGCTGTGTTGCTGGCCATGGCGCCCCACACCGGCTGCAGGCCCGCTGCCAGCTCGCGGCGGATCAGTTCGCTCACTGCCCGGCGGGCGAGCCCCCGCCGACGGTAGGCGGGCGCCGTGTCGATGGAGATGTCGAACCAGCCCTCGGTGCGCCAGTGGCTGTAGGCGAAAGCGGCGGCGTCGCCTTCGTGAAACGCACACCACACGGCGTGATCGGGGAGTGCTTGCTCGATCTCCTCGCGCAGCTCTTGCGGCAGATGGTCGAGCGAGTGGTCCAACGTCAGGCGCTCCACTGCCGCGGACGGGGGCACAAGCCCGCCTGCCTGCTGGAGGCCGTAGAGGAGGACACCCTTTGTCGACCATCCCCGTAGCACTCGTTGCCAGTGTTCGCCATCTTCAGCTGCGCAGAGCAGCTCGCGCCCGGGACGATCGCCAAGCACAGATCGAGCGAGCTCCTCAGGCGCCCGACCCATGGCCACGGCGATGCCCCCGCCCGGCGCGTCGTTGCGGATGACCAGGTCGCCCCCCGCACCGAAGACCGCGCCGTGCCCCGAGAGCAGCACGGCGCGGGCTTCGATCCAGCGGGGGCTGTCGGGGAGGACCGCCAGGGCATGGGCTATGCGTTGTGGGTCGAACATGCTCCACACCTCAGCCCGCGATCCGCTCGGTGAGTCGCCTCCGCGACGGTCAGCCTCCGATCAGCGGCTTCACGTCCAAGATGGTCAGGCCCGCGTTGACGATGCCCATGAGCCCTTCGCCAGCCACCAGACCTGAGGCCAGGACGAAGTCGTACTTGTTCACTGAGCCCGGGTTGATCTTCTTCCAGAGGAACCAGATCAGCAGGCCGAGGAACATGACCAGTGAGTAGTAGGCCGGGACGATGAAGGCGATGCCCATGGCCAGGCCGCTGGGCACGTAGGCCTTGATCGAGTCGATCTTGCGCAGGAAGGGCAGCAGGATGCCCAGGGCCAGGCCGCACAGCACCGCAGGGCCCGCCATGGCGGGCAGGGCGTCCAGGCCTTGAGCCAGCAGCTCGGCCATGGCCCTCCAGGCGTGGGCCGCCGGGGCGGGCAGCTTCTCGCCGCCGATCTCATAGGCCGTGGTGAAGAGCGTGTAGACCGGGATGACCAGCACAACGCCTGCCGCGATGCCCACCAGCTGGGCCAGGAACTGCTTGCGCGGCGAGGCGCCCAGCAGGTGGCCGGTCTTGAGGTCCTGCATCATGTCGCCGGCCTGGCTGGCGCCCGCTCCCGTGATGGCAGCGCACATGAGGTTGGTGCCCATGGCGCCGGGGGCCAGTCCACCGAAGACCAGCTGGGTGACCTTGCCCATGCCGCCGATGGGGTTGATGTCGGTCTCGCCCGTGGAGCGCAC
>CAZIAK010000035.1:27500-53752 GCA_964537035.1 uncultured Phycisphaerales bacterium | reverse complement strand
TAGACGAGGCCGCGGACCTGGGCTCGGCGACCTTGATGCTCTCGGCGCACATCGACGGTTCGGAGCATCTCGAAGATTCCTGCCTGCGCATCAACGGCTTGGCCGCCCCGGACTGGGGCGTGCCGGTGGCTTTCATCGGGGACTTCAACGGGGGCGGCAAGGACGACATCGCCGTGGGCGAGCCCGGTTGGCGGTTTGATGTAGGGTCTGGCGACACCCTGTATGAGCGCGGTCGTGTGCTCGTGTTCTTTGCAGAGGAGCACCCGGGATGTGTGGACCTCACGCCGGCCGACGCCGATCTCATTTTCGAAGGTGACGAGGCACGCCGTTGGTTTGGCACGTCGATCGCTGCCGCCGGCGACATCGATGGTGACGGCACGCCCGATCTGATCATCGGTGCTCCCGGAGATCCGGACAGCCGTGTGCCGATCGATGGGGGCAAGGCGTACATCTACACCAGCGCCCCCGTCATGGTGCAGTGGATAAACCAAGGCAGCCCGACAGTGGTTGGGTGCATCGGTTGCGATTACGAGTTGCCGCCAACCACCGAGACCTATCCGATCGGCCCCAAGGACCGCTACGGCTTTACCGTGGCAGGTGTGGGCGACGTGAACGGTGACGGATACGACGACGTGGCTGTGGGTGCGATCCAGGCCCGGCACGTCGCCAAGCTGGACTACGCGGCGGAGGACAGTGGCTACGCCCTGCTCTACCTGAACCCCACCCAGCCAGGCGTCGCCTTGAGCAGCGTGCCAGATCTCCCGCTGGTGACAGTCTCGCCGACGCTCGATGTGCAGATGACAGGCGATCCCTTCCTGTTCGGTTTTTCCATCTGTGGCAACGTCGACCTGACTGCTGACGGTCGCCCGGATGTCCTGGTGGGTTCACCGATGTACGTCGACACCTCAAGCGGAACGGGCGTGTCCAACGACGCGGGCAACCGTGGCGCCGTCTACGCCTTCACGATCGCCACGGATGACAGCGTGTCGGCAGCTTATGGCCTCGACCGCCAACCGCTGATGTTCAACACGCCCGAAGACGACATCCAACCCTTCCCGGCGGAGATAGACGGGCGGGTGGACGCGTTCTTTGGTTGGTCCCTTGCCCCGGCTGGGCAGTTCAACGCCAGCGATGAACCCCTGCTCATCTATGAGGATTTCCTCGTCGGTGCCCCCCGACTCAACAACGATCCTGTGGTGCCCTCGCCCTGTGATGACAATGAGCCAACCGGCGGCGCGATCTCCGGGCGTGTCTATGTGATCGGCGGCGCTGATCCAGACCCATTCCAGGAATTCCCTCGGCGTCTTTTCATCTTCCGTGGTGAGGCTGGCGAAGAGGATGGCCGCGCCCGCTTGGGCATCGCTGTGGCGTCGGGTCACGTGCTCAACACTGGCCGCCTCGATCAGATACTGGGGGCTTCCGGTTACACCGAGATTGACTCAACGATCACTGAGACCGGCCGGGTGTACCTGCTTGAGGAGTTCAAGCCATGAGTTGTTTCGTCGTGAAGAAGAGCGGTGCGCGTGCCGTTGGCTTGGCGATCATGGCTTGCGGTTTCTCCCTGCTGCTGACGCCACTAGTCGTCGCTCAGTCGGCTTCCATCATGGGGGCATCGATGGTCAGTGCACGGCCGGCGTTGGTTGAGAACCGGGGGCAGTGGCCGACGGACGCGCTGTTCGTGAGCCAGCATTCCACCGGGCTCGTTCGTGTGCACGCCGAAGGTCTGGGCTTGCAGCTTGTCGATCGCCGTGACCCGGACGGCGCCGGTGTGTTCCTGATGCAGCGATTTGTCGGTGCGACCGGGAAAGCGACAGCTCGCGGTACGGAGACCTTGCCCGGAGTGGAGCACTTCCTGCTTGGCAACGACCGGTTTCGCTGGCAACGTGACTTGTCTCGTTTTCAGTCGATTGAGCTGAACGATGTGCTGCCGGGCCTCGAGCTGGCCGTCACCGTGGGTGAGCGGAGTGTCGTCCAAGAGCTGCATGTCGCGCCCGGCACAGCACTCGGCGATGTGAACTGGAGTTGGGATGGCGCCACCGATGTGCGCGTCGTCCCGGACGGCAGCCTGGAGATCGACACGCTCGCGGGCACCCTGCGCCTGAGTCGCCCGGTGGGCCGTCAGCGATTGGTCGACGGGAGCGAAGAGGCTGCTGACCTGCACTTTCGTCCGGTCGACGATCGGACCTGGGGGCTCACTGCAAGCGACGTCGTCCCCGGTTCGGGAGTCATCGCAAGCTCGACCCTCATCTGGGGCTCGTTCATCGGTGGGAGTTCAGGGGAGAGTCCAAAGACGGTGGTCCTTCATCCGTCGGGGGACTACATCATCACGGGGAACACTGGTAGCACGGACTACCCTGTGACCCCAGGCGCGCTCTCAACGGGCTTTGGGGGAGGAGTGCTGGATGGCTTCGTCATGCGCTTCAATGGCATGACGAACGACCTCATGTTCTCGACCTACCTGGGTGGCTCGGGCACCGACGGGATCTCCGAAGCCGTCCTGAGTAGTACCAATGAAATCGTCTTGGGTGGAGGGACGGACTCACCCGACTTTCCCGTGACGCCTGGTGCCTTTATGGAGACCTTGCAAGGAAACACCAGCGACTCCTTCGTCATGCGACTGGACGACATGGGCTCCACCGTCATTGCGAGTACGTTGATTGGTGGGTCGCAGATCGGCTCCGATGCAATCCTCTCCATTGATGTCGGTCCGGACGGCTCGGTCTACGCCACCGGCCGGACCTGCTCGAATGACTTCCCGATCACACCCGGCGCCGTTATTCCGACGTACCAGGGTGGCTGCGACGGGTTTGTGTTTCGGCTGGACGCGAGTTTGAGCGCCTTGCTCTACTCCACCTACCTGGGGGGGACCACGGACGAAACCCCCTTCACGATCAAGCGGGATGCCGACGGGACAGTGCTCATCGCGGGCTTTCCGGGCTCGGACTACCCCACGACGCCTGGCGCCTACCTCGAGTTTTGGGACCCCGGTTGCACGACAGGTTTTCTCACTCGTCTGAACGCTGACGGCAGCGCCCTCGTCTGGTCGACGTTTCAAGAGGGGAATGGACGGCTGGGCGGTATCACGAGCGACGGTGGAATCATTGTCGCGGGTCGGAAGGCCTTCTGCTTCGGCACCACTCCAGGTGCCTTCTCCAACTGGGGCGAGCCTTTCCTCTGCAAGTTCGACGGCTCGGGTGCCTTCAAGCACTGGGCCACTCTGGGTAGTGGGGGAGTCTCCACGGGCGTCGCGGGTATCGGTCTGGATGCGGCGGACCGGATCACCCTGGCCTGCGCGGCGGGGACCGGAGGGTTCCCCTCGACCCCGGACGCTTTTCAGCCCGAGGCCACCGGGGGACTGAGTGACGCAGGCATCATGCAGTTCAACGCCGACGGCAGCCAACTGCTCTACGCCTCGTTCCTCGGTGGTTTCGCGAATGGGGCTGGGAATGCCTGGGATGTGGTCCGCTTGCCTTGCGGCGAGGCGATCATGGTCGGCTCCACGTTTTCTCCTGCCCATCCCATCGGAGGTGAGAACGTCTTCGATCCGACCTTCAACGGCGGCAGCGACGGTTGGATCGCGCGCATGCAGGTCATCTCGCCCTGGACCAACCTGGGCAACTCGCTGCCCGGCAGCAACGGCCGTCCCGATCTCAAGGGCGGCGGCGGGCTCTGCGAGCACAGCAAGACGCAGCTGCTGCTCACCGACGCCCTGCCCAACGCCTCGGCCGGGTTGGTGATCGGTTTCAGCGACATCTCTCTGCCCTTCAAGGGCGGCACGCTGGTGCCGAGCCCGGACATCGTGTTGCTCGGCCTACCAGTAGACGGTGACGGCCAGATCTCCCTGGCCAGCGACTGGCCGCCCGGAGTGCCGTCGGGTGTGGACACGGTCTTCCAATTCTGGGTCTCCGACCCCGCCGGTCCCGCTGGCTGGGCCGCCAGCAACGGCATCATGGGCACCACACCGTGATATGGGTGGATCTTGTCGAGTGATCGTCTTGGTGATCACTCCACAGGCGTTGAGGAGGTAGAGCGATAGCGCGGTCGTGCTGGGGAGCAGTGCTCTGCCGGGGAAGGGCTCGTATCGGCATGGGCCGAGCCACTGACCACGAATGTCATCGTTCCGTGTCGCTCTGTCTCAGATGGGCAACACGCCGGGTCTGGGTAGGTTTCCAGCGGGTTTTCGGGGACCGTGCTAGCATCGCGGCGCGGCTGTCCTTCCCCGATGTCAGCTGAGTCTGGTCGCTGCTTTGCAGTGGCCCTTGCTGATCACGCCGCATCTCTCCCCCGATCTCACCGGAGCGCACCATGCGTCTCGCGCAGTGCATTGGCCCCTCGTCTTCTGGCCGTCGACTGGCCCCACTCATCGCTTCGATCGCTGTGGGGCTGGCCGCCCTTGGCAACGACGCGTCGGCTCAGCGGGCGCACCTGCCCGGTGACAACGAGCCTGCTCCGCTGGCCTACAAGGACGCTCGCCTCGACGACGGCGTGATCACCGCGCCCGTGCGCCAGGCGCTGATCTCCAGCCGCACCGTGCAGCAGCGCGCTGCCCGTGACGCCGAGCTGACCCAGCTCCACGCCTCCATCACCGAGCTGCGCCTGGACGACGACGAGTTCTTCGGGACACCGCACTTCCTGCGCTCTACCAAGCAGATGCTCACCGAGGCGCCGAGCGGCGTGTGGACGCCCCTGGGCGTGGTGGCCGACTTCGTCAGCGACTGGCCTGCGCTCATGGAGGTCACCCCCTCCGACCTGGCTGCGGCCCGGGTCGCTCGCCACTTTCTGACCCAGCACAACGGCGCGACCCACATGACCCTGCAGCAGCAGATCAGCGGCATCGATCTCTGGGGCACTGAGCTGAAGGCCTCGGTCACCGCGACCGGCGAGCTGATCAACGTGTCCAGCACCATGCTGCCTCGCCCGGCGGGCGGCTTCACCGTGGCTGCTCCCGTGATCTCTGATGCAGACGCGATCTTCCTGGCCGCCGCTGACGTGGGCATCGAGCTGAGCCCGCGCGCTCTGACGACCCAGGGCGCCGCGACGGGAGTGAATCTGAAGCAGGTCTGGCAGACGCCGGTCGAGCTGCGGGCGGACACGCCCCTGACCACCGAGCTGATCTACTTCCCCATGCACCGCTCTGAGGTGCACCCGGCGTGGCAGGTCGTCATCGCCGAGCAGGGCATTGGCAACACCTACGAGATCATGGTCGACGCCCTCGACGGCACGATCCTGCGTCGCTTCAACCACCTGCTCTTCGCCGGTGGCAACGAGGCGCTGAGCGTCAACGTGTTCCCCCTGGACAGCCCGGCGCCTGGCTCACCGGGAACAAACGCCCCCAACGGTTTTCAGTTTCCCCTGGTGTCGCGCCAGCTGATCACGGTTCCCGGACCCACCACGGGTTCGCCCGACGGCTGGATCCCTGATGGCGCCAACGAGACCTTGGGCAACAACGTGGACGCCCACACGGACACCGATGGCAACAACGCCCCTGACCTGCCCCGCCCCCAAGGCAGCCCCTACCGGGTCTTCGACTTCGCCCTCGATCTGAACCTGGCGCCCAGCGCCTACACTGAGGCGTCGGTGACCCAGCTCTTCTACTACTGCAACAACATTCACGACATCCTCTATGGCTTCGGCTTCGACGAGGCTGCGTCCAACTTTCAGAGCAACAACTTCGGACTGGGCGGTGTGGGCGGCGATCTGGTGTTGGCCGATGCCCAGGATGGTTCGGGTACCGACAACGCCAACTGGAACGGTTCCGGCACGGACGGGACCACAACGCGCATCCAGATGTACAGGTTCGTCGGTCCGAACCCTGACCGTGACGGCGACTTGGACGGCGACGTGGTCTATCACGAGTACGTCCACGGCCTGTCGTTCCGTCTGTCGGGCGGTACGGTCTTCGGCGAGCAGTCTGGTGGCATGGGCGAGGGCTGGGGCGACTTCTTCGGTCTCTGCCTCAGCACCGAGCCCGGTGACGATCCGGACGCCGTCTATCCCATGGGCGGTTACATCACCAAGGACTTCTTCGGCGGCACCGACAACTACTACTTCGGCATTCGCCGCTACCCCTTCAGCACGGACTTCAGCAAGAGCCCGCTGACCTACGCCGATCTGGACCCCGCGCAGTTCGTGATCCCGGGCGGTGTGCCCAACAACAGCCTGTTCATCAACAACCCGGCGGACGAAGTGCACAACGTCGGCGAGATCTGGGCCCAGGCCCTGCTCGAATGTCGGGCCGAGCTCTGGAATGGCGGCATGGGTTTCGCCGCCAATGACCTGCTCATGCAGCTGGTTGTGGATGGCATGAAGCTCATGCCCAGCAACCCCAACATGCTCGAGGCTCGGGACGGCATCATCGCCGCTGACCTCGCCGGGTTCGGCGGGGCGCACCTCGGTGAGCTGTGGCAGGGATTCGCCAACCGCGGCATGGGCGACTCGGCGACCTCTCCGTCGGGCAGCACCACCACGGGCATCGTCGAGGCCTTCGACACGCCGGCGCTGATCTTGTTCGCCTACCCCTTGGGCCAGCCCGCTCAGCTCATGCCAGGCGCAGCCGCGAGTTTCAACGTGGACGTGAGCGGCCTGGGCACGGAGACGCCGATCGATGGCACGGGGCAGCTGCACTACCAGGTCAACGGTGGCGGCACGGTCTCCATGGCCATGGCCAGCACGGGAGTGAACCAGTACCAGGCCACGTTGCCTGGTTTCAGTTGCTTCGACAACGTGGTGTTCTGGGTCTCCAGCGACTCGAGCGCTGGTGTGATCACCGATCCGCCCAACGCGCCGTCCGGCGGATTCGTCGCCGACGTGTTCACCTCTGTCGACCTCCTCATCGACGACGACTTCGAGGTGGCCAGCGGTTGGCAGGCTGGCGTCGCTGGTGATACCGCTTCGACAGGTGTGTGGGAGCGGGGCGACCCGCTCGGCACGGGCGCCCAGCCCGAGGACGACAAGACGGCCACGGGCACGGACTGCTTCTTCACTGGCCAGGGCACGCCGGGTGGGGGCCTGGGTGAGAACGACATCGACGGCGGCTTCACCACGCTGCTCTCGCCGTCCTTCGATCTGTCCAGCGGAAACGCCACCGTGAGCTACTGGCGCTGGTACAGCAACACCACCGGTGCCGCCCCCAACGCTGACATCTTCGAGGTGGACATCAGCAACAACGACGGCGGCAGCTGGGTCAACGCAGAGACCGTGGGACCCACCGGCCCGGACACCTCGGGCGGCTGGGTCTTCCACCAGTTCGACGTGAGCGACTTCGTCACCCCCACGGCCAACATGCGCCTGCGCTTCGTGGCGGCGGACGAGGGCAGCGGTTCGGTGGTCGAGGCGGCGGTCGATGATGTGCAGGTCTTCAGGCTCGTCTGCGCGGACATGTGTCAGACCGACCTGGGCTTCGGTGGCCCGGGCGATCTGGCCCTGAGCATCTGCGGTCCGGCCCTGGCGTCTGGCTCCACGAACGATCTGAACGTCACCGGCGCCACGCCGGGCGCGACGGTCTTCCTGGTGCTCGGTCTGTCTGCCAACCCGGTGCCCTTCAAGGGTGGCATGCTGGTGCCCGTGCCCATCGCCGGCACGATCGCGGTCCCGGCGGACGGCAGCGGCAACGTGTCGCTGGTGGTCAATGGTGGCAACGGTCCGCTGAACATCATCGTGCAGGCGGTGGCTGCTGATGCTGGCCAGCCCGTCGGCTTCGAGATCAGCAACGCCGTGGATGCGGCCTTCCTGCCGTGATGCAGCTTCGCGACTGAGCCAACCCTCAGACCCAGGCGGGGCGGGATCCACGGCGGCTCCCGCCCCGCTTCTGTTGGCAGCCCCGGCGTTGGCCCCGGCGTTGGCCCCGGCGTTGGCGCCAGGCCATGCGCGGTGGGCGGGGCTGCTGCTGCGGGAAGATGTCGGCTCATCGCTGAAATGTCCTGGGCGGGCCGGGACATGTCATCCAGATGTCACCACGGACCTCTATGCCCGAGGCAGGCTCAACACGGCCTGCGCGCTCGTGCTAGCCTCCGCCTTCCATCGGCCTTGCCGCCGCACTCTTCTGAGGAGTCACTCATGAAACTGATGACGTTCACGACCCTGGCCTTGGCCAGTTCACTGCTCGCAGGATGCGAGGCCGACGGTGGGTCGGCGGTGGCGGCTGAGCCCGCTGCCATGGCTGACGGAGAGGCCGACCTCGGCTCCGCTCCCGAGATCGACCCGAAGCTCGCCAAGTACAACGTCAACCTGCCGAAGAAGGGCGAGCGGCTTCCGGACATCGCGGGCATGACCCTGGCGGGCCAGTCTGTCGACAACGAGTGGCTCAAGGGCAAGACGGTCCTGATCAACCTCTGGTTCTATGGCTGAGGCGCCTGCCGGGAGGAGTTGCCTTCCGTACAGAAGTTGCACGAAGAGCTGGCCGATCGGGACGACGTGGTGATCCTGGCCGTGAACGGTGGCCAGGACACGGCCGAGGTCGCGCAGAAGTACTGGGACAAGTCAGGGTTCGACTTCCCCGCCGTGATGGATCTCGACGGGCAGAAGGCCGACATCGCCAAGGCCCTGGGAGTGATGGCCTTTCCCACCAATCTGGTGATTGGCCCCGACGGCAAGGTGCGTTTCGCCTCCGTGGGCTTCAACGAGCCGGTGATCCGCAAGTACCTGGGGCTCTGATCCATCGAAGAGCCGAGCTGACGGGTTCCTGACCGGGCCAGCCAGCGAACCAACGACCCGGCGTGGGAGAGCCTCTCCCGCGCCGGGTCGTTGCCTTGCCGGGCAACGCGCAGGGGGGCAGGCATTGGAGCGCTGAGCCCTGGCGGCCGGTTCGGTCTGCCTATCCTCCAGTTCGGGGGCCAGAGAGGCGATCAGTGCCATGGTGTATGGTTCTCCTCAGAGAGCGAGCTGGCGCCCGCCGGCGCTCACCGATCACGTGTCAGAGCCCGCTTGCCAGACATGAACGCCCCCTGGACCCGCCGCGAGCGCCTGACCCTGCTGCTGGTCGTCATCGGCGGTGTGCTCTGGCTGCTGTCCGGGCCCCTGTTCGGTGACCTCAGCACCCTCTCCATGCGCCCGGACGATCCGCGCATCGATCTGCGCCCCTGGGCGGTGGGGGACCCCAGCGCTCAGCAGCCGGTGAACCCCATCACCCCGGACATCGACGGCTTCGTCCTGCCCGGCATTGCGCGAGCCCGGCAGCTCGAAGAGTCCGCAGGCAACGCCCACTGGGACGGCTCTCAGCTGTTGGGGTTGCCCTTCGCCGCCAACATGGCCTGGCCGCTGAGCTCGCCTGTTACCTGGGGCCTGCCCCGGCTCTTCGAGGGGCTGACCGGCGAGGCCATCGATCCGGTGACCTTGCTCGACGTGATGCTGGCGGTGCACCTGATCCTTGGGCTGCTGCTGGCCTACCGGGCCTGCCGCATGCTCGGCGCCGAGCCAGCCTTCTCGGCCGCCGGCGCGGTGGGCTTCGCCTTCTCCACCTGGATGTTCACCCGCTGGCATGCGCCGCACATCGTCTACACCACCGCCTGGTGGCCGGGGCAGGTCGCGGCGCTGCAGTGGTTGGCCCAAGGTCATCGTCGCCGGGGTGTGCTCGAAGGCGGTGTGATCACCGGGCTCATGCTGCTCTCGGGCTTCCCCCAGGTGGGAGTGATCCTCACCGGGCTGACCGTGGCCGTGGCGCTGCTCGACCCCAAACTGCGCAGCCCCAAGGTCTTCGCCGGTGTGTTGTCCATCGGCTTGGTGGGAGTGGCCTTGGCCGCGCCCCAGCTGGTGCTCAACAAGGGTGCGTTTGCCCAGTCGCTGCGCGCCGACCCGGACGTGCAGGCGTCGGTGGCCTCTCGCGGCATGCCCCCCGCGTCGTTGATCGGAGCGGTGCTGCCCGAGGCTTTCGGACATCCCCCTGATTTCTCCGTGCCCAGTCGCCCGGCGCCCACCATGGAGAGCTGGCTGCCTCAGCGGCTGTGGTGGAGCCACGAGATCCAGAACTCGGTGGTGGAGAACGCGCTCTATCCCGGGGCGTTGTTGCTGCTGCTGGCGTCGCTCATGTGGCGGCGCGGTGTGACGGGTCGGGCGCGGGCGCTGCTGCTCGCGGCGCTGGTCACGATTGTCGGTGCCATCGCGGCCCCTTACGTGGTGGCGGCGGTGCCCGCGCTGCAGTCCTTGGCGGCGGGCAACGTGAAGCGGGCGCTGGTCATCGTCGGGGTCAGCTTGCCCCTGGCCGGCGCGTTGACCTTGCAGGCCTTGGCGGCGGGACGGGTGGCCGTGCCCTGGCGTTGGGGTGCAGCCTTGGTGCTGGCCGTGGTCCTGGCGCCGCTGGCTGCGCTGACTCTCGATGACGCTCAGGCGGGGTCGTTCGCGGCCCTGCTCACGGCTCAGGCAGGGCGTCAGGCGTTGTTGCTGGTCGCCTCGCTGCTGACGCTCTGGCTGGTCTGGCACTACGGCCGCTGGACCCCGGGTTGGGAGGGCGCCGCCATCGCCGACGGTGGCGCGGGTGCCGGAGGCGGAGGTGATGGCGCCGGCGCTTCTGCCGCTGTCGCAGGCGCGCCGCTGCCCTACGCTGTCGGGCAGGTGGAGCGCTTGGCCGGGTTGATCACGCCCGTGGATCCGCCGCCTCCCCCCGAAGACCCCGCCCTGGCCGTGGGTCGGGCCGACCTCTCTCGCGCGGGGCAGCTGGTGCGTTGGTTGCCGGCGTTGGTCCTGACCATCGACCTGGTCTCGCTGTCCGTGGCCTTCAACCCCTTCCCCCAGCAGATCGAGTCGTTCCCCTCGACGCCGGTGCTGGAGTTGCTGGGTCAGCGCTCCGGCCGGGTGGCCGTGTTCGGTGGCCGCATCAATCTCCTGCCGCCCACGGCCGCGGCGCTCCATGGCGTGCGTTCGCTGCACGGCGTGGCGCCCATGGTGCCCACGCGCACGGCTCAGTTGCTGTCGTGCATCGAAGGCCCGTTGCTGGACATGCGCGACCCCCGGGTGGTCGAGCCGTTGCAGAAGCTCGAGAGCTTGACCCACCCGCTGCTCGATCTGCTCTGCGTGGACGCCATCGTGCATGCGGACCCCACCTTGGCCGAGCGCGCAGGCCTGGAGCAGATTCATGCCAGCGAGGTCGAAGGTCTCGCTGTGTTGGACAGGCCCGGCGCGGGCCCCCGAGCCTTCCTGTGTGCGGCGGCTGAAGTCATCGCCGACGACGGGGTGCGCTTGGCGCGTTTGGCCGACACGAGTTTCGACGGGCATCGGCTCGCGTTGCTGGAGCGGGCTCCGGAGATCGCCGTGCCCGAGACGGCCGGTGCGGCGCACGTGGCTGCGTCGGTCAGCGGAGTCGACAACGCCCTGAAGGTCACCGTGAACGCCGACCACGCCGGAGTGCTGGTGCTCACCGAGGCCTGGGATCCGGGCTGGTCGGTGACCGTCGACGGCGAGCCCGGCGCGGTGCACGTGGTCGATCATGCGCTGCTGGGCGTGGTGGTCAGCGCCGGTCCTCACGAGGTGGCCTTCACCTACGAGCCCGTGGGATTGCTTTGGGCTCAGGGTCTGTGCGGCGCGGCGCTCCTGCTCTGCCTCTGGCTGGCAGTGACCGTGGTGCGCTTTCGCATGGCCGCGCGCCGGGCGCCCGCACCTGTGCCCTTCGTCCCGCCAGAGGTTGTGGATGAGCGCCCCGAGCCGCCGCAGCTGAGCCCGCCCGCCGTGGCTCAGGCGGCGCCCGATCTGGGTGCGTTCGAGGGCCATGGTGTGTCGGTGATCATCCCGGCCTACGACGACACGGCCAAGCTGCGCCGGGCCCTGTGGTCGATTCGTCAGACCGCGGACATGCCCTACGAGTTGATCGTCTCCCGAGCCAAGCAGTGCGTGGCCAAGAACCGCAACGCCGGCCTGAACCTGGCCACCCAAGACCTGGTCATCTTCCTGGATGACGACGTGCTCCTGCCCCCGGGCTGGATGAGCCGACTGGTGGCGGCGCTCGGTGCGCGCAAGGGCTACGGCGCCATCTGCGCCCACCTGACCTTCGCCGACGGCTCGCCCCAGACCCGGCGCCCGGACCTGCTGCCCGGCGAGCTGTGGGAGATCACCATCCCCGGGACCTGCTTCGTCTACTCGCGGGCGCGGGTGCACGACATCCGCTTCGACGAGAACTACCTGGGCAGCCAGTGGGAAGACACCGACTGGATGTGGCAGGTCAAGCGCCAGGGCCTGAAGGTGGGCATGACCGGCGACGTGTGGGTCTTGCATGACCACGCCGACAGCGAGAACAAATGGCTGGTGCCCAATGCCGAGTACTTCAGAGGCAAGTGGGGCGAGCTCCCCGCCGACGACGACAACGTGTCGGTGAGCCCTGAGGGCTACGCCGCCTGGAGCCAGCCGCCGCTGCCGGGGACGGATGCCGCGGTGAGCGAGGGCAGCCAGGCCGACGAGGGTCTGCAGGACGGTGAGTGGTCGGCGCGGCAGGGGGGCGAGGACGGGGGCGCCGGTGGGCAAGGGGATCCAGACAGTGAGCCGAGCGGACCGGTGCCAGACGCGACCGGAGAGTAGGCCAACAGGACGGTGGATTGGCTGAAGCCGCAGGGGGACAGGCGGCGAAGTGGAGGCAGACTTTCGGTGGGGGGCGGTCACGGGCAACTTGGGCCTGATGGTCGGCCGGTCGTGCCCAGGCGGGTTGGCGCCAGAAGCCGCCGCGCCGCGGCCTCGCAGCGCATCGAGCTTCACGCCGTGCGCCTCTGGCCCGGGCTTGCCGAGCAGGACGGGGTCCCCGGAGAACGCTGTGCCGGCATCGCCGAGTGCCATCGATTCGTGAGCTGAGCGGTCCGTGCTGGCCGCAGTCATGGGGCAGGGCTATTCTGCCCGCATTGCCGCGCCGCGAGTGCGCCAGGCATCCCCGCCAGACGCGGAGTCGAGAGCACGTGGCCCCAGCAGCCCTTGGTGAACGAACGAAGCAGCCGCTGAGGGTCTGGTGCTGGGCTGCAGCCCTGCTCCTGACCATCGCTCTGCCTGCCTGCAGTGACAGTCCTTCCGCTCGCCCGGATGTGCTCATCGTGGTCATCGACACCCTGCGCAGCGACCACTGCTCGCTCTACGGCTACGAGCTGGAGACCACTCCCCAACTCGACAGGCTCGCTGCACGGGGCACCACCTTCGAGCAGGCCTACAGCCCCACGGGGACCACATGTCCCGCCCACGCGACCCTGTTCACCGGGCGTCATCCCGGCACCCACGGCCTGGTGCGCAACGGCCTGGTGCTCGCCGACGATGAGTTGACCCTGGCCGAGCTGGCGTCCCGGGAGGGCTACCGCACCGCGGGCTTCGTGAGCTCGTTCCCCGTGTCTGCGTTGTTTGGTTTCGGCCAGGGCTTTCAGCACTTCGACGATCGCTTCGGGCGCAATCAAGGGTCGTTCCCCATGCGCCGTTGGAACGGCCAGACGTTGAGCGCGAACGAGGGTTTCGATCGTCCACCGGCGGCTACCACAAAGGCGGCGCTGGCCTGGCTCGATGAGCAAGGTGAGAGCGACGAGCCGCTCATGGTCTGGGTGCATCTGTTCGACCCCCACGCCCCCTGTGAGCCGCCCCAGCGCTTCGCCGAGCAGTTCGTGCCCGAGGTGGGCAGCGACCAGGAGATCGAGATCGGCCGCTACGATGGCGAGGTGGCCGCGTCCGATCATCAGCTGGGCAAGCTGCTGGCAGCGTTCGGCGAGCGGGACAACGCCCTGGTGCTGGTGACCTCAGATCACGGCGAAGGGCTCTGGGACCACGGCATCCGCGCCCACGATCAGACCGTCTACGAAGAGGAGCTGCGCGTGCCCCTGGTCTTCTCGTGGCCGGGAAAGATCGCCGCGGGCCGACGGATTGCCGAGCCGGTGCATCTGGTGGACATCGCAGCCACGGTGGCGGAGGCCGCCGAGCTGCGCTTCGAGGGCGTCGAACTTCAGGGCGCCAGCTTGCTGCCGGTTCTGCTCGACGAGGAGGTCGTCCCCCGAGTGCAGCCGCTCTTCTTCAGCCGCCCGTACTGGCCTGAAGGGCGGGAGAAGTACGACGAGTGGGGCCGGGGCCTGGGCGTCCGGCAGGGACAGTGGAAATACTTCGAAGCTCCCGGCGAACAGCGCCGCGAACTCTACGATCTTGAAGCAGATCCGGGGGAGCAAGTGAACCTGGTAGAGCAAGAACCTGACGTCGCCCGGCGACTCTCGGGTCTGCTCGCAGATTGGGCACGACGCACGTGGCGCATCGACGACGTCGGCTCCACGCCGCTGTCAGCAGAGGTGGACGCGGGTATGCGAGCACTCGGCTACGTGGGCACGGAGTCAGAGGATCGATGATGAGTCTACGACCGATCGTGGCCAGCGGGTGGCGTCTCGTTTGCCGGCTAGCGGGGTCGTGCAGGCGGCAAGCTTCTCGCCGACTGGCGGGGGTGTCCAGGCGGCATGTCACTCGCAAGCTGATGGGGCTGTGCGGTCGGCGCAGTGGATACAGGCTGCCGAGTCTGTGGGCATGGCTGTTGCTGTTGACAGTGGCTTGCGGCGACGGCGGTCCCCCGCGGCCGCGCAACGTGCTGCTGCTCTCCATCGACACCCTGCGAGCAGATCACCTGGGTTGCTACGGCTACGACCGTCCCACGTCGCCGTTTCTCGATGAGCTGGCCGGGCGTGGTGTGCGCTTCGAGAACGTGGTGGCCCAGTCGCCCTGGACGCTGCCTTCACACACCTCGTTGCTCACCGGTCTGCTGCCCCAACGCCACGGGGTGACCTCGGGGGACAAGCGTCTCTCGCAAGAACTACCCACTTTGCACGGCCTGCTGTCTGCCCAGGGGCTGACCACCGCGGCGATCATCAACTCGCGCTTTCTCGGTGAACGGCACGGGCTGAGCCTGGCCTTCGATCACGTCGATCTGCTGAAGGAGAAACCGAAGGCCGGTCCCGCCGTGTTCGACCATGCGCTGTCCTGGCTTGACGGTGCCGCCGAACAGCCCTTTTTCTTGTTCCTGCACACCTATCACGTGCACAGCGATTACACCCCGGCCCCGTCCTACCGCGACCTGCTCGTGGACGCCTACGACGGTGACGCCGACGGCAGCGCCGATCAGCTGCAGGCCTTTCGTCGGGGCGAGCGTACCTTTGATGAGCAGGACATGCGCCACGTCTCGCAGCTCTATGACGCTGAGATTCGCGAGCTCGACGACCTGCTGGCCAGCTTCTTTGGCGAGCTGCAGTCCCGGGGCTTGCTGGACCACACCCTGGTCATCGTGACCTCGGATCATGGCGAGGAGTTTCTGGAGCACGGCGATGTCCTGCACGGGCGGACCATGCATCGGGAGAGCCTGAACATCCCCTTGCTGCTGTCCGGGCCGTCGATCCCGGCGGGGCGCACCGTCGACGATCTGGTCATGCTCACCGACGTGCTGCCCACGGTGGCCCGTGCCTTCGGGCAGCCGGTCCCCGAGGATTGCGATGGCCTCGACCTGGCTCCGCTCTGGGCTGAACCGGGCCAGCACCGCTGGGTCTTCGCGGGCGCCGACCACAACAACGAACCCGCGGGTCTGCGCAGCATGATCCGAGATGATCGTTTCAAGCTCATGCACGATGGGGCTGACGGCAGCTTCGCTCTGTATGACCTGCGCAACGATCCGGGCGAAACGGTCGACCTGTCCGCCGAGCGAGGGGAGCTGGCCGAGCACATGCTGGGCGTCTTGCAGCGGCTCTCCGCAGAGCCCGGGTCATCCGAGCAGGCCGCGCCCCAGAGCGCCGAGGACCTGAAGGCGCTGCAAGAGCTGGGCTACTTCGACGTCACCGACGGAGATCGCTGAGCCCGTGAACACACCAGCGAACGAGGGCGAGGACACACCGGCGAACGAGCGCGAGCGTGCAGAGGGGTGCGCGGGAGAACCGGCCATCCCCCCGCTGCCCGGGGCGATCGTGACTCTGGCATCCGACGGGCCCCGCCGGGCCGACGCTGAGTTGCCCGAGGAGCGCGACCCTGCGGTGTCTCCCGAGGTGGCGAGGGGGGCGCTTGAACGCTGGCTGCCCTGGGTGCTGTTGAGCGCCTACGCAGCGCTCTGCCTCACCCTCTGGCTCGGCGATCAGTGGCTCTCCAGCTGGGACAGCGCGGTCTACCTCATGACCGGCCGCTCCCTCGCCGAGGGCGGGGGCTACGCCTACCAAGGCCTGCCGTATTCACTGCGCCCCCCGGCCTTCTCGTGGATCTTGTCGTTCTTTCTGAGCGACGGCGCGTTCGACCCGGCGACGATCAACGTCTTCGTCATGGCCTGCGCCGCGGCCGCAGTGGCTGCCGTGTTCCTGGTCTTCCGCAAGGTCTTCGGCACCCCGATCGCCTTGGCCGCCGCCCTGTTGTCCGGGATGAGCCCGGCCTTCGTGGCGAACTTCAATCGCATCCTCTCCGAGTACCCGTTTCAGCTGCTGATCTTCGCGGGCTTCGGCTGCATGTTGGCCTCTGAGGGGAGGCGCAGGGGCTGGCTGTTCTGGTCACTCTGCGCGGCCGTCAGTCTGGGCGCGGCCATGTGGTTTCGCAGCGTGGCGGTGCTTGTGGTGCCGGGCTTCTTCGTGGCGGGCCTGATGCGTCGGGACCGTTGGCGTTGGTGGCTCGGCGCGTTGCTGCCTGCGGCGCTGGTGGTGGTCATGGCCTTGCCCTGGATCAGCGCTTCGAAGGCGGCCCTGGCCCAGGCGCCGTCCCCTTCTGAGCAGTGGTTGCTGTACGACTACGGCTCGGCCATGTTTCACGTCGACCCGGGTGACCCGGCCTCAGACTGGGTCGATTTCGAAGGCTACGTGCAGCGCATCGTGGTCAACGGCACAGAGCTGGGCAGCGAGCTGGCCTGGATGTGCACGGGCTCACGGTCGCTGCCCGTGCGGGTGGCCGTGGCGTTGGTGCTGCTCGCGGGTTGGATCGTGTCGGTGTGCCGCCGGGCCACCGTGCTCGACTGGTTCGCGGCGATCTACACCGTGCTGGTGCTGACCTACTTCACCTACGCTCAACGCTTGGTGCTGCCCCTGACGCCGTTCGTGCCCCTGTACTTGCTCGTGGCCTTGGACCAGCTGGGTCGGGCCCTGAGCCCGCACAAGACCAGCGCGTCGAAGGTGCTGAGCTCGCGCGCCACCGTGGCCGTGGGTGTCCTGCTCTTGGCCCTGGCGACTTGGCGCACGCTGCCTGACTCGTTGCATCCCGAGCAGCAGAACGGTGGCCGCCTCGGCAATCGCTGGGCCGACAACGTGAGCACCGCCCGGTGGATTCGGGAGCACACACCCGAAGACGCCGTGCTGCTCTGTCGCCGAGCCCCCGAGCTGGCTTTCTTGTCAGGGCGTCGCGCCTACACCTATCGCTTCCCGCGCGAGCCCGGTCTGGTCGCACGTCACGACGTGGACTACGTGATCTACGACGCGCCGCCACCAGCCGAGGTGCGCAGCGAGACCGAATCCGCGAGCCTCAAGCGATGGACGTTGCCCAGCGCCTCACGGGCCGGCGGCGTGATCGTGCACCGGGTGCGTTAGGAGTCTGCGCTACAGGTCGCCTGTTCAGCGAGGCGCCGGGCAGCCCTCGTCGGTGGAACATCTGGCGACTGTGGCGCAGACTGCTAATGCAGCCAGACATCCCCGGTGGCTTGCATGGTGGCCAACGTGCGCTCGTGAAACTCGGCCACCAGGGGATGCCCGCTCTTCACGAGATTGACCAACTCGTAAGGGTCCTCGAGCATGTCGTAGAGAATCCACGGGCCCGCTTCGGTGCAGGCGAACAGGTAGCGCTCGGTGCGCAGGCCGCGCCAGGTGGGTTTGGTCTTCGCCGCGGGGCTGGCGTATCCGGCCAGGTAGGCAGCGGGGTCGGTGCGCTCGTCTGGCGCGCCCAAGAGTTGCGCTGAGAGGTCGATGCCGTCGGGAACCGCGGGCACGGGCAGCCCGGCCAGGCCAGCCAAGGTGGGCAGGATGTCCGGCGTGCCCAAGGGCGGCGCGAAGGTCTGGCCCTCAGCGATGCGTCCGGGCCAGCGCACGAGGAACGGCACGCGGGTCGAGCCGTCGAAGGGCAACTCCTTGCCGCCCATGCCGTGGCTGCCCAGGAGCGATCCGTGATCGGACGTGTAGACCACGATGGTGTTGTCCGCCAACCCTTGCTGCTCGAGGTGCGCCAGAAGTCGTCCCGCTTCGCTGTCGAGTGCTTCGATCATGGCGTGATAGCCGGCCAGGTCTGGCTTGGGACCCTTGCGCACGTTGGGCAAGGCCTGCACGTGGTCGAAGTGCTGAAACCTCTCGGGCGCTTCGAAGGGCTTGTGCGGTCCGGCCCAGGAGAGCATGAGCATCCAGGGTCGCTCGTCGTCTTGCTCGATGAACTGCTGGGCCAGGTCGGTGTCGACCGTGGGTTTGAACACGCCCTTCTGGTCGACGCTGGGTCCCGACCCGGTGAAGTAGCTCCAGTCCCAGTATTCGTGAGCTGGCTCGGAGGACACGGCCCAGAAGTCGTCGAAGCCCATGCGCAGCGGGCCAGGGTCGATGTCGACCTGCCCGAGATGCCACTTGCCCACGTAGCCGCAGCGGTAGCCAGCGTCGCGGAAGACCGAGCCCATTGTGGCCAGGCCGTTGGGCGTCCATTGATGTCCCTTGGGCAGCGTGCCCGGCGTGTACTGCTCGGCGACCGTGTCGTTGGCGTTGTGCTCGGACCAGTTGCCCACCAGACCCGCGTGGTGTCCGAGGGCGCCGGTCATGAGCGAGGCGCGATAGGGCCGGCACACGGGCGTGTTCGAGATGGCGGTGGTCAGGCGCATCCCCGAACCAGCCAGGGCGTCGAGGTTGGGCGTGATCGCATCGCCGTCGCCGTAGCAGCCCATGGTGCTGGCCCGGTGGGCATCGGTGAGGATGAAGAGCACGTTGGGGGGGCGGGGCTGGTCTGCGTGTTG
This sequence comes from uncultured Phycisphaerales bacterium, assembly GCA_964537035.1. Taxonomy (GTDB): domain Bacteria; phylum Planctomycetota; class B15-G4; order B15-G4; family B15-G4; genus CAZIAK01. The sequence goes on along the minus strand of CAZIAK010000035.1, from coordinate 34,899 downwards.
TCCCCTGGGCTCGCCTGAGGGCTGGCAGCCCAGGAGGAACAGGGCAACGATCGCGACGGCGGCGGATGGGCTCGGCTTGCGGGTGAAACCAGAGGCGGGAGGCCGATTTGTCACAGTGAGCAAGCGATGTCTCAGCTCTGGGTTTGGCGGTCAGCCCGACGAGGGACCTCTCGACACGTTGTGCGAAGGCAATGCTACCCGACAGTCGCCAGCCAGAACCACGGTGGTGGGCTTGTTCCAACCGAGCCTTTGGCTCGAACTGCCACCCTCACGGTCGTCGACGGCTCAGTAACCTGAGTGGGAGGTTCGTGCTGCAACGCACGTAGCTGAGGACCCGAAAGTCGATTGCCCCCAGCGGTCTTCTCTGGAGAAGATGTGGCTATTGCAGTCAGAACTGGAGAGATCGAGCTTCATTTGGAGCTTGTCGGATTCCCAGGTGCGGCCTAGCATCACTGGGAACTCTCTGGGAGGAACCAAGATGCAGTTCATGAATCATCGTTGGAATTGGGGGGGGGGTAGCCCTTCTTCTCGTCGTCACTTGTCTCGTGGCGCCTGACGCCGCATCGCAGGGCGGGCCTTCAGTGTCAGTCCTGCACGTTCACGCCGAGAACGGCTCGGACAGCAACCCAGGTACCCAGGCGTTGCCTTATCAGACGCTCAACAAGGCACTAGGGGAAGCGTGGCTGTTGAAGCAAGTGGTGCCGGGGCTCCCCTTGCCACTGGTGCAGATCACCGTTCACCGTTCGGCGACGCCGATCGCACCCGCCACCCATGGTGGCCACGAGGCTTCCGGCTGGCAAACAACCGATGAGATCTCATCGGGTATCACGCACAAGCCCTTCCCCCTGCGCATGGTCAAGGGGGTGGACGTCGTGGGGTTGGCGCGGGGGGGCAAAAGCCACTGATCTCGATTGACGAGGACAACTTCGGCATGTACCCAGAAAGTGCGTGGGAGCCGGGTCTCAAGAGAACCTATGTCTGGATGGCCACCAACGTCACGCTGTTTGGGTTCACGCTCTCAGGAGAGAAATTCACGCTTAGTCGAGCGATCCAAAAGTTGTCTGCTGTGTATGTCAAGGAGGTTAGTAACGCGTCTATCGACGAGTGCGATATTATCGACTTCCATGATGGGGTCTTTTTCTACGCGGGACTCTCTTCCGACAGCTTGACTCAGCTCTCAGTGTCCGGCTCCGTACGGAATAGCCACCTAGAGAACTTCTTCCCGACAGTTGCTGTTGCGCCAGACTTTCAAAACAAGGGCCACGCTGCTGTTTGGTTGAAGGGGCCAGGAATTCTGGATGTGGACATCATCTCTTGTGACTTTGAGGAGTGTCACGACGCGATTCAAACTGGGGGTGAGATTAGCTCTGGCTTCTCCACCGAGGCCAACCTGGATGTGATCGGTGGTACTTTTGTCGACATTGAGAACGGCATCGAAGTTGTCGGCGAGGGCAGCTTGACGTTCACTGCGACCGGCACGACGTTTCTCAGGTGCAAGAACCTTCCGTCCGGAATCGATCCGAATTTCAGTTCCACAGCAGCCATGGTGCTTCGTGGTATGAACGCACTCAACGGCATGGTAAGGGGATGTACATTTGAGAACAACGCCTACAGCATTCTCTGGAACTTGATGCCAACGGCACCCTCTACGCTTAACCTGGGCACCTCCCTTGATCACGGCTTGAACGTGTTCAAACCGTTCGACTTCAATATTCCCTTGAGCGAGGACACGTATCGCGTTCACGTTGTGCAGAAGTCGATCGCGGGCCTGCCCACCCGAATCAGCGCCTGGGGCAACACCTGGATCCCCGGAAACCAGGGCGCTGATGCAGCAGGCTGTCTGACGAGTGCCTCCATCCTTATTGGACCAACGAACCTCCCGAATCTGTTGGTTAACGATGGTCCCCCAGGGCCGTTTGCGGGAGAGTTTGAAAGCATCGGGGTTCCCTGGTCTCGCAACTACTCAATCCTGGACGCGGGCGGAGAACTCGACGTGGGGCTTGATTGTCCATGAGCATCCTGTCGGTGGCGGTCGGATTGCTCCTCAGTCTGACCGGGCAGCTCGACTCAGGCCCCGTGCAGCTCCAATACGAATCGCAGTTGCTGAAGGCTCCGGTGCCATTCGCAGGCAAGCTATTCGGCGAGACGATTCTCGTGGCTGATGTCGATGCAGACGGTTTTGGTGATGTCATCGCCGTCGAACGTCGGGCCAATCTACCTGGGGTCAGCCAACCGGGAATCGCTTGGGTCTATCATGGTCCAACTCTTCACGGCCCCGCCACGATGGTAGTCAGCCCTGATGCCACCGATGACGAAGAGCTGGGTTTGGCTTCGAAGTTCCCTCCATCAGCTGCCTTTGAGGATGTGAATGCTGATGGGTGGCCGGATATTCTGTTGTCCGCCGTGGGTTGGGAGGATCACGAGAACAACATCGATGGAGTGGGGCGGGTGCATGTCTTTCTGGGGCCCAACTACAGAGATGAGTTGATCCTGAAGGATAGAAACCCCACGGAGAACGCGCTGTTCGGGACGGGCCTGCTAGTGCATGACGTTGATGGGGATGGGCATGTCGACGTGACCGTTGGCGCCCCCGGGGCGCCAGGCCACATCAGTGGCTTTAAGGATGAGGGGCGAGTTTGGATCTACTGGGGGTCGGATCTCGCTGCGGGGATTGTTAGCCAGCCCACGCCGATCGCTCTGCCGGTCGATAATCCAAACCCGTTTCTTCCTGTCTGGTTTGGGTACACGATTCGGTCTGCTCATTACGACGACGACGGCGTTGAGGACTTATGGGTCAGTGCAGGCCTGGTGGGAGTGCCGCCCGCTCCCTTCGGGTGGGGCACCATTTACGTGCTTGATGGCGTGACGCGAGATCATGTGGCGACAATTCCCTCGCCCGGAGGGAAGAGCAGGTTCTCGGACCTTCGCGCCAAACGTGACTTCTCGGGTGACGGCATTGATGATGTCTTGGTTGCCGCGCCATGGTCGTCATGGAATCCCCCAAACCCGCTGAATGCTGTTTCGAGTGCTGGGGCGTTGCTCATGCTCTTGGGGCCGGACTACACCACAATCGGATGGGAAGTCTGGTCTCCGAAGCCTCACAGCGGCGAAGCATTCGGTGCCAAGTCGTTCTTGGTCGATGTTGACCTCGACGGCGAAGCTGAACTCGTCGTGGGCGATCAGGGCGGGGTCACCGCCTCGGGAGCCGAAGGCACCGTGCGAGTCTTCCACGGCTTTGATTTCAAGATCGTGCAGACGCTCACCGACACTAGTGGGATGTCTCATCACAATCTGGGCTGGAACGTGGCTACGGGTGACATCGATGGCGACGGCATCCCCGAGATCTTGGGCAGCTCGGTCGAACCGGGCAGCGCGGGCTCGGTCCTGGTCTGGTCGCCGCTCACCCTCACGGCGTCGACCGACAGCGTGTCGGTGTCGCAAGGCGGTACTGTTCAGCTCACCGTGCGCCTGCCCGCCCAGGCTGGGCACGTGTACGCGGGCTTGCTGAGCGTGAGCGGCACAGGCCAGGGCGTGGTGCTCGGCCCCGGCAGCTGGTTGCCCCTCGTCCCCGACGCGATCACCGAGGCTGGCCTTGGCGCTCTGGGCACCCCCCTGTTGCCCGGCTTCGCTGGCGTGCTCAACGAAGGCGGCCAGGCCACGTTCGGCCTGGCCTGGCCGCCAGGCCTGGGGCCCTCTCTGATCGGCAACCAACTCACCATCGCAGTCGTCACCTCCCCGGATTCGCTTCAAGCGGGCCCTGCGTCAAGTGCGGTGACGATCAGCCTCGATCCGTGAGACGGGGTGGAGAACTCGATGTGGGAGAGGACTGCCCATGAGCCTCCTGTACGCGCTGATAGGCTTGCTCTCCAGCGTGGCTGGGCAGCTCGACTTGGGACCTGTTCAGCTTCAGTACGAATCGCAGCTGCTGAAGGCTCCGGTGCCGTATGCAGGCAAGCTGTTCGGCGAGACCATTCTCGTGGCCGATGTCGACGGAGACGGGTTTGGCGATGTCATCGCCGTTGAACGTCGGGCCAACCTACCTGGGGTCAATCAACCGGGAATCGCTTGGATCTACCACGGGCCTACTCTTCATGGCCCTGCCACGATGCTCGCTAGTCGGCAGGCCACCGATGATGAAGAACTGGGGTTGGCCACAGGCTTTCCACCGTCAGCTGCCTTTGAGGACGTGAATGCTGATGGTTGGCCGGACATCTTGTTGTCGGCTGTGGGCTGGGAGGATCAGGCGAACAACCTGGATCTCGTGGGCAGGGTGCATGTCTTCCTGGGACCCGATTACGTCTCCGAGTTGATCCTGATGGATGAGATGCCCACGGAGAATGCATTGTTCGGCGTGGGCTTGCTGGTACATGACGTGGATAGGGATGGGCTCGTCGATGTGGTCGTGGGCGCCCCTGGGGCGCCAGGTCACGTGACCGGTATCGCCTCCGAGGGACGAGTTTGGATCTTCTGGGGATCGGACCTCGCGGCGGGCATTGTCAACCAGCCCACGCCGCTCGCGCTGCCGGTGGATGATCCATACCCGAGTGGTCTTGTCTGGTTTGGATACACGATTCGCGCCGCCCACTACGACGACGATGGCGTTGAAGACTTGTGGATTGGCGCTGGCCTGGTGGGAGTGCCGCCCGCACCCTTCGGGTGGGGCACCATCTACGTGATTGATGGCCTGACGCGAGAGCATGTGGCGACGATTCCCTCGCCGGGCGGGAAGAGCAGATTTTCGGACCTCCGCGCCAAGCGTGACTTCTCAGGTGATGGTATTGACGACATTTTGGTCGCTGCACCACTTTCGAAATGGAATCCCCCAAATCCACAGAATGCTGTCTCAAGCGCTGGGTCGTTGATCATGCTCCTGGGCCCGGACTACACCACGATCGGGTGGGAGGTCTGGTCGCCCAAGCCGCACAAGGACGAGGCCTTCGGAGCTAAATCGTTCTTCGTCGATGTCGACCTCGACGGCGAAGCCGAGCTGGTCGTGGGCGATATGGGAGGCGTCAGTTCCATAGACATCGAAGGCGTTGTCCAGGTCTTCCACGGCTTCGACTACAAGATCGTCCAGACGCTCACCGACACCAGCGGGATGTCCCATCACAACTTGGGCTGGAATGTGGCCACAGGTGACATCGATGGCGACGGCATCCCCGAGATCTTGGGCAGCTCTGTTGAGCCGGGCGGCGCGGGCTCGGTCCTGGTCTGGTCGCCGCTCACCCTCACCGCGTCGACCGACAGCGTGTCGGTGTCGCAAGGCGGTACTGTTCAGCTCACCGTGCGCCTGCCCGCCCAGGCTGGTCACGTGTACGCCGGGTTGCTCAGCGTGAGCGGCACCGGCCAGGGCGTGGTGCTCGGCCCCGGCAGTTGGCTGCCCCTGGTGCCTGACGCGATCACCGAGGCGGGCCTTGGTGCCCTGGGAACGCCATTGTTGCCTGGCTTCGCTGGTGTGCTCAACGAGGGCGGCCAAGCCACGTTCGGCCTGGTCTGGCCGCCAGGCCTGGGGCCCTCTCTGATCGGTAGCCAACTCACCATCGCAGTCTTGACCTCACCAGATTCGCTTCAGGCGGGCCCGGCGTCGAGTGCGGTGACGATCAGTCTCGATCCGTAAGGGCGACTCTGCACGGCGCTGACCTGCGAGGCCTGACGGCGGTCGTGGCGTCATGACCCGGATGAAGACCCTGACGCCCGTTGTCCACGCCCAATCGCCACGACGCAGATCACCCCGGGTCATGCTCTGGCTGACCCTGGCCCTCACGACAGCGACCTTGCCCGGTTGCGGCACCACTGCGGACGTCGAGGGCTCTGGCCTCTCGAAGCAGCGTCCCAACATCCTCTTCATCTACACCGACGACCACTCCGCCGCTGCGGTGGGGGCCTACGGATCGGTGATCAACACCACGCCCCAGATCGACCGTCTCGCCGCTGAGGGCATGGTCTTCGAGAACGCCTTCTGTACCAACGGCATCTGCGCGCCGGCCCGGGCGGTGGTGCTCACCGGGAAGCACAGCCACAAGAATGGCGTGGTGGACAACGGGGCGGTTTTTGATGGTGACCAGACCACGTTTCCCAAGTTGCTCCAGGGCGCAGGCTACGAGACGGCGCTGATCGGCAAGTGGCACCTGAAGTCTGATCCCACGGGCTTTGATCACTGGGAGATCTTGCCGGGACAGGGCCACTACTACAGCCCCGACTTCGAGAGCGCTGCCGGGAGTCGGCGCATCGAGGGTTACGTCACCGAGATCACCACCGACCTGGCTTTGGATTGGCTCGACGAGCGAGCGGGCGACGAGCGGCCCTTCTTGCTCATGGTGCAGCACAAGGCACCCCATCGCACCTGGATGCCTGGGCCGGCGCAGCACGACCTTTACCAAGGCCAGGCCATCCCCGAGCCGGCCACGTTGTTTGACGACTACGCTGGGCGCGGTGGGGCGGCGCAGCTTCAGGAGATGTCCATCGCCCGGCATCTGTACGATCTTTATGACCTCAAGCTGATCGGGGAACCCAGCGAGAGTCAGTCGTTGGAAGGCCCTGATCGCTGGGCAGCCGACTTGCTGCAGCGCATGACAGCAGAGCAGCGCCAGGCGTGGGACCGGGCCTACATCCCCATCGACGAGGCCTTTGATCGCGAGCCACCCACGGGCGACGCCCTCGTGCGCTGGAAGTACCAGCGCTACATCAAGGACTACCTGCGCTGCGTCGCCTCGGTGGACGACAACGTGGGGCGGCTGCTCGACCACCTCGACGACCAGGGCCTGGCCGAGAACACCATCGTGGTCTACAGCTCGGATCAGGGATTCTTTCTCGGTGAGCATGGTTGGTACGACAAGCGCTTCATGTACGAGCCGGCCTTGCGTCTGCCCTTGATCGTCCGTTGGCCCGCCGTGATTGCCCCCGGTTCGCGGGAGGAACATCTGGTGCAGAACCTCGATCTGGCCCAGACGTTTTTGGACGCTGCGGGAGTGGCCGCGCCCCCGTCCATGCAAGGGGCCAGCCTGGTGCCGTTGCTCGCCGGGGAGACGGCGGCAGACTGGCGCAAATCGATCTACTACGAGTACCACGAGGTGGGCATCCACAACGTCGAGCCCCACTACGGTGTGCGCACGGCGAACCACAAGCTGATCCGCTACCCGCGCCTGTCTGCTGGCCTCGGCGAGTGGGAGCTGTTTGATCTCGCACGAGACCCTCATGAGCTGTCCAGCGTGCATGACGACCCGGCCTACGCAGAGCTGCGGGCAGAGCTGGAGACAGAGCTGGCCCGGCTACGGGAACTCTATGGAGTGGGAGGGAGCTGAGCCGCCGGACGCCGCGACGCCAGCGGCTCAAGACCTGTCGGCCTCGGCCTGCGCGTTGGCACCTGTCGGCACCGGCCTGCGCGTTGGCGCCTGTCGGC
>CAZIAK010000035.1:8235-27400 GCA_964537035.1 uncultured Phycisphaerales bacterium | reverse complement strand
GCTGTCAGCCCCTGTCGCCAGGAGCCAGTGCATCCGCTGGCCACGGCACCGGTTCGCCGCTCTCTGCGTCGAGGGACATCTGCGCATCCACCCTTCGCAGCCGCCGGGTCAGATCGTCTGCCAGCCGGTGCAGGAGCTCTGGCTGACTCGGCGCCAGGTCATGTGCCTCGCCCAGATCGACCTGCAGATCGTAGAGTTCGAAGCCCCGGTCGCGGTGACGGTAGATCAGTTTCCATCGTCCTTGTCGCAGGGCGCTGAAGGGCTCGATGCCCGGTCCGGGGATGCCCCAGTAATGGGGTTGGTGCCAGAGCATCGTTCGGTCCGACAGATCGCCTGCTCCGGGACCGGCGCCCTTCAGCAGCGGGGTGATGTCCACGCCGTCGAGTGGGCCACGCAGCTCAGGCTTCAGGCCCACGTCGGCCATGGCCAGCAAGGTGAGAAACAGATCGTGGGTGATGATGGGGACCGCTGACCGTGCGCCCGCCTCGGTCACCCCGGGCCAGCGCACCACCGCTGGGACGCGCACGCCGCCTTCGTAGTACGAGCCCTTGCCGCTGCGCAGGGGCGCGTTGTGCGTGTGTGGCTCACCAGCCCGGCCGTGTGCTGAGAGCCCACCGTTGTCCGAGGTGAAGATCACCACGGTCTCGTCGGCGATGTCGAGCGCGTCGAGCAGGTCCAGCAGCTCGCCGAGGGCCCTGTCGACGCCAGCGATCATGGAAGCGTAGGCGGCTTCGACCGGGGGCAGGCCCGGGTCGTCGCCCACATGTCGGGGGTTGGCCATGATCGGCGTGTGCACTGCGTAGGGCGCCATGTTCAGAAAGAACGGCTGGCCTGCAGCGACGGCATCCCGGACGGCAGCCGACGCCTCGGCGCTCAGGGCTTCGGTGAGGTAGGCGTCGCTGCCATGCCAGCGCTCGAGCCCCGGCACGTCCCAGACGTTGCCCCGGGAGAACGACTCGCTGGCCAGGTAGCTTGCCGGCGCGCCAGCTCCGTGACCGGCCACGTTCACGTCGAAGCCCAGGTTGGCGGGGTCGCTGCCGGGAGTGCCCTGCGCTCCGAAGTGCGCCTTGCCCACGTGGATCGTGCGGTAGCCCTTGCGAGAGAGCAGCGCCGGCAGGGTGACGTCGTCGGGCTGCAAGCCGTTGACGTCCCAGGCTGGTGGCAACAGGCCAGGGAAGGGCGCAGACGTATCGCTGTCGGCGTTCAGGGTCCAGTAGGTGATGTGGTTGCGCGCGGGGCTGCGTCCGGTCATCAGGCTGGTGCGCGTGGGCGTGCAGACCGGCGCCGACGCGTAGGCCTGGGTGAAGGTCATGCCCCCTGCTGCGAGGCGCTCCACGTTGGGTGTGCGGTAACGCTCGTTGAGCGCCGTGGACACATGGTGAAGAGGTAGGGAGAGGTCCTGCCAGCCCAGGTCGTCCACGAGAAACACGAGGAGGTTTGGCTGGGACCGTGGCGTCGCCAGGGCGGGCGGTGCGCTGGCACAGCCGACGAGGCTCAAGGCGCCGAACACCGCGACGATGGCCATGTTCATCCTGCTCGTGCTCATGTTTGCGCTCGGTCCGTGAGGGTTGCGGGGCCATGACGTAGTCTGTGTCAGCTCGTCCAGCGGCCAGCTGTCGTCCGTCCCACCCATGTTGCAAGGGAGTCTCTGCCATGACCAGAACTGCATCAGCGAGAGCCAGGCCTGGGCAGCCTCGAGACTGTAGGACCAGAGTTGTGCCGGTGGCGCTGTGCCTCTGCCTATGCGTCCTGGCCAGCTGCAGCACTGGGGGGCAGCCCTCCGCGGCAGCGCCGCCCAACATCGTGCTCATCTTCGTGGACGACATGGGCTGGGGCGACGTGGACTGCAACGTCGAAGCCCCTTGGGACACGCCTGCCATCGACCAGCTGGCCGCGGACGGCGTGCGCTTCACCGACTTCTACGTGGCTCAGCCCGTGTGCTCGGCATCACGGGCCGCCCTGCTCACCGGTTGCTATCCCAACCGCCTGGGCATTCACGGCGCGCTCAATCCGTCGGCGACCCACGGCCTTGCGGACGGCGAGCTGACCCTGGCCGAGTTGTGCCGCGATGCTGGTTACGCCACGGCCATGTTCGGCAAGTGGCACCTGGGCTGCCTGCCGCCGTTCTTCCCCACCCGGCATGGCTTCGACGAGTGGTACGGCATCCCCTACTCGAACGACATGTGGCCCAATCACCCCGAGAGCCCCAAGGCGTGGGTCGACCTGCCGACCTATGACGGCGATGAGGTCGTGGCCTTGAACGGTGACCAGAGCCGCTTCACCACCGACTTCACCGAGCGCACCGTCGACTTCATCGAACGGTCGGTCGCGGACGAGCGGCCGTTCTTCGCCTACCTCGCCCATCCCATGCCTCACGTGCCCCTGCATGTGTCGGCGGAGCGCGAGGGCGGCTCAAACGTAGGGCTGTACGGCGATGTGATCGAGGAGATCGACTGGAGCGTGGGCCGGGTCATGAGCACCTTGAAGCGACTGCGGGTCGACGAGCGCACCTTGGTGATCTTCGCGTCCGACAACGGCCCGTGGCTGAGCTACGGCGATCACGCAGGGTCGACCGGAGGCTTCCGCGAGGGCAAGGGCACCACCTTCGAGGGCGGCGTGCGAGTGCCCATGGTCATGCGCTGGCCCGGGGTCATTCCCGAGCAATCTGTTTGCACCGAGCCGGCCATGACCATCGACGTGTTGCCCACCGTCGCTCGCCTGCTCGCCCAGCCCCTGCCAGAGCACACCCTCGACGGCCTGGACATCTGGCCGCTCATCGTGGGCGAAGCCGGCGCGGTCTCGCCCCACGACTCGTTCGCTTTCTACTACCACAAGAGCGCGTTGCAGGCTGTCCGGTCAGGGCGCTGGAAGCTCCATCTACCCCACAGCTACCGCTCCATGGCCGGGCGTGCGCTCGGCAGCGGCGGCAACCCCGGGAAGTACGACGACTCGCGCCGCATCGAGGGCGGGCTGTTCGATCTGGAGCACGACCCCTACGAGACCACCGACGTGTCAGCGGCCCATGCCGACGTTGTCGCACGCATGCTGGAGCTGGCCGAGGGCTGGCGGGTCGAGCTGGGCGACTCGCTCACCGAACGCACAGGCCGAGGCGTGCGCAAGGCGGGGCGAGTGCAACAAGAGGGCGGCTGAGCAGCCCAGGGTGAGGAGGCCCTCTCAGCGCGCAGGCAACAGGGCAGCCAACGTGCTGCGCGGCGCAGACACGTTGCTGTCGATGCTGAGCCTGGCGTACCAGGGCATGGCGGTGGTCTCCACCAGACGCCCCAAGCCGAGCGCAGCGGAGGCCCGGGTCTCGTTGTCCAGTTCGTCGTCGAGAGTGGCCAGCTGCAGAGTGCCCACATTGGACACATGGCGCATCACGCCCATGGACACGGCCAGGGACGTGCGAGTCTGCAGGCTGGGCGTCTCGCCGAACGACGTGGCCGCCACTTGCGGCGCGAACTCGTCGCCCAACATGCCCAACGCCGCACCCACCGCGCGTCGCAGCCCGGAGCCCGCTCCTTCGCGGACCAGCTCGCCGCGCAAGAGGTCACGAGAGTCCTTGCCGGCGCCGAGCATCCCCAGGGAGACGGCCACGTGACGGCGGAAGCGATCGTTCATCACCGTGACGTAGTCTGAGCGCAAGGTGTCGACGACGTCTTCCGCGCCCATCAGGCCGAGTGAGAGGGCGAAGGCACCCTTGATGTCCGTGTCGTGGATGTCGTCATACTCGGTCTTCACCCGATCTTGCAGCACACCTCGGGCCCCTGTCTGGCCGCGGACGTACAGACCAGCAGCCAGGGCAGCCCAGGGCCGGTCGAGCTTGTGATCGGGACGGCTCACCGACTGGCTGAACAGATCGAGCAGCTCGTCGTGTGCCTCACGATGTCCGGAGGCTTCGCTGTCTGCAGCGCCGATACGGGCCAGGCTCAGCAGGGCGAAGCGCCGGGTGGGGCCGTCTTTCTGTTTCTCAACCAGGCGGGTCAAGGCGGTGAGGGCCTCGTCGTCGTCCATGGAGGCCAGCCGTCCCAGGCCGATGGCTGCAGACTGTCGCACCCACCGATCGGTGTCTCGGTCATCGAGGACTTCGAGCAGGGCCTCCTGGGCGCCGGGGCGATCGAGTCGCGCCAGGGCCACGGGGATCGCGCTCTTCACCGCCGGGTCGAGCTTCCGGTCGGCGAGCCGTCTGGCCAGCCAGGACGCGGCCCGTCCCGCGGCGTTGTTGTCCATCAGCCCGAGGGCCATGACCGCGCTGGTGCGGGTCTCGTTCTCCGAGGCGGGCGATCGTTCGATGATGTCCATCAAGGCGGGGATGGCCGCCGGGTCGTTGCCAAAGCCGAGCGCCAGCGCCGCAGCGGCGCGCACCTGGGCGGGGACGAACGAGGCGTGTACGAGCTGATGGCCTTCGCCGCTACAGCTCATGAGGTTGATCAGGGTCTCTGTGCCATCGCTGCTCGACGAGAGCCCCAGGGCCATGGTCGCAGCCATCTGCACCGGGAGATCGCCCCGAGCCAGGAGCGTCGGCAGGGCTTCGAGCAGTGGGTCGTGAAACGGCGGATCGACGGCCCGTCCCAGGGCCATGAGCGCGGCGTTCACCACGCGGGTGTCGTCGCCGCTGGTGACGAGCTCGAGCAGGTCAGGGACGATCTGGGTGTAGATCGCCGAGCGGCTGAGGCCCTGGCGGGCGGTGCTGCTCCCGCGCCGGCCCATGGGCAATCCGCCCACTCCTGAGACCACGTGGCTGCTGCTCTCGAGCCCGGCGGTCCAGAGAAACTCGTCTTCGTTGCGATCCCACCAGCGGTCCCATGTGTCGGGATCTTTCGCGGCGCTGCTGCCAGCGTTGGTGCTGGCGCCGCCGAAGCGACTGCTGCCCCGAGCGCTGGTCCCACGGGTGGCACCAGAGACCGTGCCTACGGCGCTGGTGCTGCTCGAAGTCCCGCTGAAGGCACCGGCGCGTGAGCGACCGGAACCCGAAGCCGAGGGGCCGGATTCAGGGGCAGCAAAGCCCGGGGAGAAGCTACCTGCGATCGAGCCCGAACCGGACCCGCCCATTCCGGGTCACTGGCCTGAGAGCGTCGTCGGGAGCAGAGCGGCCATGAGCAGGGGTGAGCCGAACGCCATGAGCTTGAGCGTGGTCAAGGGTCGATCTCCAGCGAATGTGATACTTCTGCACGATCGCCGGACCGGACGGCGTGGGCTGTCAACGGAACCAGCACCTGGGTCGGACGCAGACCTGGTGCCGCAGCTGACAGTGGCTCAGTCTAGTCGAGGGCTCTGGGCCCGGTGACGTTTTCTGCTGCCGACCAGAGCGGGCGGTCTCCGGGCTGCCTCTGGGACAGCTGTTCTGGCCTGAGATCGGGTTAGCATGCCCAGGATGATCAGAGCGAGCCGCCTACCGACGAGCCGTGAAAGCGAGCCCGATGCTGATCTGGGATCGGGGCCGCCTTGGCCCGTCCGGGGGCCGTGTCCCCAGCGCTTGAAGGTCCCTGGGGGCGAGGGCACCTCGATGGGGCTCATTCTGGCGAGCCTGCTGATCCTGGCTGTCCTGCCGTCCGTCGTCCCTGCCCAGTCGTTCCAGGTCGAGCGCATCACGGAGGCAGCGGGCCTGCCCAGCAGTGAGGTGCTGGCCATGGCCCAGGGCCCCGACGGGCTGCTCTGGCTGACCACCCGGGTGGGCATGGCTTCCTTCGACGGCCATGAATTCGTCGAGTATCCCGACGCTGCCGTCGCCCGGGCGGTGAGCTTTCTGCTGGTGGACGAGCAGGGCCTGCAGTACAGGGTCTCCCAGGCGTTCTGGCGAGGGGTGGCCCTGGGACTGCCTGCCGATGAAGTGACGCTGCCGCCGCCCGCCGAGATCGATCACGAGGCGAAGGTCGTGGCGGCGAGCCTCCTGTCCGGTGCGAGCGGCCCCCAGCTGGTCTTGGCCACCGCGGACGACGGTGTCTGGCTCTGGAGCCAGGCCCTGGGCTGGCGGGGCACGCACACCGGTCTCCCCGAAGGTCTCTGGACCATGCAGGTGGCCGGCGGCGACATCTACGTCGCGGGCGATGGGGGCTTGGCTCGGCTTGATGGTGATCAGTGGCGGCCTCTCGCAGTGGACCTGCCCGGCGCAGTGCTGGGGCTGGCTGTGGAGTCCCACGATGACGAGCTCATGATGTGGTGCGTGGGCAACGGTTGGCTGGGTACGGTGCAAGACGGGCAGTTCCACAAGCTCATCGACCTGCCCGACCTGGCCCTGGCCGACCGAGCCCTGCGGGAGGCCCGTGGGCTGCTGACCCTCCCGGATGGTGGGGGCGGGCTGTGGTTCGGCAATGGCGGTTCACTGGTGCGCTACGACGGCAAGGCCCGTGCGCTCCGTGCCTCCGATGGCCCGGTGATAGGCGCGGGAGGCGCTGGAGCCACCGACCTGCTCCGCGATCGGGATGGCAACGTGTGGGTCGCCAGCCTTCGCGGCCTTTCAAGGGTCTTCAGCTTGCGCTTCGAGAACTGGCGGTCTCCGCACGGCCTGCTGGAGAACGAGGTGACGGCGTTGCTCATGCGCACGCCCGAGCAGCTGCTCCTGGGCCACAACAACGGCATCTCTGTCATCGAAGACGGGGTGGCTTCGGTGCTGGCCGTCTTCGGCGGGGCCACCTCTCGGCCGAACGAAAGCCGAGTGCTCGATCTCGCCATGGGCAGAGCGGGCCGGGTCTGGATGGCCTGCACCTACTACGGCCTGGTGAGTCTGGAGGCGGACGGTACCGTGCGCCGCCACGCTCTGGGCGATGCCGCGGTGCAACAGGTCTCCGCCGTCGAGGTCGATGCTGCGGGTCAGGTCTGGGTGGGCACAAGCACGGGCCTCTGGGCAGGAGACGGTGAGCACTTCGCTCCCGTGGAATACGCCGAGGTGACCGGCAACCCGGGCATCCGGGCACTGGCCCTGCTCGGGGACGACGAGCTGTGGGTGGCCACCTACAGCGCAGGGGTGCTGGTGCGTGAGGCGGGGCGCTGGCGCGCGGTGCGCCACGGTCAGGAGGCCCTGTGGAACGACGTCTATGCTTTGCACCGTGAGCGGGCTACCGGGCAGACTCTGCTGGGTACGAAGGCTGGCCTGGCCGTGGCTCAGGGAGGCGAGATCGTCCCCCTGCAACGGCAGGGCCTCGACTTGCGGCAGCCGGTCTACCTGATCTTCGAGGACGACAAGCAGCTCTGGATCGGAACCCAACACGGCGTGATCTCCTGGGACGGTGCAAACGCCAGGCGCTACACGGTGCAAGAGGGGCTCGCGGGCAACGAGACCAACCGGGCGGGGGGGTGCGTGGACTCCATGGGCCGCACCTGGTTCGGCACGGTGAACGGCGCCTCGTGCTACCGCATGGAATTCGACAAGGTGGTGCGCACGGCGCCGAGCCTGCGTCTGGCCGAGGTCGACGTGGCAGGGCAAGAGCATCCCCTCGACGCACCCCTTGAGCTCGAGCACGACAGCAACGATCTGGTCTTCTCGCTCAAGGCCGTGTCTTTCGCCGAGACCCACGAGGTGCTCTACGAGTGCCGGCTCGACGGCTTCGACGACGACTGGCTGCCGTCCTCCGTGGTGCGCGATGGCCGCATTCGTTACACGCGCCTGCCTCCCGGGACCTACCGCTTGTTGGCCCGGGCCAAGGCGCCGGGAGGGCCGTGGAGCGAGACCGTCGAGTCTGCAGCCATCGTGGTCCGCCGCGCCTGGTGGAACGAGTGGTGGGCCAAACTGCTGCTGGGTCTGGCCCTGTGCGGCCTGGGTTCGGGTGTGGCCTTGCTGGTCGTCGCGCAACGACGCAACCGGCGGCTCACCGAGCTGGTCGATGAGCGCACCCGAGCTTTGCGCGCCGCCGAAGAGCGCTACCGAGGCATGTTCGACAAGAACCTGGCCGCGCAGCTCCTGGTCGATGGCAGTGTGGGCGCGATCCTCGCCGTGAACCAAGCGGCCGAAGAGCACTACGGGCAGACATCCGCCGAGCTGGTAGGCATGGTCTTCGCGCACATGTTCGACGATGACGACGGTGAGCTGCGCAAGAGCCTGGGGTCGCTGCTCCCGGGAGAACCTCTGCGCCTGTCCGCCCAGCAGCAGTTGGGGGGAGACACCCGCTACGTCGAGGTGCACGCCTGCACGTACGAGCTCCAGGGGCGGCCGCTGATGCATGCCACCCTGTTCGATGTCACAGACCATCACCTTGTCGAAGAGCAGCTGCGTCAGGCCCAGCGCATGGAGAGCGTGGGGCGCCTCGCCGGTGGCGTGGCGCACGACTTCAACAACCTGCTCACGGCGGTGCTGGGCCATGCAGAGATGGCCCGGCTCGACCTGGCAGACAAGGACAGCCTGGCCGAGCATCTCGACGTGGTGGCCTCGGCTGCTGTGCGCGGTGCGAAGCTGACCTCTCAGCTGCTGGGCTTCGCACGTCAGCAGCCCTCGGCGCCCAAGCGTCTCGACCTCGACGCCCAGCTGCGCACCCTCGACCCGGTCCTGCACGGTCTGCTGCGCGAAGATATCGAGCTGAGGGTCGAGCTCGATGCCGGCGGTGTGGGGGTGGTCATCGATCCGGGGCAGCTGGAGCAGGTGCTGCTCAACCTCGTGGTCAACTCGGTGGACGCCATGCCCAAGGGCGGCGTGATCACCCTGTCCACGCGACGCATTCCCGCAGCTCTCGCCGCGCACTTGCGCCGACCGGCCCCTGGGGCCTGGGGTGGGCAGGGTCGCGGGGGAGTGCTCGATGTCCCCGACCTGTCTGGTCGCGCCCTGGTCTGCCTTTCGGTGCAAGACACCGGGGCGGGCATGAACGCAGAGACCAGGGCGCGCATCTTCGAGCCGTTCTTCACGACCAAGAGCGTGGGCGAAGGTACGGGCCTGGGCCTGGCCATGTGCGACGGCATCGTGCGCCAGAACGGTGGCCGGCTGTTGGTCGAGAGCGCCACGGGCGAGGGCACGCGCTTCGAGATCTTCTTGCCAGCCCAGGACGGTCCCGTCGAGCAGACGGTGTTGATCTCCACCGAGCCGCCGCGCTCTGGAGCCGAGACGATCTTGCTGGTCGAGGATGACAAGGCCGTGCGAGACGTGGCCTGCAGGACGCTCATGCGCCTCGACTACCGGGTGCTTCAGGCCGCAGACGGCGAGGCGGCCCTGGAGCTGGCGGGGGCCCACGGGGGCGTCATCGACCTGCTGGTGACGGACGTGATCATGCCCCGGCTCGGCGGCCCCGATCTGGCTCGCCAGCTGTGTCAGCAGCTGCCCAACCTGGCCGTGCTGTTCATGTCTGGCTACACCGCCAACGCCCTCGACGGACAGGGCATGTCCTTCGAGGACATCGACCTGTTGGAGAAGCCGTTCCACACCGAAGAGCTGGCCCGGCGGGTGCGGGCCAGCCTCGATCGACGAATTTCACTGAACGGCGACGTCCTCATCTGAGGGGGGATCGCGGGGCTGTCAGCCGGTCATGACAGGCCAGTCAACCCATTGCCAACAGGCTCTCCACTGACTCTCCACGAAGTTGTGAACAACCGCTCCGGCGCGCTCTCCGGGGTCGCCGATGGGCGGTTCTCAAGGGCCATGGGGCGGTGCTACGGTGCGGCCCGCAACCGCACGGACACACAGAGGAGAGCAGGTCATGCGCAAGACAAACCGCATCTATCTCGTGGGCGCCCACTCCACGGGCAAGACGACCCTCGCTCGCTGGATCCGTGACGCTTACGGCCTGCCCATGATCTCCGAGGTGGCCCGAGGTGTGCTCGCCGAGATGGAGGAGCAGCTCGATTCGATCCGCTCGAACATCGGCGTGGTCGATCGCTATCAGCGCGAGGTCTTCCGCCGTCAGGTCGAGGCCGAAACCGAGCAGGCGGGCAGCTTCGTCAGCGATCGTGCCTTCTGCAACCTGGCCTACGCGGCCCACCACTCGACGATTCTCGGTGAGCTGGCCCGGGACGAGAAGATGATGTCCTACATGCAATCGGTGCGAGAGGGGCTGGTGTTCTTCGTTCGCCCGCACCGCGACCTGGTGGTCGAAGATGGAGTGCGCGCTGGCGTCAACTGGGAAGAGGTCGTGCGCATCGATGGCATGGTGAAGTTCATGCTCGAGTGGTTCAGCGTGCCCTACATCCCCATGGCCTCGCTCTCCATGCAGGAGCGCATCCGCATGATCGATCGCACCCTGTCTCTGAGTGGCATGCAGCGCCGTGACGAGGCCCGTGCCAGCGCCGCCGTCGAGCTGTCCCGAGACGTCGAGCGCCTGGCTGAACGGCGGGCGTCCCCGTCGGCCGCCACCGAGTCGATCTGAGCCCGGCCGCTCCCCGCCCAGGCTGCGATTGGCCCTGGGCAGCCTCTCCCAGATGTCTTTTGTCTGGACGCCCGCCGAGGCGCCAGAAAAGATGACCTGCCGAACGGACGGCAGCTCGCAGACACATCGGGGCGTTTCATGATCATTCGACCAGTGCTCGGCATCGTGGCCATGCTCGGCCTCCTGTATGTCTTTTCGAGCAACCGCAAGGCCATCAAGTGGCGACTGGTGGCTGTGGGGGTCCTGCTGCAGTTCGTCCTGGGCTTCATCTTCCTCAAGTGGGACCGGGGCAACGAGTTCCTGCGCGGGGTGGGTGACTGGTTCAAGGACCTGCTCAACGTGGCCGCGGCGGGGGCGAGCTTCATCTTCGGCCCCATCGGCCCGCCGGCTGACGGGGCGTCGTCGTCCATCGGCTTCGTCTTCGCCACCTGGGTGCTGCCCACGCTGATCTTCTTCTCGTCGCTGATGGCCGTGCTCTACCACCTGGGTGTGATGCAGTTCGTGGTGCGCATGATGGCCAGGGTCATGGCCAAGCTCATGGGTACGTCGGGCTCGGAGTCGCTGTCCGCTTGCAGCAACATCTTCGTGGGCCAGACCGAGGCGCCGTTGATGGTCAAGCCCTACATCGGGCGCATGACGAGGAGCGAGATTCACGCGATCATGGTGGGTGGCTACTGCACCATCGCCGGCGGCGTGTTCGCGCTCTACGTGGGCTTCGGCGTGGAGCCCGGTCACCTCATGGTGGCCAGCGTCATGGCCGTGCCCGCGGGCCTGGTGTGCAGCAAGATGCTCATGCCCGAGACCGAAGAGAGCGAGACCATGGGTAAGGTCGTCGACCTGGCCAAGAGCGAAGCGGGCGGCGCGGTCGAGGCCGCCTCGAACGGCGCCATCGACGGGCTGCAGCTGGCCCTCAACGTGGGCGGCATGCTGATCGCCTTCCTGGGACTGGTGGCCGTGGCCAACTGGTTCCTGGGTGGCATCGACGTGCCGGGCAGCGATGGCACGCCGCTCAGTATCGAGATGATCCTGGGCTACGTCTTTTATCCCATCGCCTACGCCCTGGGGGCCGACCCCGGCGAGACCATGTACCTGAGCGAGTTGCTGGGCAAGAAGATCGTGCTCACCGAGCTCGTGGCCTATCAAGAGATGAAGAGCATGGTCGACGCGGGGCAGATCGGTGAGCACACCAAGCTGATCGCCTCGTTCGCCTTGTGCGGCTTCGCCAACCTGGGCTCGGTGGCCATTCAGATCGGCGGGCTCGGTGCCATGGCTCCCGAACGAAGGGGCGAGATCGCCAAGCTGGCGGTGAAGGCCATGTGGTGCGGTGCGTTGGTCACCTGCATGACCGCGGCCATGGCTGGCATGTTGAGCTGAGCTGACCCGCCGCGGGGTTCCCGGGCGCAGACACAAACACAGGAGAGCTGGCCATGCCACGTTCCACCGCTGACAAGGTTCAGGATGCCGACGGGCGTCAGTACCACATCGGCCTCGCCCCCGGCGAAGTGGCCGATCGCATCTTGCTCGTGGGCGACCCGGACCGGGTCGAGAAGATCGCCGCGCGCATGGACTCCGTGCGCCTGCGCAAGTCCTGCCGCGAGTACGTCACCGCCACCGGCGCGTATCGCGGTCGCGAGCTGACGGTCATGGGCACGGGCATCGGCTGCGACAACACCGAGATCGCCGTGATGGAGCTGCTGCAGTGCGTGTCCGCGCCGACGTTCATCCGCGTGGGCAGCTGTGGCTCGTTGCAGCCCGACCTCGACATCGGGGGGCTGGCCATCACCACCGGTGCGGTGCGCCTTGAGTCGACGTCTTTGGCCTTTGTCGACGAGAGCTATCCCGCCGTCGCCCATCACGAGGTGGTGCTGGCCCTGGTGTCCGCCGCCGAAGAGCTGGGGGCCACCTACAAGGCCGGGCTGACCGCCACCGCGTCGGGGTTCTACGGCTGGCAGTGTCGCCAAGACGGCGCCATCCCGCCCAAGCGCACCGACATCCCGGAGCGTCTCGGCAAGCAGGGCGTGGTCAACATGGAGATGGAAGCCTCCACCCTGCTCACCCTGGCCTCACTGGCCGGCCTGCGCGCCGCCGCCGTGTGCGCCGTCTTCGCCAACCGCACGGCGAACCGTTTCATCGGTCCCGAAGAGAAGGCCGCAGCAGAGGGCCGAGCCATCGACGTGGCCCTCCGGGCCCTCGACTACCTGGCCACCATGGACGCCCAGCCCGGCGGCGGATCGTTTCACCTGGCGCCACCAAGCTAGGGGTCAGCGCTGCAGATCGCCGCCTCTGGGGTGCTGCGGGAGGCCCTGATTCTCGCCAGGGGGGCCGTTTCGCTCAGACAGGGTCGGCTGCGCCTCCACACTCGCTCCAGACCCCCCGGGCCAGAGACAGAGCAGCCCGGCAGCACGCCCCAGAGAGCGACCTGTAACGCTGACTCCTAATCGTCTTGCTGGCGTTCTGACCAGGCTTTGAGATCGCTGGGCCCGAAGCTCTCGGGGAGCAGCTGGGCCATGGTGCGGCTGCGTCGATCGCCGTCCGGGCTGGCGATGTGCACGATCATCTCGGGGCCGAACTCCAACAGCACCTGACGACAGGCGCCGCAGGGCGCGCCCTTGCTGGGGGTGACGATCGCGGCGGCCACCAGCCGAACGTGCCCGGCGGCCACGGCGTTGAACACGGCCACCCGCTCGGCGCAGATGGTCAGGCCGTAGGACGCGTTCTCCACGTTGCAGCCCGTGAACACCTCACCGCTCTCGCTCTGGACCGCCGCACCCACCGGGTAGTTCGAGTAGGGCGAGTAGGACGCGCCCCTTGCCTCGGTGGCCAGGGCGATGAGTTGATCGGTGTCCATGGCAGATCTCCTGGCGAGGGCGTCGGGGGCTGGCAGCGCGAGTTGAGGGAGGGGTGGCTTGGGAGCGCGGCCAAGAGGCGGTCGCCGTCTTGACGGGTGCGACAGATGGTAGCCGTTCAGCGGGCCATGCCGCCCCGTTCGAGCAGCATCAACACCTCTTGCAGGACGGTGACGCCTCGATCCTTGCTGTACCAGGCCATGATCGGCGCGTAGAAAGCGGCCTTGCTCTCTGCGTCCGTGGGGCTGCCCTCCGTGGCCAGCCGCTCCCTGAGCAGGGCCTGCAGCGGCGCGGGGCGGGGTCCCCAGGCTCCCAGCTCATGTCCCAGCTCGTCGTAGACGATCACCATGGGGATGGCCCGCCCGCCGTGGGTCAGGTAGCCATCGATGGCCGCAGGGTGGTTGTCGCTGTCGAGGCAGCGCAGCTCGACGCCGGACACACCATCGAGGGCCGCGGCCAGGCCGGGCACGCTCCGCGCCGCGTCCCCGCACCAATCCTCGGTGAGCACCAGCACCCGGCGAGGGCCAGGCAGTGCCGCGAGTCGTGCCGCCTCTTGGGGCCGAACCTTGGCCCGCCGCAGATTGGCTTCCCAGATGTCCCGCTTGTCCTGCAGGGCGTCGAAGGTCTCGGTCCAGGGACGGGCTGCGTCCCACCAGGTGAGCTGAGCTTGAGTGTTCATGGGGGAGAAGATAGACGGGCAGCCGGCCTTCGCAACCCCCGACGACCTGAATGACATTTTGTTCAATGTGGCCATTGGGTGAAGATTTCGGGCAGGATTCTTGTTTGAAGCCGTCAAGCTCCCTGGCGGACCTGCCGATGAGAAAGACCGTTCCAGACTGCTTATGTTGTTCGCCGGGGTTGCGGGCAGAAGCGGCCTGGATCTGACTCACCGAGACGCTCCCCTTGCGTTCGATCCTGACCACAGTGCTGCTGTTGAGTTGCCTGGTCTTGGCTACTGGCCAGGCGGTGGGTCGGGATGCATCCCCCGAGCCGGTCGATCTGACCTACCTGTCTCTCGATCAGCTGCTGGACATTCAGGTCGCCATGCCCGCTGTGCAGGCTCGGCCCGTGAACAGCCTGGACGCTGTGGATGGGCAGGCTCACCCCGGACCGTTGGGGCTCCCGCGGCGTGGAGCGCACGCCTCAGAGGCCTCGGCCAGCGCGCTCGTGAGTCCACCGGCCCTGGGTTGGCCGGCGCCGGCGTTGCGCTGAGAGCTCAGCCCTCTCGGACCTCGACGTTCGTGAGCCGGATCATGGCCCCGTCATGGTGCTGCTGCAGCACGATGTGGCCAGAGCCGTAGCGCCGCTCGGCGTCGATCACGTCGCTCACCACCACGCCGTTGATCCAGACGGTGATGGCCGTGCCCTCGGCCACGTCCTGGCAGCGCACCTCGATGTCGAAGGGTGTCCCCGGAGGGATCAGTTGCACGGTCACAGGCGCCAGCCCCACCACGCTGCCCGTGGTGAGCGGGTCATTGGTGCTGCCGCTGAGCTGGATCTGGTAGCCCGGGGGCGTGCCGCCGCCGAAGGGTGCCCGGAGGAACAGGCTGCCCGTGCCCCCGTCGCCCACGGAGACCCTGGCCCGCAGGCTGAAGTTCACGTAGTCGTCGCGAGGACTGAACAGGTGGTGCAGGGGGCCGTAGCCCAGCAGCTCGCCGTCTTCCATCTCCCAGCCGCCCAGGTCCGGGTCGGTGGGGGCGTCCGGAGCCGAGCGCCAGCCTGAGAGGGACTGGCCGTCAAACACCGGCACCCAGCCCGAGCGGACGTCCGGCTCGCCCCGGGCGAAGAACTCCAGGGTGCGCAGGGCCAGGGGGCCGCCGTCTGCGGCGATGACCAGGGGCGCCAGGGCGCGCTCGCCAGCGAGGCCGCCCGTGGTGGGCCCTGAGAGCTCGATGTCTTCGTGGATGAGCACCTTGTCCAGACGGACCTCTTCGAAGCGGGCGTTGGCGGTCTTCACTCCGTCAGCGTCAAAGCGGGGCGCGTGGAAGGTCACGTCCAGGGTGTGCCAGCTGCCTGCGCCGGTGTAGCCGTCGAAGCTGGGAGGCAGGGCGCCTCGGTCGCCACTGGCCGAGGCCATGAGGGCGCCCGTGGCCAGCTCATCGTCAGCGAGCCCGAACGTGTCGTCCGCCAGTTCGATGCCGTAGCGCCCTTGGATGAAGACCGCCGCGCTGCTGCCCTCGGCGAGCATGAACTCCACGTGATAGATGCCGCTGCCGAAGTCGTAGCGGCTCACGTAGTCGCTGGCCGGACCGTGGTCCACGTTGACCAGGGCGTTGACCCCGGGGCGGGTGACGAAGGCGCGGCGGTTGTCCGGGTCGAGGTCGGCATCGACCAGGGCCCAGCCCGTGCTCTCCCAGGCGTCGAGGGCGTCGCCGTAGGACAGCCGCAGCCAGCCTTCCTTGCCGGCGGTCCGCGACGGCGGGGGCTCGACCTCCTTGACCACGTGCTCGTGGGTGGCCGGTCCCTCGGGCAGCTGGTTGATGGTGTAGGCGAACTCGTCGTGGAGCAGGGCCGTGCCGTCGTTGGTCCGGGCGCCGCGCAGGACCAGCCGGGCCACCATGGCGGGGGTCAGGCCGGCGGTGGTCACGGTGAGCGTGCGCCGGTCGTCAGAGAGCGCCAGCCCGGTGACCGCCACCTCGGTGGTGTGCCGCTCCGGCGAGCCGTACTCCCACCAGTAGTCGTAGTCGTACTGGGTCAGGGTGATGTCATCGGGAGTGAGCTGCAGGTCATCCGCGAGAGGCAAGGTGAAGTCGATCTCGAAGCCGTCCTGCAGCAGGTGCACGTCGTGCATCTCCAGGGGCGTGCGTCCGGTCCAGCGAATGGACGTCAGGCCGTCGGCGGGAGCGAGTCCGCCCCAGCCCCGGTTGGTCAGGCCGGCGAGCAGGGTGCCGTCGTCGCCGAAGAGCAGGCGCACGGCCGAACCCACCTGATGACGAAAGGGGATCACCGCGCCCTGGTACTCGCCGCGCACCTTCTCGAGCATGACCCGCAGCACCATGCCGTTGGTGAGCTCGGCCAGGAAGAGTTGCCCGGCGAAGGGGCCGAACGCCCCCTCGGTGAGGTCGGGTACCAGGTTGCCCGAGGACCGTGACCACTTGTAGGGCACCCACACCGCCGCATCGGCCCGGGGCGTACTGGGTGGCTGGGTCAGGCTGGCCCGCGCGTCCTGGCGCTGATACGCCTCGGTCCAGTCGAGAGACGCGGGGTGTCCGAAGAAGCTGCCCTGCTGCACATGATGAATGGGACAGGCGGCCAGCCAGTCGCCCTGGTTGTCCGTGAAGAACAGATCGCCCGCGCTGTTCAGGCCCAGGCCGCAGGGACTGCGCACGCCGCTGGCGAAGGGCACGGTCTCCCCGGTGAGCGGATCGATCTGCAGGATCCAGCCCCGGTAGGGCACCACCGAACGGCCGAGCCACCACTCCGGTTCGAGAAAGCCCACGTTGAGGCTGACGTAGACCTTGCCGTCGTCGTCGTCGGGCAGGCCGAAGGCGAACTCGTGGTAGTTGCCCGAGAGTCCCCAGTCGTTGCTGACCAGGCGCCAGGTCTCGGCCCGTCCGTCGTGGTCGCTGTCGATGAGTTCGGTGAGCTCGCCCCGCTGCACCACGAACAGCCCCTCGCGGGTGCCGCCCTGGCCGTCGGGGACGGCCATGGCGTTCAGTCCCAGCCCCTCTTGCAGGCCCTCGGCGTAGAGCTCGAAGCGGGGGGAGTCGGACAGCGCGTCGCTCACCAGCCAGACCCGGCCCCGGCGGGTGCTCACGGCCAGCCGCCCGTCAGGCAGCCAGTCGAGCCCGCCCACCTCGAGCACTTCGCCTTCGGGGACGGCGAGCTGTTCGACCGTGTAGTAGAGGGCCTCGGCTTCAACGAGCGAGGCGGGGGCTTCGACGACTTCTGACGGCGCCTCCTGGCCCAGGCCTCGGGTGGGCAGGCTGACCAGGGCCAGCACAGAGGCGGCGACCCAGCGGGTGTTCACGGCGCGGGAGAGAAGTCTCATCGTGAGTGTGGGACGTCTCATCGCAGCAGCTCCCGGGCGAGCGTCGCCCTGTCGTCCGGCAGTTCTGTCAGCGGCAGCACGTGCATCTCGAAGGTGCAGGTGCGTTCGGTGCTGTCCCCGGAGAGGTGCAGCTGGCCGAAGCGCGCGTCTGGGCCGAGAGCGCGGATGCCCGAGGTCCAGGTGAGCACTCGCAGCTCGCCGCCGTGCCACAGGCCGTCCACGCCGGCGATGTCAGGCTCTCGTTCGGCCCTTGTCAGCTCGCGCCCCAGGCCTGTGCCAAGGCTGTCTGGTTCATGGGTCCAGGGCATCTTCATGAGCAGTGGCCAGGTGTCCTCAGCCACCGTGACGGTGAAGCGCCGAGTGAATCCCGAGCCGAAGCTCGTGCTCAAGCGCTGCGGGGATTCGACGAGCTGTGCGACCACCCGCCCGCCGGGGTCGACGAGATTGCTGGTGATTGCTGCGCCCGCGCGGGGTGTGGCCACGGACGTCACGACGACCTTCAGGGGCATCAGGCGTGTGGCGTCCGGGGGGAACACGAAGAACAGTTCTGGCGGGTCGCCCCCTTCGTTCAGCCAGACCACCGACCCCAACGGCTGCAGGGGAGCCCCGCCGCGCCCGGTCCAGTCTTCACGTCGAGCGAAGGGGCCCTGGCGCACGGCCAGCAGGCGCAGGTCGTCGGCGCGGTACTCGAAGGTCAGGCCGTCGGGAGTCCCTACCAGCAGGCCTCTGGGGTAGAGGTTGGCTCCGCTCACCACGGGGCGCAACAGGCCCTTGGCCACCAGCGGGTGCTCGCCCACCACCAGCTCGGTCTCCTCATCAGAGGCCTCGTCTCGGGGCGGGCAGAGGGTGCGCACGTAGGCCGCCACGGCCCGTCGCTGATCGTCGGTCATGCCGTCACCGAACGCGGGCATGGGCGAGCCGGGGATGCCGTGGGTGATGGTGCGGTAGATGGCCAGCTCCGTGTCCCCGAAGGAGAACCCGCCGTCCTGAAAGCTGCGGGCCGGGCGATCGAGCTCTTCGGTGCCCTGGCCGTCCCCGGTCTCGCCGTGGCAGCGGGCGCATTGTTGCAGGAACAGCTCTTGCGCCTCCTGGGCCGGGGCGCTGTGGCTGAGCAGGACGACGGAGCAAACGGCGATCAACGTCTGCGCAACAGGTGACGACATGGCGGCGGGCCCACGAGAAAGGGAGCGCCTCGCAGGGTACGCGGCGCTGGGTCGGGCGGCCAGCCTGCCACGGATCGCCGCGGACCCAAAAGCGTGACACCGCGTTTGGCAATGCTATGGAGTCGGTGTGCGAGACCGCCATCCGCCGTGTGCTCTGCGGATTTCTTGCCCTGTGTTTGGGCCATACGGCACATGTTCTCTCGTAGGAGGTACAGCCATGAAGAGCCCCACCATCGACAGTCCGGCGAAAAGTCAGCGCTTCGGTCTCCGTCTTGAGGCCATTCGTGATGCCAGCCGCCGCCGCCACGCCGCCCGTGCCACGGAGCGCTCCAAAGAGCAGATGCTCAGGTCTGCGCGCATGGTCCGTGCCCTCGATTATCTCGAAGAGGTCGAGGTCGCGATCCGCTCGGTGCTCGATCACCTCCTGGGTGAGCTGCCCTGTCGTCCCGCCCTGACCCGTAGCACGTTCGATGGTCGCTACCTCCTCGCCGCTCGCCTCGACGAGCTGCTCACGGATCGCTCCGGCCGCAAGGCCAGGCACTTCACCCGGCTGTCGTTCTCGCTGGAGCCTCGCGCGGTCGAGAACCGCTTCGTCATCGAGGCCCGGGCCACGGTGCGCGAGCGCGATCTGCCCGGAGATCGCCTGGAGATCGACATGACGGCTGAAGGTCTGGACGCGCTCAAGGTCTTCGTCGAGGCCCGCGCCCTGGCGTTCGCCGAAGGCTACTTCGCCGACAGCGAGTTCAGCCGGGCCACCAGCGAGCCCTGCGAGCCCTGCGAGCCTGGAACCGTTCTCGAAAGCTGATCGGCCTCGCCCCCGGCCGCTGCCTTGGCTTCGTGCCTGGGGTCGCGGTCGGGCTTCTGACCTTGGCCTGGTCCACGCCC
>CAZIAK010000035.1:0-8135 GCA_964537035.1 uncultured Phycisphaerales bacterium | reverse complement strand
AGCTCAGCCCAGCTGGGCGATGCGCCGCAGCAGCTCGTCGACGTCTGCGTCGTCGTGGTACAGCGCGAAGCCCAGGCGCAGCCGGTCGTCCCTGACGTCTGTGGCCACTCGTTCGGCGGCCAAGGCTGCGTGTAGCGCTTCGCCGCGTTCAGAGCGAAAAGTGAGGAAGTGCCCCCGCTCTGCGGTCTCGCCCTGGGGCAAGAGCTGGGCTGGCGCGAGACCGTCGATCGTCCTGCCCAGCTGCCTGAGCCCGCTCAGAAAGCGCTGCTGCAGGGCCACCACGTGGTCATGGATGGCGGCGATGTCCAGGCCTTCGCTGGCCAGCATGTCCTGCACCGCGTTGAAGCGGTAGAGGCCTGAGGGGTCGAAGGTCGCTCCCAGAAACCGCGAGCCGTCGGTGGCGTGGGCCACCTCACCCTTGTTGCGGCGCTGCAGCTCTCCGAAGCCAGCGTACCAGCCCGTGTCGACGGGGCGAGGCAGCAGGCCCGGCGGACAGTGCATGAAGCAGGCGCCTTCGCCGGCCATGGCGTACTTGTAGCCGCCCGAGATGTAGAAGGCCCGCTCGGCGATGGGGGCGAGGTCGGTCGGGCGGGCGCAGAAGCCGTGGTAGCCGTCGATGACCACCACCGCGTCGGCGTGGCAGGCACCGACCAGCGCCGTGAGGTCAGGCACCGGGAAGCCCGAGTCGAAGAAGACCTGGCTGCAGTAGATCAGGTCATGGTCCGGGCGGGAGGCCGCCTCGGAGAAGCGCTCGGCGAAGGTGTCAAAGGGCTCGGTGTCGATGACCGTGGCCACGACGCGGCCTGCTTCGATCCAGCGGGCCAGCTGCCGTCCCAAGGAGTGAAACTCGCTGCTGGTGGTGAGCCAGCGCACGGGGCGTCGCTCGTCGAGGCACGACTGGATACGGGCCACGAACTCGTGGGTGTTGGGGGCCACGGCCACGGTGGCCGGGTCGGGCAGGTTCAGGGTGGCGGCGACGTGTGCCTGAAAGCGGGGCAGCACGGTGGCGAAGATGTGCGGCCACTTGTCGTCGACCAGCTCGGCCGCGTCGTCCCAGGCCTGGCTCTGGGCTGTGAACGAAACGTCGGGCCACCAGTGGTGGCTGTGGGCCGCGAAGTGCACGCGATCTGCGGCCTGGGCCTGGGCCGCGAAGCGACCGAACAGGTGCTTGTGGGTCATGGCGGGCACCCTATCACGGCCGGGTGGTAGACTCCGCCCGCTCTCCTCCCCGGCAAGGCTGAACCTGTGCGTGATGTCGAGTATCTGATCATCGGTGGTGGCCCCTGTGGCATCGGCGCCGCCCGTCGCCTGATCGAGTGCGGCCAGAGCGATGTGCTGGTGCTCGAGCGCAGCGATGTCTTCGGCGGCCTGGCCGGCTCAGAGACGGTCGATGGCTTCACCTGGGACTACGGCTGCCACGTCCAGCACAGCCACTACGACACCTTCGATCGGGCCATGACAGAGGCTCTCGGCGAGGACGGCTGGTACTGGCACGACAGGGAGAGCTGGGTGCGCATGGACGGGCGCTGGGTGCCCTACCCCTTCCAGAACAACATCCATCGCTTGTCGGCCAGCGACTGCGCTCGCTGCCTCGAGGGCCTGCGAGAAGTGCACGGACTGCAGGGCACCTACGACGCTCCCCCGGGAGACTTCGACGAGTGGGCCCGGCGCACATTTGGCGCCGGTATCTACGAACTCTTCTTCAAGCCCTACAACTTCAAGGTCTGGGCCTACCCGCTGACGACCATGGGCTGGTCGTGGATCGGCGACCGGGTCTCCGTGCCCGACCTGGCCAGGGTCGAGCGCAACGTGAGCGAGTCCCGGGACGACATGGGTTGGGGTCCCAACAGCACCTTTCGCTATCCCAAGCGTGGCGGGGCGGGGGCGGTCTGGCGGGCCCTGGCCGAGCAGCTGCCGGACGCCATCAAGCGCACCAACGCCACGGTGGTGTCGGTCGATCTCCCCGGCCACACGGTGACCTTGGCAGACGGCGAGACCATTCGTTATCGGCAGATGCTGAGCACCATGCCCCTCGACCTGCTGGCGGACGCCACGGGCGATGCGGCACTGATCGCTGCCGCCGAGGGCCTGGTGTCTTCAGTCGTGCACGTGGTCGGCCTGGGCATGGACGGCACCGTGCCCGACGATCTGGCGGGCAAGGCCTGGGTCTACTTCCCTGGCGACGAAGCGCCGTTCAACCGGGCCACCATGTACAGCAACTACAGCCCCTACAACGTGCCCGACCCTGACAAGTACTGGTCGTTGATCCTCGAGGTGGCCGAGAGCAGTGAGCGCCACGTGAACCGCGATACCCTGGCCGAAGACGTCATCGCCGGCTGCGTGGCCACGGGCATGCTCAAGGACAAGAGCGAGGTGTGCAAGGTCTGGATCAAGACGCTCGAGCGTGGCTACCCCACACCGTCCGTAGGGCGCGACGCCGCCCTGGCGAAGCTGCAGCCCGCCCTGCAAGCCCACGATGTGGCCAGCCGCGGCCGCTTCGGCATGTGGAAATACGAGGTCTCCAATCAAGACCACACTTTCATGCAGGGCGTCGAGTGGGTAGACCGGTTGCTGGGCCACGTCGATCCCGAGGCGGGCCCCGAACCCACGGTGAATCGCTCCACCTGGGTCAACGTACGCCAGCGGGAGTAGCAGCGGGAGGAGAGCCATGGTCGCCGAGCCCTCGTCGTCTCCAGCAGCCCCTGCCGATTCAGAGGGTGCTGCTGCGGATGGCACAGCGGCGGGCGGCTCAGCAGGCGGCTGTGCCACTCGGGTCTTCCTGGGTTGGGACGCACCCCTGCTGACGACGGCCGCCGATGCCCTGGTCGAGCGCTTCGGCCACGAGCTGCATGAAGTCGTGGTGGCTCTACCGGGACGCCGCGCAGGGCGTCGCCTCGAGGAGCTGCTCGTGGACCGGGGCGTGACCCGTCCCGCAGAGATCACCACCTCGGGACAGCTCACCGACAGGCTGCTGCAGCTGGATCAGACCGTGGCCAAGCGCAGCGCCCGCACCCTGGCCTGGGCCAAGGTGCTGCGAGGCACCGCCGATCTGTCGCCGCTGTTGGCTGCCCGCCCTGAAGATGACGATGTGGCCAGCTGGCTGGCGCTCGCGGCCGAGATCCGCAGCCTGCACGCAGAGCTGGTGGCGGAGGGCATGGACTTCGAGGCGGTGGTCTCCGCCCTGACGAACGACGGCGGAACGCCCGGGGAGATCGGCCGCTGGCAGCTGTTGGCCCAGGTGCAGACGGCGTACCGGAACGAGCTGGCTCTCCACGGTCTTGCCGACGCCCACGACGCTCGCTGGCAGGCGCTGGGCGACGGCGCGCTGGACGCAACGGGAAATGTGGTGTTGGTGGGAGTCACCGAGATGTCGGGGCTGCTGCGCCAGACCTTGCAGGCCTGTGCTGGCCGGGTGACGGCTTTCGTTTGCGCTCCGCAAGACGAGCACGAGTCCTTCGACGACCTGGGCGGTCTGCGCAGCGAGGCTTTTCTTCATCGGGAGTTGCCCCTCGACCCCGCGCACTGGTGGGTCGAAGACGACCCCGCCGGACAGGCCGAGCGAGTGTTGAGCCTGCTGGCCGTGCATGGCGGCGAGCACTCCGCCAGCGAGATCACCATCGGCCTGCCGGACGAGCAGCTTGAGCCCGTGCTCGTGGCTCGCTTGGCGGGAGCGGGGGTTGCTGCTCGGGCGGCCCAGGGTGCGCGGTTGTCCGTGGGTGCCGTGTGTCAGCTGCTCTCAGCGCTCGCCGATCACCTGCGTGGCCGGGGCTTTGACTCCTTGGCTGCCCTGCTGCGTCACCCTGATCTGGAGAAGTTCCTGGCGGGCGGCGAGGCTGAACGACTGCCAGCGGAGTGGCTCGACGAGTGGTCCGCAGAGCACCTGCCCAGCCGAGTGCCCAAGCGCTGGAGTCCCTTGCCCGACGACGAGCGGGACCGCCGCCGGGCGCAAGGGTTGGGGGCACTCTGCGAGGGTCTGAACACGCTGCTGGGTGAGCTGGCCTCGGCCGAGCGGCGCTCGCTGATCGCCTGGGCTCCGGATGTCCGTGCCCTGCTGTCGACTCTCTACGCAGACCGGGACCTGGCCGCTCTCGACCGTCCCGCGCCCGACGATCCGCAGGACGCCGAACGACTCTTGGAGCGGCGCCTCGTGCACCGCGCGCTGGAGCTGGCAGGGAAGACTCTGGCTGAGCTTGAGAGCTTGCCGTCCAGTTTGGGCGACGGCTGGAGTGTGGCTGCGTCCGACGCCCTGCGCTGGGTGGCCGACGAGGTGTCGCGGGAGTTCCTGCCCGGAGCGAGTGGCGAGGACGCGGTCGAGCTTCTCGGTTGGCTTGAGCTGCCCCTCGACGACGCGCCCCTGCTCATCGTCACTGGCTTCAACGACGGCGTGGTGCCCGAGTCGATCAGCGGCCATGCCTACCTGCCCGATGGCTTGCGACGGCGGCTGGGCTTGCCCGACAACGATCACCGGCTGGCCCGCGACGCCGCGGCCCTGACCATGATGGTGCACTCTCGCCCGACGGTGCACTTCATCGGCGGTCGACGATCGTTGAGTGGCGACCCGCTGCTGCCCAGCCGCTTGGCTTTCGCCTGCGATCGGGCCGAGCTGCCCGGTCGCGTGCAGGCAGCGTTCCCGTCGGCGGCAACCGCTGTTGCGCCGCAGGGTGCACCAGCCGAGGTGGCAGCGGGCGCGCCCGGAGTTGTACCTACGGGGGCACCGGCCGAGACAGCCGCGGGTGCAACCGCTGATCCTTCGGGCCATGGGGCAGCACCCGCACGTATCGAGCCCCCGTGCCCTGCACCATCGGCTCCGCTCGAAGCCATGGCGGTGACCGCGTTCGGGTCCTACCTGCGCTCGCCGTACACCTTCTACCTTGAGAAGCGCCAGCGCCTGCGCCGAGCCGAAGACGGTCAGCGCGAGATGGACGGCATGATCTTCGGCAATGTGGCCCACACCGTCCTCGAGCGCTTCGGGCTCAGCGACGTACGAGACTCTGACAAAGTCGCGGTGGTCGAAGAGGAACTGACCAAGTTGCTGAAGAGAGTGGTGGCCGAGCGCTTCGGCCGCGCGGTGCAACCGGCGGTGGCCGTGCAGCTGCAGCAGCTGGGCCAGCGCCTGCAGCGGTTCGCCCGTGATCAGGCCGGCTGGGCCGCGCAGGGCTGGCGCGTTGAGAAGGTCGAGTGGGCGCCCCCCGGAGGGTCTGTCCCTCTGGAGGTCGACGGCGAGGTGATCGCCCTGCGTGGGCGCATCGATCGCATCGACCGCAACGAGCACACGGGCCAGCTGGCCATCCTCGACTACAAGACCGGCGAGACCGTGGACCCGCCGAACAGGACCCACGGCCCGAACAAGCAAGGTGTGTGGAAGGACCTGCAGCTGCCGCTCTACGTGCTGCTCGCTGCCGAGTGGAAGCCAGAGCCCGAGACCCGGCTGGGCTACTTCGCCCTGCCGCAGGACAGCAACAGGGCCGGCGTGCTGCTCGCCGACTGGAGCCCTGGCGAGCTGGCGGCGGCGCACCTTGTGGCGAAGGAGATCGTGCGGCGGGTGCGGCGCAACGAGGTCACCGAGCTGGGGACGTTCTCTCGCGAAGACCCGGTGTGGACCGCCATCGCAGGCGTGGGACTGGTGGGCGGCCCCGTGCCCAAGCGCTTCGTCATGACCATGCCCGGCGACGACGAGGGGGACGCGACGTGAACGCTTCCCACAAGGTCATCCTGGCATCGGCTGGCACGGGCAAGACGTTCCAGCTGAGCAACCGCTACATCAGTCTGCTGGCAGGGGGAGCCGCGCCGGAACAGATCCTGGCCACCACGTTCACGCGCAAGGCGGCGGGAGAGATCCTGGAGCGCATCCTGCTGCGCTTGGCCGACGGCGCGCTCAGCGAGACGGCGGCCGCTGACCTCAGTGGCTTCAT
This sequence comes from uncultured Phycisphaerales bacterium, assembly GCA_964537035.1. Classification (GTDB taxonomy): domain Bacteria; phylum Planctomycetota; class B15-G4; order B15-G4; family B15-G4; genus CAZIAK01. Next base: position 2,223 of record CAZIAK010000035.1, on the reverse strand, counting down.
CGGTCGCGAGCAGGTGACCTCGGCAGACTGCCTTGAGTGGCTGGCCCTGCTGGTGTCCCGCCTCGACCGGCTGCAGGTGCGCACCCTCGACTCGTTCTTCGTCCATCTGGCCACGCTGTTCGGGCACGACCTGGGCCTGCCCCCGGGGTGGAGCTTGGCGGACGAGAGCGACGTGGCTCGTCTGCGGGACGACGCGGTGGCGGGCATGACCGCGGCCATGGATCCCGGCGAGGCGGCCACTCTCATTCGCGACCTGAAGCAGAGTGGCGAGGGCCTGACCCGCAGCACCCACGAGGTCTTGCGCGATCGGGTGGTGCAAGATGCCTACGGCCTGCACCGCGCGGCGCTCCCCGGTGCCTGGGAGCAGTACCAGGCGCCCCCGGCCGTCGACGAGCGAGTGTTGGACCGGGCGCTCGAAGACCTTGAGGTTGTGCAGCTGCCCACCACCAAGACGGGCGCGCCCTCGTCCCGGTGGGAGAACGCTCGGGACGCCATGCTCGGCGCAGCCCGCTCCGGAGACTGGCGAGCGGTGGTGAGCAAGGGCTTCGTCAAGGCGCTGCTGGTGAACGGCGGCAAGTTCTACAACACGCCGATCCCCGACGACGTGGTGGCGTTGTTGCGCCCGCTGTGCGCCCAGGCGGCCCACGAGTTGTTGCGCTCGCTGGTGGCGCTCAACCGTTCCTACGGCACGCTGCTCGATCGCTATGGCAAGGCCGAGGCCGAGGCCAAGCTGGCCATGAGGCGGCAGGGCTTCGACGATATCCCCGAGGCGTTGTGCGCTGGCCCGTCGGTGGACAGCGCGGCCATGTCCCACCGTCTCGACGGTCGGGTCGAACATCTGCTGCTCGACGAGTTTCAGGACACCTCGGTGCAGCAGTGGCGGGTGCTCGAACCGTTGGCCCGGCGGCTGGTGGCAGCGGGGGACAACGACACCTCGCTCTTCTGCGTGGGCGACGTGAAGCAGTCGATCTACGGCTGGCGTGGGGGTGAGAGCCGGCTGCTGGCCGAGCTGAACGAGCGTCTGTCCCTGGGCGAGCCGTCGACCATGGAGGAGTCTTACCGCTCCTCGCCGGTGGTGCTCAACACGGTGAACCAGATCTTCCACGACGTGTCGCTGTCGCCGGTGTTCTCAGGCGAACCCGCGCGAGAGGCGGCAGCTGAACGCTGGCTGGCAGGCTTCAACCAGCACACGGCCAACAAACCCTTCGCAGGGCATGGCGCCTACTGGGAAGTGCCTTGCGCGGGCGCTTCGACAGACGAGGCCGTCGACAAGGTGGTGGCCGCAGCCGCCGAGCACGTGCAGCGCATGGTGGCTCGGGCACCGTATCTCTCAGTGGGCGTGCTGGTCCGTCGCAAGAAGATCGCCACCAAGTGCATCGCCGCCCTGCGCGCTCTGGGCGTGGATGCCAGCGGCGAGGGAGGCACGCCGCTCACCGACTGCGAGGCGGTACGCCTGGCCCTGTCCACCTTGCAGCTGGCAGATCACCCCGGCGATTCAGCAGCGGCGTTTCATCTGGCGCACTCGCCCTTGGCTGACACGCTGCAGCTGACCGATGCAGCCGACGATGATGCGCGACGCCGCCTGTCCCGGCGTGTGCGCAGGTCTTTGCTCTGCCGGGGCTACGGCTCCTGGCTGGCTGACCTGGCCAAGATCATCAACGCCTGCCCGGCGTTCGGCGAGCGGGACCGACGGCGCTTCGGCCAGCTGGTCGACCTGGGACTGTCCGCCGGGCCTCGCGCAGGCCTGCGTCCCGCTGACTTCTGCCGTCAGGTGCGCCTGACCTCGGTCGAGGACAGCTCGTCCGCGCAGGTACGGGTGATGACCGTCCACGCCAGCAAGGGCCTGGAGTTCGACGCGGTGGTGCTGCCCGACCTCGACAGTGATCTGGCCCGGTCGCCCAAGCTGTTGGTGGGCCAGCCCGACCCCTGGCAAGGCCCTCGGTCGTTGCTGGCGGGAGTGAGCAAGGAGCTGCTGCCCCTCGACGAGAATCTCGCAGAACTCTCCGGGGAGACCTGGGGCCGCAATGTCGAAGAGGCGCTGTGCGTGCTCTACGTGGCCCTCACCCGGGCGGCGCGCAGCCTCGATCTGTTCGTGGCCCAGCCGAGCCCGGCAAAGAAGGGCGCGTCGGTCAAGCGCACCTTCGCCACGCTGGTGGGAGCGGCGTTGAAGGCGTCGGGCGAAGGTTTGCTGGGCGCGGCTGGGGACGAGTGCGCCGCCGATGA
>CAZIAK010000034.1:31049-54280 GCA_964537035.1 uncultured Phycisphaerales bacterium | reverse complement strand
GCCAGCGCCAGCGCTCCCAGAACCGCGGAGCCCTTCGGCAGCGACCCTGACACGCCCATGATCTCCTTCGACAACGTGTCCTTCGCCTATGCCAACGGGCCAGACGTGCTCAGCGAGGTGTCCTTCGAGGTGAAGCGCGGACAGCGAGTCGCCGTGGTGGGCCACACCGGCGCGGGCAAGACCACCCTGGTCAGCCTCCTCTGCCGTTTTCGAGAGACCGACAGAGGGCGCATCCGCGTGGCCGGGCGCCCCATCGATCTCGTCGACCACCGGGAGCTGCGCCGACGGATCGCCATCGTCCAGCAAGAGGTCTTTCTGTTCAGTGACACCATCGCAGCCAACATCCGCGTGGGCGACCCGAGCATGGACGACGCACGGCTGCGCCAACTGGCCGCCGCCGTCAACGCCGATCGGTTCATCGACAAGCTCCCCGAGGGTTACGAGACCGAGCTCAGGGAACTCGGCGCCAACCTCTCGTCGGGACAACGGCAGCTGCTCTCCTTCGCCCGGGCCCTGGCCGCCGACCCCGAGATCTTGATCCTCGACGAGGCCACGTCGTCGGTGGACAGCGAGACCGAGCACTGGATCGAGTCCGCGACGGCCACCCTGCTCGAGGGCCGCACCAGCGTGGTCATCGCCCACAGGCTCTCGACCGTGGTGAACGCCGACCTGATCCTGGTCATGCACAAGGGACGGCTGCACGAGTCGGGGACACACGACGAGCTGCTGGCGGCGGGCGGGTTGTACCACCGGCTCTATCACCTGCACCTCACCGGCCACGCCTAGTCAGCGCCACGGCCCCCCTTGCCGAAAAACAGGGCCACCCGGAGCACCCCAAACCTGTCGACCTGTAGCGCTGCCCTACCGTTCCAGGTAGCCCAGCTCTTGCAGCTGACGCAGGGTCTCCTCGTCGAGATCTGCCTCCCCCGGAGACCGCGCGCCCACGGACATCCACTCGACGGCCAGGGCCAGATCCGCTGCGAGCTGTGCCACCACGCCGGGGTGATCGCCCGCCACGTCGAGCTGCTCCCCAGGATCAGCGCGCAGATCAAAGAGCGCCTGGGCCGTGGGCACGGGCAGGGTCACTCGGGCTGCGGTGTCCCCCACGAGCAGTTTGTAGCGGCCTGAGTAAAGCGCTCGTGCTTGCGCGTTGTTCGACGAGAGATCTAGCAGGGATGGGCTCGGCTGGGAGGCCTCGGGATCGCCCGCCAACCAACCCACCAATGAGCGGCCTTGCACCGCCTCGGGGATGGGCACGTCGAGCAGCTCCAGCAGGGTCGGCGCCAGGTCGACGAGGGAGACGCGCTCAAGGCGGCGAGCCGGCGACAACCCGGGGGCGACGATCACCAGGGGCACCGCCACCTGCTCGTCCCAGAGACCGAAGTTGTGGCCTACCAGGTCGATGTCACCGAAGCCGTGTTCGCCGAAGCTCTCTCCGTGATCTGCGGTGATCACCACCACCGTATTGTCCGACAGGGACAGCTCGTCCAGCAGATCGAAGAGGCGGCCCAACTGCTGGTCGGTGAGGGCGATGGCCTCGTCGTAGAACGCCCGCAGTTGCACACGATCGTCGGCGCTGTAGGGCTCACGGAGCTGGCGCTCCAGGGGACGCAGGACGTCTACACCTGCACCGTCTGGCGGCCCGCCAAAGAGCCCCCGCTGCTCACCCATGGAGCGGTAGTCGTGGACGGCGAAGGTCTGCAAGAAGAGGAAGAAGGGCAGCTCGCGTCGTTCTCGAATCCACGACAGAGCGGTGTTCCAGTTCTGGCTCTCCACCGCGTCGAGACGGGCCTGCCCTCCGCCGCGAGCAAGCAGCAGCTCACGGTCTTCGGCGATCAGACCGCGCAGAGGGTCCCGCTGCCCGTAGGCACCGAAGCCCGCCGCGAAACCGTAGTCGGCGCCAAGATAACCGCCGCCTGTGAACGCCCTCGTCGCCCAGCCCTGCTGCTGCAGCACCCTGGCCATGAGCGGCAAGGACGGCGCGTCGAGCGCGTGGCCTGGGTGCACCACGCCGTGTCCCAGGGGATGGACGCCGGTGAGCATGGTGGCATGGGCAGGCAAGGTGTAGGCCGAGACACTCAGCGCCTCTTCGAAGACCACGCCGTCTCGGGCGAACGCGTCGAGCTGGGGCGTGGTGTCTCGTGAGTAGCCGTACAGGCCCAGGTGATCAGGGCGCGTGGTGTCGAGGGAGATCAAGATCAGGTTCGGACGGGGGCGCCCCTGCTCGCAGAGCAGCTCGGGCACCGCCACCAGCAGCCACCGCTCGGGCCCTGCGCCTGGCCTGCCCCGTGTGGGAGAAGCAGACGACAGGACAAAGGCACCAGACCTCCCCGCCAGGGCCGACACATCGATCGAGGCTTCGTGCCAGCGGGAGGCCGACGAGGACACGTCCAGCGCTGGCAGTTTCTGCAGGCGTCCCTCGTCGTCCCGCCACGACACCTGGAGCGGGCCCGGTGGCCGACTGCGCGCTCCCCCCGGACCTTGGGCGGCGGCAAGAGCCAGGCGAGTGGCGTGGCTGGGCAGGCTCACGGCCAGGGTGATCTCGCTCCCCCCTGGCAGCCTCCAACCCTGGCGTGACTCCCTCCCAGCCTCCAGCCGCAGGGGTGTGGGAGCCGGGCCCTTCCACGGCGCCTCAGCATCTCCCGCCGGCGGAGTGCCCCCGGTCGCTTGCGCGTCACCAAAGTCTGCCTGGGCCCAGCGGCGCACCGTGAGGTGCGTGAGGGTGACAGGCCCGCCCAAAGCTCGGACGACGAGGTCACGGTTCAGCTCCCCCGGCTGGAGCGTGGCCTCGACTTGGCCGGAGCCCGTGGCCACCACCCGCAACGGCTGCATGGTCTGCCCGCCCACCACCGCCACGAGCAGGCGCGGCGCCGCTCCGTCGAACCGGAGCACCACCGTATGTCGCTCTGGCCCCGCTGCGGTCAGTGATCGCCGCCAGTCCTGGTTGCGCTCGAGCGCAATCGAGGGGAGCTGCTGGTCGATCACGGGCGCGGGCGTTCCGCTGCCGTCACTGCGAGCCAGGACGATCGTCTCACGCAACGAAGGCTGCGCCGGCGCTGCCCCGGCGGCTGAGCCATCGCCGTCCCCACAAGCAGCGCAGATCGCCAGGACCAAGAGTGCCGGGAGACGCATCACCGGCCTCTAGTTTCCGCTCTCATCGCCCCCGGGATACTCGACGTCACCCAGGTAGCCCAGCGCCTTCAAGTTGCGGAACATCTCGGGGGACAGGTCGTTCACATCGAAGCCCGTGCCATCCCGGGGGAAGAGCGCCTCGGCGTGCTCGTGAAACGAGCGCAGCTTGCCGCGCAGGCGCTGCACGTCTGCCGCTCGCGTCCCTGACAGGTCAGACCGCTCGTCGGGGTCGACGGCCAGGTCGTACAGCTCGAGCACCTCGCGATCGAACGTCTCTCCGCCTTCGCCGAAACGCACGGTGAGCTTGAGCTCGCCGTCACGGAGGGAGCTGGTGCGATAGCGATGGTTGTCCAGCTCCATGATGGTGACAGAGCGGCCCGGAGGATCTCGCTGATCAGGCCCCAGGGGCGGAGACACGGCCATGCGACGGTCTGCGGGCAGCCCGGCCACGGACAGCACCCACGGCGCGATGTCCACCAGACTGACCGGCGCGGTCAACACCTGGCCCGGCTCCCCCGCCTGGTCAGCGGGCAAGCGCACGATGAGCGGCACTCGCGTGTTGCCGTCGTAGAGCGTCTCGCCGTGTCCGAAGAAACCGTGCTCGCCGAACTCTTCCCCGTGGTCGGAGGTCACCACCACCATGGTGTGGTCGGACAGCCCTGCAGCGCTCAACGAGGCCAAGACCTGTCCCACGAACTCGTCGGCCATGGCGATGGTAGCGTCGTAGTAGGGCAGGTACTGCTTCTGCACATCGCTCAGAGACAGCTCGGCGCCGTTGTTGAAGGCCTCTCTGTCCTTGTGATTGAACGGGCGTTGAAACCCGTCCTCACCGCTGCGACCCAGCAAGCCGTGGCTCTTCAACCAGGGCTCAGACGGCGCGAAGTTGTGCGCGATGTAGGTGTGCAAGAAGAGGAAGAACGGGGCACCGTCCGGGCGGGTCTCGAGCCAGTCCGTGACCGACCCAGCGTCGTAGCGCCGCAACAGCTCAGGGCTCAGGGGCAGCCGCTCCCAGCTCATGGTGTCCAGCAACATGGCGCCGCGCACCGTGTCCACGGCCCACACCGGATCGTTGTGGCTGTAGCGATCGAAGCCCGTGGCGAAGCCGTACTCGCTGGAGACGTAGCCTGCGCCGGTGAAGCCAGCGGTGACGTACCCTGCGTCGGCCAGCAGGTCGGCCAGCAGGGGCGAGCGCTGGGGGTCGAGTGCGTCGGTGACGTCGACCGCTCCGTGGAACGCCGGGTACTGGCCGGTGAGCATGGAGCCGTGACTGGGCAGGGTGTAGCTGCTGGTGGAGTAGGCGTCGGTGAAGAGCATCCCCTCTGCGGCCAAGGCATCGAGGTGCGGCGAGTCGGACGGTTCGTCCCCGTAGCAACCCAGACGATCGGGGCGCAGGGTGTCCAGACTGATCAGGATCACGTTGGGGCGCTGGGTGGCCGTGTCGGTGTACACGGTGGGATGGCCGAAGAACGACAGGGGCGGGTCGTCCCCAAGGGCCTCGGTGGACAGGGTCAATCGCAGGGGCTCGTCAGGGGATGCGGGCAGATCCAGGAGCCGGTCGGACCAGGCCGCCTCAGCCATGGAACCCGGCGCATGGCGGACCTCGTCGAGGACGATCTCATCTTGCGCTCGCACGATGAAACGGACCGCACCCTCCACGTCCGCGCCCCGAGGCATGACCCCCAAGGACAACTCCAGCCTCCGGGGCAGAGAGGTCGGCGGTAGCTCCCAGGCGAAACTGCTGGGCGCCACCGCGAGCAGACCTTCGCGCAGATCCCTGTCCATCTGAACGGACACCGACGACGCACAGCTGCCGTCACTGAGCCGCTCCATGCGACTCACATCTCCCCCGGCCGCAGCGTATTCAGACAGCGAGAAGCGGTGCACCCGCAGCGACTCGTAGACAAGCGGCCGGGTGGGATCCTGAACGGGCGCCAACAGGTACACGGCCAGGGCTCTTGTGCCCGGGTCGGTGACAAAGTCCGCACGCAGCTCGATCGGGTCAGCCCCCACCAGGCCCACCATCACGCGACTGGCGTTCTTGCGCGCATCGAGCAGAGCCAGGATCTCGGCCTGGGACAAGGTCGCCTCGGGATCGAAGGGCTCGGGCATCTCGACCACCGCCACCAGGGGCAGCTCACGAGACGTGGGCTGGGGCCGCGCGGGACGGACAGCCACCCTCACGCTGAGCGCTTCGCCCCCTCCCACCGGCCCTGTGGCGCACACGCCCCAGAGCTGATCGGCGGCCAGGCGCAACTCGCCGCCACGGGGTCGCAGCTCTTCATAGACCACTCCCCCTTCTTGAGTGGGGATGGATCGGTAGAAGAGCTGGCTGCCATCGAAGTTGCTGGAAAACCACATGGTTCCATGGGCTGCGCTGCCCCCGTTGGCGTCTACCTGCGGCGTCATCTCGTCCGCTGGCAGGTCACGCCACAGGCGCACCAAGGGACGCACCACGTCGGCCGCCGAGACTGAATCGTGGGCCGAGTCGGGCACGGGCTCAGGGACCACCGCCCCGCCACCCTCAGCACCCCCGTCCGAACAGGCCAGAAGAGAACAGCCCAGGCTGAGCAGGATGATCAGAGTGGCCGTCTTCACAGAGCGACGTTTCCTGGGCGAGATGAGACTGAGGGGGCCTGGCCCCGCTGGCGGTCACGGCGACGGACCACGAAGACCACGGCCGCAAAGGCCAGGCCAGCTCCCAGGGCCATGAACAAGCCCTGGGTGAGCAGCGGATCAGCGTAGCGCAAGGTCACGTCACTGCCAGCGCTGGCCGGGACGGGCAGGGCCATCAAGGCGTGGTTGGCTCGTTGCAAGGGCACGACCTCGCCGTCGACGGTGGCCTGCCAGTTATCGCTCCACGATTCGGCAATGACCAGGGCCGCATCGGGCCCGGGGCCTACCCGCAGGGTGATCGAACCCGGGCTGTAGACATCGATGACCACGGCCCTGGCGCTGAAGGGCACCAGGTCCGCCAGATCCAAGGGGCTGAGGACGGTTTCAGACTCACTCTCGTCCGATCCGCCCTCCTCGATCTCGGCCTCCCTGTCGGCCACGGCGCCGTCACTGACCTCCGCCTCGGTGTCCGCCACGAGAACGTCCAGACCGTCGTCACGTTCGTCGGCCCCGGCTTCGTCGGTACCGTCGGCAGGGTCAGCGTCGGCAGGGTCGCCAGCGACGGGCTCGGCAACCTCGTCGCCCACGCCCTCGCTGTTGACGGCGTCACTGGCCTCGCCACTGACCCCTTCAGCGGCATCAGCGCCGCTGTCGGAGAGGTCTTCCTCTTGGAGATCGAGCGGCAGTCCCAGGGCTGGGTCGGGGGCGAAGGGCTGGCCGGGGGTCCAGTCGAAGGGCTCGTCGAGGACCACGGCGCGCAGGGGATCGAAGCGCTTCGAACTCAACCAGTTGAGCCGCACCCCTTCGATGGCCACGTCACTCACATCGGTCACGCACCAGGCCCGAGGGAAGACCTCGTCGTTGCGCAGCACCCGCACGTGACCCACCACCCCCGCCTCGGTGTAGCCCGGGGGCAACAGCTCGGCATCCTGGGTCAGCACCGCAGCCACGCCAAGCATGTCGACCAGCGGCGACGCCATCTCTTCGGCGCTGCTGAAACCGCCGATCTGCGAACCATTGATGGACATGGCCGGAGCGAAGCTGCCCAGCAGCTGCATGGTGCGCCGTGGTGCCATGGGTGCGTAGGCCTGCAGATCATGGAGACCAAAGAGCCCCGGAAAGTTGGGCCGCAAGAACGGCGGATCATTGCCGAACCGGGCCATCCTCGGAGGCACACCTGTCTCAGCGGCGCAGCTGCGAGCGATGTCCACCAGGGGAGAGGCGCTGAGGCTGGCGACCTGGGTCGAGTCTGTGGTCACCGCAGCCGCCGGGGCCGAGCGCAGCAGGGGGAACGCCGAGAGCATCAGCTCGACCAACACCGCGCCGGGCAGCAGGGCGGGAGCCTGGCGGGCCAGACAGCCCCAACCCGATTGGATGGGCCGGGCCCGGGGCCTGAAGATCAGCAGGGCCATGAGCGCCGCCAGCAGGGCGATCAGCGTCGACCGGAACGACGTGCTGGCGGCTCGGACGAAACTCTCCGGCTCCATGCCCGAGAACATGAAGAACTGCTCGGCGGTCACCTGGCCCAGGCTGAACTCTTCGGCGAGTCGCAAGGCCCAGTCGTTGATGTCCCCGCTCGTCGACGTGGAAGGCACCGCCACCATCAGCCACACCGTCCAGGCCGTGACGGCGAAGGAGAGAAACCAGCCCAGACTGGTGATGCGCAAGAATGGCCGGCGCAACACATCGACTCCACCCGCAGCGAGCACAGAGAGCCCGAAGGTCGAGATCAGCAACAGCCGTTTGGGATTGCCGAAACGCAGCGGGGGCAGCCACGCCGCCGCCTGGGCAAACAGCTCGGGCCAGAGCAGCAAGGTAAACACGACCAGGACGATCAGGGTCCAGAGGCGCGAGAGCCATGTGCGCCCGTAGAGCATGGTCAGGATGGCCAAGATCAGGGCCACCACGCCCACGCTCATGGAGGTCTCGGCCCGATTGATGGCAGCGGGGGCCGAGGCCTGACGAATGGTCCCCAAGGCCATGGGGTTGAGGCCAGGCAGGCCTGCGTCGGCATAGAAATCAGGGGCGACGAGCTGGTTCAGGAGAGGCCACTCGAGCCCCTCTTGGGAGAGGACCTTCAGGTCCTGCTCGGAGCGGGCCGAGTCGGCCTCCATGTAATGCAAGGTGGGCAGCACCTGCACGGCAGAGAAGGCCACGCCCAAGCCCAGGGCAGCCAGGCCCGCCAGGCCGCTCATGGCGCCAGCTTTCTTGCCTACGAGCCCTCGCACCATGCGTCCCAGCTCGATGAGACCCGCGGTGCAGCCGATCAGCAGCGTCACCTGGGGGAAGCCCGCCAGCATGGAGAGGGCAAGAGCCACGGCCCCGCCAAGGTAGTAGCGAGCCCGGCCTGTCTCCGCGCCCCGCTGCAGCCCCCAGAGCACCCAGGGCATCCAGACCGCGGCACCCACCACGGGGAACGAATGGAGCCGGGCGGTGATCCACGCCGAGCAGACGAAGGCCAGGGCACCGGTGGCCGCCGCCACCGTCGAGCGGTGGATCGAGCGCAGGTAGACCAACATGCCCAGGCCCGCGGCCACCAGATGGAACCAGGCCAGCAGGGCCAGCCCGTTCAACCCCAGAACCAGAGGAATCCAGGCCGGGGGATACAGCACCGAGTAGTGCACCTGATCGATGTGCGGCAACCCCAAGGCCTGGCTCGGGTCCCAGAGGGGGACTTCGCCGCGGGCCAGGGCCTCTGACGTGACCGCCAGACCGGGCACCAGCAGGTGCAGCACGTCCGACATGGTCCAGTTGGGATTGGGGTGAGGCTCGAGGTCGGCCTCGACCTCGCCGGCGCTCCAGGCCGGAAAATCATCGAGGGTCAGGGGCAGAAACAGCTGGCCAGGCAGCCAGCTCTCGGCGGTGAGAACCAACGCGACCAAGACCAGGGTCAGCATCGGGACGACCATCTGGTGGCGCTGCACTGGCGGGTCATCTCCGTTGGACAGATCGAGGCGGGGTAGGGCGAGAGCCCAGCCCAGGGGACGAACTTACCTCTTTGGCACTCCGAGCCGGAGTCTCCTCCCCAAGCGTCCCGTTTGGTACAGACCATGTGTCGCTGACCGCCCGCCGTCCGGCCACCTGGCCCCAGCCCCCGGTGAACGACCGATCCCCTGCGACGCACGAGGAAACGCTGGCCATGCCCGCCCCATCGAGCAGCCCCTCCCAGACGCCCGACGGCCCCCCTGGCGAACCCGGCGCCCCTGACACCCCCGGTGCAGCCCGTGCCCCTGGCACGCCCGATGCCCCTGAATCGCCGAGCCCTCCCGGCGGCTTGGGCCTGCCCCTGGCCCGGCGCCATGGCGCAGCGCGGGTCAAGACCCCGGGCTCAGGGGCCAGCTCCCGCCGACGCAACGCCAAGACGCTGACCAAGGCCTGGCGGCACCTGCTGCGCTGGACGGGCCTGACCCCGATCCACCTGGCCCGTGAGACCTCCCGGCAGCGCATCGCCTCCGTCGACAAGCAGAGCCAGATCAGGCTGCTGCTCGACTACCAGGACCGGGCAGCCGACGGGCGCCCCCTGCCGCCCTTTGAAGACACGGAGTTTCGCAGCTTCTCCCAGAACGGCGAAGACGGCCTGCTGCTCTACATCTTCGCCCTGATCGGCTTTCGCAGCCGCTGCGCCGTGGAGGTCTGCGCGTCCGATGGCATTCAATGCAACAGCGCCAACCTGATCATCAACCACGGCTTCTCAGCCCTGCTCGTGGACGGCCGGGAGCGCAAGCTCGAAGAGGGACGGCGGTTCTACGAGAAGTGCCCCGAGGTGACCGACAATCTGCCCCACCTTGAGCACGCCTGGGTCACCCGGGAGACCATCGACGGGCTCATCGTGAAGACCGGCTTCGAGGGCGAGATCGACCTGCTCTCCATCGACCTCGATGGGGTCGACTACTGGATCTGGTCTGCCATCCAGTCGGTGCGGCCACGGGTCGTCGTCGCCGAGTACAACCGCTTCTTCTCCGCAGACAAGTCCGTGACCGTGGCCTACCGGGACGACTTCAGCTGGCCCGGCACGAGCCAGCCCGGGGCCTCGCTAGGCGCCCTGGTGAAGCTGGCCAGGCAGCAAGGCTACCGCCTGGTGGGCTGCCAGAGGTCCCAGTTCAACGCCTTCTTCGTCCACGAGTCCGAGGGCCAGCAGTGGCTGCCAGAGGTCGCCCCAGAGACCTGCCTGGGCCGGGCCCTGCTCCCCGAAGCTGAGCAACAAGCGCTCCTGTCCGCAGGCCCGTGGGTCGAAGTTTGACGAACCCCGGGCAGCCGGCGCGCAAGGTTGTACTGTTGGCTCAGGCAGGATCGCTCTAGAATCCGGCCCACCGTATGCCGGGCTCGTCCTGTGCGCCGCCAGTCAGCTACCCAGCTGCCACCCCCACCGCTGCTCTCTCAGATGCCCGCCTGATGGAAGATGCCGTCTACCAGGAGTTCCTCGAACTCGAGGCCGACCACTGGTGGTTCCAGGGGCGCCGGGCGATCTTCGTCTCGCTCCTCGATCGCTTCGTGGGCCGACGGAAGAACAGCGATCGGCTGCTCATGGATCTGGGCTGCGGCGTGGGCGGCATGCTCGGGCCCATGAACGCATACGGCAAGGTCATCGGCACCGACGTCACCTTCAAGGGGCTCGAGCACTGCGCCAACCGGGGCTTCCCCCGGCTCGTGGCCAGCCACGGCAGCCACGGCCCGATCCGGGACAACTCCCTCGACTGCATCACCGCCTTCGACGCGCTCGAACACATCGAGCACGACGTGGACACCATGGCCGACATCTACCGCATGCTCAAACCGGGGGGCGTGCTCATCGCCTCCTGCCCGGCGTATCAGTTTCTCTACGCCCAGCAAGACCGGGTCACCCATCATTTTCGCCGCTACACCCTGGGCGAGTTGAAGCGCAAGACCGGCTCGGTGGGCTTCGAGGTGCTGCAGGGTAGCTACATCAACTTCCTGCTCTTCCCCGGCATCTTGCCTGCCGTGCTGACCATGAAGCTGCTGCAGTCGATCACCAAGCCCTCTGATGACGGGGCGGGCAGCAACGTGGGCATCTCCATCCCCCGATGGCTCAACGCGAGCCTGGCGGGCATCTTCAGCTTCGAATCGAAGCTGCTGCGGCTGTTCTCAGCGCCGGCCGGGCACTCGGTGATCGTGGTGGTGCGCAAGCCCGACCGCTGAGTCATGGCTGCCCCAGCCCCGCCCGCCCTCGGTGATCGTGGTGCTGGCCAGGCTTGACCGCTGACCCCGCCCGCACTTCGTGAGGCGTGGTAGTCTGACGGGCCCCCCACCCTTCAGGTACGGCCGGTCCCCCCGGCTGCCACTCCGTGCGCGTTCTCTTTCTTTACAACGAAGTCGAGAGTCTCGGTCTGCAGTATCTGTCGTCGGCCCTGCGTCACGCGGGCCACGAGACCGGGCTCGTTTTCGACCCCCGGTTGTTCGACTTCTTCCGCCAGGAATACAACAACCGCTGGGCGGCGAAGCTCTTCTCTTTCGAGAAGGAGATCCTGCAGCGCATCGAAGAGTTTGCACCGGACGTGGTGGGCTTTCAGGTGCTCACGGCCAACGCCGACTGGTGTACGCGGTGGGCCGAGAAGATCCGCGAGGCCCTCCCCGAGGTGACCATCGTGGCCGGTGGCTACCACGCCACAGCGTCCGGTGAGGCGCTCACCGAGAGCGGAGCCTACGACTGGATCGTGCGGGGTGAAGCAGAGGACGGACTGGTCGAGCTGGTGAACTCGCTCGAAGACGGCGCCGTCGACACGGCCATCCCCAACCTGGCCTGGCGGGACGAGCAGGGGCACTACACCGAGAACCCCCTGCGTCCCTACGAGCAGGACCTCGACCGCTACCACGCGCCGGACAAGGAGCTGTTCTGGCAGCTGGGCCCTCCGTTCACGGTGGGCCATCTGGTGGAGTGGCGCAGAGGCTGCCCCTGGGGTTGCACGTTCTGCGGCAACAACACCTACCGGCGGCTCTACTACCCGGATCGCAAGGACTACATGTACACCCGGGACTTCCTGCGCAGCCGCTCCGTGACCAACGTGCTCGACGAGCTACGGCGGGTGAAGGCCGCGTACAACCCCAAGCTCATGCGCGTCAACGACGACGACATCTGCGCCGACGAAGAGTGGCTGCGCGAGCTGTCCGAGCGCATGACCGACGCGGAGCGCCTGCCCTTCAAGTGCTTCGCCATCCCCAACAACATCAACGAGCGCACCATCGTCTACCTGAAGACGATCGGCTGCCAGCAGATCCAGATGGGTGTGCAATCGCTGAACCCCGAGGTGCGCAAGCTCATCGGACGACCCAACAGCGACGACCAGATCTCCCGCGCCATCGACCTGTGCAAACAGCACGGCATCGGGCTGTTCGTCGATCAGATCTTCGGCCTGCCAGGCGAGAGCGAGGACGACTGCAAGAAGCTCGAGCGGTTCTACGCCGAGCACAGGCCCGACTGCGTGTCCATCTACTGGCTGGACATCTGGGCCGGGGCCGAGATCCTCGATCAGGCGGTGAACGCAGGGTCGCTGAGCCAGCAGATGGCCGACCGCATCAAGGCCCAGAGCGAGCCCGGCGACATCTCGACCCATCGCCAATATCACACCGACTTCGCCCGGCCCTATGCGACGCGCGTCGAGGTGCACAACAACTACTCCCCCAAGTTCGCCAAGCTGCTCATCAACACGGGCCTCTGGCGGGTCTGGGGCAAGTTCAACCTGTTCAGATTCACTCGGGTGTTCTACGCCTGGAAACACGCGCGGGGGCTGAGTTTCCCGCCCGCCCGCGAAGGCTATGACCTGAGCTGGGCCCGCTTCCCCCGTTTCTTCAGCCACTACTTCAAGCTACGGGTGAAGGGCTGGATCGCTCGGGCCAGAGGCCAGGGCAACGTGCTGGCCCTGGTGCGCCGTCCGCCGGTGGGTCTGCCACGGTGCGAGCGTTCGGCGGATGAGCGGGGCCGGGCCACACCAGCGGTGGCGGCGGCCGACCTCATCGGTCAGGCCCAGACGACTGCAGACAAGGACACCGCCGAGCACGTGGCGGCCTGAGCGGGCGATCGAGCCTCAGCTCTTCTTTGGCCCGAGACGCAACAGCTCCCGGTAGAAGTCCTCTGCCCGTTGGGTGAACGCCTCGCTGGCGTCCTTCTGGGCAGCGAGCTCCTCGATCGTGCTGCTGCCCCGTGCCTCCGCTTGGGCCAGAAGAGTCGCCACCTCTGAGGACGCCTGCTCGATGGCGGCCACGTTCTCGCGCACATGCTGAGACGTGGCGGTGTCGAAGCGCCAGGCCGTGTGCCGGTGGGCTGGGCTGTCGTCCCGCCAGTAGGCTCGCACGAGGGTGACGCTGGCCTCTTCAGACATCACTGCGGCGCTCGCGCCGGCGCCGAAATCGGCCTCCTCGACGAGCAGGGCCGAGCCCCACTGGTGCAGCAGCTCGGCAGACTCGAGCACGTCGAACCACTCGGCCTCGGTGATACGGCAGTGTTCGCCGGGGCGCAACGACTCGTGCTGGCTGGTGGTACGCTTCACGGCGTGACCTGCACCAGGCTCGTGCCGCTCTCGTCCGTCAGCGCGTAGGGGAACGCGGCGTTGGTGCTCGCGCCACCCACCCGACCGTGGCGGTCCATGGCGACCATGCCGATGAAGTGCTTGCGACCACCGGCGGCCATGCGCCGTTCGATGCGCGCCACCACGTCGGCGGTGGCCTGCGCCGGGTGGGCGCCCCTGCGCATGGCATCCACCACGGCGAAGCTGCCGCAGTTGCGGATGACCTCTTCACCCGTGCCCGTGGCCACGCACCCGCCGGCCTCGTCATCGCAGTAGCCGCCAGCGCCCACGATGGGCGAATCGCCCACCCGACCCGGCAGCTTGTAGGCCGCGCCGCTGGTTGTCACGGCCATGGCGAAGCGGCTGCCGTCCTTGACGATCATGCCGATGGTGTCATGGTCATCCTCGGGAGCAGGGCGCTCGAGGTTGCTCGCCAACCAGCGCTGCCAGGCCTCCCGCGCCTTCTGGGTCAGCAGGTCCTGGGTGGCGAAGCCGTGCTCGAGCGCGAAGAGCTGCGCACCAGCCCCCGCCAGCAAGACGTGGCGGCTCCGTTCCATGACCAGGCGGGCCACGGACACGGGGTGCAAGATCTCTTCGAGGGCCGCCACTGACCCGCAGTCGAGGGTGTCGCCGCGCATGATGGCCGCGTCGAGCTGCACCACGCCCAGGGCGTTGGGGTTGCCGCCGTAGCCCACCGACTGAATGGACGCGTCGGCCTCGGTGACCCGCACGCCAGCCTCCACAGCGTCGAGGGGATGGGCCACACCAGCGGCGAGCCTCTTCCAGGCCACGGCGTTGGCGGCCTGGCCGAAACCCCAGGTGGAGGCGATGGCCTGGTCGCGGTGGGTGGTGTCGCGGGTGCCCGCCTTCGCGCCCGCGGGCTGGTCGTGCCCCGCGCCGTCGGCCTCTTCAGCAGCGGCGCCAGCTGCTCCCGACTCGCCCGAGTTCGCAGCCGCGCCGACGCATCCCGCTGCCAGCGCACCGCTCGCCAACGCCCGCCCTGCATCTCTCAAGATCTGTCGACGGCTCAGTGGGATGGTCATGGGGCTCTCCGGAGAACTACGGATAGGTTGGCAACGACTGAGGATAGACATCCTGCGTGTCGAGCAACTCGCCAAGCAACGTCAAGGCCCGCTCCAGCGTTCCAATACACGGAACGTCGGCATCGCGAAGCTGGCCGAGATCCAACATTCGAGTCATGGGGAGTTGATCAATCGTCGGCTTGTAACTCCGATTCGGAGGGAACTGCCGAGTCAGCCACTCCTTGATCCCCCGCCGAGCCTCCCATGAGGCACCGTCCCAGACTGCACCCTCGACAAAGCCCGGCCGATCGCCCATCCGCTGACCGGCCATCAGAGAGACGCAAGGCAGAAACAAAAGTGGCTCCGTGGCCCAAGACCCGGCCCTTGAACATGCGAGGCGCCGATTGTCCCATCCCAATGCCGAGCATCAAGGTCGACACGAGGGAAGCCACACGAGGCGAAGGCCGACTGGGGAACAGTCCTCTCACCCGCCACCCCGCTGCGGCGCAAGAATGGTGACCCCAACGGGATTCGAACCCGTGTTGCCAGGATGAAAACCTGGTGTCCTGACCTGACTAGACGATGGGGCCTACCGGCCGATCAGCCTCGCAAGGCTGGTGCGGCGAGGCGGGATGATACGGGAGAGGGCGCCACCGAATCACCCCCCTTCCTGTCAGCTCTCGATCTCGCAGATCAGCAGGGGCGAGAAGTCGATGAAGTCGCAGGCGGCACAGTGGTAGGTCACGCCCCGGGCCTCACCGCCGATCTCGTCTGCCCGAGCCGGGTCGAGGGCGTGGAGGTGCCCGAAAACCACGTGGGAGACCCTGGCTCGCTCGAACAGGGCGGTCATCTCGTTGGCCGCCAACCCCGGTGACACCGGCGGGTAATGGACCATGGCCAGGCGTTCCCCCGCCGCCTGGGGTAGTGCTTCGAGGGACCGCTCCAGCTTGCCCATCTCTCGGCGAAAGACCTTCTCGGCGGCCGCCGCCTGATCAGCCGTCAGCTCGGCGGAGATGGGTTCTCCCTGCCAGACGATGTGGTCGTGGTAGGCCACCTCGGGGGTGTCCCACAAGCGGGTGCCAGCGATGGCCAGGGGGCCCACCTGCACCACATCGCCGTCGAGCGCGAGGACACCAGGGGGCAGCAGAGGCGCCAACTTGGCCTTCTTCTTCCACCACGAGTCGTGGTTGCCCTTGCCCATGAGCTTGGTACCCGGGCGGTCTGCCAGCCAGGCCAGATCGGGGGCCACCTGCTCGGCGGTGCGAGCCCAGCTGATGTCGCCGGGCACCAACACCAGGTCGTCGTCGGCCACCAGGCGATCCCAAGCTTCTGCCATGCGGGTCGGGTGATCGACCCACTGAGGACCGAAACGATCCATGGTCTTGCCCGACGTACCAAAGGACAGATGAGGATCAGAGAGGGCGAAGACGCGCATGGGTCGCTGGACAGAGTGTCAGGGTGGGCTTGTTATCGTGGCGAGATGCCAAGACATCGCGAAGTGAACCAGTCTAACAGTGGTCCCCGGCAAACCCTGCTCTGCGCCCTGGCCGGAGCGCTGTTGCTGCTCTGTGCGGCCCCCGCCTGCGCCCCCGCCCAGGTGGACGACGGGGCTCCTGGCGCCGTCACCCACCCGGATGCGGCCACCGTTGCTAGCCAGGACACCGGCTCAGCGGCCGCTGCAGCTCACGGCGACGGCGCCAGAACTGCCCAGAGCAACCTGGCCGCACGCAGCGGCGGCTGGCGGCTGCTCGCCACAGACAGCCCCTACCTGCGTCAGCACGCAGACAACCCGGTGGAATGGCATCCCTGGGGCCCCGAGGCCTTCGCCCTGGCGGCAGAGCTCAACCGCCCAGTGTTCCTCTCGATCGGCTACAGCTCGTGTCACTGGTGCCACGTCATGGAACACGAGTCGTTCATGAACGAAGCCACCGCCGCCTACATGAACAGCCACTACGTGTGCATCAAGGTCGACAGGGAGCAGCGCCCGGACGTCGACCAGCGTTACATGGACGCGGTGCAGGCCATGACCGGCAGCGGTGGCTGGCCCCTCTCGGCCTGGCTCACCCCCGACGGCAAGCCCTACCACGCCGGGACCTACTACCCGCCCGTGGGCCGGGGCCGCATGCCCTCGTTCATGAAGATGCTCACCGACCTCTCCAACGCCTGGACAAACGACCGCCAGAACATCCTCGACCTGACCGAAAAGAACGACCCGATCCTGCTGGCAGACCGCCTGCCCAAAGCAGAGCCCTTCGAGACGGACGTGCTACTGGCCGCGGCGACCCAAGAGCTGATCGAGGGCCTGGACCCCGTGCTGGGCGGCATGGCCAGCCGCGGCCCCAACCGTTTCCCCCCATCGATGGTGCTGCGCTTCTTGTTGCGCCGCTCGTTGCGTACCGACGACATCGACCTGGGGCCCGCCCTGGTCACCCTGGACGCCATGTCCAAGGGCGGCATGCGCGATCAGGTGGGCGGGGGCTTTCATCGCTACTCCACCGACCCCCGCTGGGACGTGCCCCATTTCGAGAAGATGCTCTACGACAACGCCCTGCTCAGCAGCGCCTACGCCGAGGCCTACGCGGTGACAGGAGAGGCCCGCTTCGCGCGGGTGGCCCGGGACACCCTGTCCTGGCTGCTGGACGACATGCGCTCCCCCGAAGGCCTGTTCTACTCCGCCCGAGATGCAGATTCGTTGCCCTACGACGAGCAGGGCCAGGCGACCAGTGATCACGCCGAAGAGGGGGACGTCTATCTCTGGACGCCAGGTGAGCTGAAGCGCGTGCTCGGCGACACGGACGGCGCGCATTTCGCTCGGCTCTTCGAGATCACCGACGAGGGCAACTTCGAGCGGGGACTGTCCATCCCCCGGCCTCGGCGAAACGTCGACGAGCTGGCCGCCGACCCTGGGGATGGCCTGCCCAGCGGCGCAGAGTTCGTCACCTGGCTCGACACGCAGCGGGACCGGCTGATGGGCGTGCGCGCCCGGCGTCCCCAGGCGTTTCGCGATGAGAAGTGCCTGACCTCGTGGAATGGCCTGGCCCTGAGCGCCTTCGCCCTCTCGGCGCGGCTGCTCGACGACGAGCCGTTCAGGGTTGTCACCGGCGAGCTGGCCCACGCGCTCATGACCGAGCTCTCGTATCGGGATGAGCAGGGCGCGCTGCAGCTGCACCACCAGCTCTTCGAAGGGCGAGCGTCCGGAGCCGGCGACCTGACCGACCACGCCTACCTGGCCTGGGGCATCCTCGACGCCTACGAGACCACGGGGAACGCCGACCTGCTGGCCTTCGCCTGGGAGCTGGCCTTCGCCATGCACGAGCGCTTCGAAGACCCTGACAAGGGCGGCTTCTTCCTCACCCTGGGCGACGACCCCCTGTTGCCCTCGCGGGGCCGCAAGGTGGTGGACGGCGCCCGGCCCTCGCCCCAGAGCATCGCCCTGTGGATCTTCGCCCGGCTCTCGCCTCTCGACGACGACGGTGTGCTGCGAGCCTCCCTCGACAAGGCCCTCGCGCGCTTGGGCGGTCTGACCTCAGGAGCCGCCGCCAGCCTGCCTAGCTTGCTGCTCACTCTCGACGCCTGGGCCGGTCCCCTGGCCGAGGTGGTCCTCGACGGCGCGCCCGAGAACCCCGATTACCAGGCCTTGCTGGCCGCAGCCCGGAGCACCTTCCTGCCCGCCGCGCTCCTGGTGGCCCGGGCTCCGGAGGCAGCGGCCGCCCTGGCCGGGGCGGGTGTTCAAGAGATGCCGTCCTTGCTCTCCGATCGCACCGCAGACGAGGGCGCCATGGTCTGGATCTGCAGAGAGGGCGTCTGCCTCGCGCCGATCAGCGAGGCCGCTGGCCTGGCCGACCAATGGAGCTTCGTGATCAAGCCCTAGCGACCTGGGGCGACTGGCTTGCGCACAGCCGAGCTCCCACGCGCTCCGCCGGGACCACCGTGACACTCAGCCAGCCTCTGTTCGGCGCTCCGTCGGACCGCGCTCAGCGCTCAGCCAAGCTCCGTCCGTCCATGCCGTGGGAGGGCTGCAGGCCTGCCAGGTGAAGGATCGTCGGCGCCACGTCCAGAATCGAGACCGTGCTCGCGGCGGCGCTGCCGAGCCCTCGACCCTCCCCGTTCAGCTCCGATCGCGAGGCCCAACCTGGGGGCCAGCGCACCAGCAACGGCACGGTCGCGCCAGCCCCTGGCCGAGGGTGATCTGACGTCACCACGATCAAGGTCGGTTCGCCACCGAAGGCCTCATCGATCTGACGCAGCAGGTCGGCCACCAGCCCGTCGAGCCGCTGCAAGGCGTCCTTCTCGTCACAACTCGGGGGCAGCATCTGGGCGCTGGAGAAGAACAAGAACAAGGGGCGGGCGCTGCGGCGTGAGGAGACCCAGGCCAGCTCCCGGCTCCAGCTGCCGTTGCTCGAGGTGTCCAGGTCGAGTCGCTGAAAGTCGAAGCGGGAGAAGCCGCCGGCGAAGCCCAGTTCGGGCACCATGTGCCCGCCCTCCGTGCGTCCGCGGGTCTCATACCCGGCGGCCGCCAAGTCGGTGACCAGACCAGCGCCCAGGCTGGCCTTCAGGCTGGCGTTCGGGCTGGCCATTGAGGCGGGCAGGTGATCCAGCGCGAGCCGCACACCCTGGTCGTGACGCCTCAGGCCCGTGAGCAGACTGACCGCAGCGGGCAGACGCACTGCGCCGGGCGGGCTCGCGTCGGGCCATGGTTCGACGTCCATGGCGCCGACGACCGTGGCTCCGGAGACCGTTGCCCAGCCGTCCAGGCCCGGGGTGCGATCGGCCGAGCCCAGACCGGGCAGATCGACCAAGACCACGTGGGGGCGCACGGGCGGGCCATCCACCACACCCTCGACTGTCAGGTCACCCCACAACCCGTGATCGAAGAGCTGGGAGCCGTCCCTGCCAGGTCGAGTGATCAAGGCCAGGCTGATGGGCTGACCGGCAAAGTACCCCAGATCGACGGTCTCCTCGTGCCAACCCTTGCCTGGCGGGACGTGACGAGACCAGACCGGGAACACCTCGCCATGGAGGGTCACTTCGATGGCGAACGTGACCCCATCACCCTGGCCGGGCCTGGGGGCCAGACGCCGCAAGCCCAGCCGAGGGTCGTCGACCCAGCCCCTGCGGGTGCGCTCTTCGGGAGTGGGCGCCTCAGACCAACCCAGACCAAGATCCGCCACGGCCACGGCCACCCTGAGCGAGTCCCCCGCGAGCCAATCGACCTCCAGCTGCAGGGTGGTGGGGGCGGGCGCGGCGAGGGCACGGCGATCCACGGCCCCCACCGTGACCCGTGACAGCAGCTCAGATGCGTTCTGCGGCGCCTCGCCGCCAGGGATCAGCCCGCGCTCGAAATGCCCCACGCCCCGGGCCTCGTCTGGCTCATAGACGTAGCTCAGGGGGCCCGGTGGTCTGGCGCCCAGGGCCACCAACGCGCCCTCGTCGGCGACCCACCAGAACAACAGCTGGGCCGAGTTGTCCATCCACTGCAACTCACGGGCGGCGGACGCCTGGAACAGCGGACGGACCTCGCGGCCCTCGTGCAGCAGGTGCAGCTGCCCCCCGTCGAGGTCAGGGCGCAGCGCAGGGTGACAACGCCAGCGGCGCAACGCGACGCCGGTTTCAAAACCCAGGGCGGTGCCAGCCCCCGAGGGGAGGGCCTCGCCTCCCAGCCAGTCGTCCGCGGCGATGGGCCACGGATCGGACGACCACAGCTCCACCAGGCGCTGACCCACAGCCTGGGGCAGGTTGGTCTGGGGAAAGTCGCTGACCCTGATGCGCTCGGCGTGCTGCAGCAGGCTGTCACCCGGCTGCAGCGCGAGCGCTCCAGAGGGCAGGTCGGCTGGGATCGACACGGCCCGGGGCTCGCAGCCCGTGGCCAAGAGGGCCACCGCCAGCAAGAGGGCCGAGCGGGCGACCAAGACGAGGTGCATGGCTCGCAAGCCACGGTGACGCCAGCACCACTGCCGGACCTGGGGCAGAGCAGCCCTCTCCATACTGTGCCTTCCATGCGTGGGTCGAAGCCGGAGCACAGCCTTTGCCGAGGCTGTGCGGACACGCATGGTAACCCCTGCCCCTCAATGAAAGAGACCGGAGAGCAAAGCTCTGCTCAGAGGTTCTGGGCCAGGAAACGCACCACGTCGAACGACGACAGCAAGCCCATGAGTTCACCGTCGTCCACGATCAGGACACGGTGGATGCGCTCGTTGGTCATGGTCTGGCAGACCTTGCGCAGGCTCGCCTCCGGGGCGACGTGCACGGCCTTGGGGTTCATCCAATCGCGCACGGTCTTGTCGCCCAGCACGTCGACGCTGTAGTCCTCCTTGCTGAAGAAGTCCTCATCCCACCAGGGTGTCTCGCCCAGGTTCTCTTCGAGGGGATTGGCCAGGTAGTACTCGTGCCGCTCCGCGTCGATACGCCCGCCCTCGACGTGACTCACCTTGACGATATCGGACGCAGAGAGGACGCCTACCAGGCGTCCCTGGCCGTCGACCACAGGTGCGCCGTGGATGCGCTCTTCTTCGAAGACCCTGATGGCCTCAGTAATTGTGTCTTCGGCGCTCAGAGTCGTGACGTCGGTCTGCATCAGGTCTTTGGCGCGCACATGGGTCGAGACGGTCATGACGACTCCTTGGCAAGGGTGACGGCGCTGGTTCTGGCGGGGTATCCGCCGACCTGACGCACCCCCATTGGACCGCCTTGCTGCGCAGCCCACCATGGGACGATGAGCGTAGGCGCCGTGGGCGGACCTGCAGCCCCCGTCAGGCCCTCGCGACGATCCTGGTGGACTCTGCAGGCCAGAGCCAAACCAACCGAGCGGCCGATCGCAGGGAGACTGCCGCTTGAGGCCTCTGCTCAGTCGCCAAGCAGCCCTTCGCGAATGGCCAGGCGGGCGAGCTCTGCAGCTGAGTGGCAGTCGAGCTTGCGTTGCAGATTCTCGCGGTGCTTCTTGGCCGTGCCCACGCTCACGTCGAGTTTGCGGGCGACCTCCTTGTTGCTCAGGCCCAGGGCCAGGAGCTGAAAGACCTCTCGTTCTCGAGGGGTCAAGGTGGTCAGACGGCTGCCTGTGCGCACATCGCCCTTGCGGTTCACTCCCACCAGACCACGGACAAGCTTCGGCGAGATGTAGACCCGGCCGCGCATGGCCGAGCGCATGGCCAAGGCCAGCTCGTCGGGCTCGCTGTCCTTGGAGAGGTATCCATCGGCACCATGCTGCAGCGACTGCTCCACGAAGGTCTCCCCCTCGTGGTGACTCAGCATCAGAACGCGCACCTTGGGATGCACGGCGCGTAGCTGCTCAATGGCGTCGATGCCGGACAGCCCGGGCATGGTGATGTCGAGCAACACCACATCTGGCAGCACGCGAGACACCTGATCGATGGCCGTGCGCGCGTCGCCCACTCCGCCCACCACCTGAAACCCCGCCATGCCGTCCACCAGGCTGCGCACGCAAGCGCGAATCATGGCGTGGTCGTCGACCAGAAAGACAGAGATCTCACTCTGGCCGTTATTCAGCGACTTCGGGTCGTTCATGGTGAGGCCTCTGGCGAAGACTTCCGTGGCGGAGCATGGTACTCGGCGAAGCCCGCCTTGTCTGGCGGTCCGTCCACAGGCAGGCGCACCTCAAGACATGCCCCACCCAACGTGCTCTCGACCAGGTCGATCGTGCCACCGTGCTCTTCGAGAATGCGCCGGCAGATGGGCAGGCCCAGGCCCGTGCCCTCTTGCTTGGTGGTGACGAAGGGACTGAACAACGTCTCCCGTACCTTGGGGGAAATGCCCGGGCCATCGTCATCAACGGTGAAGACCACATCGCGCCAACCGGCGGAGGGCGCCACGACCCGCACATGCACCCTGCGCACGTCGCCCACCTCGACGGCATTGAGCAGCAGGTTCGTGAGCACTTCCTCGACGCGCCCTTCGTCGATCAGCAGGGGCGGCACGTCGGCAGCCACGTCGACGGAGACCACCGCGTTGTGACTGCTGAGAATCGGGCGGCAGGACAGGACCGTGTCGTCGACCAGGCCCGCGACGCTGCAGCGCACCAACTTCAGGTCGAGGGGCTTGGCAAAGGTGAGGGTCTGACGCATCTGCAGCTCGAGCCGCCGCAAGCGACTGGCCAGGTCTTCGAGGATCGTCTGTTCGTCCTCGCCGAGCTGGTCGGCCACGGCGCGCAGGGCCAGATTCACGGCGGTCACGGGGTTCTTGATCTCGTGGGCCAGCATGGCCGACGACTCGCCGATGGCAGCCAGGGCCCGCAGCATGGCCGTCTCGGCGCGGCGGGCCCGTTTCCGTTCGGTGACATCACGAAAGCTGCCCACGAAGATCGGCTCGGAGGCCCCGGGCAGATCGACCCGGTTGACCGACAGCTCGACGTCGATCACCTCACCATCCTTGCGCTTCACGGAGAACTGGCGGGTGTCTCCCAGGATGTTGGTCTCGCCGGTGGACAGATAGCGAGCGAGGTAATCGTCATGGTCGTCGCGATGTTCGCCGGTCATCAACAGGGATACGTTCTGGCCCATGAGCTCCTTGGCGTCATAGCCGAACACGACTTGCACCGAGCGGCTGGCGTCGAGAATGATGCCCTGGGCGTTGATGCAAACCACCGGGTCGAGCATGCCGTCGAGCACGGCGTGGTGCAGTGAACGGCTGTGCGCCAGCTGTTCAGCGAGGTCAGTATGAGCCTTCACGGGCGGCGAGATCTCATCGGCAGAGGGAGCCTGCCAGCCAGTGGCATCAGGGCCAAGCCCTTCCATGATCGACACTCCTGCAGTCCACGACTCGGTGGGCCGTGGGCGGGCAGTTTACCACACCTGACTACCCGATGATTTCAACATACCCCAGCATTCATGGCCATCTGCTGCTGCCGTGCTGGGCCTGCCAGAGTTGTCCGTCGCTGCGGTGTGGTAGACCGGGTGCCCACGCACAACTTCGGTAGCCCCATGCTCCAGAC
>CAZIAK010000034.1:0-30949 GCA_964537035.1 uncultured Phycisphaerales bacterium | reverse complement strand
GTGGTCCGCCCCCTCGCCGCCTGCGTCACCGCCATCCTGGCCGGCTTGGCTGAGGACGCCCGGGACCAGAGATCCGAACAGAGCAAAGTCTCAGCCCATCAGCCCATCAGTGGGCCGGCAGCCGAGCCGTCCTGCTGCCAGGCCCAGGCCGACGACACGCCGACAAGCTTCGCTGCCCGTTTTCGCGCTGGCCTGACCTACGCCTTCGGCGACCTGCTGGGAGACATCTTCGGCTGGGTGCTCTTGGGCATCGTGGCCGCCGCGGCCATCACGACCTGGATCCCTGCAGAGACCATCGCTGCAAGCTTCGGCGACTCGTGGGTGGCCATGCCGGCCATGGTGCTCATCGGCGTCCCGCTGTACATCTGCGCCGAAGCGTCCACCCCCCTGGCAGCGGCGCTGGTGGCCCAGGGCATGTCACCGGGCGCGGCCCTGGTGCTGCTGCTCGTGGGACCGGCCACGAACATCGGCGCTCTCGGCGCCCTGCGCAGCAAACTCGGCGGCCCCACCGTGGGCATCTACCTGACCACGATCATCATCGTGGCCCTGGCCTCCGGGGCCCTGCTCGATGTCTGGCTCGGGAGCACCGCGTCGACTCTCGAACTGCCCGACCTCAGCGAGCCCATGCTCCCGGGCCCCCTCGAGAACGTGGCCGCGGTGGTCTTCTTGGGCTTGGGCCTGGCCCATCTGCTCAGGCGCCGAAAATCGCCCTGCGCTGCGGCGGACTGAGCCGCTCAAGCGCTCGCCGTGGAGAGTTGCTCGTCGTCCTCGAGGAAGTAGTTGAACTCCTGGGCTTCCTCGGTGTGCAGGATGTCGTAAGCGTGGGCTGGCGAGGCCGCGTTGAACAGCTGGCGTTGCACGTTCGGATCGCTGCCCACCGCCCGGGCCAAGGCGGCCAGCACCTGCAGGTGTCGGTTCCGTTCGTTCTCCGGAGTGGCCAGGACCACCATGCAGTGCACGGGCCGGCCATCGGGAGTGTCGAAGTTCAGGCCTTCGCGGCTGATGCCCATGGCGCCCACCATGCTCTCGCCGGTCTCGAGAATGCCGTGGGGCACCGCCAGTCCACCGCCGAAGCAGGTCGAGACCTGGGCCTCACGCTCCAGCACAGAGTCCAGCAGCCGCTGCCGGTCTGCGTCGAGATGGTTGGTGCGAATCAACGCGTCCACCAGAGACTCGATGGCCTCCTCCTTGGTCGTGGCCTTGAGGCCGACGAGGATGTTCTCCTCGTGCAAGAAGTCGATCAGTCGGGCGCGGTCTTGCCCGGCGTCCCCCGACTGCTTCAGGGCGTGGCGCACCAGGGGCGGACCGAGAACCTCGTTCAAGGCCACCACACCCAGCCCGATCGTGAGCAACGCCGGTCCCAGCTCGGCCAGGGCCGGGTCGTCCTGAGCCACCAGGATCAGACCCACTGCCACACCAGCCTGGGGCACGAGGGCCATGCCGATGTAGCGGCGCACCTTCTCCGTGGCGCCGGCCAGGCGCAGCGCGAGGTTGCCAGCCAACATCTTGCCCACGAGCCTGGCGAAGAACACGGCCAACACCAGCCTCCACACGTCGGACAGCTCTGAGACGTGCAGGTGCACGCCCGCCAAGGTGAAGAACACCGCGAAGATCGCCGTGCGAATGTCGACGAACGCCGATTCGACGATCTTGTCCTTGTCTGGTGTGAGGTTGGCCAGGGTCATGCCCAGAAACAGGCTGGCCAGCAGGGACGACGCGCCCAGCTGTTGGGCCAATCCCGTGGCCAGGAGCACGGCGATCAGCGACGCCGTGGCCAGCTTCTCGCTCTGCACGATGCGTCGCGTCACCAGCACCAGCAGGACGCCCAGTCCCCCGCCGATGACGGCGGTCGTCCCCAGTTCGATCAGGGGTTGATTGATCAGGTCGATGGCTGAGAGTTCGTTGCCAGCGCCCAGGGCCGTCACCGCCAGGTGCGCCATCTCGAAGAGAAAGATGCAGGCGATGTTGTTGAACGCCACCGCACCCATGAGCGTCTTGACGAACACGCCCCGGCTGCGGCTCTCGGCCACCAGGGCCACCACCGTGGCAGGGGCGGTAGCAATGGAGAGGGCCGCCAGGAGCAAGCCCAGCCCCCAGGGCTGCCCGCAGATTCCCACCACCACCACGTAGACCAGCAGGGGCGTCACCAGCACCTCGGCCAAGATCAGCAGGCCCAGCCGGGCGTGAGCTCCCCGCAGGCGACGCATGTTCAGGTGGCCGCCCACCACCAGGGTGATCAAGCCCAGGGAGAAATGGGTCACGGGCGCCAGGGACGAGGCGTCTTCAGCGCTGACCCAGCCCAGCCCAGCGCTGCCCAGGGCCAGGCCAGCCAGGATCTGTCCGGTCACGCTGGCCAGACCGCACAGTTTCGCCAGCCGGCCACCGAGCAAGCCTACAACGGTGACCACAGCCAACAGGAGGAGGGGGTCCAGGGTCATGGTGGCGGGGCGACGGGTCAGGAAAGGTGGCCGCGGCGTCAGCTCCGCGGGCCGCCCAGGGTAGCGCAGAGACCGCCGGATCCCAGGCGTGAGCCGATGGCCGCACAAAGCCTCTTGGCTGCAGGCAGCTCACATCGACACAAATCGATAGAATCAAACGAGCCTGTGCCGCTACTAGAAGAGCCGCGCACGCGGGCCTCGCGATCCTGACGCCGATGTTTCACGGAGAGTCTCAGCATGCAGACCTTGCTCATCCTCGTTCTCGCGCTGTCCCCCACCCTGCAGCCCCTGCAGCTGGCCCCCACCGACGCGCCGACACGACTGCTGCAGCTGACGAACGACTCCTTGATGGACAAGTTGCACCTCGGCCGGGACGGCGGCGTCGCGGTGTCGGTCAACCTCGGCGGTGGTCTGTTCACGCCGGTCTCGCAGCGTCTTCCCCGCACGCTGGTGTCGTTCGTGCTCCCCGGCGATCTCAATGGCGATGGTCTGGCCGATCTCTACCTGGTCTCGCCCGATGCCAACACAGCACTGCTCGGCGACGGGACGGGCCGTTTTCGTGACCGCACCCAGGAGCTCGGCCTCGCTGACAAGGGCCTGGGACTGTCCGCAGAGCGCGTTGACCTTGACGGGCTCGGTGCGCCGGAGCTGCTGCTGCACAACACCTCCGGCGATGTGATCTTCTGGAGCGACGGCGCCCGATTTCGCCAGGACGCAAAGGCAGCGAGGGCCGACGGCAAGGTGGGCGAGCCTGGCGCCCTCTCCATGGCAGGTGCCAGCGCAAGCCATGGCGGGCGCGTCCATGGCAAGCCATGGGCCCCGAACCCCACTGCCATGGTGGGCGGCGGCAGCACATTGAGCCCGGAGCAAGCGCGTATTCTGAGCCACATGTCCCTGCTCTACGTCGGCGACGGCCTCGGTACCGAGGTGAACCAGACCCTGCGCATCAGCGGTGTCAATCTGCAGATCGTCAACGGCCTCGACGCCACCAATGGTTTTCCAGCCGACCCCTCCAGCACCGACCCCTTGCTCACCCAGGTGAACGGCTTGGGCAACCTCATCGTGGGCTACAACGAGCCGGGCAACCCCTCCGGCGACGTACGCACCGGCTCGCACAACATCATCGTCGGACGGGGCCAGAGCCACCAGAGTTTCGGCGGCACGCTGAGCGGCAGAGACAACAGCCTCGCCGCCCCCTTCGCGTCTGTCAGCGGCGGCGCTCGCAACCTGGCCAGCGGCGACAGCGCCTCGGTCAGCGGCGGCTATCGCGGTGTGGCCAGCAGCGCCTTCTCCGCCGTCAGCGGCGGCCGCTACAACATCGCCAGCGGCACCTACGCCTCGGTGAGCGGCGGAGCCCTCAACCAGGCCACAGGCAAGGCCGCCACGATCAGCGGCGGCCAGTTCAACACGGCGGCTGGTGACTACGCCTCGATCTCCGGCGGGCTGAGCAGCACGGCCGCGGGCCTGAGCGCCTCGGTGAGCGGCGGCGCCTTCGGCCAGGCCCTGGGAGACAACTCGTCCATCAGCGGCGGACTGGTCAACACATCCAGCGGCCGCTATGCCTCGGTCAGCGGCGGCCAGACCAACGCCGCCATCGGGGACAACTCGTCCGTGAGCGGCGGCAGCTCCAGGAGCACCGTGGGCGCCGATGACTGGGCCGCGGGAAGCCTGGCCGAGGACAGCTGAGGGTCAACGCCCGTGCGTAGCTTGCCTGGGGGCCGCTCTGGCCGCCCGCCGGTGAGTGTGTTGCCGTCAGGTGTCCAACCAGAAGCAGGGCTCACTCTCTGTGCCTGCCGGTAGGTACGATCCGCAGCCTCGGCCCTGCCATGCAAAGATCTCCCTCCACCATCGCCACCGTCGTCCTGGCCTGTGCCCTCTGCGCCAGCTGCCAGACTCCGACCCAGTACGTGTCCGATGCCGACGACGCCACGTACGCCATCATCCGCCAGCGGCGCGACGAGCTGGCTGCAGGCGGGCCGTTCAGCATCCAGCGCCCCGAGGACACGCTGCGCAAGCGCCTGATCGCAGGAGAGTCGCCAGAGCCCTTCACCCTGACCGAGCTGCTCCTCGTCTCCTCGGAGAACAGCCGCGACTTCCAGAACCGCCGCGAGTCCCTCTACCTCGCCGCCCTCGACCTGACCCTCGAACGCTGGCGCTTCTCCATCCAACGCAACGCCGGGGGCGACGCGTCGGTGGCCGACAGCGGCACCAGCTCTGCAGGTGTGCTCTCTCAGGCGGGCTTCAGCAAACTACTGGGCACGGGCGCGCAGATCGTGGGCGACGCCAGCCTCGAGATCTTCAGGGACATCGACAGCAGCGATGGCTGGGACGCGGTAAGCAACCTCTCGCTCACCATCAGCCAGCCCCTGCTCCGCGGCTTCGGCTCCAAGATCGTGCTCGAGCCCCTGACTCAGGCTGAGCGCGATGTGCTCTACGAGGCCCGGGCCTACGAACGCTTTCGGCGCACTTTCGCCTACGACGTCACCGAGCGCTTCTTCGGCGTCCTGCGCCAGCTCGACACGCTCTCAAACGAGCAGGAGAATGCCCGCAGCCTGACCCTGCTCCGAGAGCGAAACGAGGCCTTCGCCGAGGCGGGGCAGCTCAACGAGATCCAGGTTGACCAGGCCCGCCAGGATGAACTTCGAGCGCGCAACCGGGTCATCGACGTACAGCGCACGCTGCAGAACCAGCTCGACTCGTACAAGCTCTTGCTGGGCCTGCCCATCGACGCGACCTTGCCGCTCGACCGTGGGGACAACCTCGACCTCTCCCGCTGGCCCTTCCTTGATCTCGACCCCGGTGAGAATCTGGTCATCGATCTGGCCCTGGCCAATCGCTTCGACCAAATGACCTTGAACCAGCAGGTCGAGGACGCCGCGCGCAAAGTGGTCGTGGCCGAAAACGATCTTCAGTCCGGGCTCGACGTCGTGCTCAGCGGCAGCTCGACGAGCTCTGAGGGGCAGCCCTTCGACCACGACGGCAGCACAGTCCGCCCCTGGCGGTTGGCCCTCGAACTCGACCTGCCCATCGACAACATCCCCGAGCGCAACGCCTACCGCCAGAGCCTGATCACCCTCGAACGCTCCCGACGGAACGCCGAAGAATCCACGGATCGCATCGTGGCCGATGTGCGCGATGCCCTGCGCAGCCTGGCCGCCGCTCGGGAGTCGTACCAGATCCAGCAGAACGCCGTGGTGCTGGCCAGTCGGCGGGTCGAGAGCACTGAGCTCAACCTCGAGGCCGGCCGGGCAGCCACCCGCGACGTTCTCGAATCAAAAGAGGCGTTGTTGCAGGCGCGCAACGGCCTCGCAGCAGATGTCACGGACTACATCCTGTCCGGACTTGCCCTTTATCGAGACATGGAGCTGCTGCGCATCACGGACGCAGGAGTCTCTGTAGAAACCGGGCCCGTCCAGGCCCTGATGGAGACTCGGAACCCATGAGTTCTCAACGCAAGCGGTCCCTCTGGCCTCTCCTCTTCACCGTCGTGGTCTTGGGTGGCGCAGGCTGGGCAGCCATGACCCTGACCGGCGAAGACCCTGCAGCCAACCGCACCGTCGTGGGCGCTACGGCGATCAAGGGGCCGCTCAAGATCAGCGTGGTCGAGCGGGGCAACCTCGAGGCTGCGGACGCGGTCACGCTCAAGAGCGAAATCGAAGGCCAGTCCACCGTGCTCTATCTGATCGACGAAGGCACTCACGTCGAGCCGGGCGACCTGCTCTGCGAGCTGGACAACAGCGCCTTGGTCGACCGCCGCGTGACCCAGGAGATCCGGGTCCAGAACGCAGAGGCGGCCTTCGTCAAAGCCAAGCAGAACCACGCCATCCAGGTCAGCCAGAACGAGAGCGACGTGGCGAAGGCGACGCAAGAGCTCGACTTCGCCAGCCTCGACCTCAAGAAGTACATCGATGGAGACATGCCCCAGGAGGCCAAGAGCAAGGACGAGGCCATCCTCCTTGCAGACGAAGAACTCTCCCGCGCAGAACAAGACCTTGAGTGGTCGAGACGCCTGAACCAGAAGGGCTTTCTGGAACAGGCTCAACTCGACGCGGACGAGCTGGCCAAGACCCGTTCGGTGGTCAAGCTCAACCAGGCCAAGCGAGCCAAGGAACTCTTCGAGGACTACGAGATCCCCCGCCGCAAGAAAGAACTGGAGAGCCTGGTCACCGAGAAGGAGCGGGAGCTGGTGCGGGTGAAGCTGCAGGCTGGCGCCCGTCTCGCCGACTTCGATGCCAACTGGCGCACAACCGACGCCACGTTCCAGGTCGAGACGGCCGAGTTCGACAAGCTGGTGAGCCAGATCGAGAAGTCGCGCATCGAGGCCCCTGTCTCCGGCATGGTGGTCTACGCCCGGGAGAGCAGCGGGCGCTACGGCGGTGGCGAACCCATGAAAGAGGGCTCCACCGTTCGGGAGCGCCAGTCGATCATCATGATCCCCTCTTCTGATGGGTTCATCGCCGAGGCCAGCCTGCACGAGTCCGTGCTCGAGAAGGTGGTCACGGGCATGGCCTGCGCGGTCACCGTGGACGCCCTGCACGAGACCTTCCCCGGGGAGGTCAGCTACAAGGCCGTGCTACCCGACCAGAACTCGTGGTTCGCCAACCCCGACCTGCGAGTCTACAAGACCAACATTCGCGTACTGAGCCAGGACCCACGCATTCGCCCGGGCATGTCCTGCAGCATCGAGATCCTGGTGGACACACTCGACGACGCGGTGCAGCTGCCAGTGCAGACGATATTCCTCGACGCGGGCTCCCCCGTGGTCTTCGTGTCCACCCCCACGGGCCACGAGAAGCGGGCCGTGACCGTGGGCCAGAACAACGGCCGCTGGGTGCACATCATCGACGGCATCGACGAGGGCGACGTGGCTCTGCTGGCCCGCCCCCCGGGTGCCGAGTTGCTGCCGGCAGAACAAGAACGCAGCGGCTCTGAGCGTGGGCCTTCAGAGCATGGAGGCTCTGAGCGCGGCGGCAAGCCACCCGAAGGCGCCTCTGAGAAGGGCGGGGGCCGGCACGGACGAGGCAGCAAGGGCGAAGGGTCGACCGCCAGTCACAGCCAGGAGTCCTCCACCAAGGACGGCGACAAGCCACAACTTGCCTCCCCGGCGAAGCCTGCCGCGACCAGCGAGAAGGGCAGCTGATCACCAGCCCCATGACCCATGTGCCTGAGACCCGCGCCGTCGCTCACCTGGAAGACGTGCGACGGCTCTACCGCATGGGCTCCGAAGAGGTGCACGCCCTCGATGGGGTGAGCTTCGACGTGCAGCCCGGCGAGTACTGGTCGATCATGGGCGCCTCGGGCAGCGGCAAGTCGACCCTGCTCAATGTCATGGGCTGCCTCGACCGCCCCTCCTCCGGCACCTACGAGCTCGGGGGCGAAGACGTGAACACCCTCTCGGATGACGAGCTGAGCGAGATGCGCTCCCGGCGCCTGGGCTTCATCTTTCAGTCGTACAACCTGATCGCCCAGCTCGACGTGCTCGAGAACATCATGGTGCCGCTCTTCTACCAGGACGAGCCCCCCGCCGACGGCGAAGCCCGAGCCCGCCAACTGGCAGAACGCATGGGCCTCGGCGAACGACTCGGCCACCGACCCAACGAACTGTCCGGTGGCCAGCAGCAGCGGGTGGCCATCGCTCGCTCCCTGGTCAACGATCCCGACCTGATCCTGGCGGACGAGGCCACGGGCAACCTGGACAGCCAGACCGCCAACGAGATCCTCGACCTCTTTGACGAGCTCTCCCGGGAAGGGAAGACCATTCTGTTCGTCACCCATGAGAGCCACGTGGCCGAGCGGGCCAGCCACGTGCTGCGCATGCGCGACGGACGCATCGAACAGATCATCGATCAACGGCTGGGAGCGCAGGCCACATCATGAGAGGTAGTGCTCTGCTACGCACGGTGAAGGCAGGGGTGAGCAGCCTCATGCTGCACAAGCTGCGCACCCTGCTCACCACCCTGGGCGTGCTCTTTGGCACCAGCAGCGTGATCTCCATGCTGGCCATTGGCGAGGGCGCCAGCCACGAAGCTCAAGAGCAGATCAGACTGCTGGGCAGCCAGAACGTGATCCTGCGCAGCGTCAAGCCCGCCGACGACCCCAACGCGGGCAACCAGCAATCGCGGGTGCTGGCCTATGGCATCACCGACGACGATCTGGCCCGGGTCGAGCAGACCTTTCCCGGGGTGACGCACATCGTGCCCATCCGCGAGCTGCAGCACGAGGTGCGCTTCAACGACCGGGTGATGACGCCACGGATCATGGCCACCCGGCCGCTCTATCTCGAGGTGACCGGCCGGCTCATTTGGGAAGGCCGCTTTCTCACCCCTGAAGACGAGCGCACGCTCAACAACGTCTGTGTCCTGGGCACCGAGGTGGCGCGGTTCTTGTTCCCCTTCGAATCGGCCCTCGGTCAACGGGTCAAGGTCGGCCCTGACTACTACACCGTGGTGGGTACACTGGCGCCCAGAGTGCCCTTGTCGGACGACCCTCCCGCAGCGGGCAGCGATGTCACCGGCGAGGTCTTCGTACCCTACGAAACCGCGCGCAAGTGGTACGGCAAGCTGCAGGTCGTGCGCCGCTCAGGCAGCTTCGACATGCAG
Source organism: uncultured Phycisphaerales bacterium (assembly GCA_964537035.1). Taxonomy (GTDB): domain Bacteria; phylum Planctomycetota; class B15-G4; order B15-G4; family B15-G4; genus CAZIAK01. The sequence goes on along the minus strand of CAZIAK010000034.1, from coordinate 21,912 downwards.
GAGGTCGACCTCCACCAGGTCATCGTGGCCGTCGATTGGCCCGAGAACGTGGGCCTGGTCGCCGGGGCCGCCCGGGAGATGCTCGGCCGCTTCCACAAGAAGCGCGACTACGAAGTGGTGGTGCCCCTGGAGCTGCTGGCCAGGGCCGCCGAGACCAAGCGCATCTTCAACATCGTGCTCGGCTCCATCGCGGGCATCAGCCTGCTGGTGGGCGGCATCGGCATCATGAACGTCATGCTGGCCACGGTCACCGAACGCACTCGCGAGATCGGCATCCGCCGAGCGCTGGGTGCCAAGCAGCGCCACATCGTGACCCAGTTTCTGGTCGAGACCGTGTGCCTCTCCGTAGGCGGCGGACTCATGGGCGTGGCCTTGGGCCTGGCCATCCCCGTGGCGGTGGAGCACTTCGCCGACATGGTCACCATCGTCACACCGTCAGCGCCCCTGCTGGCCTTCGGCATCTCGGCCGGCGTGGGAGTGCTGTTCGGGATCTACCCGGCCTGGCGCGCGGCGAAAATGGACCCGGTCGAAGCCCTGCGGCACGAGTGAGAGGCGGGATGGCCGCCGACCTACGGCTGCCAGTCCCCTACTGACGCAGCACGAAGCTCAGGATCACGTTGCCGCTCGCAGCCGGATTGGTGCTGGCCCATGGGTACTCCAGGCCAGTTTGGCATCGTCGGCTGTGAGCTCGGAGGGCCGAAGCGTTCGGATGCGGCGAGGTGGCGTCACCAGCCAGGCCTCGTCACCCTTGCGGCGAGACCAGAGTGACGCGCCACACTCCGTCCCCGGCGAGAGCCCGTCGGGTTCGACGGAGGAGAGCTGCCCATCAAGGGGTCAGCAGACACCACCAGAAACCACCGTGGGAAACCGCCGAACGGGGCCACGGCACGGCCGCTAAGCTGGTCCCGCGGATCAGGCCCCGCCCGTCAACTCGCCCATCAACACCCAGGCATTCCAAAGCCCGTGCACGAGCATGCAAGGCAGCAGACTGCCCGTACGAAGTCTGAGCCAGCCCAGCGCCAGGCCCAGGACGAAGTGGCTGACGAAGATGAGCGGCAGCATGTGCAGCACGGAGAACATGGCGGCCTGGACGATCAGTGTGTCGCGCGGCTGCATGACCAGCCCCAGACGCTCCTGAATGACCCCGCGGAACGCGAACTCCTCGAAGATGGCGGGGTGGACGCTGATCAGCAGGAAGGCTGTCCACATGGGCCAACCGGCGTCGCGGAAGGGAGTGACGTACGACTCGACCCCGACACGCGTCAGCTCGAGCAGACTCATGTAGGCGGTCATGAAGAGACCGAATCCGAGCAGTACCAACGGCGTGATCCACCAGTTGTTCCCACGGAAGCCGGGCTCGGCCAAGAGAGGCCTGATCCGCGAGCGATCGCCCCAGCACCAGAACAAGACGATGGCTGCCACGAGGCAGCTCACAACGGCATCGATGAGCGGCCACTCCAGCTCGCTGAACGCCGCCACCAGCGACGCCGCCGCGGACGTGATCAACAGGACGACCCACAGCTCAAGGGCGCCCTTGAGGTCCCCCAATGCTCGCCGGGTCCGCCGCTGGCGTTGCCCGGGACGAGAGCGCCTGGTCGTAGCTCCGGTCATCAGCCGTTCGCAAGTGGTGCAGAACGGCTTGTCCGTGAGCAGTGCGGCCCCGCACGTCGGGCAGGTGCCCCGTGGATCCCCATCGTGCGCGGCCACCATCAGGTCGGCCCGGGCTCGGCGCGCCGCTGCGAGACCTGCTGGGCCATCGCCGCTCGGATGCCGGCCAGCAATCCACTGATGATGAAGAACTTCCAGAACAGCCCTGAGAGCAGGGTCCCGGGCTCAACCACGGCTTGAACGGCCACCAGGACGAGATACACGCAGAGTCCCGTCACGATGGCAGGCAGCGGTGAACTCCTGGCCCAGAAGTAGAGCCCGATCATGATGGCCGCCACGAGGTAGACCGCCAAGAATGTGCGCAGCACCTCCGCGTCCATCTGCGACTTGAACTCCGTGACGGTCATCTCCTCACCAGCGACCTCCAGCCAATCGTCCGCGCTGAACTCGGCGTCGACCTCGGCTTTTGCCTGATCGACGACCGTCTTCACCCCGAGCCCCTCACTGGTGCCGTGCAATGCGAGGAGGATGCCGATCGCCAGCAGCCAGCGCCCCGCGTTGCGGACCTTCCGCTTGTTCACCTCGCGCCTGTGCTGCCCGCGCCTGGCGACCGCTGCCGCCCGCGCCGACACCGGCTCAGCCACGGCTTGCGCCGGAATCAGTCCCTTGATCCTGCTGGCCGGCCGGGGCTCATCCAGATCGTCCCTGCGCACGAGCGTCGCCGCGTCGATCTCGCCATCGGCTGCCAGCTGCTTGAGTTGGGCTCCGCTGATTGGACCTCGCTCGCCCCCAGTGGATACGACGTACCAGGCGTGCGACATGGTCATCCTCCCGTGAACTTCCGACGCGTGTGCTGTGAAATCGCCAGCTGGGACCGTGTCGAGTGAGCCCCCTAGCTCCGCTGCCCAGGTCTCGAGCATACACATCGTATACGAGACCGGCGAGGTGCGGATGGGTCGTGCCCCACGGCCCTGTCCCAGGCCCCGACGGGCGGGAGGATCACGGGCCATGGAGCGGGCCACCACCGCCAGAGCACGCTTCACCAGGCACCAGAGGCTCGCCCCAAGGCACTGACGATGCAGGAGCCAAAGTGGTGGGGGCGCAGGGACTCGAACCCTGGACCTGCGGCTTAAAAGGCCGATGCTCTACCAACTGAGCTACACCCCCACAGATGGCGTGGCGCGGCAGATCGCCGCGGCAGTCCTGTGGTTCAGCTGTCTTGGATCTCCTGGACCCGGGCGTCGGCGAGCTTGTCGATCTCGGCCTCGCTGTTCTTGGTCAGGGTCTGGATCTCGTCTTTCAGGTCGCGGGCCTGGTCTTCGGAGAGTTCGTGGTCCTTGGCCGTGGCGTCGGTGGCCTTGTTCTGGTCGCGACGGATGTTGCGCACGGTGACCCGGGCCTGCTCGGCCAGCTCTTTCACCCTGGCGGACATCTTGTCCCGCTGCTCCTGACTCATCATGGGCACGTTCAGGCGGACGACCTTGCCGTCCGTGGCCGGGGTGATGCCCAGGTCGCTCTTGAGGATGCCCTTCTCGATGGCCGTGCACATCGAAGGGTCAAACGGCTTGACCAGCAGCTGACGCGGCTCGGGCATGCTGATCGTGGCCACCTGGTTCAGGGGCATGGGGCTGCCGTAGGCGTCGACCCGCACGGAGTCGACCAACGCGGGTGTGACCCGGCCCGCTCGCAGCCCTTTGAGGTTCTCGCCGAAGAAGTCGATGCCCTTCTGCATCTTCTCCTTGCTGTCTTTCAGGATGGCTTCTGCGCTCATGTTCGCTCCCTTCGCACACCGCCTCGGGGAGACGGTCGTGAGTAGCTGATGCCCCGGCGGGTAATTTCAGTCTGCCGTGACGGTGGTGCCGATCGCTTCGCCTGCCACCACCCGCTCCAGATTGCCAGGGGTGAGCACGTCAAAGACGTTGATCGGCATGTTGTTGTCCATGCACATGGTAATGGCGGTGAGGTCCATCACCCGCAGATTCTTGTCGAGCACTTCGCGATAGGTCAGGCGCTCGAAGCGCTGGGCGCCCTGCACCTTGTTGGGGTCGGCGTCGTAGACCCCGTCGACCTTGGTGGCCTTGAGCATGATGTCGCAACCCAGCTCGGAGGCCCGCAGAGCTGCCGATGTGTCGGTGGTGAAGAACGGGTTGCCTGTGCCCCCCGCCAGGATCACCACCCGGCCCTTGTCGAGGTGCCGAATGGCCCGCCGACGGATGAACGGCTCACAGATCTGGTCGGCAGAAACCGCCGACATGAGCCGAGCCTCCAGGCCGTTGCGCTCGAGCCCGTCCATCAGGGCCAGGCCATTGACGATGGTGGCCAGCATGCCCATCTGGTCGGCGGTGGCACGGACCGACACGGTGCCGAGAATCTCGGTCCCGCGCAGGATGTTGCCGCCCCCCACCACGATGGCCAGCCTGCAACCGCTCTGGACCACAGCCCGCACCTGCTGGGCCAATGAATCGATCGCAGCAGCCTGAATCGAATGGTCGGCGTCGGCCCCGAGGGCCTCACCGCTCAGCTTGAGCAGAACACTCTTGTAGGCCACGGGCCGCTCCCAGTACCGGGCAGAGTCGTGGTCAGCTACCGATCTCGAAGCGAGCGAAGCGGTTGATCTTGATGTTCTCGCCCAGCTGGCCCACGGTCTCGGTGCGGAACTGCTCGATGGTCTTGGTGTCGTCCTTGACGAAGGACTGATCGAGCAGCACACGTTCGGCGTAGAACTTGTTCATGCGCCCGGCCAGCATCTTCTCTTGGATCTCAGCGGGCTTGCTCTGATCGATCTGAGACTTGAGGATCTCGGTCTCTTTGGCCACCAGCTCTTCGGGCACACCTTCGCGAGCCACGCAGATCGGGTTCATGGAGGCGATGTGCAAGGAGACCTCTCGGCAGAAGGTCTTGAACTTGTCGGTCGCGGCCATGAAATCGGTCTCGCAGTTGACCTCAAGCAACACACCCACCCGCCCGTTGTGGTGGATGTAGCTGCTCACCAGGCCTTCGCTGGCCTCCCGACCGGCCTTCTTCGCGGCCTTGGCGATGCCCTTCTTGCGCAGCCAGTCGACGGCCTTGTCGACATCGCCGCCGCTCTCGTTGAGGGCCTTCTTGCAGTCCATCATGGGCGCGCCGGTCATGGTGCGCAGATCTTTGACCTGGGTGGCGGTGATCGTGGTGCTCATCTGCTCAGGACTCGGTGCTGGGGGCCTTGGTGGTGTCAGAATCATCGCCGGAGCCCGCCGTCACTGGCGTACTCGCAGCTTCAGTGGCGGGTGTGCTGGGAGCGACCGCGGCCTCTGGCTCAGTGCCTGCGGGAGCGGCGTCAGCGGCAGCCTCAGCAACTGGTGCGTCGCCCTTGCCGGCAGCTGCCTTGGCCTCATCTTCGGCGGCCTTCTTCATCTGCGCCGCCAGAGCGTGGTCGGAGTCCATGGCATGGACCTTGCCGCCCTCGTCGCGCACGCCCAGTGCATCTTCAGGCGCACGACCCGAAGCCTTGAAGCGCTTCTGGCCTTCTGCGATGGCGTCGGACAGCCGACCCAGGATCAGACCCACCGAACGCATGGAGTCATCATTGGCCGGAATCGGGATGTCGACCGGCGTGGGATCACAGTCGGTGTCGAGGATCGCGATCACCGGCACGTTGACCCGCCGGGCCTCGGCCACGGCGATGTGCTCGCGCTTGGGATCGATGACGACCATGGCGCCCGGAATACGGTTCAGGGTGCGCAGCCCATCGAGGTTCTTCTTGATGCGGCGCAGCTCGCGGGTGAGCTGGGACTGAGCCTTCTTCTTCAGCGCGGCCATCTCGCCGTTCTCTTCCATGCCCTCGAGTTCTTCGAGGCGGCTGAGACGGGAGCGGACGGTCTTGAAGTTGGTCAGGGTGCCGCCAAGCCAACGCTCGGTCACCCAAGGCATCTCAACGCGCTTCACCTCTTGCAGCAGGATGCCGCGCATCTGGCGCTTGGTGCCTACGTAGACGATCTGGCGTCCAGTGGCGGCCACTTCGCGGAGGAAGTGGGCAGCCTTCGTCAACCCGCGCACGGTGTGCACCAGGTTGATGATGTGGATCTTGTTCCGCCGGCCGTGGATGAACGGCTTCATGGCGGGGTTCCAGGTGTGCGTCCACGAGCCGAAATGAGCACCGGCCTCGAGAAGTTCCTCGATCGTGGTTTTTTGCAACGGATTCTCCGGATCCCGCGATCTCACACGAGATCTTGCGGGGCGCCCTGGAAGGCGTGAGTGGTCATGGAATGTCCCGAACATCGTCGGAACGAACAGCACGCTGCACTCTTCGGCCACGAGCCACCGATCTGCCCCCTCTCAGCCTTTGAGCTGGCCGGGGCGACCTGTGACCACGTCTTGAAGTGCGCAGCGCACAAACGAGCCGAGAACCCTAGCAAAACAAGGCGGTTGGCATCAATCCGCCGAGGTACAGAGCCTGCCGAATCCCGTGCGATCCGTTCGCCCCGCCCCCTCGTGCCGCTGCTGGCCTCAGCCCGTTTTCAGCCACCGTTGCCGGATCTCGCCATCCGGGATAGGTTCATTTCGCCCCCTCTTCAGGAATACATTCCCATTTCCCAGCCCAAGGACGCCTTCCGTGTTCTCCTGGCTCTCCACGGCTTGCTGCCGGGGAACGAGCTGGAAACCGAGCTTCGAGCCCGGGGATGGGGTGTCGTGGTCACCCACAATCAGGCCGACACCTGGGGCCGCGCTCAGCTTCAAGACCTGGACGCCGTGGTCCTCTCGCCCCTGGGGTCGGGCGCAAACGACGCCGAGCTGACCAGTTTGCTGACCCTGGCCGAGCAGCCAGGGGGCCCGGCCATGCTGGTGCTCACCGAGAGCCCGGCCTGCCTGGAAGAGCACGCCGAGAGCCTGGACGACTTCCTCTCGCCGGACGACGGCGTCGATCTCATCTGTCGGCGACTGCGCTTCTCCATCGCCCGCCGCCGGGCCCTGGCCCGCCTCCACGAAGACCGACAGTCTCTGCTGCAGGCCACCACCACCGACTACAAGACCGGGCTGCGCAACGACCGTTACTTCTACGACCGCTGCCGCATCGACTGCGCCCGCAGCGCTCGCGACGGCCGCTGCCTGGGCCTGCTCATGCTCGACCTGGACGGCTTCAAGGCGGTCAACGATCAGTACGGCCACCCCTTCGTCGACGAGCTCCTGGGGCGCCTCGGTCAGCTGCTGCAGAAGGCCCTGCGTCCGTTCGACACCGCGGCCCGCGTGGGCGGCGACGAGTTCGCGATTCTGCTCCCGGACACGAACCTCCGGGACGCCGCCCGCATCGCCGAGCGGCTGCGAGCCACCATCGAGGACACCCACTTCACCCAGGATGGCAAGACCGCCCGGGTCACCGTGACCATCGGCGTGGCCAGCTGGGATCCCCTGCGCAGCGACGCCTTCGATGACACCTTGCGGGCCGCCGACGCCACGTTGCTGGCGGCCAAGAAGGCTGGGCGCAACCGCATCGCGCTCTACGACCCGAGGCAAGCGAAGGTCGACGCGGTCGAGATCGAAGCCGAGGCCGAAGCCGCAGAATGAGCCGTCGAGCCTGAGCTCAGCGGCAGCGGCCGGCACCGGTATGCTCGCGGCCACTGGGCACCGCGCGCCGTCGCTCAACGGCTGCGCTGCACATCGACCCACAGGGCCGCACCATCGATCTCGTAGATCTCGCCCACCTCACTGTCGCCATCGTCGAGCAACTCAAGGCTCGTGCCCAGCACTTCGCCAAGAATCAGTTCCTCGTGAACTCTTGCCGCCGCTGCCAGAACGTCGGTCGTCGCCAGGCGCACCAACACCCGGTCGGCCACGTCGAGCCCTGCCGCCTTGCGACGGCCCTGAATGCGATTGATGATCTCGCGGGCGCGCCCCTCGGAAAGCAGGCCTTCGTCGAGTTCGGTGTCGAGGGCCAGGACCAGACGCCCATCACCGGCCACGGCGTAACCCTGCCGCCCGGTTTCCACAAGCTCGACTTCGTCGCCGCTCAGTTGCAGCTCTTCTCCGTCAATGACCAGGGTCAGCGAGCCCTCTCGTGAGAACCGTTCGAGAGCCGCCTCGTCAAGGTCACGGACTGCCGCGCCCACCGCCTTCATCTTGGGCCCGAGCCGGCGCCCCAGCACCTTGAAGTTGGCCCGGGCGGACAGCTCGCGAAAGTCGGCCTGTTCCACCACCTCGACGGCCTTGACGTTGAGTTCTTCGGCGACCAGGCGAGCCAGCTCCGGGCGCTGCAGGCGCTCGCCGTCAGCGGGGTCGGCGGCCTTGATCAGCACCCGACGCAGGGGCTGGCGCAGCTTCAGGTCGTGGGCGGCGCGCACCGACCGCCCCAGGGCTGCGGCCGAGAGCACGGCGGCCATCTCTCGCTCCAGCTCATCGTCGATGAGCGCTTCGTCGACCGCTGGCCACGACGCCAGGTGCACCGAGGCGCCGGGCTCTGCGGCGGTCACGGCGGACCACAGCCACTCGGACAAGAACGGCACCGCCGGGGCGAGCAAGAGCGAGACCCGCTCGAGAGCCTCGGCCAGAGTGGCGAAAGCCCCCCGCTTGTCGTCGCTGTCCCCAGACTTCCAGAAGCGGGCGCGGTTGCGGCGCACGTACCAGTTGCTCAGTTCATCGGCGATGAACGTCTCCAACTGATCGGTGAGCTCATTCAGGTCGAGGTTCTCGTAGGCCGCGCTCACCGAACGGGTGAGGGTCTGCAGCCGGGACAACAACCAACGATCAATGGAGGGGCGATCCGCAGGGCCGGGAGCCGGATCCCCTGGAGCCCAACCGTCGAGGTCAGCGTAGAGCGCCAAGAACGCGTAGCAGTTCTGCACCGTCCCGAAGACCCGGCGGCGCACATCTTCGACGGCCCGTTGATCGAAGCGCTTGGGCAACCAGACCTGTCCCTGACTCATGAAGGCCCAGCGAGCGGCATCCGCTCCGCTCGACTCGAAGGCCTGCCAGGGGTCGACCACGTTGCCCACGTGCTTGCTCATCTTCTTGCCCTTGCCATCGAGCAGCATGTTGTTGACCAGCACGCGCTTGGTGGCCGGTCGGCCGGTCAAGAAGACCGAGATGACGTGGAGCGTGTAGAACCAACCACGAGTCTGATCGATGCCCTCGCAGATATAATCCGCGGGGAAGTTCTCCGGGAGCTCGCCGCCGGTCTGCTTTGGCCAGCCTGCCTGGGCGAAGGGCATGGCGCCCGAGTCGAACCAGCAATCGATGACCTCGGGCGTGCGCTGCATGATGCCGCCGCACTCGTCGCACGGCAGGGTCACCTCGTCGATGAACGGCCTGTGCGGATCAAAGTCGTCGTCGAGGCCCAGTGCGCTGAGCGACGCCGGTGCCTTCTCGGCGCCGCAGCCATCGCAGACCCAGATGTTGAGCGGAGTGCCCCAGAAGCGCTCCCGGCTCAGGGCCCAGTCGACGTTGTTGGACAACCACTCACCGAAGCGGCCGCTGCCGATCTCGGGAGGATGCCAGTCGATCTCCTTGTTGCGCTCGACCAGCAGGTCGCGGAGTTTCGTGGTGCGCAGATACCAGCTCGGGCGAGCCATGTAGAGCAGGGGCGCATGGCAGCGCCAGCAGTGGGGATAGCTGTGATCGACCGTGGCTCTGGCCCAGAGCCTGTCGGTCTCTTTCAGCAGCTTGATGATGTCCTTGTCGGCCTCTTTGACGAAGCGCCCGGCGAAGCCCGGAACGGCCTCGGTGAAGCAGCCCTGATCGTCGACGGGCATGACCAGGGGCAGATCGTCACGCTGGCGGATGGTGAAGTCGTCGGCGCCAAAGGCCGGCGCCATGTGCACCACGCCCGTACCGTCGCTGGCCGAGACGAAGTCGGCCAGGCGCACGGTGTGGGTCGCCTCGGTGGGCTCGTCGATGACCACCTGGGCCAGGGGCCGCTCGTAGGCCAGACCTTCGAGCAGGGCGCCGGGGAAGCTGGCCAGCACCACCGCGTCCTTGCCCAGGACCTCTGCCACCCGCCCCTCGGCCACGATGAGCACTTCGCCCTGATGGCTGTCCTGAGCGTCGGCGTCGCCTTGCGCCGGCACCCGAGCCAGCACGTAGGTCAGCTCGCCGTGGACCGCCGCGGCCACGTTGGAAAAGAGCGTCCAGGGCGTGGTGGTCCAGACCAACAGGGACACGGTCCCCAACCCGTCGACCGATTCGTCGGGGCAGGAGCCTGAGCTCTCAAGCTGCGACCACAACGACTGCATTGCCGGAGCGCTGAGACTGAAGCGCACGGTCACCGAGGGGTCCTGGACCGTCTCGTAACCCTGGGCCACCTCGTGGTTGGACAGCCCGGTGGAACAGTGCGGGCAGTAGGGCAGGATCTTGAAGTCCTTGGTGAGCAGACCCGCCCCGTGAAAGCGTGACAACAGGGCCCAGCAGCTCTCGATGTAGCTGGTCTCGTAGGTGACGTAGGCGTTCTCGTAGTCGAGCCAGTAGCCCATGCGCCGGGACACGTCCTCCCACTCGCTCCTGTAGGTGAACACGGACTCCTTGCAGAGGCGGTTGAACTCGGCAATGCCCAGGGCTTCGATCTGCTCCCGGTTCTCGATGCCTTGCCGCTTCTGCACCTCGATCTCGACGGGCAGGCCCTGGGTGTCCCAGCCGGCCTTGCGAGGCACGAAATAGCCAAGCATCTGGCGGTGCCGGCAGATCACGTCTTTCAGGGTGCGAGAGAAGACGTGGTGGATCGCCGGACGGCCATTGGCGGTGGGCGGACCCTCGTAGAACACGAAGCGCTCAGCCCCCTCGTTCTGACGCAAGGAGCGCGCCGGGACGTCATGGGTCTTCCAGCGCTCGAGGATCTCGTCCTCAAGACGCTCAGCAGGGGGCAAGGTCGGAAACGACATGGAACTCTCGGGAAGTTGGGCGACTCAGGCCCAGTGATGGGCGGCGATCGAGTCGGAGATCATCGCGGCCACCTCCATGGCCCGCAAGCCGTCAGCGGCCCCCACTCCACCTGTCTCGCCGTGGGCTATGGCCCTGGCGAAGGCGGTCAGCTCGAGCTGCAGCGGGTTGCACTCGTCCATGTCGATCTCTTCTAGGTCCATCAGGCCCTGGGCCACGAACTCCTTGAAGCTGGCCTTGGGCTCGATCTTGGACTGATCGGCCGCTCGCAGGCTGCCCAGGTCGAAGCCCTCAGCCTTGGCCGCCACGAAGGCCCGGCGGGTGCCGAAGTCCATGGAGAGGAAGGCGTCGTCGGCGAAGACCCGGGTCTTGCGCATGGGCTCGAAGGACACCCGGCTGGCGGTGACGTTGGCCACGCAGCCGTTCTCGAAGCTCAGCCGGGCGTTGGCGATGTCGACCTGTTCGCCCAGCACCCGGCTGCCCACGGCGTCCACGTTGATCAGCGGTGAGCCCGCCAGCTCGAGCACGATGTCGATGTCGTGGATCATGAGATCCATGACCACGGACACATCGAGGGTGCGGTAGTTGAACGGCGCCAGGCGATGGGCCTCGATGAAGCGGGGCGTGAGCGAGCGCTCGTGAAAGGCATTCAGCGCGGGATTAAAGCGCTCGATGTGCCCCACATGAAGCACCAGGCCCTTGTCTCTGGCCAGCTTCTCCATGGACCGGGCCTGGTCGAGGTCGGCCGCCATGGGCTTCTCGACCAGCACGTTCACGCCGCGCTCCAGCAGAGGCATGACCACCTGGTGATGGAGACTGGTGGGCACGGCCACAGAGGCCGCCCGTACGTCGTCAGGGATCTCGGACGGGTCTGAGAAGGCCGCCACGCCCAGGCGCTCGGCGATCTCGCCGCAGCGCGCTGCGTCCGCATCGACCACCCCCACCAGCTCGACACCGTCGACCTCTTGGGCCAACAGGCGAGCGTGGTGCTGGCCCAGATGGCCCACACCGATGACGACGGCCCGCAAGGCCTCTTGGCTAGTGCCCACGCAACGACTCCCGGTAGCGGCCAAAGCGTCCGGCCTCTTTTCGCAACAGGAACTCGGCCAGTTCGCGCACCATGGCCGAGGTGTCATTCATGTAGGAGTGGGCTTCTTCGCTCACGCTCCTACCCGTACGAAAGATCGCGCGGTAGACGTGCTTGATCTCGTCGACCTCGCTCTTCGAACAGCCCGCCCGCTGCATGCCCACTTCGTTGACCATGCGCACCTCGGCCGGGTCACCGGCCATCTTCACGAAGGGCGGCACGTCTTGGACCACCCGACTGGTGGCGCCGATGTAGCTCAGCCTGCCCACGGTGACGAACTGGGCCAGGCCCACGAAGCCGCTCAGCACCGCGTTGTCGCCGATATGGCAGTGGCCAGCCACCAGCACGCAGTTGGTCAGGATGATGTTGCTGCCCAGCACGCAATCGTGCCCCACGTGGCTGGCGGTCATGAAGAAGTTGTTGTTGCCGATGCGGGTCAGCGAACGTTCTTTCGGGGTGCCGCGGTTGAGCGACACATACTCGCGAAAGGTGTTGTCATCACCGATCTCGAGGGTGCTGTCGGTGTTCTGGAAAGCCACGTCCTGGGGGCCGGTCCCCGCGCTGACGAAGGCGGTGAAGCTGTTCCGCTCGCCCACCTTGGTGCCCTTGGCGAAGTAGCAATGGGGACCGATGGTGCAGCCCGGGCCGATGCGCACGCCGCCCTCGATGATCGTGTAGGGGCCGACGGTGACGTCGTCTGCCAGCTCGGCATCGGCGTCGACGATGGCTGTGGGGTGGATGTTCACCCTGCGTCCACCAAGGTGAAGACCATCTGGGCCTCGGCCGCGATCTGATTGTTCACTTTGGCCTTGCACTCCACACGGCCCATCGTATCCCGCACCTTTGTTGCCTCCACTTCGAGTCGCAGTTGGTCACCGGGCACCACCGACCGACGGAGCTTGACCTTGTCGATGGCCCACAAGACCGGCATCTTGCCGGTGTACTCCATGCGGCGCAGCAACAAAGTGCCAGCCAGCTGGGCCAGGGCCTCCAGGATCAACACCCCGGGCATGATCGGCTGGCCCGGGAAGTGCCCGCTGAAAAAGGGTTCGTTCACCGTCACGTTCTTGATGCCCACGGCGCGCCGGTAGCCTTCTAGCTCAAGCACCCGATCGACCAGCAAGAAGGGGTAGCGGTGAGGCAGCAGTTCGGCGATCTCGAGGATGTTCATCCCCGTGTCCCGCACCACCCGGCCCGTGTTCTCCTCCCACTCCATGACCTCGGCCAGACGGCGGACCATGGCGTGATGCAGCTTGTGGCCCGAGCGCGTGGCCGTCACCGAACCCTGGATATCGGCGCCCAGCAAGAACAGATCGCCCAGCAGGTCGAGCAGCTTGTGCCGCGCCGGTTCGTCGACCATGCGCAGGGGCCCGTGGAGCGGTTCTGCGCCCTCAAGGACCACCGTGTTCTGCTCGTTGGCCCCGGCCCCCAGGCCCGCTGCTCGCAGGGCCTCCACCTCGTGGGCGAAGACGAATGTGCGGGCTGCCAGGATCTCCTCGGCCAGCGCTTCATCAGGCACGAAGGCCTCGACGAACTGTGGCGGCAGCCCGGCCTCACGGTAGTCGAGGGTGTAGGACAGCGCCAATCCCTCGTCTCCCCCCGGCACGGCGTGGATGGCCGCGCTGCCCTCGGACACGAACAGCGGCTCCTCGATCACGAGCACCTTGCGCTGCGCCTTCTGGTCGACCTTGCCCGCGGCGATGAGCGCCTCGAACCAAGGCAGGGCCGATCCGTCGAGGGCAGGCAGCTCGGGCGCGTCGAGTTCGATCTCGACGTTGTCGATCTGCGCCGCCGACAAGGCAGCCAAGAGATGCTCGATGGTGTGGACTTCAGCCTGTCCCCGGCGCAGCAGCGTTCGCCGTTCACCCTCGGTCAGGGTGGCAAGGGTCGCGGGGATGGGGTCGGCGTCGGGCAGGTCCGTACGGATGAAGACGGCGCCGGTGTCCGTTCGTCCCGGGCGCACCTGCACGTGGACAGGGACCCCTTCGTGGAGTCCCACGCCCTCGAGCTCGAAGGGGGTCTTGAGGGTTCGCTGATTACGGGTCACAGCTATCGGGCTCGCTCGGTGTGGCGCGGGGCTTCCAGTTGGCGATGACAGCAGGAAGTCTGGCCAGGCTCAACACCTGACGTTTCCATTCGCGGTGAGGGCGGGCGGGAATGCCCAGCAGGTACTGGCCTGGTGCGGGCTCTGAGAAGACCACGGCGCAGCCTCCCACCACCACGCCGTCGGGCACGGTCAAGCCATCGGAGACCCCGGAACGGCCTCCCATGAGCACGCCGTCCCCCAGGGTGACTCCGCCAGCCAGGGCCACCTGCCCCGCCAAGGCGCAATCTTCGCCCACCTGGCAGTTGTGGGCCACATGGACGCCGTTGTCGATCTTGGTGCCCCGGCCAATGCGGGTAGCGGACAGACGACCTCGGTCGATGGTGCTGTTGGCGCCGACCTCGACGTCGTCGCCCAGCTCGACCCAGCCCACCTGGGGGCTCTTGATGTGGGCGCCGCTCTCTTGCCGATAGCCGAACCCGTCCGCCCCCACCACGACCCCGGCGTGCAGCTCGACCCGGGCCCCCAGCTGGCAGCGAGCCTCGACCACGACCCTGAAGTGCAGCACGCAGCCCGGCCCCATGACGACGTCGTCGCCCACGCAGACTCCGGGCCAGAGCACGACCCCCTCGCCCAGGGTCGCGCCCTCGCCGACGAACACCCCCGCGCCAATGGCAGCGCTCTCGTGCACGGTTGCGCTGTCCGCCACCACCGCCGTGGGATGGATGCCCTGCTCTGGGCCAGATTGTGTCGGCCCCAGACTGGCAGCCAGCTGGTCGAGGGCAGCCTCGGGGTTGTCCACGCGAATCAGGCTGCGCTCGGCGGTCGCGACCTGGTCTGACCCCGGCCCCACCACCAAGCAGCCAGCGGCGCATGCGGAGAGATTCGTCTGGGGCCGAAAGACGACGGCCAGATCGTGGGCCCCTGCCTGCGCGGGCCCGGCCAGGGAGCGCACCCGGCGATCGGCACGGCCTTCGACGTGGCCGCCGATGACAGCGGCCAACTCAGTCACGGTGCAATCGAGTTTCATCGAGGAGGTGCCCTCACGGCGGCATCATCCGAAGTCCACAGCCACGTTGGAAGGGCCTACTCAGAAGCGCCGGGTCAGCTCGAAGCTCAAGGCGCGGGTCTCGTCGCCCTCTTGCTTGGACAGCACCTGGGCCCAGTCGAGCAGCAGAATCACGCCACCCAGGGCGGGCAGACGCATGCGAATGCCCGCGCCGGCGCTGACCCTGAAACCCTTGAGCAGGTCGTTCACGCTGGCCTTCTCGACCAGGTTGCCCGCATCCATGAAGAGCACGCCCTTGATCAGGATCTCTTCGCGATCGCGGAAGGGGTTGTACTCGGTGACCAGGGGGAACAGGGCCTCCAGGGAGCCGGCCATGGCCAGCCGGCCGCCCACGGCCTCGCCGTCTTCTTTGACCAGGATGGGCAGCGACGTGCCTGGGACGAACTGAATCTCCTCCCGGGGGCCGATGCCCTGGAAGTCGAAGCCGCGCACCGCGAAGGGGCCGCTATTGCCGCCGGCGAAGATGTTCTCGAAGAAGGGGATCTCGTCTCCGTCGGTGGGCTCGACCAGGCCCACGCTGAGCTTGGGATGGAAGACCCGAATGTTGCCCTCATCGTCCTCCCCCATGGGCACAAACCACTCATTGACCACGTCGACGTGCAAGGCATCGACATCACCACCGAGCACCCCGCCCACGCTCTCGACGCTGACCCGAGTGGTGAAGCCTTCTGTGGGTTCGTAGAGCGAGTCGACGGAGTTGTAGCTCCAGGCGCCCTCGAGCACGTGACGCCGGTGTGTGCCAGCCGCCTTCGCGAACGCGGTCTGCTGTCCGGCAAACTGACCGCCCAGAGAGACCTCGGGGTTGTCGATATCGCTGATCCGTACATCTTCGATGCGCGGCCCGATCGAGATGGACGACTCCCGGCTGTAGCGATGCTCGAGGAACACCCCCGCGCCCGTGCCTGTGCGGGTGTACTCCCTGAAGAAGCGGCGACGCTTGTAGAACTCGACGCTCAACCCCCAGGGCTTCTCTTCGGACTCATCGAGCCAGGGGTCCTGGAACAGCACATCGAAGGTGGACTGCTCCGAACCGGGAGAGAGTTCCATGAACAGGCGCTGGCCGCCGCCGTGAAAGGCCTCGCCGGCGCCAAAGAACTCGGGAAAGAAGCGGCTCCAGCTGCTGGCCGGCCGGGAGATGTCGAAGTTGCGCTTGTCGACGGTCACTCCGGCGAAGACTCCGTTGTCGCTGCCAGCGCCGACGATGAAGGTGAACAGACCGCTGCTGGTGTCTTCGATGTCGATCACCACGTCGACCTGCTCGGGGTCGTCGGTGGGCTCGGTGGCCACCCGCACCTTGGGCACGCCGGTCAGGTCGGTGAAGTAGTCGAGAGCCACCAGGGCATCTTCGCTGTAGCGCAGCTCGCGGAGGTCGACCACGTCCCCGGGGTACACCGTCATGTAGCGGCGCACCACACCGTCGCGGGTGTTCACGTTGCCCCGCACGATCACATCGCGCACCCGCTTCTTGTGGCCTTCTTCGACCTTGACCACCACGTCGACGTCGGCGCTGTCGAGGGCGAAGATCTCTTCGATGTCGAGGCGGGCCTCGATGAAGCCGGCGTTGCCGTAGGCGGCACGGATGGAGCGCAGCAGCCGGGCCCGGTCATGGGTGCGGTAGGGCTTGCCCACGGCGAGTCTGGCGTCTGCCAGCAGCTCGTCCTGGGTGAACTCGGTGTTCCCCTCAACGGTGAGGCTGCTGATCATGTACCGTTCGCCCTCGTCGACGAGCAGGGTCACGTCGACCTCTTCGCGGTCGTCGCTCCAGCGCAGGGGGCCCAATGCCACCTGGGCATCGAGATAGCCTTCGCCCCGCACGAACTGCTCCAGCACGACCACGTCCCGGTCGACGGAGGCCCGCACGAAGTCTTTACCCACCAGCCACGACCAGAAGCCGGGGGCCGAGCTGATCACATCGAAGGCGGCGCCCTGGCTCAGGGCCGTGAGCCCTTCAATGGTGTAGTCATCCACGTCGACCTGAGGGCCTTCGAAGACGACGATGGTCGCGCCCTGATCGCCGTTCTCGTCTCGGCCGGGGCGCACGTCGACCTGCACGAAGTGATGCCCGCGCTTGAGGTAGTACTCGCGGATCAGCGTGCGGGCCTTGACCACCTCGTCAGGCGTTCCGCCCCGGCCGTCTCGCAAGCGGCCCTGGTGGCGCAGGGTCGCGTCGCCGTAGCGATCGTTGCCTTCGAGGGCGATCCAGTCGTAGCGGACGATGCGTTGCAGGATGAAGCGCACCACCGGGCCCGGGTCGACCAACACGTCCTCAACGATCAGGCCGTACTCGTCATGAAGCCAGAGCATGTCCTCTTCGACGATGCTGCGGCTGTAGGGCTGCCCGATGCGCGTGCCCAGGTTCGACTTGAGCAGGCGGTGATCGACGCCTACCTGGCCGACGATGATCACGTCGCGCACGGCCTCGCCTTCTTGGGCGCTGAGCGACGGACTCAGAGCGCAGACGCAACTCGCCAGGACGATCACAGAGAAGAGTCGAGACGACACGGGTGGGGCTCAGATCGTGGGCATCGAGGGCGGGCCAGGGGGGGCCGATGGCGCACCCTGCGGGAAGTGATGAGCGTTCTCGAAGCGCATCCACGAAGGGAAGAAGTTCAGCTCGACCAGGCCCGTGGGACCGTTTCTGTTCTTGGCCACGATCAGCTCGGCCTTGCCCTTGGAGGCGATGTCGTCGGGGAAATAGTACTCCCGGCGATACACCAACAGGATCGCGTCCGCGTCCTGCTCGATCGACCCTGACTCACGGAGGTCACCCATGAGCGGCTTCTTGTCCTGGCGCTGCTCGACCCCACGGTTGAGCTGCGAGAGGGCGATGACCGGCACCTTGATCTCACGGGCCAGCTGCTTGAGCGACGCGGAGATCATGGAGATCTCGACCTGCCGACTCTCGGCCCGATCGCCCAGGGTCATCAGCTGTAGATAGTCGACCACCACCATCTGGATGTCGTAGCGAGATTTGAGCCGGCGGCACTTGGCCCGCAGGCGGGTCATGGTGATGCCAGGCGTGTCGTCAACAAACAGGGGCGCCTCGCTCAGCCGGCCCGCGGCCATGGGCACCCGGGCGTACTCTTCGTTGGAGAGTTCGCCGCGCATGAGCCGGTGAGCGTCGACCGCTGCGTTGCTGCAGAGCATGTTCTCTGCCACCTGCTCCTTGGTGACCTCGAGGGTGAACAGCACCGCCGGCATCTGATCGCGAATGCAGACGTTGGCGAGCAAGCTGGTGGCGAAGCTGCTCTTACCCATGGAGGGTCGGCCAGCCAGGATGTATAGCGAGCCCGGCTTGAGGCCGTTGAGGGTCTTGTCGAGATCGGTGTAGTGCGTCTTCAGACCGCCGGTGACGTCGGCACCTTCTTGCAGCTTGTCGATGCGCGAGAGGGCGTCCCGGACCAGGTCGTTCATGCTCGCCGCGGCCTCGCCGCCTCGGCCCTGAGCCACGGCGAAGACCGTGCGCTCAGCTCGATCGATGAGCTCGTCGGTGCCGTGCATGGGCGCGGAGTAAGCATCTTTCAGGATCGTGTTGGCCGCGTCGACCAGAGCCCGCCGCTCGGCGGCCTGACGCACCAGCTTGGCGTAGGCCTCGCAGTGGGCCGCCGAAGGCACGCTCTCCATCAGGCTGACGATGAGCTCGACGCCCCCCACCAGCTCGAGCTTCTCGCGGCGCTTGAGTTCTTCGGTGCAGAGCAGCAGGTCGACGGGCTCGTTGCGCTCGAACAGGTCGACGAGGGCAGCGAAGACCTCGCTGTGGGACGGCATGTAGAAGTCTTCGGCGGTCAGGTACAGCAGCACGTCGCCGATGCACTCCCGATCGAGCAGCATGGAGCCCAGCACGCACTGCTCGGCCTCGAGGTTCTGCGGCGGCAGGCGATCGGGGATATCCATGCCGTCCATCATTCTTCAGCTGCTTCCGAGATGCGCACGCCGGCGCCGTGAGTTGGAAGCTCTCCCCACCGCCGGGGATCGCGCAGCGCATCGTAGCAAGGAGCGGCAGACCTGGGATAGGTCGCTCACTCCGCGTTCGTGCTCACAGAGAGCAGCCTGTAGCAGGCCATTGTCGAACGGCCGTCCACGGCGATCACCACCTCTCGCTCCGCCTCCAACAGAACCTCGATGGGCTCTCCGTCCGCTGCAGTTGAGGGCCATGGAAACCGAGCCTCTGCTGGTCCAGCCGAGGTGAGCTCGAGGGAGCCCAGGGGGATCCCGTTCACGGAGACTCTCACGGTCTGAGGCTGGAGGTCCTCCCGGCCGGGAAGGGGAGCCAGGGACACCCGCAACAACCCGTCCCCAGGGGCCAAGAGCAGCAGCAGGCGGCGGCGGGCCGATCCATCAGCGTTCAAGCCACCGTAGACCTGAAACAGCCCCTGGCCAGTGTCCGTGTTCAGCTCAGGTTGCAGCAAGCCGCCATGCCCCGTCCGCGCCTTGTCGCTCTCGCGCTGCCACTCAGCCAGCCCCTTCGGTGTGGCCCGGGCTTGGACGTAGGCTTCGGGGACCCCCCGGGCAGGCAGAGATTCGAGGCCTTCCAGCCAACCCTCTGCCGCCATGGCCTCAGCGCACCAACGGGCCATGACGCCCAGGGCCTCAGCGTTGTTGTGCGGGTCGCTCCCGAGGGTGAATTCCGGCAGCATCTGGCTGAACAGGGGCACCACCGGCAGATCGAGACCATGGAGAGGCAGGCGCCGCAACAAGTGCCAGAAGTAGACCTCTTGCCCCAACTGCACCAACATCAGCCGCGCGCCCTGGCGCGTCAGCTGCTCATTCAGCAGGGCGATCGAGCGCGCGTTCTCGTCGTATCGTCGCGACGACTCGGGCGAGAGATCGGCGTTCACCGCCAAGGGTCCCAGGCGGTCCCTGAAGCCTTGCAAGGGCCGACCCGCTGCCTTGAGCCTGCGCACAGCAGCCAGGCCGGAGGCCATGCGCTCATCGATGCTCGATTCCAGCCAGGGGTCAGCGGAGCCCAGATCGAGGCCGTCCCAGCGGTGGCCCGTCTCGTAGACCCCATAGGTGTTGGTCAGGTCGTTGCTGATGGGCAGGTAGAGGACGATGTCCGGCGCATAATGATCGAAGTGATCGAGCAGGAAATGCACCGCGTTGCGATGGTTCCAACCCGGGGCGGCCACGGTGTTGCAGATCACCGGGCGACTGCCCCAGGGGAGGGCATCCCGCAGCAGCAGTTCCAGCTGATGGGCCAGGGTCTCGTCGTCATCGACTCCATGACCGAAAGCCACCGAGTCACCGAGCACCAGCACCCTCAGCGGGTCCAGGCCGGGATCGCCCGACGAGCCCGGGGCGAGATCGCTCCCCGCGCTCGGGTCTGCCTCGCCCGCCGGGCTCAGGGCTGAGTCGCCCTGGGTGTCTGGGTGACCTTGCGGGTCGAGGGGGCGAACGCGCATCCCCAGCTTGTCGGTGACAATCGCTCCGTCACCGATGAGCAACGACGCCTCGGCGCGCATGGTGTAGCCCACCAGCGGATCCTCGTGGACCTTGTACAGGCCGGGCAGCCTTGCCGCCGCCGCGATGCGATCGTCGTCGTCAGTGGCGCGCCACTCACGGAGCGGGTCGTCAACGACGCGGGCGCCCGTTGCGAGTTCACGCAACGAGCGCCCGGTCGAGAGTGACAGGACACCCTCAGCCACCACGAGGGCCAGCAAGGTGCCTGCCAGAGCTACAGCAGACCGGCCAAGAGTGGCCGATCTCTCGGTCATGCGTCAGCGGCAGCCGGCGCCTGATCGGCAGTGCTGGCAACGGTCTCACCAGCGTCAGCCTCGTCACCTTCGCCGTCTTCGCCTTCATCCTCTTCGAGGACTTCGGGATCAGACAGGTCGATGACCAGGCCATCCATGTCGAGGGGCACCACGTTCACCGTGATGGGCACGATGATCTCGCCATGGAGGTGCAGCGCAACCTCGGTCTCGCCGGACTCCTTGATGTGGAGCTCCATGCGCACCATGCGCTGCTCCACTTCCCAGCCGGCGGCGACCAGGGCCAGGTGAATGTCCTTCTCGGTGACCGAGCCGAAGAGATGACCCTCGTCGGTGGCCCGAGCTTCGACCGAGACCAGGGTGCCCTTGATCTTCGCAGCCAGCTCCTCCATGGAGGAGATCATGGCCCGCTCTTCTTCGTCAGCCTTGCGGTTGAGCGAGCCGAGCATGCGCAGGCTGTCATCGGTGAGCCGGACAGCTTGACGCTGAGGCAGCAGGAAGTTTCTGGCGTAGCCATCTTTCACGTTGACCTGATCGCCAGGGCGACCAAGACCAGCGACGGATTCAAGCAGCAAGAGTTTCATGTCGTCTGGACCTCGTTTCTCAGCGACCGACGAACGGAAGCAGGGCCATGTTGCGAGCGCGGTGCACGGCCTGACGCAGCTTGCGTTGGCTCTTGGCCTGCAGGTTGCTACGCACCCGTGAGAACAGCTTGCCCTGGGCAGAGATCATGCGCCGCAAGACGAAGGGGTGCTTGTAGTCGATGAGCTCCCACAGCTTCTTGGGCTTCTCACCCTCTTTCACGATGATCGGCATGTCGATGTCGGAGCGCCGGGTGCCGCGGCTGTTGGGCTCGGCGAGGGGCTCGGGCATGTCCGCTTCTGCGGGGATGGCCGAGATGGCGATGGACATGGAGCGCAGGCAGCGATCAGACAGGTGGACCTCGCGGTTCAGCAGGTCGTTCACCCCGCCGTCGGCGCTGTAGTAGCAGATCACGTAACTACCGGTCTGGTTGCCAGCGATGGGATAGCTGAGCTTGCGATTGGCCCAGAGCATGGTGTGCTCGGGCTTGCCGCCGGACTTCTCGATCATGGCCGTGACCACCTCTTCAGGGGTGGGCGGCTTCGGGGGCTCGGTGCCCTCGGGAAGCTCTTCGGCGCCAGGCGCCGGGCCCGGATCGCGGTTGTGCAGGATGAACATGCCCTCGTAGTACTTCACGTTGAGTCCCTCGGACTGGAGTGTTGTTGGAGTGAGCGGGCCCACAAAGCCGGTCTGGACGAGGTGTGTCAGACAGCGGATTGAGGGCCGGGACAGAGAACGGGACACCGTACCCCAGGGGCCTCTCGGCCACAAGACGAGGGTAGGGTCAGCGCTACAGGTCCGCTGCCGAAGCTCAGCGCCAAGCATCGCAGCGGCCTGTCAGCATGCACCTCTTCGCAGCCACGAAGGAACGAGCCCCAAAAACGCCCGAACCCCACCAAGAGAACCCCCAGATGACCACAGTCGCCAGGCCCTCCACCGACGAGGTCGTGCCTGTTTCTCACCAGGGGGG
>CAZIAK010000033.1:38953-54550 GCA_964537035.1 uncultured Phycisphaerales bacterium | reverse complement strand
ACGCTAGCCCCGAGCCGCAGGACAAGCGGCGCTACAGGCTAGCCCGCGAGGTGGCTCTGGTCGTTGAGCAACACCAGCCGCGGTTCGCCCTGGTGAAACTCGACGATGGACAGCCCCGTGTTGCCGCCCACGGAGAGGCGCGGGACCATGGCCCGGCGCAAGCCCAGCAGGTGGGACAGCAAGACCTTGAGCGAGCCCCCATGGCCCACCAGCAAGACACGCTCGCCGGGGTGTGCGGCCAGGAGTTGATCGAGGGCTGGCAGCACTCTGTCCTGCACCTGCTCCCAGGTCTCTGCGCCTGTCGCCAAGGGCCCCTGGCTCAACGCCGCGGCGCTGGCCATGTCGGCGTGATCTCCCAGGGCCTCGGCACGGGGTCGACCCTCGGCGGCGCCCAGGTTCAGCTCCCGCCAGGCCGCTGAGAGCTGGGGAGCGAGACCTGTGGCCTGACCCACGAGCGCGGCGGTTTCTGCAGCCCTGGAGAGGTCGCTGCTGTGCAACGCGGTGAGCCCGAGACCTGCCAGCCGCTGGCCCAGTCGGCGAGCCTGGCCGCGCCCCTGGTCGTCGAGGGGCTCGTCGGTCTGGCCCTGCACAAGGCCCCGTAGATTCCAGTCGGTCTGCCCGTGACGCACGAGCAGCAGCTGCGCGGGCAGGGGCGAGTCTTGGGCGCTCAAGGGAGGTCCATGGCCAGCAGGGTGTTGGCCATGTCCTGCATGAGCACGACCCGAGCGCCGGGCTGCAGGTGGCAGCGATCCATGAGCACTTCGTAACCCACGAGGCCTGACGGGCAGCGTTCGGCGAACAGCCTGGCCGAGTCGAGCAGGGTCAGCCCCGCCTCGCTGGCGCACAGGTCTCTGACCATGTCGTTGCTCAGCTCGCTGGCCTGCCCCGGCGCGTGGTCGAGCACGACGGCCGCTCGCAAGGCGGCCACGGCCGCATCGTCGTCTTCGCCCAGGAGATAGAGGCAGAAGCCCAGGTCGAAGTGCACGAGTGGCGAGCGGGGCGTGAGCTCTTGAGCGCGCCGCAGCAGGGTCAGGGCCTGGTCGAGCTGATCGCGCTCGGCGGTGCTGAGTTGCCGCTCGTGAATGGCTGACATGCCCGTGACGACCGCTCTCACCGAGTCGTCCCAGCCGGTGGGGTCGGGCCAATGGGCACCCTCCACCGACTCTGCCTTCAGCAGCTTCAGACCGGGTGTCTGGGACAAGGGGCCCAGGAGCGTGCGCAGGCGAGGCGCGGCAGCGGTGGACAGCGCGTCGCCCGCCGGGGCGTCGTCACTGCCGCTGTACCAGTTGCCCAGGCGCAGGCGCACGGGCGGGCGCAGGCCCTTCCGAAAACGCTCCGGGATCAACGCCACCGCCTGCAGTCGCAGCGCTGTGGCCTCGGTCACCGTGGCCTGGGGCAGCCCGTCCGCCTCCACGTCGACCTGGGGCGGCGCGAGCAGGTTGCCCACGGGGGTGCACAGCACCAGGGGCACACCCCGATCGGCGGCGGCCTCGGCCATGGTGCGCAGGTTGTCCCGATAGGTCTCATGCACTTTCAGTGTCTCGGCGTAGGCCATGCGCAGCAGGCTCAGGCCACCCCGCTGCTGCTGAGCCCCGGCGCCCGCACCGCCCAGCGCTGTCCAGTCTTGCGCTGGCTGGCCCAAGGCCGAGGTGAGCGCGTTGTAGAGCCTCAACTTCGAGAGGGCTCCGACCAGGGCACCCTGCCAGGGAGCATCCCAGAGGTCGTCCAGCTCGCGCAGATAGGCCAGCTCGACGAACTCGTTGTGACCGCTGTAGACGACCACCGCGTCTGGATCGAGGTCGAGCGACTGCTCCAGCACCCGCCCTGCCCGACCGCTACCAAAGCCCTCTCTGCCCAGGTTGATCACCTCCCACGAGCGGCCAGCCGGGTCACCCTCATCGAGCAACAGCTGCAGCAAGGCCTCGGGGAAGGTCTGGGTGTTGCTGCCGCCGATCAGTACCACCCGCCGGGCCTCGGCCTTGGGCGGCACGGTGACCTCGCGCAGAGCGTTGTCGAACATGCGCGTGACCATGCCCCCGGGGTGCGCCGGATCTTCCACCAAGAAACGCTCGTCGGGATCAAAGCCCCGCAGGGCCACGGCCCCAGGGTCTCCCAGCCCCAGCAGCCACAGGGTCAGCTCGCAGAGTAGCAGCAGCACCAGCAGGGGCAGACAGAGGTAGCAGGCCCGCTTCAGGGGCGACAGGCGAGGAGCTCGGGCGCTGGACATGGCGGCGAATCGTACCCCGATCAGGGGCCCTGGGCCTTTCTTCCCCTGGCGGGGATCCTCAGGCAGAGTAGGTTTGTCATCATGCCCGCGCACTCGCCACACCCCAGCAGCTAGAAAAGGGCCCATGACACTTCAGGACATCGTGCCCCCGCCCCGAGCTCACGGCCCCGTGATGGTCGTCATGCCGGCCTACAACGCCGCCCAGACCCTGGAGGCGACCCTGGCTGACATCGACCGCTCCGTGGTCGACGAGATCATCTTGGTCGATGACTGCTCCACCGACGGCACCGCCGAGCTGGCCCGCAGCCTGGGCATCACCACCGTCGAGCACGAAGACAACACGGGCTACGGCGGCAACCAGAAGACCTGCTACCAGATCGCCCTGGAGCACGGCGCGGACATCGTGGTGATGATTCACCCCGACTACCAGTACGACGCCCGGGTGATCCCGGCCATCGTGAGCTTCTTGCGCCTGGGCATCTGCGACGTGGTGCTGGGCTCGCGAGTGCGCAGCCGCACCGAGGCCCTGGCTTCAGGCATGCCCACCTGGAAGTACATCGCCAACCGCGGCCTGACCATCACCGAGAACATCGTGCTGGGCCAGAACGTGAGCGACTTTCATACGGGCATGCGCGCCTACACGAGAGACGTGCTGGAGACGATCCCGTTTCAAGAGAACTCTGACGATTTCGTCTTCGACTCCCAGTTTCTCGCCCAGGCCGTGCACTTCGGTTTTCGCATCGGCGACGTGCCCGTGCCTTGCCGCTACTTCGAAGAGGCGTCGTCGATCAACTTTCAGCGCAGCGCCCGCTATGGCCTGTTGACCCTGGCCACCCTGGGGCGGTTCGCCCTCGCCCGCGCTGGCCTGTCCCGCTCAGCGCTGTTTCGCTCGGCCCGGAGCTGACGTGGCCCGAGCGCTGGCAGGGGCGCAGAGACGACCCACCCACGCTGGCGGGCACCCTCGCAAGCGGGCGTCATCGTGGGAGTGGCCGTGCTCCCCGATGACCGCAAGACAGGTGCTCGGGGCCTTGATCGTCGCACTGCTCGGAGCCTTGCTGAGCGGCTGCGGCGAAGACCTGCCCCGACGGCGGGTCGTGCTGATCAGCCTGGACACCCTGCGCTATGACCGCTTCGCCGGGCCCCAGGCCGCCATGCCCCAGCTGGCCGCCGCGGCCGAGGCGGGCACGGTGTTCACCCGCTTCTACAGCTCGACCTCGAGCACCCAGCCCAGCCACGCCTCCATGTTCACGGGCCTGCACCCCTGGCAGCACGGCGTGACCCGCAACGGGCTGGTACTCCCCGAGCAGGTCACCACGATCACCGATCTCTTTGGCTTCGCCGGCTTCTCCAGCGCCGCCGCCGTGGCTTCGTTCCCGCTCGAGCAACGCTTCGGCTTCGCCCGGGGCTTTGCTCCCTACCTCGACGACTTCACCCTCGGGCGCCCCGAGAAGAAGACCTGGGGCGGCCACGACCCGGACTGGGACCACTTCTACTCCGCGGCCGACACGGTGATGGCTGATGCCCTCAGGCTCATCGATGAGAACCCCGGGGAGCAGCAGTTCTTCTTCTTTCACTTCTTCGACGCCCACTCTCCCTACGGCGACTCGGCGAGCCGCGAGAAGTCAGCCGACGGGCAGCAGACCGTCGAGGTCGAGACCCGCGAGCTGACCCGAGTGGCCAAGACCCACCGCGCAGATCTGCCCGCCGCGCTGCAGGCCGCCATGGCAGCCTACGACGACGACGTGGCCTACCTCGATCGCCGCATCGGGCAGCTGCTGGAGCGGCTGGCGAGAGACGCCGGCGAGGTCGAGACCCACATCCTCATCACCGCAGACCACGGCGAGAGCTTCGGCGACGACGGCTCCTTCGGTCATGGTGATCGGCTCACCGAGGCCCAGCTGCATGTGCCCTTGGTGATCCTGTCCCCCCGCCTGGCGGCGGGCGTGCGCGACGATCCGGCGGGGTCCGTCGACATCGCAGCGACCTTGCTGGCCATGGCCGGGCTCGACCCACAGCTGGTGCCCGGCGGCCGCGATCTCAGCCAGCTGTCCGCGGGCCGCGCAGAGCCTCCCGTGGGCATGCGCCGCACCTATGCCGAGCCCGCGAAAGATGTCCGCGTCACCGGCGAGATCGTCGAGCTCACTGGCCAGCGCTTCTACCAGCTGGGGGATGACGGGCTCATGGTGGGCAACAGCGACGCGCTGGTGCCGTCGGGCCAACCACCGGCGCCAGGCAGAGACGCCGCCCTGCGCGACCTCTTCGCCGGATTCGAGAAAACCCTGCTCGCCAGCGACGCCACGGAGCAGCTCGACCCGGAGACCCGCGCCGCCCTGGACGCCCTCGGCTACACCCGCTGAAGGCGCCAAAGCCAAGGGCGACTCCAGCGTCGACTCCGGCGTCGTCTCCGGCGTAGGCTCCGGCGTCGGCTCCAGCGTCGACTCCAAGGGAGGCTCCATGGGAGGACCCGGGGGCGAAGCCAGTCGCCCGAGCCCAGGGCCCAGGGCCCAGGGCCCATGATCCACAGCTGACCGGCTTCAGAGCAGGGAGCGGGATGGCCGATGGATGCTGACGGAGACCCTTCGTCATGCCCCACCGCACCGACCTGCGCCACGCGCAGCCCCCGTCAGCCCCCGCCCCCGTCGCGCCCCCCGTGGTGGCCCCCAGCCACCTGGCCATGGAGCCCCTGGGCGTGCCGCGCCCCTGGGGCGGTCGCCAGATCGCCCGCCGTTTCGGCTGGGACGACAACGCTGACTGCGGCGAATGGTGGTTGCTGAGCACCTACCCCGGCAGCGTGACCGGCGTTCAGGGCAGCGACCACGACCTGTGCCGCTGGCTCGAGGGGCAGGGTCGGGTCTACGGCTGGCCCCAGCCGAACGACCTGCCGCTGCTGCTGAAGTTCCTCGATGCCAGAGAGCCTCTCTCGGTGCAGGTGCACCCCGACGACGCAGCGGCTCGATCCCTCGGACTTCCCAACGGCAAGACCGAGGCCTGGCATGTGCTCAGCGCCGAACCCGACGCCCTGCTCTACCTGGGACTGGCCCACGGTGTCACAGCCACCGACCTCATGGACGCCCTCAAGGCCGGCGCCAAGACGGAGGCCGTGCTGCCCTTGCTGGCGGCGCACCGCCCACGCCCGGGCGACACCTACATGGTCGAAGCAGGAACGGTCCACGCCATCGGCGGTGGGCTCACGCTGTTCGAAGTGCAGCAGACCTCAGACGCCACCTGGCGACTCCACGACTGGGACCGCTTGCCCGCCCGAGAACTGCACCTCGAACAGGCCGCCGTGTCGTTGAAAGACACGGGAGCCGTGCAGCCCATCCGGGTCACCCCGTCCACCACCGCATGGACCCCGCTCATCGAGGGCAGCCACTTCAACCTCAGCCGCAGCCAGCCCTCGGGCGACCTGCCTCTCACTCCCAGGGGCGCCTTCGCCACGGTGACAGTCCTTTCTGGCAGGGGCGAACTCTACGGCTCCTCAGGCGCCCAAGACCTGAGCCCCGGAGACACGGTCTTGGTCGTCGAGCCCGTGCTCATCGCAGGGCAAGGGCTGGACCTGCTCCGCTGCGAACCCGCAGGCCGAAAATCGCTGGAAGCCTGACAGGCTCACGACGTCTTCGACGCCACACGCTCCACCTGGGCCAGATACTCCTGCACGTGGTCGTTGGGCTTGAGCACCAGCGAGCGCCGCAGCAGCGGCAGGGCCTCGGCGTAGCGTTCCTCTGCCACCAGCAGCTGGGCGTGACGCACCTTCGCGTCGGCTTCAAAGTCCTCGAGGCTCGCCGCGCGCTCGTAGTAGAAGACGGCCTGCTCGGTGTCCCCTGAGCGGCCCGCATGCTGCCCCAGGAGAATCAGCGCCTCGCCATCGAGTGGGTCAAGCGCGACGATCTGCTCCAACACAGAGATCTCCTCATCGCCCTTGCCTTCGGCGACCGCCAAGCTGGCCCTGATCCTGAGCAGATCAATGCGCTCGGCGGGAAGGAGCAGGTCGCCCCGGAGGGACGCGATGCTGTCGATGAGTTGATGACTCTCGCGCAGCGCCCCGCGGGCCGTGAGCACTCGGGCGGCACGAAGCGGCCTGGCGAGGCTGCCTTCACCGTCGAGAGCCACGGAACGGATGTAGCGCTCCACGGCGATGTCGTCGAGCCCTTCATTCACGTAGATGTCTCCGAGCATGTTGAGACTCTCTGCCGTCGAGCCCCCGAGGCGATCCACCAGCTCGTAGTTCTCCGCTGCCTTCATGGGCTGCTGCAGGCCCAGGTATGCGTTGGCCTGCAACAACCACAGATCTGAGCGCTCGGGAGCGTTGCTGATGAGCGTCCCACAGAGAGAGGCGGCGTCTGCGAAGCGTTCGAGCTTGAAGAACGTGCGGGCCAGCCCCATCTGCCAGTCAAGAGTCTCGGGGTCGAGCAGCACGGCCATGCGATAGGCCGACTCGGCGGACAAGTGGTTCTCGGTGTTCGAGTAGGAGTAGCCCAGCAAGCCGTAGGTCGTGGCGTCCGCACCGCCCAGCTCCACCACCGCCGTGAAGGCCTTGGCCGAAGCATCGAACTCACCCTGGCGCACATGGACCAGACCCAGGTTCTTGTAGGCTCGGAGAAACTTGGGGTGCTTCTCGATGGCCACGCCGTAGGCGACCTCCGCCTCTTCGTAGCGCTCGTCCTGGAAGTGCAGGTTGCCAGCGGTGAAATCGAACACAGCGCTCTTGCTCGGGCCCCTGTGTTTCGCCAACAGCGCCCGGGCGTCGTCCTTCGCGTCGACAGCGATGGCAGCCATCACGGCCTGCAGCTGGCTGACCTCGTTGGCTGCCACACGAGGCTCGACCTCTGTCTGGGACAGGTAGCTCTCGGCGAAGCGCTTCTGAAAGCGTGCGTCGGCCAGGACCGAAGCCACGGTGTCATCGAGCCCCGCCTTTGCAGCGGACGCGAGGACTGCCGAGTTGTCCGAGACCGGCGTCACCGGAGCGGAGCCTGGGGAAGCTGGGGGGGCTGGGTCCGACGAGCGCTGAGTCTCCTGCGGGCTGGCCTCGACGACCAGCTCTCGCTCGGGTGATGGCGAAGCACAGCTCGGAACCACCGCGACAGCTGCAGCGCACAAGAACACTCTGAAACGAAACATGTTGGTCAGCTCTTCGGGAAGGAGATGGGTTGGCGGATGCGAAACCTCACGGACTTGCCTCCGCGCTTGCCAGGTTCGAACTTCCATTTCTTGATGGCGGCCAGCGCCGATCGTTCGAAAACAGGATCAGTGGAGTTCATCACGACGGGAGCCTCGACCCTGCCCGACTGATCCACGATGAAGACCACCGTGACGCTGCCCGGGGTGGCCCGCCGCTGCTTGGAGTTGAGCACCGGGCTCGGGCGATAGAGCGCCCTGGGCTTCTGGTCGAGATCGGCCAGGGAAAACAGGGCGTCCGTGTCGCCCCGGCTTTGCATGACCGCGCCCAGATCGATGGCGAAGTCCCCGCCCAGGCCGCCGTCGCCGAAGCCCGGATTGAGCGCCAGGGCCAGTTGAGACAGATCGAGGGGCGGCGCCTCTTCCGCCAGCTCTGGCGGCGTCTCTTCGGGCTCTGGCTCGGGCTCAACTTCTGGTTCGGGAGGGGGTGGCGGCGGTGGGAGCGCCGTGGTCTCCAGGGCCCTCACCACGGTGTCGCCTTGGGGCAGCTCGCCGATGGCCTGAATCAGCGGCAACACCAGGAAGAACGCCAGGGTCATCGACGCGGCACCTGCAACCACCAGCAGGCGGCTGAGCACCATGCGCAGGGACGAGGTCTTGCGGTGGCTGTTCAAGGTCGCTCAGTTTCTCGACTTGGCCGTGGCCACACTGACCTTGATGGCACCGGCCAGCTTCGCTTCGTCGATGATGCGCACGAGCAGTCCCGAGGGTGACACCTGGTCGGCCTGAATGATCACGGGCAGATCCTCTTGGCGCAGCATGCGCTGGACCAGCGAGCGCACGCCCCCCACGCCGATGTTGCGGCCCCCATAGACCACCTCGCCCTTGCCGGTCAGGGCGATGAGGATGCTGTTCTTCTCCAGCTGCGACGCGGAGGCCGCCTGAGGCTTGTCCACCTCCACGCCGGTCTCGTCGACGAATGTCGTGGTGACGATGAAGAAGATCAAGAGGATGAACACGCAGTCCATGAGCGGCGACATGTCGATGGCGGTGTCGTCGCCGTCGTCTGCGATGGCGCTACTGAAACGTCCCATGATGGTCTCGTTTGTGGTCGGGGGTCAGAGAGAGAGTGCGGGCGAGAGGTCTGCCCTGCGCTCGGTCACCTGGCGATGGAGTGCCTGATTGCAGACGGTCTCCAGGTGGGCGAGAAAGGCCTTGTAGCGCTGTTGCGTGCGGACAAGGTTGTAGTGGAAGAACAGGCCCGGCAGGGCGATCACCAGCCCGGTCTCCGTGGTGATCAGCGCCTCTGAGATGCCGTCGGCGATCATGGTCATGGTCTTGTCCCCGCTGGAGCCCGAAGCCAGGGCGCCGAAGGTGGAGAGCATGCCGATGACTGTCCCCAGCAAGCCCACCAGCGGGGCCGCGCTGACGCAGATCTTCATCACCCGCAGGTCTCGCTCGAAGGGCTCTGTTTCGGCCATGCGCATCTGCTCAAAAGAGGTGGCCGTCTGGCTGACGGACGAACCTCCTGTGAGAAAGTCGAGCAGCTCACCGATCGGGCCATTGCGCTCTTCGGGGTGGGCGATCCAGTGGCGCCAGGTGCTCTCCTGCACTGCCAGGAATCCCTTCGCCCGCAGGCCCAGGTACACATGCATGCCCATGGCGAACATGACCAGGGCCACGACGCCGATGGCCACCATGGCCCAGCCACCCGAGCGCCAGATCGTCTCGGCCTCGGTCCAGACCGTTGCACCACGACTCAGCAAGGCATCCCAAGTGGGCATCTCAGACCAGCTCCGGTTCGCGAGGGGCGGGTTCCCCCGCTGCCGCGAGGGTCAGGAGCGGCGCCGGCTCCACCACGTCCACGAGCCTCTTGCTGATCTGATTCACGAAGGACACCGCGGCCGTCTCCATCTGGCTCACGGAGCCCCGGGCCTTGCGGGACAGGAACGCGTGCATCAACAGGCAGGGGATGGCCACGATCAGACCGAACTCGGTGGTGATCAGGGCCTCGGAGATGCCGCCAGAGAGCGTCTTCACATCTCCAGAACCGAAGACGGTGATCAGCTTGAAGGTATTGATGATGCCGGTCACTGTTCCCAGCAGGCCGAGCAAGGGGGCGGAGGCAGCGCAGATGGAGATGAACGGCAAGAAACGGTCGAGCCGCAGTCTGGTCGTGAGAACCCGCTCGTACATCACCTCTTCGACCAGCTCTCGGGGCTCGTGAAGGTGCTCCACCCCGGCGGCGAGCATCTCACCCACGGGGCCCTTGATCTGCCCGACCTGGTACTGCGCGGCCTCCTCATCGCCGACCCGCAAGGCGCTCAACAGCTCCTCGATGCTCCGC
The DNA here is from genome assembly GCA_964537035.1 of uncultured Phycisphaerales bacterium. Lineage (GTDB taxonomy): Bacteria > Planctomycetota > B15-G4 > B15-G4 > B15-G4 > CAZIAK01. Next base: position 44,861 of record CAZIAK010000033.1, on the reverse strand, counting down.
CGGGAGGGCTTGCGCAGCCAGGCCAAGCTCAGCCATTTCACCAAGCCCACCAGCAGCGCCGCGGCCGCCATGGCGATGATCGGATACATCACCGGGCCGCCCTTCTTCATGTGCTCGACAAGGCTCTCCTCTGTGGCTGCGATCTTGTGCGCGTTGCCCAGGCTGGGGTCGAGCAGAAAGGCGCCACCCGATCCGGCGACGAATTCCGACGCGGCCATGGTGTTGTCCAAGGAGGCGAAGGGAATGCAGGCGGGCTCCAAGGAGCCCAGGCGTTGCTCGGCCGTGCCGACAGCGTCACCGCTCTCCGAGCGAAACAGGGCTGCGGGCCCGACCATGACGAAGGTGCCCCCGTGGACCACACCTGTCTCGTCCACTGCGGTGCCCTCGAACCGTGTGCCTCCCATCGCCTGGGAGAGCCGGTCGAGCGACTGGGAGAGCACGGCAATGAGCGCGTCATAGACCAGTGCCTGATCGAGCGCCGTGTTCTCCAGGGCCAGCTGGGCCTCGCCCACGGCGTCCTTGTATCGAGGTAGCTCAGCGATGTGCAGCTGCGCCTCGAACTCCCGGACGTACTCGCCCAGCAGGTTCGAGAGATAGCCCGTCTCTTCGGCGCGAGCCTCGATGTCCCTGCGCAGGTTGGCCAGCTCGAGGCTGCTGCTGTCCACCTCCCGCGTGACCTGCTGGAACTCGCTGCGCACCTGCCGCAGCTCATCCTCCAGGGCACGCAGCTCCCGATTGAGGGGCAGCTTCTCCGCCGTGATCTCCTGGCGCAGCTCGGTCAGCTCCTCGACGCTGATCACCAGCTGTTCCTGGACAGAACTGGAAGCATCGGCAAAGTCCCTGATCTGAGTCAGGTCGGCATCCTGAGCCCGGAGCGATGCAGCCGCCGAGCCCAGGAGCAACAGGGTCATCATGATCTTGTGCTTGCACATGTGTGGTGGCTCCGTCAGTCGACCAGAACGGGCAGCTGCACAAACTCGGCAACGACCTCGTTCTCAAGGATGGCGATGGCCCGCTCGATGGCGGCGGCCGATTCAGTGGCTGGACGCCAGTCCCAGCCGTCCGCCGAGGCGCTGCCCACGCCGGCAGCCGAGCCGTCTCCGCTGCAATACCAGGCCTGGCCCAGGCCGGCGTAGAGCGTCGCCACTTCGGCCGTGGTGCCGTCAGCCAGGGTGCGCACCTCGCTGGTGACGGTCATGTCCCGGTTGAACTTGTTCACTTCGTTCAGGATGCCCACCACGTTCTGAAACCGCTCCGAGAGGGACAGTTTCACCTCGGCTCCGGGCTCTGGGAGCCGCTGACTCAGCGGCATCACGCGGTCCCGAAGCGGCGCCGGCAAGCGGCGGATCAACTGCTGGGTCCGTGACTCCAGCTCACCGGCCTTTGCGGTCAATGCCGTGGAGGCGCTCTGCAGAGCCGCCTGCTTGCTGAGCATCTCTTCTCGCTTCGACGCGGCTTCCGCCAGACTCGCTCGGGCCTCGGCCACCCGCTCGCGCAGGTTCTCCACTTCGCGCTTCACCAGATCGACTCGCTCTGCGAGCAGCTCCCGGCCCAACACCCAATCGGCGCGCTCCTTCGAGAGGACGCGCCGGGTCTCCACCCACTTCTCCAGAGCCGCGCGTGTGCTGTCGACTGCAGGGCCGTCCTCGCTGGCCAGCACGGCGGCGTGCGATGAGAAGCCGCAAGCGAGGCACAGGCACCAGGCCATGGAGATCCGCCGCCAGTGTGGCGATCTCGACGTCTCGCTGCCGGGGCACGGCGCGCCCGGGCATGGTCTGAATCGGTCCTTCATGGTCGTCTACTCCAGGTCATGGCGCTAGAAGCGCACGGCGAGGCTGAGGGTGTATTCCCGGCCCCTGGTGAATGAGGTCCTGGTCACGTCGCCGGCGGTATAGGGCGAGCGGTAGACCTCGTCGATCCTCGGATTGGTCAGGTTCTTTGCCTTGAACTGCAGCGTCGCCGACTCGCTCAGCTGCTGCGAGACGGTGAAGTTGAGCGTGCCCACCTCTTGCGCGTAGACGCTGGGGACAAAGTTGCCCTTGGCCACACCAGCGCCCTCCACCAACGACTCACCTTGGAGGGTGTAGAACAGCGAGGCCTGTGTGCCGCTGGTCTCGCTGTCCCAGGTGAGGAAGGCGTTGTAGAGCGACTCTGGCGCGTTGGTCATGTCCCTGGTGGCGATGGGCGTGCCCACGGCGGCCAGGTCGGCGGCGTCTTCAGCCCGCAGCGTGACCCGCGAGTCGATGAAGGTGGCGTTCACACCCACCGAGAAGTCCTCCGCTGGTTCCCACAGGTTGGCCAGCCTCTGACGCAGCTCGATCTCGTAGCCGCTGAGCTTGCCCTTGGGATAATTCACGGGCGTCGTGTAGGTGAAGTCGATGCCCGTCTGCACGTACTCGATGGCGTTGTCGATGTCCTTCTGAAACCAGGACATGGACAGCAGGCTGCCCTCTACGGGCTCGTAATCCAGGCGCAGGTCGTAGTTGGCGACCTCGCTCATCTGCAGCCGGGGCGAGCCAATGAAAATGGGCCCGCCAAGGAACTCCTGCTGCACGATCGGTGACAGCTCCTTGAATGTCTGCCTGGCGATGGTCTGGCTGTAGGCCGCCCGCAGGGTGAGCCCCTCGGTGAGATCGGCCACCACGCTCAACGAAGGCAGGATGTGCCGCTCACGAAAGTCAACGTTGGCCGCTGTGGGGTCGAGGCTGAACTGGATCGGCGCGGGCACCGGGTTGTCGATGTCCCACCAGAGGGCATTGGGGTCAGCGCTGTGGAGCACGCCGATCTCTGTATTCTCGACCCGCGCTCCTGCGATCACCTTGACCTGCTCGGTCACCGGGTAGTCGACCATGGCGTACCACGCGGTGATGTCCTGGGTGCCGTCGTAGTCCACGTCGAACTCCGACGCCACGATGGGGTGGTTCTGGTCAGGGAAGACGCCGCTCCAAGACTCATCGAAGCCCCCGGGCTGCTGGAAGAAGTCGTTCGCGTTGGTAAACGACTCCTGCTCGAACTTGCGCTCCACCTGGTCGTTGAACACGCCCAGCTTGACGTAGCCCTGCCCCTCGTCTTCCTGCTCGAAGGGCATCTTGTAGTCGACCGCGAACTGCTGGCTCTGCTCCTCGATGCGCTTCCAGGTGCGCTGCAGGTTGCCGAGGTTCGTGTTGTCCGACGGCAACAGCGTGGAGAACTGCTCCGGAAACGTGAACACGGGGACGCCACCGAAGATCAAGCTGTACTCGGGCTGCCACATCGCGCCGAACTGACGCTTGTCCGGCTGATCGAGCATGGCCGAGCTGCGGGAGAGGGTCCAGTCGAGCTCGGGAGCGCCGAACACCTCGCCAGCCGGCTTCAGGTCGCGCAGCACATGGGAGCCGTTGAGCTGCAAGGTGGACGTCGATCGCTCGGTGTGCTCCAGGGTCTCCGTGCGCAGGTAGGGCGCCGCTTCGATGAACTGGCTGGAGTTGCCAGGGTTCGACGTGTCTGCAGGGTCGTAGTTCGGGCCGAAGAACCACTGCTTGCCCCGCACGTCCTGGGCCAGGGTCGCCGTGTCCTGTTCGTTGCGGGTCATCAGGTAGACCAGGTTGATCTTGTCGTCCTCGGTCTCCACGCCGATGGTGGCCAGCCCGCCCCACTCCTCTGATTGGCTGCCCCGGGTCACGTCGAACAGGCTGGTGTTGAACTGATCGCTGGAGGAGTTCTGTCCCTTTTGGGGAGTGAGCCCTGCGCCAGCGCTCTCGACCCAGAACGAGTCCTGGATGCCGTTGTCGTAGAAGGAGTTGTCTCGCTCGTAGTAGAAGCTGGCGAAGCCTCCGACCGTGATCCCGTCTTCGACCTCTTCCTTTCCGCCGGCGGACACGGTCCATTTGTGATCCCAGGGGCCGCGGGTATGGCTCACGCCCACATCGCCAGCCCAGCTGGTGCCCAAGGGCTGGGGTTGCCCGCCCCCTTGGCGAAAGGTCAAGAACCTGCGCTCTCCTGTGGCTTGATCGTTGTAGCCGACCTGGCTCTTGAACTGGATCGAACCGTCTTCCGGAATCCCCTTGAGGCGCACGTCAACAGCGCCCCCCGAGGCATCCCCCTGCTGATCCGGGGTGAACGTCTTGCTCACCCGCAGGCTCTCGATCACCGCTGAAGGGAACTGGTCGAGCTCGACGGCCCGGGTGTCCTCATCGGCGGAGGGCAGGCGCACGCCGTTCATCTGCGAACTCACGTAGCGGTCGGGCAGGCCCCGGATCACGGCGAACTTGCCACCCTGGATGGATGCGCCAGACACGAGCTTGAGCGCGCTCGCTGCATCGCTGGCCCCCGCGCGGCTCATCAGGTCGGCGCTGATCGAGTCCATCAGGGCCGGGCTCTCGAAACGCAGCTGCAGCAGCCCCGCCTCCGTGTTCATGTTCATGCCCAGCATGTCCTGGACGACGAACTCCTCCATATCAACGAAGTCGCCTGAGAGCCAGAAATCGACCTCCGCGAGCTGACCCCCGGTGACCACCACGTCGCTCTTGATCGCCTTGACGTAGCCGTCCTTCGAGCAGATCAGCGTGTAGGTGCCAGGGGGAACCTCGCTGAGCACGTAGTGGCCCTGGTCCGTGCTGACAGCCTCCCTGCCGCTCTCCACGATCTGGATCCTGGCCGCGCCCAAGGGCACCTCGAAGTCGCGATCGTTCACCAATCCCCGGATGGATCCGAACTGCTCCTGGGCCGCGAGATCCCTCGCGGACAGCAGCAAGAGCAGAGAAGACAACGCGTAGGGAAGGGGCCAGTGCGACACAGCGATCCTGAACTCCGCCAAGTGAAGGTGTGGCCTGCATTGTGTTCAGCATCGTGAGGAACGCGTGCAGAGTTCGTGTGGATGCCGTGAAGCTCTGCTGAGGCCGTCGTTCTTCATCTCCTGCTCACTCACCAGACGCTTATGGACATCTCACGGATCGCCCACGAAACGCCCCTAACATCCCGGCCTCAACGACAGCGCGAGGAACCGGGAGAGCGTCTCCTGGCCATGCGCTGCAGTTGATCCCCTTTGCTGAGAGCACACCGTGAACAGTCTTCTGAAGCACACTGCGCTGTCCCTAGCGGCCGGGTTCTGCCTGACCGGGTCGGTGGAGGCAGCCGAGATTCTCGTCACCAGCGACATCACCACGTCGACCACCTGGACCTCTGACAACACTTACAATCTGCAGGCCCAGGTCTACGTCATGCCCGGCGCGACCCTGACCATTCAGCCCGGCACGGTCATCGCCAGCGACACCGGCATCGGCGGCAGCCTGGCCATCACCAAGGGCGCCAAGCTCTTCGCCCAGGGCGACAAGAACAACCCGATCATCTTCACCTCGAAGGCCGACACCGCCACGTGGACCGGCGGTGACCCACGCACCGGCACGTGGCGTGAGAGCGCGAACGAGTGGGGAAACATCACCATCATGGGCGACGGCTTCATCTCCGAGAACGCGACGGCTGGCAACACGCCGACCTGCTCTGCCAGCAATGTGGCCGCCATGGAGGGACTGGTCGCGGCTTTCCCGGGCGACACCAAGGTGCTCTACGGCGGCGGCAACGACGACGACGACAGCGGCAGCCTCAGCCATGTCTCCCTGCGCTACGGCGGCAAGGTCATCGGGCTCAACAACGAGCTCAACGGGCTGTCTCTTGGGGGCATCGGCCGTGAGACCGACATCGACCACGTCGAGATCATGAACAACGTCGACGATGGCGTCGAGATCTGGGGCGGCACGGTCAACCTCAAGAACCTCAGTGTCTGGAACATCGGTGACGACAGCGTCGACATCGACCAGGGCTACCGGGGCAAGATGCAGTACGTGCTCATCGTCCAGGGCTTCAGCGCCGACGCGTCTCAGGGCTCAGGCGTCGGTGACAACTGCTTCGAGACCGATGGCGCCGAGGACTC
>CAZIAK010000033.1:32147-38853 GCA_964537035.1 uncultured Phycisphaerales bacterium | reverse complement strand
CCAACGACTGCCCTCCCGGCACCTACAACGCCCAGACGGCGGGCATGCTGGCTCAGATCACCGACAGCGTCTTCTACAACAACCTCGCTGCCAACGCCTACACCGAAGCCACCAACGTGGGTGTGCTCAACCCGGCCAACAACAACGTGGTCGAGCCAGCCAACTCCCCCATCGTGTCCGTCACCAGGGCGGCGCCTGTGGTCAAGGGCGGCAAGCTCATGGCCCAGGTCGTCGGCCTGGACCCGCGCCCCGCGAACGATGCCCTTGTGGCTGCGGACTTCTGCGCTGGCGATGACTTCATCGAGCCGGTGAAGTTCCGCGGTGCGTTCGCTCCCGGCGATGACTGGCTCGACGGATGGACCGCGAGCCAGGCCTTCGGTTTCACCCCGGCCTCAGATGTCTGGTCGAACGAAGGCTGCAACTTCGCCGGTGTCAGCGGCTTCCCCATCCTCGCCGCCAGCGGTGACCTGACCGGGGGCAGCACCAACCAGACGGACCTCCTGCTCGCCGCACCCAACGCCCTCACCGCGCTGTTCCTCGCCCTTGGCCCCGGCACCACGCCGGCTCCGTTCAAGGGTGGCACGCTCAAGCCCGTCCCGTTCTTTCCTTTGATCTTCCTCCCCACCGACGCCATGGGCGAGATTCACGTGCCCTACCTCTGGCCCGCTGGGGTACCCGCGGGAATCGAGATCTGGCAGCAGTTCGGCATTCAGGACGGGGGCGCCAACAACGGCGTCTCCCTCTCCAACGCGGTCGTGGGCCTAACCCCCTGATCGCCTGATGGCCAACGACCAGCTCCGCCACAGTGGTCGCTGACCGTCACCTTCGGCCCCCGCCCGGACTCTCCGGGCGGGGGCCCATCCCGCTCCAAACCACCTCTCGCAAGAAGGCGACCACCATGAGGATCATGCTGCTTCTCCCTGCGCTGGCCCTGCTCTGCATGCCGTCCGACGCCTCCGCCCCCCAGCCCCAACGGGTGAGTGCCGGCGTGGCCAGCCAAGAGGCACGGTCGATGCTGCCCTCACAGAGCCAACTGCTCGACCTGGCCCTGGCCGCTGCGAGCAAACTGCCAGCGCAGCCGCACATCAAGAGTCGCTCTCAACTGCAAGAAGTTGTTGTCAACACCTGCCTGCTGCTCGATCAGCCGGAGCGTGCATTGGCAGCCGCTGGGCGTATCGCCAACTGGCGACGTGGCTCCGCCCTGGCCGATTGGGCTGGCTACCGTGTCCGGCACGGCGCCACCGAGAAAGAGCTGCAGCAGACTCTGAGCACCGTCAGTCAGATCGCCGAGGAAGCGGCCGAGGAGGGCTCCGGTCAGCGCTGGCGCAGCGATCGCATCCACGCGAAGCTCGCCCAGGTCTACGTCTGGCTCGGGCGCGATGAAGAGGTCGCCCGCCACATCTCAGGGATCGAAGACGCCGAGGTCGGCCGCGTCACAGCGACGCAGGCCGATCAGCTGCCCATCGGCGACTTGCCCACCGAGCTCGCGCGGCTCAGCTCCGTCATCGACGGCGGGGTCTTTGACCAGGTGCGCGGAACCATGGCCACCGGCCTGCGGCTCTTTGATCGTTTCTACGACGACGAGCAGGCTCGCCGCGACATCAAAATCACCCTCGACCGTGGCGCGGCGAGTGTCTCCCGCCAGGTCTGGATCGACGTGCTGCACGAGCTCGCCAGCATGGCGAACGCTCACGGCGACAAGGCCCAGGCCCGCAAGCTGCTCGATGAGGCCTCCGCCCTCGCTGATGAGGTCGAGTGGCTGCCAGAACACCGCGTCGCCATGCTCGGACGGATGGCCGAGCTGCGTCACCTCGCTGGCGACACCGAGCCAGCCCAGGCTCTCACCAGTGCAGCCTTGAGCCTGTTCGCAGAGGAGCGAGGCAAGATCGTGGACATCTACCGCAGCGAAACCTTGCTGCCGGTGGCCGAAGCCCTGATCGTCATGGGCCAACAAGCTGCGGCGATGACCGTCTACCGCAACGCGCTGCTCGAAGGCACGCGCAACCCCAACAGCAGGCCACAAGTCGAAGACCTCGTCACGACCTGCTGCTCCATGGCGCGGGTCGGCTTCGAACCCGACCCGGCGCTCATGCAACAGATCGCCTCTGCGGTGGGTGCGCTCAGCGCGCCCTGGTAGGCCTCGGCTCAGGCCAACTGACGCAGCAGCTCCTGCAGCTCTTCGGTCTTCTCTACCAGCAGCTCCGGGTCGCCCCGGGTCTCCACGTTGAGGCGCACCACGGGCTCGGTGTTGGACAGCCGCACGTTGAAGCGCCACTGGGCGAACTCGAAGGCCAGGCCGTCGGTGGTGTCGAGGCGCTCGGCGAGGGGCTCGTAGACCGCTCGCATGTGTGCCAAAGCCCCCTGCGGGTCGGCGATCTTCGTGTTCAGCTCGCCGCTCACGGGGAAACGCTGCTGGCGGTCCTGCACCAGCTCGCTGAGGGTCTTGCCCGTCCGTGAGATCAGCTGGCAGACCAGCAGCCAGGGGATCATGCCGCTGTCGCAATAGGCAAAGTCGCGGAAGTAATGGTGAGCGCTCATCTCACCGCCGTACAGCGCATCTTCTTTGCGCATGCGTTCCTTGATGAACGCGTGGCCGGTCTTGGTCAGCACGGGCACGCCCCCCGCCCCCTCGATGCACTCGATGGTGTTCCAGGTCAGGCGGGGCTCGTAGATGATCTTCTCGCCGGGGTGGGACCGCAGCAGCTCGGCCGCCAGCAGGCCCACGATGTAGTAGCCCTCGATGAAGCCGCCCTTCTCGTCGAAGAAGAAGCAGCGATCGAAGTCTCCGTCCCAGGCCAGGCCCAGGTCGGCGCCATGGTCGCGCACGGCCTCCGTGGTGGGCGTGCGATTCTCGGGCAACAGCGGGTTGGGCACGCCGTGGGGAAAGCTGCCGTCCGGCTCGTGATAGACGGGGATGATTTCGAAGGGTAGGCGCTTGGCCAGGGCTTCGACCACCGGGCCGGCGCAGCCGTTGCCACCGTTCGAGACGATGCGCAGAGGCCGGCAGACAGAGACGTCGATGTAGCTGAGCAGGTGATCGAGGTAGTCCTCCAGGATCGAACGCTGGGTCACCGTGCCCTGGCGCTCGGCGGTGGGAAACTCACCGTGCACCACGAGCTGCTCGATAGCGTTCAGCCCCGTATCGCCGCTCACGGGCCGAGCGCCCTTGGTGACCAGCTTCATGCCGTTGTAGTCGGACGGGTTGTGGCTGGCGGTGACGATGATGCCCCCATCGACACCCTCTGACTCGAGATGCTGGGCTGCGAAGTAGATCATCTCCGTGCCGCACTGGCCGATGTCGATGACATCTGCACCTTGTGCGGTCAGCCCCTCGATCAACGCGGCCGACAGCTCGGGGCTGCTCGGGCGGATGTCGTAGCCCACGGCGACCTTACGCGCCCCCAAGCTGGTGACGAAGGCCTTGCCCACGGCTCGGGCCAGGTCGGCGTTCAGCTCGTCGGGGACGCGGCCCCGGAGGTCATAGGCCTTGAAGCAAGGGAGGCGATCGGGCTCAGTCAACATGGGTGACTCTCAACAAGAAGGAGGACTTCAATGGCAGCGCAAGGGTTGGGGCAACGCGGGAGTTGGGGCAACGCAGGGGGTTGGGGCAGCGCAAATCGTGGCCAGGGGGCCCAGCCCTCAGTCGCCGACATTACCACGGGCCAAGTGCGCCCCGCGCTGTTGTTGGTGACGAGTTGCTGAGGGCGCCCTCAGCTCTCGATGCGGGTGCGTCCCGTGCGAATCCAGGTGCCTGGCTTGCCCGCGCGGATCAACTTCTGCCACAGCTTCCAGACGATGAACAGGGGAGCCCAGGCCAAGGCCACCCAGGTCGAACGTGGGGCCTTCACCAGCCGCAACGCCCCCACCACGTAGCCCACCTGCAGGGACATGGACAGGGCCGCGAGGGCGGCGGGCCACCAGGGCATCTGCCCCGCCCAGGCCAGGCCACCGGCGGTACCGAACAGGAACAACGTCAGGGCCACCAACTGGCTCAACGGCGGGATGGCCAGCTCGGCCAGCAGGTCGAAGGCCACCCAGTCGCGACTCCCCAGGACCTTGGGCACGAAACGCCGGCAGGCCTGGGCGAAGAGGGCTGTCCGGCCCCCTTCCCAACGAGCCCGCTGGGTGGCGAACTCGGCGGCGCCGACAGGCATCTGCGCGCTCACCGTGGCCTCGCGGGCGAAGTCCACCTTCAGCTGGTGCTCCCAGAGCGTGAGCGTGAACTCGGCGTCCTCCACGATCGAGTGGGCGGGCCAGCCGAAGCGCTCGATGATCTCACGGCTGAAACACATGCCGTTGCCCTTCAGTCCCACGGAGAGTCCGAGGCGTCGTCTGGCCACGGGGCGCAGCATGTGCACCGCGGCCAGAGCAGCTGACATGAGCGTGGTGCGCCAGTTGTCGTCCGGGTTCAGCGCCGCGTAATGGGCCTGGATGACGTGCTTGCCAGCGGCCAGCTTCGTGTCGAAGGAGCTGAGCAGGTTGGGGGACACGATCGAGTCTGCATCCAGCACGACGAAAGCGTCGTAGCGTTGGTCCCAGGTGAGCAGCTCGGCGAAGCTGTCCTGCAGCGCGAAGCCCTTGCCGACGCGCTCGGCGTCCACTCGCTCGATCACCTGCGCGCCCGCAGCACGAGCGCGGCCTGCGGTCTCGTCGCTGCAATTGTCTGCCACGACCACCACGTCGACCAGCTGCTCCGGGTAATCGAGGGTCAACAGGCCCTCCACCACCGGCACGATGTTCAGCTCTTCGTCGTGAGAGGGGATGACGATCACGAAGCGGTTGGCACGAGGCCCCGAACCCTCACCCACCCGCGACGGGATGAGCGCCACCACGGTGAGCATGGCCAGGTAGAGGCTGGCCGCGAGGACGAGCGTCACGGACAGACCCAGCAACAGTGTCAGTGCCATGGTCATGGGGCCTCGCCTTGCTGCGCTTCGTCCGGAGCCTCAAAGCGCTTGATGATCTTCGCCGGCACTCCCGCCGCCAGGCAGTTGGCCGGCACCGATCTGGTCACCACGCTGCCAGCGCCGATGACCGCGTTGTCGCCGATGGTCACGCCCTTGAGCACGACCACGCGCACACCGAGCCAGACGTTGCGTCCCAGCACGATGGCACCAGACTCGGACGGCGCGGAGAGATCGCCCACCTTGTGGTAGTCGTTGTCCATGAAGTTGGCGTAGGCACCGATCTGGGAGCCGTCGCCGATGGCCACGAGCTCATGGGCCGAGATCGAGGCGCCGTAGTTGAGAAACACCCGGCTGCCGATGGTGATGCGTCCGCCGGGATGCACCACGAACTCGGAGCGCACGGTGTTCGAGAAGACGGTCGAACGCTCGCCGATGGTCAGCTCGCCGCCCAGGTTGGTCACCCGAGGGCGACCATAGGTGCGCACCAGGCGCCCCACCTCGGTGAACGACGTCAGCCACAGCCGGGCAGAGAGCAGGGGCCAGAGCTGGCGCAAGGCGTCCATGGGGCTGTGGCCGCGCAACAGACGTGCGAAGGGTGAGACGACATTCATGCGGCGCATTCCGTTTCAGCGTTGGCCACGATCTGCTGCATCTGTTCGACAAAGAGGTCCAGGCTGCGGGAGTCTTCCACCACCTGCCGGCCCGCCTGGGCAGCGACGTTCAACGCGGAGCTGTTGGCCAAGGCTCCGTCGATGGCCTCTGTCATGGCCCGCCGGTCGCAGGGGGGCACGGTGATCACGCCAGGCACATCCGCGATGGAGTCCGCGATGCCGCTGGTGGAGGAGACCAGTACGGGCGTGCTCGTGGCCAGGGATTCGAAGATCGAGGTGACCCCCGCCGCCGAGTCCACGTCCTGCAAGGGCACCACGGCCAGGGAGGCGCCGCTGTAGAGACGTCGCAGCTCGATCCAGCTCAGGCCGGAGCGCAGGGTCACGTTCGCTGGTAGATCCAGGTCATCGATCAGGTCTCTGCTCTTGGACCAGGGCGAGCTGCCCACGATGGTCAGCTCCACGTCCATGCCCCGCACAGCGTCGATCAAGGTGGGGTAGTCCCGCAGCTCACGGCCCACCGCCACCACCTGGCGCGGCGAGCGCTCCACGGCGTCATCCGGGAAAAAGAACTGGGGATCGGTCTGAAACTGGATGTGATGCAGCTGACGTCGGTCGAAGCCCAGCTGCCGTTGGCCGAATTCAATCTGGTCACGGCTGTAGGTGACGATGTCCGTCATGGCCCGGCAGAGTCCCAGCAACTTCATCAGCCGGGCCTTCTTGGGCGAGGACAACCGGTGCCCGATGAGCACGTGTCCTGGGCGGCGACCGCTCAGCAACAGCAGGGCGGCCAGTGGCAGGGCGACGCTCTCCGCAGTGACGAAGTAGCAGCTCGCCTGGCGGGTGAATCCGTACAGGGCCAGGGCCACGTTGCGGCCGCAGCACAGGCGAGCGAGGCGCAGGGGCCAGCTGGCGCCCTGCAGGTGAGACCAGCTGAGGATCTCCGCGTCCATCTCCCGAGCCATCTCGATGAAGTCGACCCGGGGATGATCGCCGCGCTCGAACTCCTGGCGAATGCGTTCCGTCTCGGCGGGAACAAGCATGACGCGATTCATGGCAGGAGGTCTTGGGGAGGAGCGTCGAGGGCAGCCCATGGCCCGGGAGGAGAGGCTCCGTTCGTATCGACCGGAACGGCCGCCCCACTCAAGGCCCGTCCGCTGCGCCCGGCCCAGGTCGGGCCCAGGTCAGGCC
>CAZIAK010000033.1:0-32047 GCA_964537035.1 uncultured Phycisphaerales bacterium | reverse complement strand
TTGCCACCACGGCACCAGCGGCCACCACAGCGCCTTCGCCGATGGTCACGCCAGGCAAGATCGTCACCCGGCTGCCAATCCAGGCCCGATCGCCGATGACGATGGCCAGGTCTTCGATGCCGAAGGCCGGGTCGTCTGCCAGGTGCTGAGACGTGATCAGCGAGACCTCGGGGGAGATGGACACGTTCTCTCCGATCTCGATGCCTCCCCGCAGATCGAAGTAGCAATCACGATTGACGATGGTGTGAGCGCCGATGACCAGGCCCCCGTCACCGCGGCCGCAGAGCCTGTAGAAGTAGAGTCGCAGCCCCATCAACACGGACGCGTCCTCGGCGATGGCAGCGCCCACCACGAAGCGATACCAGGCGTGGCGCAAAGTGTACGACGGCACGTGGGAGACCACGGCGTTGGTCAGGTAGGCAGCGAGGCGAGTGAGCCACATGTCAGGACCTCTTCAACAGGGCGTGCTTGAGATGGGCCGTGTCCGACCGCGGCAGGACACCCAGGAGCAGGGCGCAGGACACGTAGGTCACACCGCCCACGAGAATGATCGGCACCAGGCCGGTGAGCGACATGGCACCGACCACAACGATCATGGCGTAGCCGGAGAGAAATGCCTTGCCGCCGGTGACAAGGCTGGCGCGGTTGAACAGACCCTTGGGCAGCAGCTTCACCGCGCAGACCAGCATGAACGCTTCGGTGGCCAGGGTGGCCAGGGCCGCGCCGTAGCCGCCGTTGCCCATGGCACCGTGGGCCCAGGGGATCAGGGCCAGGTTCATCAACGGGTTCAGCACCGCGGCGCCCACAGCGCAGAGCGACCAGGCCCGCTGACGATTCTTGGCGATCAAGATGGACCCCAGCACCACGTCGACGCAGACCAGGATGATCGAGAGACCGAAGATCTCGATGTTCTCCACCGAGTGGTGAAACTCCTCCAAGCCGAAGAAGAGCGCCACCACGGGGCGAGCCACCAGGGCCAGCCCGAAACCCACGGGCACGGACACCAGCAGCATCATGTTGAGGGTGCGCCGGGAGGCAGCGCTGGCCGACTCGTCCGGGCCAGAGAACTTGCGCGTGAGCGCAGGAAACACGGTGGTCATGAAGATGTTGGGGATGAATAGCAACGTCGCGTAGAGACGGAAGGCGGCGCCGTACCAGCCCACCACGCTCTCACTGGTCATGGAGGCCAACATGAGCACATCGATGCGCACGTAGATCTCGCCGAAGATGAGCCAGACCAGGAAGGGCGAGGCGCCTTTCAGCAGCCCCTTGGCCTGCTCGCGGGTGATCCCCAGGCGGAAGGGCACCAGGTGATAGGTGCGCCAGGCCAGAAACACCAGTGAGCCCAGGGCAGCGATGACGTGCATCCAGGCCACGGCGATCAGGCCGAAGCCCGACAGCAACAGGGCCACGCAGCCGCCGGTGAGCAACGACTTCTCGACGATCAGGCCGAAGGCCGGGATGCGGGCCATCTCCATGCCGTTCAAGAACGACGCGAAGGTCATGCCCAGCTGACCCAGCATGAAGCCGAGACCGAGAATGCGTGCGGCGGCGAGGGCTTCGGGAGCCAGGTCCATCAAGCCCACGGCCAGCACCAGCCCACCATAGACCACCGCCGAGAGCATGAGCTTGAGGGTCAAGGCCTGGGCCAGCAGCTCCGGCGCCCGATCGCGATCACTCGCCGTCTCCTTGACCAGGTACGTGTTCATGCCCAGGTCGACGAAGATGCCCGCCATCATGCCCACGGACACGGCAAAGAACAGCTGGCCGAAACCCTCCGTGCCCAGGTGGCTCGGGAGCATGATCACCAGCACCCAGGTCAGCACCCAGGTCACGACCTGCGACCCGCCCGAGAAGAGCAGGTTCTGGACCACTCGGCGAGTGACGCTCACGGCAGGTCCTCCTGGTTTGGCACGTCGGCCTCGATCTGTTTCAGCACTTCGGCCTCGATGACCAGACCGTCGCCGATGCCATCGCCAATGCCATCATTGATGCGCTGTTCTGCCGCTGCCGCTCCGCCCAGAATGCGAATGGGTACGCAGAGGGCGAACATCCCTCCGAAGTACATCATGTTGCGATAGAAGGTGAGCTGCAGGTCGTAGTTGGCCACGATCAGCTGGTTGACGATGAACACTATCGTCATCACCTGAACCGACCTGTAGAGCGGGTCCTTCGTGTGCCTGAAGTCGATGGTCAGCTGAACGATCAACAGACCCAAGAAGATCCAGAAGGTCCAGTACCCGAGAAAGCCCATCTTGCACCACATCCACAGGATGCAGTTGTGCGGGATGTACTCCCAGAGCGGGAAGTCCACGGCATCCAGAGGCACGACGATCTTGTACTTCTTGCCGAAGCCCACCCCTTGCGGCGACTCACGGATGGTGGCGATCAGGTTGATCTTCTCGATGTCGCGATAGAGGTTGCTGCGGTTCTCCTCGCCGGTCTCGAAGATCTCCTTCACCTGACGGATCGGCATCGCCAGGCCGCTGCCGCTGTTCCAGAAGGCCCCCGCGTACAGAGCCACCAGGGGGATGGCCGGGATCATCACGTGGGTCAGCACCCATTTGCGCGTCTTCGCCGGGATGTAGCCGAAGACGATGATCATGCCGAAGGCCAGGGCGCCGTAGGCCACACGGCGCTGGGCGAACAGGAAGGTGAGAAACGTAGAGGGGAAGGTGACCAACTGAAACATGAGCATGTTCCGCGGCCCCTTGAACAGCCAGAGGCACAGGGACAGCACGAACACCGTGGCCATGAACACCGCGTCTTCGTGGCCGGTGATGGCCTCGATATCCCCCAGGGAGCCGCCAAGGTCGACCACATAGCGCCAGATGCCCTGAAAGCCCTTGATGGCGATGCCCGCCAGCAGCGCCCAGATCACCAGGCGAATCTGTGGGTCTGTGCGGATGATCTGGCTGCCCACGAAGTAGGTGACCAGCATGTACATCAGCGCCCGGATCTCCCACAGGGCGATCATGATGTCGCCGCCCCGCAGGAATCCATAGACCGAGAACAGCAGCAACGCGCCGCCGTAGAGCAGGGGCGGCCACCACATGCGGATGGGCTGGACGTCGAGGTGGCGCAGGGCCAGGCGCTTGATCAGCCAGGATCCCGCCATGAGCGCCAGCAACATCACCACCGGGTTCGTGGGCACGGGGATGCCCAGGGAGTTGTTGAAGTTCTCGAAGAACATGACCTTCAGGGTGACCGGCTGCTCCAACCCGAAGATCTGGAACTGCTCGAAGACCATGGCCGCGAAGATGAAGAAGGCGAAGCAGTAGTCGGGGCGCACCAGCATGAGCGTGAAGCCCGCCAGGCCGAAGACCAGGGCCACGGCCAGGATGGCGTTGCCGTTCATCAGCAACACAAGAGCCGCCATCACCGCAGAGAGCGACACGATGGCCACGCCCTGGAGGACGACGGGGCCCTTCTGCGCTGGAGCGACCCGGAGCGACATGGCTCAGTCGAAGCCCAGGTAGGCCAGGATCAGGTTGAGCATGGTGAAGACAGCCACGGTCCCGATCGTCCAGCGGTCGAGCTTCTCGGCCTTGAAGCCCAGGAGCACGCAGAAGATCGAGAAGAGGATGATCATCTTCATCAGCAGCGCGTACCGGCTAGAGCAGCCGGTAGATCCAGTTGGGAATCCAGAACTCGTCGTAGTTGCAGACCACGCCGAGGAAGCGACAGCCCTTGAGCTGCTGGTAATAGGTGGCCAGCTGGGTCTTCTTGGTGGTCTGCAGCTTGACCACGGTGATCACGCCGTCTGCCTCCGCGGCCACGAGGCGGCCGTCCACCGAGGTGTTGATGGGAGACGTGTCGAAGATCACCAGGTAGCCCCGGCCCACCAGCTGCTTCTTGATCACCCCCGCCACACCGGAGGCCAGGAGCTTGCCCGGACGATCGATCAGCTCGCCTGCGTGGAGCAGCTCGAGCCCTGGGACATGGGTCTCCACCAGCAGGCCCGCACAGTTGAACTCCCCGTCGATGTCGGTCACGCCCGGGCGCGGCTCACGGCCGAGCAGCCTGGCCAGTTCAGGGGTGCGCAGGTTCATGTCCACCAGCACGACCTTCTGGCCCATCTCGTGGGCCGCGAGGATGGCCAGGTTGGTGGCGATGGTGCTCTTGCCCTCCCGAGGGTTCGGTGAGCACACAGCCAGGGAACGGCACTCGTCGAGGTGCGGTTCCAAGGCCAGATACAGCTTGCGCAACTGCTCCAACAGGCCTTGCACGGGGTCGAATTTCTGGTTCCCGGGATCAGCCGACTCGAAGTCCTCAACGCTCAGGATCAGCTCGCGAGAGAAGCTCTCAGGCATGTTGAACCGACGCGTCCCCAGCACGGCCCGAACGGACTTCATGCCCATGCGGAAGCCGAACGTCAGCACGAGCCAGGTCACACGCAGCACACCGACGAGGCGCTGCGTCCAGGGGCTCGACGTGAAGGAGGGGAGGCGCAGCAGCTTCATACGTGGAGCTTCGGCAGGGTCACCAGCACCTTGTCTGAGAACGACCGCCCCACCTCTTCGATGCGCACGATGGCGGGATCGAGGAACTCGAACAGGAAGCACAGCCCGAAGCCCAGGGCGACACCGGCGATCAGGCCACCGATCAGGATCAACGGGCGGTTAGGGTTGGAGTGGGTCAGGGGCACCCGCGGCTCATCCAGGATCTGGAAGCGGTTCGACTGGCTGGAGAGTTCGATCTCCTGGTTGATGCGGGCCTGCTCGACCTTCAGCCGCAGGGTCTCGTAGATCTCCCGGGTGACCTTCACGTCCCGGACCATCTTCTCCAGGGCCATCTCACTGGCCGGGATCTCTGCGGCCCGCGCCTCCAGGTCGGCGACGATGCGCGTGTACTCCTTCTCTTTCAGCTGGGACGACTGCAGCTCCACCATGGTGTCCTGCAGCTTGGCCGTGACCTGCTGAAAGATGGGCGAGCGCACCTCCTGGCTTTCGGAGGCTTCGCCCTCCGCCCGCTCCTGATCGATCAGGTCTACCAGCGCGTCCAGGTTCTTGCGCACCTTGATCACGTCCGGGTGATCCTCGGTCTTCTGGCGCAGCATGGCCATCAGGCGGATGTTCATGTTCTGGTACTCGAACCGGTAAGGCGTCGAGTGCACGAACGTGGAACTCTGGATCACCATGGGGCTCTCGCCCTGCAGGCGGTCGTTCAGCAGCCCGACCTCAAGATCCAGCTGCTTCGACTGGACCTCTGCGGTGACCAGAAGCTCCTTGTACTTCTTCAGCTCCCCTTCGATGGACCCGATCTGGGTCGGCAGCTTGTCGGGGTTCGCCTCCTTGAAGGTGCGCAGATCCGTCTCGGTCTTGCCCAACAGATCGGCGTAGAAATCCATCTGCTGGGCGATGAAGTCGACCGCGGTGGTCGCTTCGCGCCGGTCACCGTCCAGGGACATCTCGATGAATCGGGAGGTCACCGCCTCGACGATGTCCTTGGCCAACTGAGGGTCATCCCAGGTGACGCCGATGGTGAACGACTCGGAGCCCGACTGGGTCGTCAGCACCGCCCCCGCCACCTCGCCAGCCATGCGTTCGATCTGCAGCTGGTCCGGATCAGGACCTGCCAGCTCCAGATCGGCCACCACCCCTTCGAGCAATGTGCGCGAGTAGAGGATCTTCTGGAACGAGCCCAGGCGGTCGCTCACCGAAAGGCTCACGGCCGTCTGCCAGCGCACCAGGGGGTTGAGCACGTCGTCACTGGCCACCAGGATCAAGGTGCTCGACTTGTAGGCCTCTGGCATGAGCACGGAGCCCACCCCGGCCAACATGCCCACGATGACCGCGCAGAGCATGATCACCCGCTTGCGACGGAAGACGATCTCGATCAGGTACTTCACCGAGAACTGGTCGAGCAGATGCTCGGCCCGCTCCGCCGGCCCACCCAGCAGCGACTTGTGGTCTTCGCCCTCGGTCATTCGTTGAGCGCCTTGTCCACGGAATCGAAGACCAGGTACGTGGACAGACCCGGGGAGATCTGTCGCAACACGTAGTTGAACTGGGAGATGCCCCGCTCGGGAACGAAGACCGTGTCCCCTGGCAGGAGCTGGATGTTGGCGCTCAGCGCACCGTCGGTGTAGATGCGCTCGACGTCCACGGTGATCACCCGCACCCTGCCGCCGTCCAGGGGGCGTACCACTCTCACTTCGGACATCACCGCGTTCTCGGTCATGCTGCCGGCGTAGGTCAGGGCGGTCAGCAGATCGAGCCGCTCATGCAAGGGGATCATGGCCGGCGCGTGCACCTGCCCGATCACGGTCACCACGCGCTGCTCGTCGTCAGGTACGTAGACTATGTCGTTGGGCAGCAGCTGGATGTTCAGGGCCAGGTTGCCTTGCCGCAGCAGCTCGTACAGGTTGATGCGGATGACCATCTCGTTGCCGCGAGTGATCAGGATGTCGGTCTGGTCAGCGTTGTTCAGCACGCCTCCCGCGCGGCTGAGCACCTGCAGCAGGCGGGGCTGGCCCTCGAGCTTGTAGACACCGGGCGACGTCACCTGTCCCAGGACGAAGACGTTGTTGTTGTTGTAGGCCCTGAGCAGGATCGACACCTGAGGGTCGGTGTAGTCCCCTCTGAGCTTCTCGGCGATGAGCTCCGCTGACTCGGCGCGGGTCCGCTCGCCCACCATGATCACGCCGTAGAGCGGCAGGGTGAAGGCACCGTCGGGCCCGACGATGTACTCCCCCGAGAGCTCAGGGTTGTTCCACACGTCCAGCTGAAAGACGTCGGCGGGACCGAGCCTGTACTGCCCATCGACGGTTGCCACCAGGGGCGAGGCTCCTCCCCCCGTGGGACCCGCCTGATCAAAGAGCTCGTCAGCCACCACGTAGTCGGGCGCATCGAGGTCGTACATCACACGGGCGAGCCGCCGCCGTCGGCAACACAGCCTGGTGACAGGCACAACAAGAGGGCGCACAGCCAGGTCAAACGAGAGCGGGTCAGCACGTGCATCGGGAAAGGATCTGAGGGATGTGGGTGGGCAGGCACCCGGCTCATCGGCACTTCGGCGAATCGATCTTCAGGCGCACATGCTCCCGATTCGATGAACGATGAGGGAGGCCCCTCCTCCCGGGTATCGCCCGCACTCTCCAGAGGATCGATCTGTGTCTGACCAGCATCCCCATAGCGACCTGGCCACTGTCCCCCTGGGAGGCGTTCTCGTCTCTCGACTGGGGCTCGCCGACACCATTTCGCTCATGGGTAGCTGGCTGGACGACCCCATGGGAGTGCGCCGGGTGGCCACCGCCAATCTCGATTTTCTGGCCCTGGCCCACGACGACGAGCAGTTGCAGCAGACCTTGTTGCTCTCTGACCTCGTCACAGCTGATGGGGCGCCCCTGGTCTGGCTCTCTCACCTGGCGGGCGAACCCATCGCCGAACGTGTGGCCGGCGCTGACTTCGTGGTCCCCCTGGTAGGCGAGGCCGCACGCCGGGGCCGCTCGGTGTACTTCTTGGGCGGCAGCGATGAAGCAGGCAAGGAGACCATCGAGATCCTGCGGGCGCGCTTCCCCGAACTGATCGTGGCCGGGCAGTCGGCCCCCATGGTCAACCTGGCAGAAGAGGACGCCTGTCGCGCCGTGGCCAGGTCTGTGGCCGAGTCAGGCGCCGATCTGGTCCTGGTGGGCTTCGGTTGTCCCAAGCAGGACTTCTTCATCCACCACTATCTCTCCGACATGAACTGCCGCCTGGCCATCGGCGTGGGCGGGACGTTCAACTTCATCACCGGCCGCGTCCGTCGCGCCCCGGCCATCTGGCAGAAGCTCGGCCTCGAATGGTTCTTCCGCTGGATGATGGAACCTCGTCGCCTGCTCGGTCGCTACCTGAACGACGCTCGGCACCTGGTGCGCCTCGTCTTCCAGTCCAAGCGCTACCGCGGCCTGGGACTGGGCCTGCCGCGCTCCGAGAGCTAGCAGCCTCCACACTCCCACCAGCTTCGTCGCGAGGATCGGACGGGGGCTGCAGTGCAAGGAGAATCGGTGCTTGTGGGAAGAGCGGGCCGGGCCTCAGACCGGCAAGCTGGCCCGGGTCTTCCAGGCCGCACCGGAGCACAGCGCGGAGAGGGACGAGCTCAGAATGCTCAGCCCCTTCCAGTCTCCCTCGCCCTGGGCAAAGAGGGCTTCGAGGAGCAGCTTCTCCTCTTCACTCTCGCCATGGGCGTGGGCAGGACCGACCAGTCCCACGGGGGCGCTCTCACGGCCGAGCTGCCATTCGTCTTGCAGCTCGTCGGTGCGCTCTGCGGACAGAGGCCGCACGCCCACCAGCGCCAGGTCGCCCTTGATCACGGAGACCAGGCGCCCCAGGCCGCTCAAGAACGGCACGGGCAGGGCGGCTTCCCAGTAGGTGAAGGGCTGGCGGGTGCCGCGGTCCGCAGCACCCGGGGTCAGCTGTCTGCGATTGCCCAGGAGTTCCACCTTGCGGAACGGTCGACCCGGAGCGCTGAACAGTGAAGCCACGGTGACCACGGGCCAGAGCGGCGCGCTGAGCAAGAGCAAGCCACCGGCCGCGATGCGCTGAGCCCAATCGCTCACGGCGCGGAAGGCCGGACTGTCCGACAGATCGCCCAACAGGAACGGATCGTCAATGCGAGTCGATGTGCCCAGGTCCACGCGGATCAGCTGCTTGCGCCAGGCGATGGCGTTGCGCAGTTCGACCTGCCGGCCCACGTAGGTGTTGGGCATGACCATGGCGTTGTGGATCACAGCGCCCTCGTCCACGATGACGTTCTGGCCCAGCACCACCGGTCCGTCCAGCTGCGCGCCGGGGCGAACCTTGACGCCTTCGTCGGCGAAGAACGGCGGGGAACGCAGGGTATCCCGGGCGATCTCGCTGTGGGAACCGATGCGCACGCCCTCAGCGATGGCGTGACCGCCGATCCACTGGGAGCCCAGCTCTCCTGCGGCCGCACGACAGTTCGCAGCCAGGAGAGAGGCGTGATCGATCACGGGGACCACTGACGTGGACTCCATCAACACGGGCGTGTATTCGTCGTCCCAGGAGCCACGGACCAGGCGCAGGCCCGCGGCGCCACCCTTGAAGGCGACGCCTTCGATGTTGGACTCGGGGCGCGAGCTGGCCACCGAAAGGAACTCGGCCAGGCCGCCGTCGGAGCGCATGACATCGGCCCGCACGGCGAGGAACTCCTCCTGTCCATCCAGGAAGCGGCCCAGGCGCGAGACCACGTCGGGCCAAGGGACGTCGTTGGGCGTGGTGATGTAGGTCAGCGGCAAGCCCCACCGCGTGCCATCTCCCAGTTCGGCTTCGACCCGTTCGGCGTGGGGCGAGATGACCACCAAGACCTCTTCGATCTCGGCCCCTGCCAGGGCCTCCAGGGCGTGCACGATGATCGGCTTGCAGAGCACGGGCAGCAGCGGGACGCAGGTGTCGTCGGTCAACGGCGCCAGGGCGGTGCCGGGCTGGTTTGCGAACAGCAGGGCTCTCATCGACAATTCTCGGGGGCACGACGGAGGGACGGATGCGTCACTCCTATCGGCCCGTTCCGCCATCGAACTTCAGCCTCATCGAGGCGATCGACGGCAAAAGAGGGCTTTAGTAGGCTCCCCGGCCCAGCAGCACCGCCGGAATCGTCCGCAGCAGTAGCTTCACGTCCCCCAGAAAGGTCTGGCTCTGGATGTACTCGTGGTCCAGCTCGACCTGCTGATCAAAGGGGATGTCGGACCGGCCGGAGACCTTCCAGATGCAGGTGATGCCTGGCACGACCTCGAGCCGGCGGCGATCAAGCAGGGAGTACTCGGCCACCTCTGACGGCACCGGGGGGCGAGGGCCCACCAGGGACATGTCCCCCCTGAGGACGTTCCACAGCTGAGGCAGCTCGTCGATGGAGAGCTTGCGAATCAGCCGCCCCACCCTGGTGACCCGGGGGTCGTGCTTCATCTTGAAGGTCACGCCGCCGTCCATCTCGTTCTGCTCGGTCATCTCCGCCTTGCGTGCGTCTGCATCCACGAACATGGAGCGCAGCTTGAACATGGTGAAGAGCCGCCCCCGCCTGCCCACGCGGGTCTGGGCAAAGAAGATCTGCCCGGGGGATTCGATCCGAATCGCCAGCATCACCACAGCAAACAAGGGTGCGAGAAGAACGAGCAGCACGGCAGAGCCAGCCACGTCGAGCAGTCGTTTCAGCACGCGAGTGCCTCCGAGAACCGTGAACCAGGCCGTGCGCATGACAACGAAACGCAGGCGCAAGCGCAGGTCGCGCTGCAAGAACTGGGCCGCAAGGACCTCGTCGCCGACTGCAGAGTCGGCGGAACGTTGTTGAGCTGTCTCGGTGTTCACGCAGCCCTCCTCGGCGGGCGCCCAGCTGAACTTGAATATCGACTGCTGATTATCGAATCGCCGAAGGAGCCTCAAGACCAGTCGTTCATGAGCCCGATGTCACTCCGGTGTGGGCGCTCCCATGGCGTGCCACCCCTCTACAGACAGCTCGCAGACAACGGAGTCGTTCGATGGACATCAGCAGCAAGAAGGAAGGACAGCTCGCGGTGATCGAGTTGGCGGGCGGCCTGGACGCCAGGGAAGCCCCGGCAGTCAAGAAGGCCCTGCAGGACCTTCTGGCCGACGGCTCCATGAAACTCGTGGTCGACATGGAAGCGGTGAGCTTCATCGACTCGTCTGGTCTGGCCGCGCTGGTCTCCACCTTGCTGGCCGCGCGCAAGAACGAGGCAGACGTCGCTCTGTGTGGTCTCACTCCAGCAGTGCGCAGCGTGCTCGAGCTCACCCGACTCCATCGGGTGTTCACCGTGTACGAAGACGCCACGGCTGCCATCGATCGATGACCCTGCCCCAGCGCTTCGTCGTCACACGGGCTGAAGCCACGATTGACAGCACCCACGATCTGGCCGAAGAAGCCGCTCGACACCTGGTGGCCTGGGGCCTGTCCGAGCGACGGGCAGCCGACTTGCGCCTGGCCCTCGCCGAGATGATCTGCAACGTCTGCCGCCACGCCTACGCCGGCGAGAAGCCCGGCCCTCTGCGCCTGGAGCTGGTCTGGTCGGAGGACGACATCACCCTTTCCGTGGCACACCAGGGCGTGCTCTTCGACCCCTTCTTGGTGAAGGAGCCGCCCGAGCCAGACCCGGAGGATCCCAGCACCTGGCCCGAGGGCGGCATGGGTCTGATGCTCATTCGCCAACTGACCGACTTCATCGAATACTACCGCAGCGGTGGCTGGATCATCTTCTCCGCCATCGTCTGTGAGCCGCTGCGTCAGACCGTCAGCTCAACCGCCAGCTCCACCGTCAGCCCCACAACGGATGGGCACGACGACGCTTCATGAACGCTGACGAGCAACCGCCGGACAAGCCTGGCTCGGGATCGCACCCGCCAGGCGCTCACGACAGCGCGACCCTCTCGGCAGAGCAGGTCAGCGACGTCCTGGACGACTCCGTCCTCGTCGTGGACGACAACCCTGTCAACCTGCGCATCCTGACCTCGATCCTCTCCACCAAGGGGTTCGCATCGACCGTGGCCTCGAATGGCACGCAAGCCCTGGAACGTGCGGCCGCCACGGCGCCGGACCTGATGCTGCTCGACATCATGCTGCCCGACTTCGACGGCTACGAGGTCTGCGCGCGGATGAAGGCCGACCCGGAGCTGAGCCACATCCCGATCATCTTCCTGTCCGGGCTGACCGAAGCCCGAGACAAGGTCAACGGCTTGCGAGCTGGCGCGGTGGACTACATCACCAAGCCCTTTGACCCCAGCGAGGTGCTCGCCCGGGTCCAGGCCCAGCTGCGCATCAGCAAGCTCTCCCGATCGCTGATCACCGCCAACCGCGAGCTGGAACAGAAGCAGCGCGACCTGGCCGAGGGTCTGCGAGCCGCAGCGGACATCCAACAGAGCCTGATCCCCCGTTCGCCGCCGGCCTCCCGCAACATCGAGCTGGCCTGGCGCTTCGTGCCCTGCGAGCAAGTGGGCGGCGACATCTTCAACGTCATGACCCTGCCCGGCGATGAACTCGGCCTCTACATGGTCGACGTGAGCGGCCACGGTGTCCCCGCTGCCATGGTGACCGTCTCCATCGTGCAATCGCTGCTGCCCCAATCGGGCATCGTGGTGCGCCCCGCTGGCAGCGACGACGTCACCTCGCCAGCCAAGGTCATCGAGCTGCTCGACTACGAGTACCCCTTCGAGCGCTTCGGCAAGTTCTTCACCATCAGCTACCTCCTGCTGGACGACAAGACCGGTGTTCTGCGCTACGCCAACGCGGCCCACCCCCACCCGGTGTTGATTCGCGCCGACGGCACGATCGAGCTGCTCACAGAGGGCGGGACGATCGTGGGACTCGGCGGCATGGTGCCCGTGGAAGAGGGCCAGGTGCAGCTACATCCCGGCGACCGGGTCTATCTCACCACGGACGGCCTGGCCGAACTCAACGGCCCGAACAACGAGGAGTTCGGGGACGAGCGCCTCGTCGACCTGCTCTCCCAACAGAACGACATCTCGCTGCAGGACGCCTGCGACGAAGTGCTCACCACTCTGCGCACCTGGTCCAACGGCGCCACGCCAGACGACGACATCACGCTCCTCGCCATCGAATACCGCGGCGGCCCCGAAGCCACCTGAACCACCACTCCAAAGGACAGAAACATGCGACTCGAGATTCAAGAAAACGACGACGTCTCCATCGTCACCCTCCATGACAGCCGACTGGACGTCTCCGTCGCCGTCGACTTCAAGGCCAAGATGCGCGACTGGATCGACGCAGGCCACGAGAAGATCGCCCTCGACCTGGGCCACGTGGACTACGTGGACAGCAGCGGACTCAGCTCCCTGGTGTCCGTGCTCAAGCGCCTGGCCAACACCTCCAAGCTCGTGCTCTTCGATGTGAGCGAGCCCGTCATGCGCCTGTTCAAGCTGACCCGTATGGACCGCATCTTCGTGATCGAGCAGGACCAGGCAGCAGCCCTGGTGTCCTCACGCGACTGATCGGCAAGAGAGAGACCTACCGATGAGCAACAACGCCAGCACCCCAGACAGCATCGCCTTTCGCAAGGAGATCCTGCGCCATGTCAGTCATTCCCTCGGCAAGGAATGGCAGCAGCTGTCCGGCCGCGAGTTGCTCCAGGCCGTCTCACTCGCCGTGCGAGACGCCATCACAGAGCGCATGATCGCCACCGAGCGGCGGGTGCGCGACAGCGAGGGCAAGCGGGTCTACTACCTCTCCATGGAGTTCCTCATGGGGCGCAGTTTGGGCAACAACCTGCTCAACATGGGTCTCGAGGAGGTGTGCCGCAAGGCGCTCTGGGAGCTGGGTGTCGATCTCGACGACGTCGCCGCCGGAGAAGCGGACGCAGCCCTGGGCAACGGGGGACTGGGCCGCCTGGCCGCGTGCTTCCTCGATTCGGCCGCGAGCCTGGACATCTCCTGTTGGGGCTACGGCATCAACTACGAGTTCGGTCTCTTCCGCCAGGAGATCCACGACGGCTGGCAGAAAGAACGCCCCGACTCCTGGATGGATGGCGGCACGCCCTGGCAGATCGCCCACACAGAAGAAGCGGTCATCGTCCCCGCCTACGGCCACCTGGAGACGGTCATGGGCCGGGAGGGCGAAGAGGTCACCACCTGGCTCGACTGGAACGTGCTCGTGGGCGTCCCCCATGACATGCCCATCGTGGGCTTCGGCGGCCAGACCGTGAACCGCCTGCGGCTCTACAGCGCCCGGGCCTCCGACGAGTTCGACATGGACATCTTCAACGCCGGCGACTACAGCAAGGCCGTCGCCGCCAAGATGACCAGCGAGACCATCTCCAAGGTGCTCTACCCGCCGGATGACCAGGACAGCGGCCGTGAGCTGCGCCTGTTGCAGGAGTACTTCTTCACCGCCTGCGCCATCCAGGACATCGTCAGGCGGCACCTCACCGACCACGGGCACCTGGCCAACCTGTCGGACAAGGTGGCCATCCAGCTCAACGACACCCACCCCGCCCTCGCCGTGGCCGAGCTCATGCGCGTCCTCATCGACGAGCACGGACACGAGTGGGACCAGGCCTGGGCGATCACCTGCGCCACTCTGGCCTACACGAACCACACCCTGCTCCCCGAGGCGCTCGAGACCTGGTCACTTGATCTCATGCGCCGGGTGCTGCCCCGACACCTCTCGCTCATCGAGCGGATCGACAAGATCTTCGCCGCAAAGGTCGAGAAGCGTTGGCCCCTCGACGAAGCACGCCACGCTGCCACCGCCATCATCCATAGTGGCGTGGTGCGCATGGCCAACCTGGCCGTGGTGGGCAGCCACTCGGTCAACGGTGTGGCCGAGCTGCACAGCGGCCTGGTGAAGACCAAGCTGCTCCCTGACTTCTATGACCTCTGGCCCGAGCGCTTCAACAACAAGACGAACGGGGTCACCCAGAGACGCTGGCTGGCCAGCGCCAATCCCGATCTGGCCAACCTGATCGACCAGACCGCCGGCCCGTCATGGATCACCGACCTGGATCAGCTGCGGTCCCTCGAGAGCGTGGTGCACGACACAGGATTCCGCGACCAGTTCGCGAAGATCAAGCACGGCAACAAGGTGCGTATGGCGTCCATCGTGCAGCAGAGCACGGGGCTGGTTGTCGACCCGTCGGCCATGTTCGACGTGCAGGCCAAGCGCATCCACGAGTACAAGCGCCAGCTGCTCTTCGCCATGTTCATGATCCACGAGTACCTCTCCATCGTCGAAGAGGGCGTGCTGCCTCTGGCACCGCGCACCTTCATCGTGGCTGGCAAGGCCGCACCGGGGTATTGGGCCGCCAAGCAGATTATCAAGCTGATCAACAGCATCGGCGCAGTGGTCAACAACGACCTCCGCTCCAAAGACCTGATGAAGGTGGTGTTCTTGCCTGACTATCGGGTCTCCCTGGCCGAGCGGGTCTTCCCCAGCGCCGATCTGTCCGAGCAGATCAGCACCGCGGGCATGGAGGCTTCTGGCACGGGAAACATGAAGTTCGCCCTCAACGGCGCGCTCACCATCGGTACCCTCGACGGGGCCAACGTGGAGATCCGCGAAGAGGTGGGCGAGGAGAACATCTTCATCTTCGGCCTGCACTGCGAGGACGTGGAGCGCATGCGCCAGATGGGCAACTACGACCCACAGGCGGTCTACGAGAGCAGCCCCACCGTGCGCCGTGTGGTGGACAGCTTCCTGGACGGACGCTGGGCGCCCGACGAACCCGAGCGCTTCCGCTGGATCGCCGAGGCCCTGCTGCAAGGCGGCGACTACTACTTCCATCTGGCCGACCTCGAGCCCTACATCGTCACCCAGCAGGCGGCGTCGCGGGTCTACCTCGACTCCGCAGATTGGTGGACCCGGTCGATCCTCAACGTGGCCCGCATGGGCAAGTTCAGCAGCGACCGCACCATCAGGGAGTACGCCCGGGACATCTGGGGCGTGGCCCCGGTGAACGCGTCCACGACCCAACCGATCGCCTCCTGACCACGGGGCACGGGGTTCCGGTTGCTCTCCCTCTGCAGACTCACCGCGACCTTGCTGACCAGCTTCGTGCTGGCTTCGTGCCCGGTGGCAGAGGCACAGCTCGCCCTGCACCTGCGCATCGACCACTTCGGCTACCGGAGCACCGCGGTCAAGACGGCGGTGCTCCGGGAGCCCGTGGTGGGCTGGGATGCACCGTCGCCGTTTCGGCCCTCGCCACGGCTCGAGGTCATGGACAGCGCGGGGCGCACAGTCTTCGCGGGGGTGGCCCAGCCGTGGCATGACGGCGCCGTGCACGAACAGTCGGGAGACCGTGCCTGGTGGTTCGACTTCAGCGCGGTGACCGAGCCCGGGCACTACAGGGTGCGCGACCCGGACAGCGGCGAGCTGTCTGAAGAGTTCGTCGTCGCCGACGACGTGTACGGGGACGTGCTCAAGCAGGCCGTGCGCATGTTCTATCACCAGCGCTGTGGCGCGGCGAAGCAGACCCCGTTCACCGAAGACGGTTGGACCGACTCCGCCTGCCACCTGGCGGCGAGAATGACCACGGCCATCGACAGCGAGAGCGCCGGGGCAGCCAAGTCTCGCGACCTCTCCGGCGGTTGGCACGACGCGGGGGACTACAACGCCTATGTCAACTTCACCGACGACGCCCTGCACTCGCTGCTCAGCGCCTACGCCTGGCAGCCCGCGCTCTGGGGCGACGACCTGAACCTGCCCGAGTCGGGCAACGGCCTGCCAGACCTGCTCGACGAGATCGCCTGGGGCTTCGACTGGCTGCTCTCCATGCAGCTGGCCAACGGCTCCGTGCTGCACAAGGTCTCCGTGAGCGGCTGGGACACGGCGAGCCCGCCCAGCGCCGACCGGGCCCCTCGTTTCTACGCTCCGGCCACAACATCGGCCACGATCTCGGCGGCAGGGGCCTTCGCCCACGGCGCGCGGGTGTTCGGCGCCATCGATCATCCACGGGCCCGAGCGCTGACGGACTCGCTCACAGAGGCCGCTCGTTCAGCCTGGAACTGGCTGGACGCGCACCCCCAGGCCATCCCCTCTGCCTACGACAACGCGGGCTTCGTCACCGCCGTGGCCGAAGACACCCCCGACGGACAAGCGCGCAACCGGGTCCGCGCAGCCGTGCACCTGTTCGCGCTCACCGGCGAGCCCCGCTTCCGGGACGCCGTCGACGCCTACGCCGCGAGCAACCCCTCCCCCGTCAGCCTGGGCGAAGCGCTGGTGTGGGAGCAGCCTCTGGTCAGCGCGCTGCTCGAATACGGCGACCTGCCCGGAGCCACGGCCACCGTGGCGAGCACCTGGCGCCAGAAGTTCCGCGACGTGGTCAACGGCCCCGCCTGGATGGCCCCCGTGAGCGAGGGCCGCGACGCCTACCGCGCCTGGCTCCCCGCCGCCTACACCACCTGGGGCAGCAACCGGGTGCGAGCCATGGGAGCGCTGTTGCGTGTCGACCTGCTCCGCTACGGGCTGGCCGGTACCTCCGCCGCCGAACAGAACGCCGCCGCCGAAGACGTGCTGCACTCGTTCCACGGCGTGAACCCACCGGGCCTGACCTATCTCACAAACATGGGCGCCTTCGGTGCCGACGCCAGCGTGGCCCACACCTACCACGGCTGGTTCGACGCGAGCGCCGATGTGCCCCCACCGGGCTACCTCACCGGCGGCCCCAACCGCCACTACACACCAGACGCCAGCGCTGACACCAGCAAACTGACCCCGCCCCTGAACCAGCCCGTGCTCAAGAGCTACCGGGACTGGAACGCCGGCTGGCCAGAGAACTCGTGGGAAGTGACCGAGTGTCAGCTGCGCTATCAGGCGACGTACATCGAGCTGCTGGCGTACTTCGCGGGGGTGGCGATCCGGGTGCCCGCACACGCGGGTTCTCACTGAATCAGCCGGATCAAACCAGCGCCCCCCATTCACAAGCGGTCAGCTGCTGGTTTCCGCTGTCGCGGGGCTTCCTCGGTCATCGGTCACTGACGGATCGAGTCGGCGGCAGACTGGGCCTTCGTCAGCGCCGAATGCAGCGCCCCACCCACTGCCAGCCCACCAGCGAGCAGGACGAACAGTCCCTTCGGCGAGGCCTCCGTCTCAAGGACGACGGTGAGGGCGATAATCGAGAGCATCCACACCAGGGCATTCGCGAGGGCCAGGGTGCGGAGGGAGCGCAAGAGCGCCGCAGCGTTCGCTTTCTCTGCGTCCATGAACCAGTCTCCGGGCTCGGGCTCGGCCGACCCAGTCGCGCTGCTTCTCACGAACCACCAAGCGCACACTCTGACTCGGCCTTCGGCCCTCTATTTGAGCACTTCTCAGTGCAGCTGTCTGCAAGGACTGGGCCATGTACCATGGCTCGAAGTTTCACTGCGAGGACCTCGACAACGATGTCCCTTCCCACCACTCAACGACCGCCACACGGCCCGCCACAGCTGCGTCCCCTGGTCGAGGCTCTCTGCTCGGGAGAGGTGCGCTTTGTGGTCACGGGCTCGGTGGCCGCCTGGCTCCACGGCATCGACCTGCAGCCGGGCGACCTGGATGTGTGCCCCGCCCCCGACGCTGACAACCTGCAGCGCCTGACCCAGGTCTTGAGCGAGCTGGACGCCGTCCCTGCAGACTTCGGTCATTGGGAGACGGACGCCCTGGGCGAACGCCGCTGGATCGTCGAGCAGCTCAGCGAAGCGGAGCGGGCTGCCTGGCGCGCTGATCCCCAGAAGCCGGACAGCTTCGACCATCTGTTCCTGACTCGCCTCGGCGATCTCGACATCGTGCCCTCGCTGACCGGAGAGTACGGTGCATTGCTCCCCCGCAGCGTGAGGACCTCGGCCCTGGGGCCATCGATCCGCTGCGCCGGTGTGAACGATCTGCTGGCCACCCTGACCCGGCCGCGCCGGGACAAAGACGTTGAACGGGTGGCTGGCCTGCGACAACAACAGCGGCGCCCCGCCCCAAGGCAAGACGGCTCGGGCCCTGAGGCCGCCAGCCCTGTGTCCCTAAAGGTGATCACAAGTGACAATCTGGGCGCCGTGCTCAAGCTCTCAGTGGCCGCCGAACAACGTTGCTTCGTCGCTGACAACGCCGTGTCCCTTGCCCAGGCTGGCATTGAGTCCAGCGCCTGGCCTAGAGCGGTCTACGCAGCCGACACAGCGGTTGGCTTCGTCATGCTCGAGCTGACCCCGGAGACCCAAGAGGCCTACCTCTGGCGCTTCATGATCGACGCGCGCTTTCAGGGCCGGGGCTTCGGGGGCCAAGCCCTGAAGCTGCTCGTCGACCACGTGCGCACCCTACCCGGGGTGGTAAGCCTGGTGACCAGCGTGGTCCAGGCGGAAGGCGGACCCCAGGCCTTCTACGAATCCATGGGATTCGCGGCGACTGGCGAGTTCGAAGAGGGAGAGGCCCTGCTGCAGCTAAGGCTTTGACGCCGTTGAGGCACTGGGGCCTGTCTAACGGCAACATGGTTCCGGTGAGCGGAAGCACTTTCTGTCGCTGAACCGCTCCACCTCGCCGGTATGATCGTCCGCGCTCTGCAACCCCCTCGATCCCCCTGGCATCGGTGAGGCTCCGTTGCTCGGGAAAGGAGACCTATGGGCAGCTCTCGCGCTGTGTTGTGTGTGTCTGTGTGCACCCTGTTGGCTCTGGCCGCGCCGCTCTCGGTGACGACCTCGGCGCAGAACCTGCCGCCCACCCCCCGGCCTGCCGCCCCCCGGCCCACCGCTGCCGCGCCAACCGGCCTCGACGCCACCGTGCCCTCGCACTGGTTCGGGCCCGGGCCCACGCACAAGGTCGTGCTGTCCCATGACGATCCGGCGACCCACACGGTGCGCAACTCACCCGGGCTGCTGCGCGAGATCAACTACGGGACGTTCAGCCTCTTCGTCGTCGACGAGACGCTCTTCGGCGGGCGCGACGCCCTGTCCACCGCACCGCTCCCGTTTCGGGACGAGTTCGACCTGCTGCCACTGAACGGCTTTCTGCTCAACGGCACGCGCCCCGAGCTCACCCTCGCCGCCTTGCCCGCCAACCAACGCCTCGGCGTGAACGACGGGCCCCTCGACCCCACCGCTGGCCTCTACTTGGTGCAGTTCATCGGCCCCCTGCGCGATCGCTGGCTCGCCCAGCTCACGGGTAGCGGCGCCCGGGTCGTGCAGTACATGCCCTTCAACGCCTACGTGGTCTCTGCGCTTCCGAACGACGTGCCTCACCTCTCGGCCCTCGCCGAGACCATGGGTGAGATCCAGTACGTGGGCGAGTGGCAGCCAGCCTTTCGCATGTCGCCCACCGTTCGCGCTGCTGCCCAACGGCTCGTGGGCACGCCGTATCCGGTGACCATTCAGGTGGTCGACGGTGACGGCGTGCGCGACTTCATGGACGCCCTGAGCGCCTCCGCCGAGATCATCCAGAGCTGGCCTGCGGGCCCCTACCTGAACGTCGAAGCCGATGTGGACCCGGGGCTGTTCGAAGCCCTGGCCAACCAACCCCAGGTCTTCGCCATCGAAGAGCGGGGCGAGCGGCGCACGTTCGACGAGCGGCAGGGAATGATCCTGGCCAACCAGGTCTCCGGGGCCACGGTCAACGGGCCCGGGTACCTCGCCTGGCTGGCGGGCAAGGGCTTCAACTCCAGTCAGTTCGCCAGCTTCTCGGTGAACATCGTCGACGACGCCACCACCTTGCTGGGACACCCGGACATCCCCAACAGTCGGGTCGACTTCGCCCTCAACCCCACCAACCAGAGCAGCACCCAGGGCGGACACGGCTTTCTCAACGGACACATCGTGGGCGGGTTCAACTCGAGCACCGCCGGCAGCCTGAACGACTCGGGGGGCTTCAACTACGGGCTGGGCATCGCGCCCTGGGCCCACGTGGGCGCCACGGCCATCTTCGGCGGCACCTCGTCGAGCGGCAGCACCTGGGAGAGCCAGGCCTACGCCCAGGGCGCCCGGATCAGCAACAACTCCTGGGGCTTCTCTTCAGGTGGCGGACCTCTCGCCGACTACAACGCGTCGGCCCAGTCGTACGACTTCATCGTCCGCGATGCCCGCAGCGGTCAGAGCGGCAACCAGCAGTACACCGTGATCTTCGCCGCGGGCAACGACGGCCCGGGCTCGAACACGGTGTCCAGTCCGTCCACGGCCAAGAACGTGATCACCGTGGGCGCGTCAGAGAACGACCGGCAGACCGGCAGCGACGGCTGCGGCGTGTCGAACAGCGGCGCGAACGACGTGCGCGACCTGATCAACTTCTCCAGCCACGGGCCGGTGAACAGCACGGGGGGTGACGGCCGCTGGAAGCCCGAGATCGTGGCCCCGGGCACCCACATCGAAGCGGGCATCCCCCAGAGCAACTACAACGGCAGCAGCGTGTGCAACCAGTTCTGGCCCGGCGGACAGACCCTCTACGGTTGGTCGAGCGGCACCAGCCACTCGGCGCCAGCGGTGGCAGGCGGCGCGGCCCTGGTGCGGCAGGACTTCGCCAATCAAGCGCTGGGCACGCCGAGCCCCGCCATGATCAAGGCCTGGTTGGTCGCCAGCGCCCGCTACATCAATGGCGCCTTCGCCGGTGGCAACTTGCCCAGCAACTCCCAGGGCATGGGCCGCATGAATCTCGACAAGGCCTTTGACTCCACGGCCAAGCTCATCGTGGACCAGACCCAGGTGCTGTCCACCTCTGGCGCGTCGTACCAGCTCACCGGCAACGTGGCCGACGCCTCGACCAACTTCAGGGTCACCCTGGTCTGGACCGACGCGCCCGGGCCCACGTCCGGAGCCCCGTGGGTCAACGACCTCGACCTGACCGTTTCCGCTGGCGGCTCGACGTACAAGGGCAACGTCTTCTCGGGGAAAGACTCCGTCGCGGGGGGCAGCGCAGACTTCAGGAACAACACCGAGTCGGTGCGCCTGCCCGTGGGGACATCCGGCCCCTTCACCGTGACCGTGACCGCCAGTTCGCTCGGCGGCGACGGCGTGCCGGGCAACGGCGACGCCACCGACCAGGACTTCGCCCTGCTGGTCACCAACGGCAGCACGGTTGGCACGGGCGCGCCCGTGTCCGCGTTCAGCGCCAGCCCCACCAGCGGCACGGCGCCCTTGGTGGTGGCCTTCACCGATCAGTCCACGGGCAGCGTCACCAGCTGGACCTGGTCGTTCGGCGACGGCGGTAGCAGCAGCGCACAGAACCCCAGCCACACCTACAACGGCGCTGGCACCTACTCGGTCTCGCTCATCGCCAGCGGCCCCGGGGGCAACGACGTCGAGACCAAGAGCGGCCTCATCACCGTGACCACCGGCGGCACGACGGGGCTCGATGACGGCAGCTTCGAGGGCCAGACCTCCGGGTCCACGCCGTCGAGCCCGTGGGCGGTGGCCTTCGGAGCCGGGCACGTGATCAACCCCGCAGGCGGCACCACCAGCGACGGCGGCATGCCCAGCGCAGCCAGCAAGTGGTGCGAGATCGGGGCGGACAGCACGGACGGCGCCACGCCGCCGAGCAACCCCGGTGGCGTCACCGCCCCACCCGTGGGCGGCGCAGGGGTCAGCCAGAGCTTCAGCTACCCGGCGGGCAACACCATCCTCGAATTCGCGGCGGTGTTCCTGCGCAACGAGAACGCCAATCAGAGCCAGTTCAACGACTGGATGAGCGTGGACATCAGCGACGGCTCCACCACGCGCAACCTGTTCTACAAGGACACCTTCTCCCCCACGTCCGGGACGTCCTCGAAGTTCGGTTACGCCAAGACCGCTCTGCAGACCGTGAGCGTCGACCTGGCGGTGATCTTCCCTGGCTCCAGCACGTCGACGAACTTCAGCCTCACGGCGCTGGTGGGCAACGGCTTCGACACCGTCCAACCCTCACGGGGTTACGTGGATGGCTTCTTGCTCAAGGCGCCCATCACCGCCCCGGTGGCGAACTTCAGCGGCAGCCCCACGTCGGGCGTGGCGCCGCTGTCCGTGGCCTTCAGCGACCTCTCGACCGGCTCGATCAGCAGCCGCACCTGGTCGTTCGGCGATGGCGGCAGCAGCAACGCCGTCAACCCCAGCCGCACCTACACCAGCGCAGGGAACTACACGGTGAGCCTCATCACCACGGGCCCCGGAGGCAGCGACAGCGAGGTCAAGCTCGGCTACATCACCGTGGCCAACCCACCGGTGGCCGGGCTGTCCGACGGCAGCTTCGAGAACCAGTCTGCAGGCTCTGCGCCCTCGGCACCGTGGACGATCACTGCTGGAGCGGCACACAAGATCGACCCCTCCGGCGCCACCACAAGTGATGGCGGCATGCCTGGCCAGGGCGCCCAGTGGTGCGATCTGGGCGCCGACGGCAGCAACGGCGCCACCCCGCCCAGCAACCCAGGGGGCGTGACCAACCCGCCCGTGGGCGCCCGTGGCATCTCCCAGACTTTCAGCTATCCCGCCGGACAGACCGAGCTGTCCTTCGACGCGGTGTTCCTGCGCAACGAAGACCCCAACCAGACCCAGTACAACGACTTCATGACCGTGGACATCAGCGACGGTTCCACCACCCTCAACCTCTTCTACGCGGACACGTTCAGCGCCACGTCGGGCACCTCAGCACAGTACGGGTTTGCCAAGACGGCGCTCGCCGGGGTGAGCGTTGACCTGGCCACGGCGTTCCCTGGCTCGACCACGGCGACCGGATTCACCTTCACCGCGCAGGTGGGCAACGGCTTTGACAACTTCCAGCCCTCCCGGGGCTACATCGACGATGTCCGTCTCGACGCGCCCTCCGTGCCTGCTCCCGTGGCAGACTTCAGCGCGTCGACCACCAGCGGCTCGGCGCCCTTGACCGTCGGCTTCAGCGACCTGTCCAGCGGCTCCGTGACCAGCTGGAGCTGGACGTTTGGCGACGGCGGCACCTCGAATGCGCAGAACCCGGGGCACACCTACTCCACCGCGGGTACCTACACCGTCGCCCTGATCGCCACGGGCCCCGGGGGCTTCGACAGCGAGGTCAAGAGCGGCTACATCACCGTGTCCGTGCCTGCTCCCGTGGCAGACTTCAGCGCGTCGACCACCAGCGGCTCGGCGCCCTTGACCGTCGGCTTCAGCGACCTGTCCAGCGGCTCCGTGACCAGCTGGAGCTGGACGTTTGGCGACGGCGGCACCTCGAATGCGCAGAACCCGGGGCACACCTACTCCACCGCGGGTACCTACACCGTCGCCCTGATCGCCACGGGCCCCGGGGGCTTCGACAGCGAGGTCAAGAGCGGCTACATCACCGTGTCACCACCGCCCGTGGGCGGCGACGGGATCAGCGACGGCAGCTTCGAGAACCAGACCGCAGGCTCTGCGCCGAGCGGCCCCTGGTCGACGGTCTTCGGCACAGGCCACGTGGTCAACCCGGCGGGTGCCTCCAGTGATGGCCCCCTGCCGACCCACGGCAGCCAGTGGGGCGAGGTCGCGGGGGACAGCACCAACGCCGCCAGCCCACCCAGCAACCCAGGCGGCGTGACCAACCCGCCCGTCGGCGGTGCCGGTCTCTCCCAGACCTTCCGCTACGAGAGCGGCAGCACCTGGCTTTCCATGCAAGCGGCCTTCCTGCGCAACGAAGACCCCGACGAGACCCAGTACAACGACTGGATGAGCGTGGACATCACCGACGGCAGCACCACGGTCAACCTCTTCTACGCCGACACGTTCAGCGCCACGCCGCTGATCTCCGCCAAGTACGGCTACGCCATGACCGCTCTCACGGCCGTGAGCGCCAACCTGGCCACGATGTTCCCCGCCTCCACCACCAGCACCGACTTCACCTTGACCGTGCTGGTGGGCAACGGCTTCGACAACTTCCAGCCGTCGAAGGGCTACGTGGACAGGGTTCAGCTGAGCAACACGGGCACGGTCCCCGCGCCGGGGGGCAACACCCTGGGACAGAAGAGCAGGATCAACAGCGACCTCTGACCCTTCAGCTGTCGCCGAGGGCGTCCAGGGCCTCTTCGGCCCGTTCGAAGTCCGGGTCGAGCTCGAGCGCCTGGCCGTAGGCGGCCCGAGCCTGAGCCGTCTCGCCCAGCTTCTGCCAAGCTGAGCCCATGCGGTAGTAGGCCCCCTCTACAGGGGACAAGAACTCGCCGTAGGGTCGTGCCGCAACAAAGGCCTCCAAGGCCGTGATCGACTCGCGCAGCCGCTGACCTGCACGAATGTGCATGCGCGCGCGCTGGTACAACGCCAAGTAGTAGGCCTCACCCCGGACACCCTCAAGCACCGCAGCGAACTGCTCGTCGGCCTCGTCATTGCGGCCCACATCTTCGAGCAGTCCCGCGAGAGTGACCGCGATCTTCTGGTCTCCGGGGAACAAATCCAGGGCCCCTTCGCAGACCGCCACCGCCCCGGCCTCGTCGTCGTTCTCCGCCAACACCAGCGCCTGCACCAGCAGCCCCCAGCGGGAGTCGTCCCCTTCGAGCTGATCGGCCAGCTGTGCGGCCCTGTCCTTGTCGCCGCCGCCGATCGAGGGCATGAACAACAAGAAGGCGATCTGCTCTGCCCGGGCCCTGAAGTTCTGGCTGTCGAGTGCGATGGCCTCGGCCATCTGCTCCTTGTAGGAACCCACCAGGCGGATGGCCGTGAACAAGCCCCCGCTGCGCATCTGTTCGCCCAGGGCCTTGGCGTAGAGGTGGTGGGTGCGACTCACGTTCGGGAGCAGGGAGATCGCGCGCTCACCCTGCTCTGCTGCCAGGTCAAAGTGTCCCAGCAGGCGTGCGGTCTCGCAGAGGTCAGAGCGCAACACTCCGTCGTGGGGCGACTGCTCGACGGCGGCCTTCAGCCGTCGCTCCAGTGCCTCGAGCGCCGGTCGATCGACGTGTTTCAGCAAGTCAGCCAGGGTGGGCAAACCCTCGCTCAGGCCGCCTGACAGAGACCCTGCTGCACCAGCTGACAGCCCAGATCCATCTCCTGCAGCAGCGCCTGGCCCGCTGGCCGACCCCGAGGTCAGACCGTTCGACGACCGCACCGACCCGGGGCTGCCGTCCGTGGGGAACTCATCGGGAGGGAGCCTCGACGCTCCCCCATCGTCTGCTCGGCTCCAGCCGAACCAGGCCAGAAGCCCCACGAGCAGAGCCAGGATGACCATCACTCTCATCGACGTATCTCTCGGGCTGGGCGGCTCATGGGGCGCACCATAACAAGCCTCGATCACGCCCCGGTGACCTGCAGAGGGCGTCTCAGATCAAGCGTCCCAAGCTGAGAGCGGAGCT
Source organism: uncultured Phycisphaerales bacterium (assembly GCA_964537035.1). Taxonomy (GTDB): domain Bacteria; phylum Planctomycetota; class B15-G4; order B15-G4; family B15-G4; genus CAZIAK01. The sequence continues at coordinate 6,396 of CAZIAK010000033.1, read as the reverse complement.
GGAGAGAAAGCCGGTCTTGCGATGCGATGCCGAGAAGCGGTATCTGCCGCCTTCGCACGGCTCTGTGGTGGGCTATGCTCAGACTCCCGTCCGCCCGGCTCACGACTGAACACGAACATGAAGCGACAGGTTGCCCTCGGCTCACTCGTCTGGCTGCTACTCATCACCGGCGCCCACGTCCAGCTCAACGTGGGCTGGGGCGAACTGGCCCGTGGCAGCCGGGTCTTCTTCGGCATGGAGCGCCCCGAACTCGTGGTGGGCTTCTTGCCGGTGACCTGACACCTCACCTGTCCGGTCACCAGTTGGGTGACCAAGCACAGCGAGACCGAGTCGTTCTTCAAGAGCCAGAAGTTCACCGACTGGCCCACGGTCACCGAGGCGCTCAACGCGAAGGAGATCGGCGCCGCGTTCATCTTGGCGCCCCTGGCCATGGAGCTGGCTCGCAGCGCCAATATTCGCATCGTCTACCTGGGCCACCGTGACGGCACCGCCATCGTGGTGCACACCGACAGCGACATCCGCGACTTTGGCGACCTGCGGGGCAAGACCGTGGCCATCCCCAGCCGCTACGCCAATCAGAACCTGCTCATGCACAAGATGATGAAGACGTGGGGCATGCCCGACGATGCCATCGAGCTGCGCGAGCTGCCGCCCCCCGACCACCCCACGGCCCTGGCCGAGGGCTCCATCGACGGCTACATCGTGGGCGAGCCCTTCGCCGCCAAGGCCGAGGTCGACGGCTTCGGTCGGGTGCTCTATCACACCAAGGACATCTGGCCAGACTTCATCTCCTGCGTGCTGGTCGTGCGACAAGACCTGATCGAAGACGACCGGGCCATCATCCAAGAGCTCGTCGACGGCATCGCCAAGTCGGGCAAATGGCTCGACGAAGACATGAGCCATCGCATGGACGCCGCCGAGGTCGCCGCCGAACACTACTACTTCCAAGACCCGGAGCTGCTCAAGTTCGTGTTGAGCAAACCGATCGACCGGGTCAAGTACACCGAGCTCGGGCCGCTCAAGGCCGACTTCGACGAGATCATGGAGCTGGCCGTGCAGGTCGGCGTGCTCTCTGGCCCCATCGCCTTCGAAGACTACGTGGACGACAGCTTTGTACGCCCGCTCGAAGAGCTCGACTGGAACATGAACCGCTTGCCCCTCGCGACCTACCGTGACCAAGGGGGCGACCGCTGATGTTGGCCCTCGCCGAACCGACGAGCGCAGGCACGTCCTGGGGGCCGGTCGTCGCGGTGTCGCTGATCGTGGTCGCGCTCGTCATCAGCCGCCTGTCCCGTTCGTGGTCTGAACGAGCGCAGAAGACAGCCCTGCCCGTGATGGTGGCCACGATCATGGTGGCCCTCTGGCAGCTGGGCTGTGATCTGCTCCAGGCGACGATCTTTCCCACGCCCTGGCAGACCCTGCTGGCGCTCATCGAAGTGGTCGAGAGCGATCGCCTGCTGGGCGACTCGGTGGCCAGCCTGTACCGGGTCACCTGGGGTTTCTTCCTGGCCACCATCACCGCCATCCCACTGGGTCTGGTGGTGGGCTGGTCGACCCGTTCGTTCTGGGCCATGAACCCGATCATTCAGGGGTTGCGGCCCATCTCCCCCATCGCCTGGATCCCTGTCGCCATCCTCTGGTTCGGCATCGGTGACGGGGCGGGCATCTTTCTCATCTTCTTGTCGTCGTTCTTCCCCATCTGCGTGGGCACCATGGCCGGTGTGCGCAACATCAGCCTGGTGCACCAGCGCTCGGCGTCGAACTTCGGCATCCACGGCTTCGAGCTCATTCGCCGCGTGGTCCTGCCCGGGGCCATGCCCCAGATCATCACCAGCCTGCGCATCGCTCTGGGCGTGGCCTGGCTGGTCATCGTGGCGGCCGAGATGGTGGGCATGGACAGCGGCCTGGGCTACCTGATCAACGATGCCCGCAACATGGGCAGCCGCTACGACCTGGTGGCCGCGGTGATGATCGTCATCGGCCTGATCGGCATCGTGCTTGACCTGATGATCCGCCGCCTCGAACACTTCGACGAGGTACGCTGGGGCTACGCCGAACGATGAGCGAGCCACACACGAAGGTCGTGATCGATCGCGTCAGCAAGCAGTTCGAGACCAAGGCCGGGCCGCTGCAAGTCCTGGACGACATCGAGCTGCAGGTCGCCGACGGCGAGTTCGTCTGCCTGCTGGGGCCGTCAGGCTGCGGCAAGTCGACCCTGCTCAACACCATCGCCGGTTTCGTCCAGCCCACGTCGGGCAAGGTGCTCATCGACGGCGAGCAGGTGCTGGCCCCCAACCCCCAGCGTGTCTTCGTCTTTCAGGAGTACGGCATCTTTCCGTGGGCCTCGGTCTGGGACAACGTCGCCCTGGGATTGCAGCACAGCCAGAACCGGGCCGAGACCGCACACAAGGTTCAGGAGACCATCGACCTGGTGGGCCTGACCGGCTTCGAGAAGAGCTACCCCATGGAGCTCTCCGGGGGCATGAAGCAGCGAGTCGAAGTGGCCCGAGCCCTCGCGGTGTCGCCCGACGTGATCTACATGGATGAACCCTTCGGCGCCCTCGACTCGCTCACCCGCCTGACCATGCGCGCCGAGATCATTCGCATCTGGCAGCAACAGCAGCCGACCATCCTGTTCGTCACCCACGACGTTGATGAGTCGATTCAGCTGGCTGAACGCATCGTGGTCATGAGCGCCCGCCCTGGCCGCATCGCAGGCATCATCGACGTCGATCTGCCACACCCGCGAGATCTGGGCAGCCCTGAGTACGGACGCATCAAGAACAGGCTCTACGGCCTGCTCGGTGTGAGCCACGAAATCTAGACGTCCCCCGGCGCGGGCCCAGCCGTTCGCCCCCGCCGTTCGTTACGATGCTTCCAGACACGCTGGGAGTCTCTGGTTTGGATGAGCTGTTCTTCGTCGTGATCGCCCTGGTCTTCCTGGCCAGCCCGCTGGTCTGCATCGCCATGGTCGTGCGCCTGTCGAATCGGCTCGGCGCAGCGGAGCGCATGGCGAAGCAGCAGCAGGAGTGGGTGACCCTCCTGGCTGACAAGCTGCAGCTGCGAGAAGACCGGCTCGCGGCCCACGGCGAGACGGCAGCGGCGGCGGTGACCACCGAGCCCACCGTCGAAACCAGCGCAGACAAGAGAGTCCCGGCGGCCAGGCACCAGGTCCCGACGGCCAGTGATCACCGGGAGACGGCTCCCGAAACCCACACTCCTGACCCCACGCAGCCCGCGCCCGCGCCCGCGCCCATGCCAGCGCCCCAGCCGCCAGCAAGCACAGCCCGCCTCGCCGCAGCTCCCCCCGAGGTTCCTGCTCGCCACGTGGCTCCGGCGGCCCCAAGCGACCCATCCCCCCGCCGCAGTCTCGAGTCCTTCGTGGGCGAGCGGGTGCTGCTGGTGGCGGGTGTCATCGCCGTGCTCTTCGCCCTGGGGTTCTTCCTCAAGATCGCCATGGACAAGGGTTGGCTCGGGCCCGCCGCCCGCGTGGCTCTCGGACTCGGCCTCGGTGTGGTGGCCCTGCTCGGCGGCGATCGCCTGGCCAAGCGTCTGGGCGGCTTCGGTCATGGGCTCATGGGCGCGGGCCTGGGCGCGCTCTACATCTCGACCTGGTTCGCCGCCGCGCGGTACGAGCTGATCAGCCGACCGACAGCCTTCGCAGGCACGGCGCTGATCACAGCCCTCGGCGTCACTCTCTCGCTCTGGCGCGGCGCCCCCCTGCTGACCTGGCTCGGCTTCGCGGGAGGCTACCTCGGCCCGGCCCTGCTCGGTCAGGACCAAGACGCGCTCCGGCCCCTCACCGGCTGGCTGCTCTTGCTCCACGGAGGCGTGCTCGCCGTGCTCTGCCGGCGGATGATCACAGGTCTAGAGGTGCTGCCCCTGGTGGCTTCCGGTGTGTACTTCGCCGTCTGGGCCTCGCGCTTCGGCGTGACAGAACACCCGGGCCTGGACGCCGCCTGCCTGGCGCTGCTGTTCGGCTCTCAGCTGCTGATCAGCATCGTCCCCCACTGGCTGGCCAAGCGTGCGCTCTCCCCTGTGTCCCTCGCGGGGTCCGGCCTGGCTGGGCTGGCCATGGTGGGCTTCGGGCAGCTGCTGTTCTTCGAGGATCACCGCCTGGCACTGGGCGCGGCGATCGCAGGTCTGGGGCTATTCTACGCCCTCGCCGCCACGGCCCTGACCCGGCGCCGGCTCGCCCGCGCCCCGGACATCGAGGCGCTGTGGGCCTTTGCCTTGGCGGCGCTGGCTGTGTCGTTGCCGATCCTCATCGACGGACGAGGGCTGGCGCCCGCCTGGGCCTTCGCCGGACTGGCCGCACTCGTCGCTGGCGTCCGCCTGCCCGCCAGGCTCTTCGTGTTCAGTGGACTGACCATGATCGCCATGGCCCTGGCCCGGGCCCTGCTCCACGACCCGCTGCTGCACGAGTCGAGCTTCACGCCCTTCTTCAACGGCCCGTTGCTCGCCGCACTCTCCCCGGGCATGGCCAGCATCCTGGCGGGCTTCGAGTTGAGGCGGGGCGGCGCAGCCATGGGCCGCCTGTCCCGGGGCATGCTCAGCGCAGGCACCTGGCAGGTCGTGGGTTTCCTCGCCCTCGAAGCCTACGACGGGGTGGCCCTGCGGGAGACCTTCGAGACGGTGACCGCCCGGGAGGTGTGGGCCCTGTGCTCCGCCTCCGCGACCCTCTCGCTCTGCGCCGCAGGGCTGGCCTGGCGCCCCGGTCGCCACGGACCAGGCCTGGACCATTTGCCCTTCGGCCCACTCCTGGCCGCCCTCGTGCTCTCCTTCGCAATGGCAGACTTGCCTCGATCGGCAACCTTCGCTGCGTTCGCCAACGTCCCCTTCGGCTCGGGCTGCCTGCTGGTGGTGGCGGTCTTCGTCGTGGCAGCCGGCGCCCGGGAGCACTGGCGCAAGGCCGCTGTCCTCGCCGGGCTCATCGGTCTGCTGGTGCTGGGCAGCGCCGAGATCCACCTCTGGGGCCAGCTGTCCCCGGAGGACGGCCTCGATCCTGAGCAACGGCTCTTTGCTGCCCAGGTGATCGCTTCGGCGTTCTGGGCCCTCTACGCCACGACTCTCGTCAGCATGGGCTTCTGGAAACACCAAGGCCCCCTGCGCTGGATGGGCCTGGGCCTGTTCGCCCTCACCGCCGTCAAGGTCTTCGTGGTGGACATGGCTCGACTCGACCCGGCGTACAGGGTGGGGTCCTTCCTGGCTCTGGGGGTGCTGCTGGTGGCTGCTTCCTACCTCTACAACCGGGCCAACCCGGACACCAGCCAAGCAGAGCTCTGAGCGCCCTACAGAACGCACGGTTCGGCAGCCGATGAAGACGGACGATGCTGCCTCCCGAACCCACTCTCCATGCACCCGCAGAACCCGCGGACCCCGCCGAGCCTGCTGCCCTCGCAGCGGAGCCGCCCCCCGTCAGCGAACAACCTGCCACTTCAGAGCTCGCCCATCATCGGGCCACCATGGCCGAGCTCGACCTCTACGAGCACGACCTGGAACGGCTGGCAGAGTACGAACGGTGCGCCGAGGACGACCTGGCCATGGTCGACGGCCTGGACACCTGGCACCCCACCGCCTACGAGCAGCACTACCTCCCCGGTGTGCGCCTGGCAGGCATCCGGGACAAGAGCAGGGTCACCTTGCAGAACGTGGCCGACCTGCACATCCACACCCACTACTCCGATGGCGATCAGCTCGAACGTGTGCTGGAGTGCGCCGCCGCCGCCCGACTCGATGCCATCGCCATCACCGACCATGACGTGATCGGCGGCGCCCTCGAGGCCCGACGGTTGGTGCATGAACGGCGCCTGCCCTTCGCGGTGATCCCCGGGGTCGAAGTGTCCTCTCGTGACGGACACATCGGCGCGCTCTTCGTGACATCGGTCATCGAGCCGGACATGTCCGCAGCCGACACGGTGGCGGCCATTCATGCCGCCGGCGGGCTGGCCATCGCCCACCACCCCTTCGCGCCACCCCTGATCGAGAAGCTCTTGCGGGTCAAGCTGGGCTGCCGCGAGCTGGTCCACACCGTCGACTTCGACGCCATCGAGTGCACCAACGCCGTACCGGGCTACGGGCGCAAGTACAACATCGAAGCCTACGAGCAGCTGGCCCGACGCAAGGTGCGCATCGGCATGACCGGCAGCAGCGACGCCCACAGCGCCACCATGATCGGCAAGGGCACGACGTACTTCGCGGGCAACGAGGGCCTGTGCTCGGCCAAGTCGGCCCTGGAATACGGCTTCATTCATGGGGCCGAAGGCTACTGGCGTTTCTCGGAGAAGCTCCGCTACCGGTGGATGCTGATGAAGGCGGTGTGGCGCAACCTCCGTCAGGGCGGCGGGCGCTCCTCGGTGAACTGAGCGCTCCGTGAGAGTCGCCAGGCCCTAGCCC
>CAZIAK010000032.1:0-58858 GCA_964537035.1 uncultured Phycisphaerales bacterium | reverse complement strand
CTAGCTGAGAGCCGCAGCCGATCCCGGTGAGGCGGGCAACCGCGTCTAGAAACCCCGCTTACCCGACGCGTAGTGTGATTGACTTATCAGTCCTCAGAAATGAGCGCAGTCACGACCCAGGTGCAGTTTCCACGATGACATCCTGCCCCATCAGAACTGTCCCCCATATCTGACCCTTCGCCGGCCTGACTCGCAGCGGAGAGACTGCCGTCTCGGCCTCAGCATCAAGGTAGGCCTCAAACGTCTCTTGATCGGTCTCGCCGAGATGTTCGGCCGCAATGGCCTTGCTGAGCCCTGGGAAGAATGACCCACCTTGAATGTCGATGGTGGTATCGCTTGCCGCAATGAGGGTCTGCATCTGGTGGTTCTGGGAAAGAACCACTCCACCACGGGAGTACATAGTTGCAGTCGCAATGACTCGGACAGGTGTTCCCATCTGGTCAAACAGCAAGTCACTGACAGACACCATTGTCCCGGCGTCAATCCCCCCAGCCAGCGTGTTGACCTGAAATACCTGAAAACTCGGTTGAGGTTCGCTTCCTTTGGCGACCATGGGCTGGCTGTCATCCTGCCCCAAGTAGGTCGCAGCGATGAGAACCAACGAAACGGGACTGAGGAAAGCGATCGAGCGAAGTGATAGCGTCATGGCTCTTCTTCCTCTTTAACAGGGGCCGCAAGTAGAGTAGAGGTCGGTACAGTCACCAACCTGCCCCCAGGTGTTACCCGGGGCCGGGCCAACCACCATGCCGCAACCGCCGTAGCAGACAAAGACATCGGCACTCCTGAAGTTGGTCACACTCTGCACGTTGACACTCACTCCCCCTGGTGGACCGCTGATGGACGCCACCACTTGCGACGTGTTCTGCGTCAAGCTGCTCACAGTCACTGTTATGGTCTTGCCAGCGCAGTTGCCCTCTGAGCAGACAGGGCCCCCCGGCTCGCAGGGACCAACATCGACTGCAAAGGCGCTGCTGCTGATGCATACGCAGACCAACATTGAAAACAACAGTGTTCTCATCCCAGGCCTCCATCTAGTTATCAAGGCTGCTGTCAACCACGCCGACAGTTCTCCAACGGATGGGAGAGTACCCCCCCCGATTCTGGTGTCAACGCCAACTGGATAATCCTGTTTCTGTGTTTCCCGTGGACGACGCGGACTAGCCTTGGCCCCATGCCCTTGCCGCCCATCGATGTCCTGCTGCCGGTGCACAACGCGCTGGAGACCCTGCCCGCGGCGGTGAATGACGTGCTGGCGCAAGAGGGCGTCGAGCTGCGAGTGCTCGCGGTGATCGACACCCACGGCACCGGGCAAGACGACGGCTCGGGCGCCTGGCTCAGCGCCCGGGCTGCAGACGACGAGCGGTTGGTGGTGCTGCCCAGCGCAGGCTCCGGACTCACCGCCACGCTGCAGACCGCACTCGACGCAGCCACCGCGCCGTTCGTGTCGCACATGGAGTCGGACGACCGCTGTCCCCCCGACCGGCTCTGCAAACTAGCCCTCGCGCTCGAAGGCAGCACCGCCTGTGGCAACACGCCGCTCTCAGCAGTGACCAGTCAGGTCGAACTGTTCGGTGCAGAGAGCCAGGGCATGGAGCGCTACATCTCCTGGCAGAACGCCCTGCTGTCCCACGGCGAGATGGCGGCCGAGCGCTTCGTGGAGATCCCCGCCCTGCACCAGACCGGCCTCTATCTACGGGAGGCCCTGCTCGCCGTGGGCGGCTACGTCACCCGGGGCGACTGGCCCGCCGACATCGACTTCTGGTTTCGCTGGTTCGAGCACGACCTGCCCGTGGCCAAGCTGCCCGAGAAGCTCTACCGCTGGCGACAACATGCGCGGCAGTCGACCCGGGGCAGCCCGCAGCACGATCACCGGGCGCTGCACAACGCGAGAGTGGACGCGCTGGCCAGGGCCCATGGTCACGAGGGACGCAGCCCCCGGCCGCTGCGGCTGATCTCCACCGGAGGCACGCTGAAGACCTGGGAGGCGTCGTTGACTGCCGGGCCGTTCGATCTGGCAGGCTGCGAGTCATGGAAGTCCGGACGTCCCGCGCCGAAGCCTCCCACGGGAGACGAGTTGCTGCTGGCGGTGTACGGCATGCCCGCAGCGCGAGAGGCGTTGCGGCGGGCGTTGCCGGGAGTGAGCGAGCCGGAGGGGTTGCTGTTCGCGGGGTGAAGGGGAGCTGTCCGTCCCAAAGCTGCCCTTCGCAGGAATGTCGAACATTGTCAAAGTTTGACATTCGTCAACATCGAGCCAGGGTGACTGGCATGAACGTCTCCCTGACCCAAGACTTGGCAGATCTCGTCCGCCGCAAGGTCGAATCGGGCCTCTACACGTCAGCCAGCGAGGTCGTGCGTGAGGCACTGCGCCTGCTCGCCGATCAAGACCGGCTGAATGCCATCCGCGAAGGAGAGCTGCGAGCCCAGATCGCCGAGGGACTCCGCAGCGCCGAAGAAGAACCGCTGGTGGACGGCGATGAGGTCTTCGCTCGGCTGGACGCCCGGCTGCGGAAACTCGAAGAAGGTCGACTGTCCGAGTGACCCGCTACGCCCTGACCTCCAGAGCGGAGGCAGACCTCACCGACATCGCCGACTTCATCGCCTTGGACAGTCCCCGGGAAGCACGCCAGGTTCTGAACGACCTGCACGAGGCCATGGACCGCCTCGCCGAGTTCCCTTGATCGGCCACCTGCGCCCCGGGCTTCCAGAAGACGTGCGCCTCTGACCAGTCCACTCCTACCTGATCGCGTACCGGCCAAGGCCTGAGCCGCTGCTGGTCCTTCGCGTCACGAGTGGCTTTCGCGACCTTGAGCGCCTGCTGGGCTGAGGCCGACGGTTGCGGATCAGCGGCCGTTCTTGCCCCGCCGCCCTTCAGGCGTCAGATCACTCGGCGGATAGTCGGCGGGCGCCGTCGCTTCCTGCCCCGCCCGTTGCGCCGCCCCCGCCACGGAGCCGATGCGCTGGCTGAGCGCTGCATGATCATTCGCCGACGCCTTCCACACGCGCTGCAACTCTTGCAGCCACCAGAGCGCTTCGCCGGGGCGACCCGCGTCCAGCTTTCGATCAGCCAGCCAGCGGTAGGCGGGGTCGGCCTGGGGGTCGACGAAGACCGCCTTGGCCATCTCGGACAGGGCCCACTCTTGTTGCCCCGCAGCCCAGTAGCAGATGGCCAGGTTGTAGCGGGTCTGCGGTGAGTTGGGCACGGCCAGGGCGTGCTGCTCCAGAGGCTCAATGGCCCTGGCGTAGTGACCGAGGGCCATCTCGCAGTAGCCCAGGTAGGTGGACGAACGAATGTCCCCGGGATTGCGCTGGCGAAAGAGCTGCAGCACCTCGCGGGCTCGCTCCATGGCGGACAAGCCCTGCTCCCTGCGCGCCTCATCCTCAGCGGGACTCTTGCCGAGCGGTGTGAGCAGACGCTGGCTGCTCTCCACCAGACCGATGCCCTCCTCCAGGATCACCAGGTCGCCCACACGGTCTCGAGGCACGGGTAACGACGGGTCGAAGGGATCACCGCCACCCGCCACGAGGCCCGTGTATCCCAACGCCGCGAGCTGGGCCCGGTCGACGGCGCTCACCGCCTGCTCTTCGCCCCAGCCCAACGACTGATGCTGGCTCAACACGCCAGCCAGGCGATCCTGGAATCGGGCCAGCAACTCTGGATCTTCGCTCGACAGATCCCGCTGCTCATCCGGCAACGCGTACAGCTCCGGGCGCGGCGAATCGATCAGCTTGTGGCCTTGCCAGACCACGCCCCGCAACGGATGCCAGTGGTGGCTGTCCCAGGGCATCATGGTCTCGATGTAGAGGCTGCGGTCAGCGGTGCGAGGGCTGCTCCAACCGTTGTCACGGCCCCCACCGCCATCTGTCGTAGCAGAATGACGGGCGGCGGCGAGCAGCGACGGTACCTGCACCGCGGGCATGGTCGCGCTGTCGGTGTTCGTCACCTCTAGAATCGTCGCGGGGATGTCCGTCACCGAGACCGGCGCGTCCACTCGCCGTCCCGAACCGGGCAGGCTTCCAGGCATGGCCACGATGAGCGGCACCCGCATGGTGGCGTCGTAGACGAACAGTCCGTGGGAGCGCTCGCCGAACTCACCGAAGCTCTCACCATGATCAGAGGTCACGATGACCAACAGATCGTCCCCTCGTCCGGCGGCGGACAGCCCTGCGAGCAAGCGCCCCAACTCCCCATCGCACGTGGCGATCTCACCGTCGTAGGCATCTGCGAGCTGTGAGCGGTAGGGCTCCACCGGTGCATAGGGCGCGTGGGGATCGTTGAAATGCACCCAGGCGAAGAACAGCTCGTCGGCGCCCACCGTCCCCAGCCAACGCAAGGCGTCGTCGACCACCTCCGCTGCGGGACGTTCGAGACGGTTCTCTGACGAGCCGCTCAACTCTGACGCCCCGGGCGCGCTGTAGCGATCGAAGCCCTGGTCGAGGCCGAACTTTCCGTTGAGCACGAAGCTGCCCACGAACGCGCCGGTGCGATAACCACGGTGGGACAGCACCTCGGAGACGAGCAGGCCCTGCTCCGCCACCTTGTTCACGCCGTTGATGTGCACGCCGTGCGCGCTGGGATACACGCCGGTGAGCATGGACGTGTGGGACGGCAAGGTGAGCGGCGCCGGCGCCCAGGCCTTCTCGAAGACCAGGCCCCGGTCGGCGAGGGCCTCCAGGGTCGGCGTCTGGGCAGCGTCGTAGCCGTACACGCCGATGCGATCAGCGCGAGTGGTGTCGAAGGTGACCAGCAAGACGCTGGGCGTGCTGCGCTCTACCGCTTTGTCACCGGGGTCGGGGCCATCGCCGCTCTCGCCGCACCCTGCGAGCAGGAGCAGGCAGCAGCAGAGTGAAACCCCGGCCAGCCCGGCGCAATCGGTCACGACCGCTCGAAGGCCGCCGCGATGCCCATGCCGCCCGAGACGCACAGAGAGGCCAGACCCTGGGACACATCCCGGCGCTGCATCTCGTGCAACAAGGTCACCACGATGCGCGCGCCGGTGCAACCGATGGGATGTCCCAAGGCGATCGATCCGCCGTTCACGTTGAGCTTGTCATGGTCGAGGTTCATCTCGCGATCGCAGGCGATGACCTGGGCCGCGAAGGCCTCGTTCAACTCGATCAGATCGAAGTCGGCGAGGGACTGGCCCGTGGCAGCCAACAGCTTCTCGGTGGAGGGCACGGGGCCGATGCCCATGATCTTCGGGTCGACGCCTGCGAGAGCGTGCCCTCTGAGCGAGGCCATGATCGGCAGGTTCTTCTCCTTGGCCACGGCGGCGGTGGTGACCAGCACGGCGGCTGCGCCGTCGGTGATGCCCGAGCTGTTGCCCGCGTGCACCGTGCCGTCCTTGCGAAACACCGCAGGCAGCTTGGCCAGACCTTCGACGGTGGTGCCGGGGCGCAGGTGCTCGTCCGTATCGACCACGACCTCCTTGCGCCGCACCTTCGCGGTCACCGGCACGATCTCGTCGACGAAGCGGCCCGCTTCCTGAGCGGCCCCGGCCTTCTGCTGACTCGCCACGGCGAACGCGTCCTGCTCGTCGCGAGTGATCTCGTACTTGTCGGCCAAGGTCTCGGCGGTACTGCCCATGGGGCCATCGACCAGGCGGCAGTGAAAGCCGTCGGCGTAGTTGCCATCGAGCAGGGGCGCGTTGCCCAGCCGGTAGCCCTTGCGCATGTTCGGCAGCATGAACGGGTTGCGGGACATGGTCTCCACGCCACCCGCCACCACCAGCTTCGCCGAGCCCAGACGCAGCTGATCTGCGGCCAGGGTGATGCTGCGCAGCCCGGACGCGCAGGCCTGATTGACGGTCATTGCCGAGGTGGTCTCGGGCAGCCCGGAGTTGAAGCCGATCTGCCGCGCGGGGTTGGGGCCCTCGCCCGCCTGGCGCGCCATGCCGAAGAAGACCTGGTCGACCTCTGACCCATCGATGCCCGCTCGCTCGAGCACGGCCCGGGTGACGGTCTCGCCCAGAGCGACGGCGCTCACCGATTCGAGCCCCCCCATGAACTTCCCGATGGGCGTGCGGGCGGCGGCGCAGATGACGACGGTTTCGGGACTCATGGCGATGGGCTCTCGGGGCGAATGTCGATGTCGTCCTGACACCGACCGCGCACTCTATCAGGCCGCGGGATCAGGGCTCCAGTGCAGAGGGGCGGAGCCTCGCAGATCCTCTCCGCGGTGCACCACCGACCGCGGGGAGGGGCCAGTGTGCGATCCTGTGGCCCTGCGCCCGCCCAGCCCAGGGTGAGCCGCTACCGCCTCCTCGGCAGCCGCCGAGCCCGCACGCCGTTCTACCGACCGCCTGTTCTGCCGCCCCCCTCTTCCGTCGAGACGCTCATCGTGGTCGCCATCACCTCCCTGCGCACCTGGCACCGTAGGCTCTCGGCGGTGGTCGGCGTGCAACTGCTGCTCTGGACCCTCAGCGGCCTGATCTTCACCTGGATGCCCATGGACGAGCTGAAGAGCAAGGATCAGCTGGCTCCCAGGCCGTCCCCCACCCTGCCAGCCCTGAGCGAGCTCACCTCGCCGAGCCAGGCCGTCGCCGCCCTGACAGCCACCGACCGTCTCGACAGACTCGGCCGCAGCGACGAAGACGCCGTTGCCCCTGACCAGCTCGCAACGAACGAGGTCGCGCTCGTGTACCGGCGCGGACGCTGGGTCTGGGAGCTGCGCTCATTCGAGGGCCGACCTTTGCTCGTCGACGCCAGCACAGGCGATCGGATGCCAGCCGTCGACCAAGACGAGGCCCTGCGCCTGGCGACAGCCCGCTTCCTCCCGGAGCACACGTCGGCCACGGTGACCGCCGTCGAGGGGCCGACGTTCGAGTTCAGGGGCGAGCTGCCCGCCTGGCGGGTCGGCTTCGACGACGACGAACACCGAGCGGTCTACGTCGACGGGCTCACCGGCGAGCTGCTCACCGTACGCAGCGACGCCTGGAGACGCTTCGACTTCTTCTGGATGCTGCACATCATGGACTACGACGAGCGTCAGGACTTCAACACACCCTGGCTGCAGATCTTCGCTGGCCTGGGCGTGCTGACCTCGGCCACAGGCCTGGGTCTGGGCCTGCTCATGCTGCGTCTACGGAAGAGAACACGGGCAGGCTGAGCCGGCGTCTCTGAAACGACAGCGGGCGGAGCCGAACCGTGAGGTCCGACTCCGCCCGGGCTCATCGCTGAGTCGTGCAGAGCGATGTGCTGCGAGGCTCAGCCTTCGTGGGAGCCTTCGCCACGACCGGCGTGCTCTCCGTGGCCTTCATGCTCGCCACGACCGCCGTGCTCACCCTTGCCTTCGTGGTGCTCGCCCATGCCCTTGTGCTCGCCCATGCGACCGTGCTCACCGCCGTGGGCGGCCGCCATGGCCATGCGCACCTTGCCGGCCACCTTGGCCGGAGCCTCGTTGAACTTCTTCACGCACATGTTGCAGCAGAGCTTCACCAGCTGGGTGCCGTAGAGGACCTCCTTGGGCGAGTCGCCGAGGGGCTCTCCGCTCATGGGGCAGGTCTCGAGCGGGTAGCTGTCGCGCTGAGAGGCCATCCAAGCGGCGTCGAGCTTGGGCAGGATCGACGACGGGTCGGCCTCTGCCTTGGCGGCGCAGTCCTTGCAGCAGACCTTGATCAGGCGACCGTTGGACACGACGGAGATCGACCGCTCGCCCAGGTCGTTGCCAGAGAAGGGGCAGGTGGTGAGCGGGTAATGGGCGCCTTGCTGGGCGATCACCGCGGCGTCGAGCTTCTCGGCGAAGGTGGCGGTCTCGGCGTGGACCTTCTTGATGCAGCCCTTGCAGCACACCTGAAACAGGCGACCGTCGGCCACCACAGGGATCGCGTCACCCATCGAGCCCAGCTCTTCGCCGGACACGACGCACGTGTTGAGAGGGTAGAAGGGAGCCTGAGCCGCGATCACGGCGTCGTCGCCCACGGGGGCCAGGGTCAGCAGGAGGGTTGCGAAGAGGGTCAGCATGGGATTCTCGTAGGAAATGAGGTGTTCGATCGGTGGTCTAAGAATGGTCTGTCAGGGGTCCATCAAGGGTCTGCCGGTGGGCCCGAGGATGCGCCAGAGCGGGCCTGGGCCGCAAGTCGATTCATGTCACGGGGTTCGCCTCCCCAATGCAAACTTTCGGGGAACGTTTTACAGGGCACAGAACGGTCACAGCGCCCCCTGGAGCTTGATCGGTCTCTGCGGAGCTGGTGGTCCTGAGGACGTGACGACTCACGCTGCGCTCCTGAATCGACGCTCTTCGATCGCGCAGTAGAGCACGGGCACGATGAACATGGTCATCTGGGCGATGGCCATGCCGCCGAAGGATGGAATGGCCATGGGCACCATGACGTCGGCCCCCCGGCCCTGGGAGGTCAGCACCGGGATCAGGGCCAGGATCGTGGTCGCCGTGGTCATCAAGCAGGGGCGGCAGCGCCGCTTGCCCGCCATGATCACGGCCTCCCGAACCTCCAACACGCTCTTGGGCTTCAACCGGGCGAAAGATTGCTGCAGGTAGGTGGACACCACCACGCCGTCGTCGGTGGCGATGCCGAACAGGGCCAGGAAGCCCACCCACACCGCCACGCTGAGGTTCAGCGAGTGCATGCTGAACAGCCCGCGCATCTCCACACCGAACACGCTGAAGTCGAGAAACCAGGGTTGGCCGTAGAGCCAGACCATCAGGAAGCCGCCCGACCAGGCGACGAAGACACCGACGAAGACGAGCAGCGTCGTCGAGACCGCCCTGAACTGGAAGTACAGGATCAGGAAGATCAGGAACAGCGCCAGGGGCAGCACGATCTTGAGCGTGGCCGCTGCCCGGAGCTGGTTCTCGTAGGCCCCGGCGAACACGTAGCTCACGCCGGCCGGAAGGGAGAACTCGCCGCTGTCGAGCTTCGCCTGCAAGTACGCCTGGCACTCTTCGACGACGTCGACTTCGGCGGTTCCGGGGATGCGATCGAAGATCACGTAGGCGGTGAGAAACGTGTCCTCGGTCTTGATCACCTGCGGGCCCCTGCGAAACTCGATGGTGGCCAGCTGGGACAAGGGCACCTGAGCCCCATCTGGCGTGGGCACGAGGATCTTCTCCATGCCGTCGAGGTTGTCCCGCAGCTCGCGCATGTAGCGCACGCGCACGGGGTAGCGCTCGCGACCCTCGACCGTGGTGGTGATCCGGCGACCGCCGAGGGCGATCTCGATCACGTTCTGCACCCTCGCGATCGACACGCCGTAGCGCGCCGCAGCCCGACGATCCACGTCGATCTCGAGATACGGCTTGCCCACCACTCGGTCGGCGAGGACCGTGTTCGCCTTCACCGAGGGCACCTGCTTGAGCAGGCGCTCGATCTCCAGGCCCACCTTGTCGATGGTCTCCAGATCGGGGCCGCGCACCTTGACGCCCATGGGCGCGCGCATCCCGCTCTGCAACATCACCAGGCGTGCGGCGATGGGTTGCAGCTTGGGCGCGGACGTCACCCCGATGAGCTTGGTGGCCTTGACGATCTCGTCCCAGATGTCATCCGCCTTGTGGATGTGCTCGCGCCAGTTGCGGAACGGCCGCCCTGCTTCGTCGGGGATGAGCGCTCCGGCCCCGTCGCGCACATGCTCGTCGCGATCTTCGTCGTAGCGGAAGCGCTGCCGATGACCGCTCCCGTCCACCACGAACTCGGGGACGTAGTTGATCACCGTCTCGACCATGGAGATCGGCGCCGGGTCGAGAGAACTCTCGACGCGACCGATCTTGCCCACGGCCAGGGCGACCTCGGGCACGGTCTCGATGGCCATGTCGAGAGTGGAGAGCGTGTCCAGGGCCTCACCGATCGACGCATGGGGCATGGTCGTGGGCATGAACAGATAGCTGCCCTCATCGAGGGGCGGCATGAACTCCTTGCCCAACCCGGGCAGGGCCTGCTCAGCGTCCTTCCAAAGCGCTGTCTCGGTCACCCGCTCGCCATCGAGGCCGAGCTTCGACAGGGTCGAGGGGATGACGTCAGCGACCGGCCCGAAGCCCATCCAGATCATGGCTCCGAACACCGCCAACCCTGTGGGCAGCGACAAGAACAGCAGCTTGTGGCGCAGGCACCAGCGCAGCACGGTCTCGTAGCTCCGTTCGAACAGCGTGAACGCGAGCAGCAGGCCCATGGTCACACCCAGCACGAAGGCCAGGTTGCGCCACTCGCCCTTCTCCACACCCAGGGGCTCCCAGTGATTGGCCAACACACGCGCCACCAAGAAGATCACCACCAGGGTCACCAGCCAGGTCCAGCTCTTCTTGAGCCGAGGCCTGTTGCCGACCTTCGACTGCACCCAGCGGCCCAGTCGCCCTCCCTTCGCGGGAAACAGCATCAGCGCAAAGGGTGGGATCAGCACCAGCGCCACGATCACGGCGCCGATGAGCGCGAAGGTCTTGGTGTAGGCCAGCGGCCCGAACAGCTTGCCTTCGGCGCCGGTCATGGTGAACACCGGCAGGAAACCCACCACCGTGGTGGCCACTGCGGTCAGCACCGCCGAGCCCACCTCTGTGCTCGCCTCGTAGATGACCTCAAGCGGCGACTCGTCCGGGCCCGCTTCCCTCAGTCGGTTGAGGATGTTCTCGCAGAGCACGATGCCCATGTCGACCATGGTGCCGATGGCGATGGCGATGCCCGAGAGGGCCACGATGTTCGCGTCCACGCCGAACAGCTTCATGCAGATGAACGTGAACAGCACCGCGATGGGCAGCAGGGCCGCGATGAGCAGCGACGAACCCAGGTGCATGACCATGAACACCACCACGATGACGGTGACCATGATCTCCTCGGTGATCGACGTGTCGAGCGTGCCCAGGGTCTCGTTGATGAGGCCCGTGCGGTCGTAGAAGGGCACCACCGTCACCTGGGAGACCGTGCCGTCGGGGAGCGTCTTCTTCGGCAGGCCCGCCGAGATCTCCTCGATCTTGGCCTTCACGTTCTTGATCACTGCCAGCGGATTGTCGCCGTAGCGCACGACCACGACACCACCCACCGCCTCGGCGCCGCCCTTGTCCAAGGCGCCCCGCCTGAGCGCCGGGCCCAGGGACACGGTGGCCACGTCAACGACGCGCACCGGCACGCCGTCCACGGACTTGATCACAGACTCTTCGATGTCCTCGACGTCGGTGATCCAGCCCAGGCCGCGCACGAAGTACTCGACGCTGTTGATCTCGAGCACCCGCGCCCCGACCTCGAGGTTGCTGCCCTTGACCGCAGCAGAGACCTCTTCGAGAGAGACCCTGTAGGCGCGCATGGCGTCCGGGTCGACGTCGACCTGGTACTCCCGCACCTGTCCACCCACCGAAGCCACCTCGGCCACGCCGTCGGCTGCCAGCAGGGCGTAGCGCACGTACCAGTCTTGCGTGGATCGCAGCTCGTCAGGGCCCCAGCCGCCCGTGGGGTTGCCTTCGGGGTCCCGCCCTTCGAGGGTGTACCAGAAGATCTGACCCAACGGAGTCGCGTCAGGCCCCAGCGCTGGCTGCACGGCGTCGGGCAGCGTGTTGGCTGGCAGGCTGTTGAGCTTCTCGAGGACTCGCGAGCGCGACCAGTAGAAGTCGATGTCCTCCTTGAAGATGACGTAGATGCTGGAGAAGCCGAAGAACGAGTAGGAGCGGATCGTCTTCACACCCGGCACGCCGAGCAGCGAGACCGTGAGCGGGTAGGTGATCTGGTCCTCGACGTCTTGCGGCGACCGGCCCATCCACTCGGTGAAGATGATCTGCTGGTTCTCACCGATGTCGGGGATGGCGTCGACGGGAACAGGATCCCGGGGGAAGTCCCCCAGGTCCCAATCGAACGGCGCCACCATCACGCCCCAGCCCACGATGAAGATGAGCAGCAGCACCACAACAAGCTTCTGCTCCAGGCAGAAGCGAATCAGCGAGGACAGCATGTCAGCGCTCCTCACCAACCGCGCGCAGGCGGTCGCCACAGTTCAGCATCTGGTCGCCGTAGTACGGGTTGAGCACCTCGTCGCCCGTGGCCATCCAGAAGGCCCCGTCACCCAGGGCCATGGGGCAGAAGAACACTCCGAGCGACGCCTCGCCGCCCAGATCAAAGGCCTCGAACAGGGACACCAGCAGCTCGCTGGCCTCTCCGAATGGCGCTCTGATCTCGCCCAGGTCGTCGCCGTCGGCCATGGCGTTCAGGGCCCGCGCGAGGGGAGCGCGCGCACCCATCCAGTACGTGTGCGCCACTTCGTCTAGCCCTGCCATGCCCACCGCGCCGAAGGCCTCGACGAGTGCACCGGTCGAGCGCTGAGCAGCGGCCAGGTCGTCGGCAGCCAGCGCCTCTTGCAGGGCGAGGTACGACGGCAGCAGTCCGTCGAGGGCGCTGGCAAACTCTGCCGGCGCGGTGAGCGGCTCCCCGGCCATGGCCTCTTCGTGACCGCTGTGCGCCGAGGCGCCGTTCCCAGCGTCACCGCCCGGCGGCGTCATCCCACCGTGAGTGTGCCCAGGAGCTGGCCCTCCGCCGTCGGGGTTCATCATGCTCGGCTTGGCCCTGATCTGCAGCTCGCTGTCGATCTTGAACGCACCGGAGACCACCACCTCTTCGCCCTCACTCAGCCCCTCGGCCACGACGTACCAGTCGCCCGCCTTGGCTCCGAGCCTGATCTGCCGACCTACGAACGTCGGCTTCTCGACCCCCGTCACGCGCACGTAGACCACCGCCCGGGTGCCCGTGATCAGCGGGGCCGTGGCCGGGATCACCAGGGGCAGCTCGGCGGCCTCCGCCACTCGGAAGCCGAGCTCTTCGGCCTTGACCAGGTCCATGCCGCAGACCTCGCAGGCCCCCTCTTCGCCGGAGACAACCTCGGGGTGCATGGGGCACATGTACAAGCCCGCCAACTCTGCGTCCAACAGCTGACCGCTCGCCGTCATGGGCGCCTCGATCACCGCGTGCACGAACATGTCGGGCTTGAGCCGACCGTCACTGTTGTCCACGTTGAGGCGCACCATGATGGTCCGCGTCTGGTCGTCCAGCACAGGGTCGATGAAGCTGATGCGTGCCTCCATGACCTCGCCCGGCCAGGCCTCGGTGGTGAAAGTCACCCGCTGCCCGTAGTGCAGCCAGGCCAGATCAGATTCGTACGCGTTGAGCTGAATCCACAGCTTGGACAGATCGGCGATGGTGTAGATCCGCGTGCCCGTCCCCACCTGATCGCCTTGCAACGCGTTCTTGTGGATCACCACGCCGCTCACCGGAGAGTTGATGGTGACGTGCTCCTGCACCACACCGCCTTCGACGATGGCCTCGATCTGCTCGGGCTGCAGGCCCCAGAGGCGCAGACGATCCCGTGCCGCGCGCACCGATCCTGCCTGACGCTCGACCACCGCCAGCACCCCCTCGCCGCTGCCGTTGCCGTTCAGCTGACTCTCTGCGGCGACCGCGGCGAGCAGCTCCTGCTGGGTGGCGATCAGGTCGGGGCTGTAGACCTCGGCCATGTGATCGCCCTTGCGCACGGACACGCCGGTGTAGTCGACGAACATGCGGTCCAGCCGCGATTCGACCCAGGCTGTGATGTAGCTCAGCCGCGTCTCGTCGAAGGCCACCTTGCCCACCATGCGCACCTCGTGGCTCACCTCCCGGCGGGCCACGGGCACGGTGAGGATGTTGGCCAGGGCCATGGCGTTCTCGCTCATGCGCAAGGCGTTCGGGTCGATATCACCCTCGTCCTCCTGGGCCACGGGGATCAGATCCATGCCACAGATCGGGCAGCTGCCAGGGCCGTCCTGGCGGATCTGGGGGTGCATGGAGCAGGTCCACACGGAGGCCGCGGCGGGGGTCATGGTGTCCTGACCGCCCGCTGTGTCAGCGGGAGCGTCAGGGACGCACGCCGTGCGCCCGATGAAGAGCCCCAGGGCGATGGCCAGGAGCAGGCGCAGCCCCACACCCGAGGACGACGCACTCGCTGGCTTCTGGGCGGCCTTCGCTTCGCCCTTCCTTTCACCCTTCGTCTCGCCCTTCGTCTCGCCCTTCGTCTCGGCGTTTGTCTCGGCGTTTGTCTCGGCGTTCTTGGCTGGCTTCTGGGCGGCCGGCGGGGTCTCAGGCGTGGGGTCTTGCGCGTCGCCAGAGTCTTGCGTTGTCTTCGCTTCGGACATGATCAGTTCTCCAACGGCAAGTGATTGCCAGTGAGGCGCTCGACGAAGGCGAGAGCCTGAGCATGGTCAGCCTGTGCGCGGGCGGCGGCGAGCTGGAACTCCAGCAGCACGCGCTCCGCATCGATGAGGTCAAGAAAGCCGATGTCCCCCGCCTGGTAGGCCACCTTCGTGCTCGACACGGACTGCTGTCCCTTCGGCACCAGGGTGTCCTGAAAGAGGGCGATGCGCCGCTCGGCGTCCCGCACCCGGTACAGGGCGAGCTCCAGCTCGGCGACGATGCGATTGCGTGCGGAGGCCAGCTCGGCGCTCGCCGCCGCCTGCTCCGCCACCGCCTGGGACCTGGCCGCGTGGAGCCGCGTGCGTCGCAGGGGGATGCTGATCCCCGAGGTGATGGCGAAGGCGTCCTTGCCCGAGTCCTTCACGCCCGCCCCGCGCGCTGAACCGATGCTCGTGTAGTCGAGCCCTAGCGCGAAATTGGGATAGAACTGCTTGTCAGCCAGCTGAATGCGGTCGGCCGCCGCGTCCACCGCCCAGCGCATGGCCCGCAGTGAGGGGCTGGTTTCATCCAAGCTCTCGAACAGGTTCAACTCGGCCAGCTGGGCAGCGTTGGCGCCGCCGTGAGCGAGCGTGGCCGTGGGCAGAGGGGCGCCAGCCGGACGATTCAACGCCGCGTTGAGCCTGGCGGCGAGAGGTCGCAGCAGGTCCTTGAGCGAACGCAGTCGATCGTCGAGCTTGCCCAGCTCGACCTGGGCGCGGATCACGTCTGCGTCCGTGCCCAGGGCGGTCGCGTAACGGGTGCGAGCGACGCTCTCCCAGCTCACCAGCAGGTCGAGGTGCCCGGCCGTCACGTCGATGGCGGCGCCCACATAGGCCAGCTCGTACCAGGCGTCCCGGACCTCACGAGCCACCTCCAACTTTGCCGCGACCAGCAGCTCTCGGGCCGCCTCCGCCTGCTGCACGGCCACCTGCCCCGCAAGATCAAGGGTGCCGAACCAAGGGAACGACTGGCTGATCCCGAGACGCCAGTCCATGGGACCGGTGCGGGTCTCCACTTCGTCCACAAACCAGCCAAAGGTCACCCGCGGGTCCGGCAGGTCTGAGGTCTGCGGCACCTGCTCGAGCGCGGCCAGCCAACGTTGGCTCGCGGCCTGCACCGCCGGGTTGTGAAACTCGGCCCAGAGCAGCTGATCGGTCAAACTCGAGGTCTCGTCGAGCGCTGCAGGCAGCCCCTCGGGCGGCTCCTCGGCCACGCGCTCCCAGGCGTCCATGCCTCGGTCGTAACCCTCGGGAGGAGAGGAGCAGGCGGGAGACCCCAGAAGAGTCGCCACGCAAAGGGGCCAGAGCTGAAACAGAGAGGGGACGGATCGACTCACGGGTCGGACTCCGAGACGGTGGGTGGGTGGGTCAGGGACACACCCGGTGCGCGAGAGTTCGGCGACGGTGCCCTGCCCTCACGCGACTCTCAGCCCACACCGACTCATTGGCTGTGGTGAGTCGCCGCCAGTCCACGAGAGCGGACGGGAGGGACAGGCAAACGGGGCCTGAAGATCGCGGCTGGCGATCAGCGTCCACACCGCTTTCTGGAACGCAGCGTGTCGCGTTGCCCGCTCTGGCGCGTCACCGACCGCCGAGCGAGGGGCCCCTAGAGGGCCATCAAATCAGACGAACACCCGCAGTCACGCGGAGCGGTCGTGTGCGCACGTCGGCTGGAGGACCGCTGTCGATCGGCTGTGTGTCCGACCAGTCGACCAGAGCGACGGGGTTCGGGTCTTGGGCGGCCAAGGCCAAGAACGGCGCGGCCACCTCTGATGACTCGCTCGAGGCAGGAGCCTGGAGATCGCGGCGGGTCTGAGGAGCCGAAAGCTCACAAGGGCAGCGCCCGGAGCCCGGCATGGCAGATGAGACCGTCGGTCCAACGGCTGGGGCGACATCAGACTCAACGCAGCAACAGGACGGGCCCGTCGCGCAATCCCCGCTCAGATCGAGGCTCAAACACAGCGGCAGCGGGGGCAAGAGCAGCCCGACGACCAGCAGCAGTGAGAAGGCGCGTGCGATCATGATCAGCATCGATGGGGTCATCGCTCTCCCGAGCGATCTGTGGCCACTGTACTACTTATCGGGCTCAACTGTTTGGTGCTGAAGGACCAGCTGCCGCGCTCACGCCCCCGAGCTGAGCAGAAACCCGCCGGGCAGCGTGAGTGCGGCCAGTTCTCAGCCGTCGATCTCGGTGCCCACTTTTTTCAGAGCCGCGAGCTTGCCCATGTCGTCAAGGGCCTCGAAGTCGCCGACGCAACCGCCGCAGCAGAAACCCACGGTCATGCCGTTCCACTCGACCGTGCCACCTTCGGCGGTGACCGGCTTGCCCATCCCCGGGCACATGGCGTTCACGGTCTGGGGAGCCTCCTCTTTGACACCACCATCAGAGGAGCAGCCCACGAGGGCCAGGGCGAAGAGGGCAGCGCTGAGCATTTTGATCATCGAATGGTTTTCCTGGGCGTTGCGGCCTGGCCGGGATTGGCTGGCCTGAAAAGGGCGACGACTATAGCACCGCCCCCCCCGCGGGTCGCCCTGCCGACGCGTGGCGCGTGGTCCCTCTGGCCCGAGCTAGCTCGGCAGCGCAAGCTGACACTGCAAGGGCAAAGTTGACGGGCAAAGACAGCTCCCGCGGCGAATTGCCCATCGCCCGGACCGACGTATAGTTCCGTAGCTGCCAGAGGGACAACCCTGGCCAGCAGACCGTTTTTGCCCCGGAGACCCCAGATCGTGCGCTGTGTCCAGGCCTACACCGCGAGCGTCGACCTCGACCAGGCCATGACCGACTGCTGCGCCACCCTGGAGGCCGCCCTCGACGGCCAGGCCCCCCAGCTGGTCATGGTCTTCTTCACCAGCCATCACACGGCCCAAGCAGAAGCCCTGCGAGAGGCGCTCGTGGATCGGCTGCATCCTGAGGTTCTGCTGGGCTGCCCCGCTTCGGCGGTGATCGCCGACGGCAAGGAAGCCGAGTCCTCCCCCGGCCTGGTGGTCTGGGCCGCCCATTGGCCCGGCGTCGAGCTGCAACCCTTCGCCTTGCGCCCCGTGCATCAGGGCCAGGAGCCCACCCTCCAGGGTTGGCCCGACCCTGCAGACATCTCCCCATCCGCAGGCTTCCTGATCTTGTCGGACCCCTTCTCGGCCCCCAGCGAGGTGCTGCTCGCCGACTTCTCCCAGCGCTTCCCCGAGCACTTGATGGTGGGAGGACTGGCCAGCGCCACCACGGAGAACAACCAGGGCAGCCTGCTCAGCACCGACGCGGTGAAGACCGAGGGCCTGGTGGGCGTGGCCATCTCAGGATCAGTGCAGCTCGACGCGGTGGTGTCCCACGGCTGCCGCCCGGTGGGTCACCACTTCGTGATCACTGCGGCCAGCCGACACATGATCCACGAGCTGGGGGGCATCCCCGCCCTGACCCAGCTGCAAGCCACCCTGAGGGACGCCGACGAGCGCGCCCGAGAGTTGATGCAAGACGGAGCCCTGCACATCGGCCGGGTGGTCGACGAGCGCATGAGCCACTTCGGTCCCGCTGATCTGGTGGTGCGCAACGTGCTCGGCTTCGACCCGAAGGCCAAGTCGATCGCCATCAGCGACCACGTGCGGCGCGGGCAGACCGTGCAGTTCATGGTGCGCGACCCGGCAGCGGCCCACGACGACCTCACAGCCCTGCTCGCCGCCGAGAGTGAACGCGCCGCGCCCCTGGGGGCGGTGATGTTCTCCTGCAACGGCCGGCACAGCCACTTCTTCGACGACCCCCACCACGACGTCAAGGCGTTGCACGCGGCGCTCGGCCCGGTGCCTACCGCGGGCTTCTTCGCCGCGGGAGAGATCGGGCCCGTAGGCGGCGAGGCGTTCCTGCACGGGCTGACCGCGAGCATCGCGCTGTTTCGCGAGCGGGGGTGAGCCGAGGCCCGGCGGTGACTCCGTCGGCCTACGAGGTTGGCTTGCCCGGGTGCCCCACCACCTCGTAACAGAGTTCGACCATGCCGCTCTTGTAGGCCTTGACCTCGGCAAGGTGCAGAGCGGTGTCCCTGTCGTGGGTCTCGAAGAAGGGGATCCCCTCACCGATCAAGACAGGCAAGATCGTGTAGCGCACCGCATCAGCAAGCCCCAGACGGAGACACTCGGCAGCGACTGTGGCGCCTCCTGCAAACCAGATGCTGCGAAACGTGGTGCGCAAGTGCCCGTTCACGAACTGCGCAAGGTCGCCTGAATAGAACTCGACCGACTCGCGGGTGCGGGGCAGCTCCCGGCTCGTGAGCACGAAGGTGGGTTTGTCGCCGTACGGCCAGCCCAGCCCTTGAGCTTCATGTCGGAGCGCGGTCTCGTAGGTTCGTGACCCCATGACGTAGCAGTCGATCGTCTTGAGAAACGCCTCGACGAACTCTGGCTCCATGGCCTCGCCATCGCTGAACTCGTCCGAGGTCTCGAGCCAGTCGACGCTGCCGTCCTTTCGGGCGACGAAGCCGTCGAGGCTCGCCGCCATGTGGATCGTGACGCGAGAGTCGCTGTGGGCCTTGACGTGATTCATCTCTGACACCATACCCCTGGCCAGCCGCAGCCAAGCGCGCGGCGAGCATGGCTTGCCTTTGACGCAGGATCGGGCGCGCTCGCTCGATGTAGGAGTGCTCCATGAGCAGTGTGGAGTTCCCTTCGACGCGGTCGGGCCAATCCATGGCTAGTCTCCAGGCTGCGTTGAGCCCTCACCCCGCACCCGCGGCCGGGTCATCAAGCTGACCCCCACCAACGCCACGGCGGCCACGATGATCGCGGGCACCACCGCGTCGACCTTGGTGCCTTCAGGCTGGCCCAACAGTTGCGCCGCCCACTCCGAGCGGTCGAAGAGCTTCCACCACAGAGCCACGCTGGTCGCCGTGACCATCGACGCAGCCGCTCCCGCGGGCGTGGCCCGGCGCCAGAACAACGCCGCCAGCAGGGGCGGCGTGATGCCTACGCCGTAGATCGTGTAGGCAAACAGCGCCACGGAGAAGAACTCGTCCGACGTGAAGGCCAGTCCCAGGGCGATGACAGTGAGCCCCCCAACCGTGAGCCTGCTGGCTCGCAGCAACTGGCTGCCGCTGGCCTCGCGGCGAAAGAAGCGTCGGTAGATGTCGTGGACCAAGGCCGAGGCGCTGCTCAGCAGGTAGCTATCGGCGGTCGAGACGATGATGGCCAGGATCGACGCCACCAACAGCGCGCCCAGGGCCACCGGCAACTGGGTCAAGGCCAGCTCGAGAATCACATGCCCGGGGTTGGACAGCTCGGGCAGCAGTGACCGTCCCGCCATGGCCACGAGCAGGATCACTCCATCGACGATCAACACGCCGGGGATCAGCAACCAGGCTGCGCGACGGGCCGCCGCCGTGGTGGGCGCGGCGAGAAAGCGCTGGTGCAGGTTGGCGTCCCCCACCACGAGCAGGAACGAGGGCAGCAAGATCGAGGCGATGTCGAAGCGCGAGTAGTGGCCGGTGAACGATCGGCCCGACTCGGGCAACGCCGCCATGACGCCGTCGAGCCCGCCCGCCGCCGACCAGAGCAGGGGCAGGGCCGCCGTGACGCCCACCAACATGAGCACGCCGTTGACGCCGTCGGTGAAGGCCACGCTCATCAGTCCAGCCAAGGCTGTGTAGGCGCCGATGAGCACGGCCACGGTGACCATGGACAGGGCATGGGCGGCCTGGGGACCGGCGTCCACCAGGAAGCCCGCCTCGCTCAACACCCGCTCGAGCACCACCGACGCCGCGCGAATCTGGTAGGACACGATGACCAGATACGCGATCACCAGGGTCAGGGTGCCCAGCACTCGCGCCGCTGGCCCGAAGCTGTCCTCGAGGATGTCCTGCAGGGTGAAGCGCCCCCGACGGCGCACCCCGGGGATCATCACCTGCAACACGAGGATGCCGAACACCGCCGCGAAGGGCAGCACCAGGGCGGGAAAGCCCACGCCGTAGGCCTCCTCAGCGTTGCCGAAGATCGAGCCCGTGCCCGTCCAGGTGGCCAGCAGGGTGCCCACCAACACCAGGGGCCCCAGGCTGCGCCCCGCCAGGGTGAAGCCGGTCTGATCATGCACCGACTTCGACTTCGCCACGCCCACGGACACGAGCACGATCATGTAGGCGGTCACGACGAGCAGGGGCAGCATGCGCGGCAGTCTACGCCGCCCGTGGCCGAGACCGCACCGCGAGCGAAGCCAACACTGCGATCAACCTGGGCTGAGGGGCCTGCGATCGGCTCCCCTGGCGCAACTCGCCGCCCCCGCCGCTACACTGGCGCCATGGTGTCACCGCCCGGCCCTCGCCTCGCCCTCGTCCATCATTGGCTGGTGACCCGCCGCGGCGGTGAGCGCTGCCTGGAGACCCTGGCCGAACTGCTCCCCGGCGCCGACCTGTTCACCCTGGTGCACGACCCGGACGTCTGCCCCCCGCCCCCGGGCCTGGGCCAGGTGCACACCACAGCCCTGCAACGCTGGGGCTGGGGACGGCGGCACTTTCGGGCCTTCCTGCCCTTCTTCGCCCGGCTCTACGGTGGCCTCGACCTGGCGGGCTACGACCTGGTGGTGACCAGCGACGCCAGCCTGGCCAAGACGGTGAAGGTGCCGGCGGGCTGCCTCCACGTCTGCTACTGCTACAGCCCGGTGCGCTACGCCTGGGATCTCTCTGAGCTCTATCTCGAGCGGTCAGTCCCTGCCCTGGCTCGCCCCTTGGCCCGGACCATGCTGGCAGCGGTCAGGCGCAGCGACTTCAGGGCAGCGAAGAAGGTCGACCATTTCGTGGCCATCTCCCAGACCGTGGCCGAGCGCATCGAGCGCTGTTACGGGCGACCATCGGTTGTCATCTACCCGCCCACGGACGTGGAGTTCTTCCGGCCTCCCGAGCCCAGGCCCAATACGCCCCGGGCCGGGGACAACTCCAGGCCCTACCTGCTCTTGGGCCAGGCCGTGCCCTACAAGCGCTTCGACGACGGGGTCCTGGCCTGCCGTGACCTGGGCCGCCCCCTGATCGTCGCCGGCGGCGGCCCGGACTTCGCCCGGCTGAAATCCCTGGCGGGCCCCCAAACCACCTTTGTCTCACGGCCCAGCGATCAGGAAGTCCGCTCCCTGTATCAACAATGCCGCGCCTTGCTCTTCCCCGGAGAAGAAGATTTCGGACTCGTCCCCGTCGAAGCCATGGCCTGCGGGCGGCCAGTCATCGCCCTGGGCCGCGGGGGCGCCACGGAGACCATCGTTCATGAGCAAACCGGAATCCTCACCGAGTCTTCAGGGCCCGACGTTCTGTTGGACGGCATTCGCCGCTTCGAGGCCTGGGAGCCCCATTTCGATCCTTCGGCAGCTGTGGCAAGGGCCGCTCTCTTCTCGTTAGAATCTCACCGTCGAGCCATGGGTCGTTTCTTGGGAGATCTGCAGCTCCCACGCTGACGCTGCCCCCTCGCCCGCAAGGAGTGTTCGCACCCGGTCATGTTCTCAAGACGGACGCAATCAGCCCGCGTTGCACTCTTTTTTCTCGACCAGTCCGTGCTGGCCGTGGCCTTCGCCATGGCCTACGTGCTGAAGGTCGGATGGGTGCTGCCCGACCCGGATACGCTGATCCCCGAGGTGTACATTCGGCTCTACCTCGTGGCCGCGCCCTTCATCGCCCTGGCCCTGTCCGCCATGGGCTTCTACCGCTCCCGCGATGAGCTGCCCTCGCCCCAGCGGGTGCGCAAGCGCGAGATGGTGCGGGGCGCGCTGATCGCCACCGGCGTGCTGATCCTGGTGGGCTTTCTGGTGCCACCGGCCACCTCTGCGGGACGGGCCGCGCCCAGCTACTCCCGGCTGATCATTCTGATGTACACGGCTCTGGGAACAGGCCTGCTGTGGATCTCCCGGCTGACCATGATCGCCGTGGCTGGCGGCCTGAAGGACGCGCCCGACTGGACCACACGGGTGGTGGTCTTCGGTGACTCCCCTCGATTGCACCGGCTGCTCGGCGCCCTGGGCCGCATGGTCCACGCGAACCTCGAAGTGGTCGGAGCGTCTGCCGAGTCGGCCCCCGATGATCTGGGCCCGCTCCTGTCCCCCGGCGAGGCCATCGCGCTCATCGATCAGGGCCAGGTCGACCACGTCCTCGTCGACCCGGACGACCTGCCCGCCGGACGTCTCGACGAGGTGCTCGCCGTGGCCGACCGCGAGGGCATCTCGGTACACATCACCTCGGCCATGTTCCCCGCGACACACCTGGTGCCCACCTGGGAGAAGCTCGGCGGCGTGCCGGTCATGGGCTTCGTGAGCAACGAGCTGGCCCTGGGCGAGCGCATCGTCAAGCGCGTCTTCGACATGACCCTGTCGCTCATGGGGCTGATGCTGTTCAGCGTGCCGATGGTCCTCATTGGCGCCGTCATTCGCATCGAAAGCAAGGGCCCAGCGTTCTTCGTGCAAGACCGGGTGGGTTCACGGGGAGCGATCTTCCCCATGTTCAAGTTTCGCACCATGCGCACGAACGCCGAGGCCGATACGGGCCCGGTCATGGCCGTCGAGAACGACGCGCGGTGCACGCGCCTGGGCCGTCTGCTGCGACGCTGGAACCTCGACGAGCTGCCCCAGCTGATCAACGTGCTCATGGGCCAGATGAGCCTGGTGGGCCCGCGCCCCGAGCGGCCCGAGTTCGTGGGCGACTTCAAGCGCAGCATCCCCCGCTATGCCCACAAGCACTGGGTCAAGCCGGGCATCACGGGCTGGGCACAGATCCACGGACTGCGTGGCAGCGACACCAGCCTGGCCGAGCGCATCGAGCACGATCTGTATTACATCGAACACTGGTCGCTCGGCTTCGACATCCGCATCTTGATGCGCACGGTGTTCGACGGCTACGCCAACGCTGGCTGAGTCACGGCTCGCTACGACGACGGGTGTTCGGTGCCTCCGTTCAGTGAACAGCCGCGGTCGCGCCTTGCCTGGCTTTCGTCAGCTGGGCCCGCCGTTGTCAGCGTCAGCGCGGCAAGGGCAGGAGGATCGCACCGTCGGCGTCACCGAACGCTCGCGTGCGTCCGGCCTGCAGCTCCTGGGCCACCCAGGCGCAGACCACCGCGTCGAGGGCGTCCTCGACACCCTTCAAGATCGGTCCCCGACGCTTCTCGGTCGCCGTGAGCAGCTCTTGGGCTGAGGGCACAGCGGTGGCCACGCCTTCGATCACCTGATCGAGACCGGCCCGGAGCACGTCGAGCTGCACCGCCGCCCAACGCCAGCGCGTCTGCGCGGGCGCGTAGGGCCAGAAGCTGCTGCGCTTGCCGACCTTGTAAGGCAGCCGCCGCGAGAGCTTCAGCAGCTCGATGATGGCGGCGTGGGGATAGGTCTCGAAGAACCAGCGGCCCTCGGGCACAGCAGACGGAGCTGCCGCCAACGTTTGGCTCCCGTTGCCTGCGGTGGCGTTGGCAGTAGCCCCCACTGCCAACGCACTGTCACTCGTCGTGAGCAGCGAGAGCCCGGCCTGCTCCAAGGCCTTGTGCAGCTGGACACCCACGGCGCCAGGGCGTTCGGCGCTCGGCGAGTGCACGGCTGCCTTGCGACCGCCGTAGGCCTTCGAGACAGCGGTCTCTGCGGCTCGGCGGCCGGTGATCGGTGAATGAGCCAGGGGCATGTCCACCGCGGCCAGTGCCACCGGGCCCCAGGACTTCAGCACCTCAGGGAACGCGTCCGGGCCGACCTTCACCGGAGCCAGCCAATCAGGGGACTCGCCTTCACCGATGGCGAGGGCCTCGTCGTACGAACGGGCGATGCGCAACAAACGTGGTCGCTCACCCTCGGGACGGAGCAGGGCCAATCCCGTGGGGTTTCTGGCGGTCCAGGCGGCGTCGATGCCGAGCAGGTTGCGGGAAGGCGTGTCGTCGCTGGTCATGGGTCTTCGGGATTTGAGCGAGCGTTTGTGGGGCCTGCGTCGGTGGGCACGGGCCGCAGATAGAAGCCGTCGACTCGGGGGCATGGCTGAGAGAGTCGGGCCCGAGCTTCGTCTGCCAGGGCCGCGAGATCCAGACCGCAGTAGTGCGCAGACAACTCTCCGCTGGCCACCCGCTCCAGGCAGGCCACCGCCGTCACCAGCAGCCGCTCAGCGCCCTTGTCGACGCCACGCTCTCGCTGCAAGGCGCAGGCCGCCAGCTGGATCAGTCCCTTGAGCAGCTGCCACTGCCGAGGGTGGTGCCCTTCGACCACGTGCCAGAGATCTTCCCAGGCCTCATGAGCCTCCCACCACCAACCCCGATTGAAGAAGTCGCAGCCCCGCAGGTAGGCCTTGTTTTCAGCCCACAGCTCGGGAGCCAACAGCGGCGGCGGCGGGCGGTCCGATCCGTAGCCCCAACCGTCGGCGTGGGCGAAGGGGTGCGGCGTCACTCCCGGCACGAAGCGATAGGGCGGAAACGCTTCGTCGACGAAGAGCGGCGGCGCATCGGCAGCACCGCTAGGCGGCCGTTCGATGGCGGTGGGTTTGGAGCGAGGGGCGACGTTGTCCGCTGCATCGGCAGAATCTCCGCCGCCTGCTGCGCCCGAAGCGCCAGCCCTCGCGTCGTCCCCACCGTCACCGACTGGCGCCGGATCATCGCGCCCCGACTCCCTCTCACCACTCACTCCCGCTCGCCTCCTTCGTCGCGTTCGTCGCGCTGAGCCACGGGCGCCCGTTGATCCAGCGCTTCGCGGGCGGCCAGGTCGAGCCACTGGGGCGGCAAGGCCACTTTCTCTTGGCTGCCACCGCGCTTGCCCCGACTGATGCGCAACGCCTTGCGGGGGAAGGGCAGGCTCGGGTCGAGGTGAGCCAGCAGCTCGTCCATGGCGGCGAGGGTCTCGATGCGCTGCAAGGCATCGCGAGCCCGTGACGAGTTCGCGAAGCCCTTGGTGTACCAGGCGCACCACTTGCGCAGCTCGAGCACGCCCTTGCGTTCGCCGAAGAAGTCCACCAGCAGCTGGCCGTGTTCGCGGAGGATGACCAGCACCTCGCCCAGGCTCGGCGGCTCGTCTGGTTCTTTGCCTGCGAACACATCGGCCAGCTCGCGGAACAACCACGGGCGTCCCAGGCAGCCGCGGCCGATGATCACGCCGTCGACGCCGGTGGAGCGCATCATGCGCAGGGCGTCGAAGGCCTCCCAGATGTCGCCGTTGCCCAGCACGGGCAGGCGCGCGCGGGATTTGATCTCGCCCAGCACCTCCCAGCGAGCGTTGCCGCTGTAGAGCTGGGCGGCGGTGCGAGCGTGGACGCCGATCCATCGGGCGCCCTCGTCGGCGGCGATGTCCACCGCGTCTTGCCAGGTGAGCTGATCGTCGTCGAGGCCAAGCCGCACCTTGATGGTCACCGGCACCGAACCGGCGGCCCCCACCACGGCCGCCAGGCACCTGGCCATGAGCTGGGGACGGGCGGGCAAGGCCGAACCACCGCCGCGAGCAGTGACCTTGCGCACCGGGCAGCCCATGTTGATGTCCACGTGATGCACGCCCAGCTCTTGCACCAAGAACTCGGTAGCGTTGGCCATGGCCAGCGGATCCGCACCGAAGATCTGAATGGAGCGCACGGTCTCGTCGTCACCGAACGAAGCCATGGACAGGGTGCGCCGATCACGCTCAGCCAGCCCCCGCGAGTGCAGCATCTCGGCCACGTAGAGCCCGGCCCCCTGCCGCCGACAGAGCGAGCGATAGGGCGGATTGGTCACCCCGGCCATGGGCGCCAGGACCACCGGCGGCCACACCGAGATCTGCTCGCCGAGCGCCAGGGGCGCAAACTCGCCTGGCGCAGCGAGGGGGACATCGGCGTTGATCGGCGAGCGGGTGGTCATGGCGGCGGGCATTGTGCCATCCGCACGGCCGGTGAGTCAGCGGGGGCTTGGAGTTGGCCCCTGCGCAGCCCGATCCCTTAGCGCTTCGCCCACAGAACACCGTCGGGGACCTCGTGACTCGATGCATTTGAAATCGAGACAGTGCTGGTCTCTCCTGCACGCACAGTGATATCGACAGTGCGTGAACCTGTCCCATCGGGCTCGTCCAACGCGTAGAGCGACACGGTGTAGTCTCCCGGCGTCACTTGTTCCAGCACGTACGGCGGCGAGTAGAACGCCGTGTAGGAGTTGAAGGCCGGGGTCTTCGTGAAGACGTTGAACATGGCCCAGGAAGGAATGAACTGAGCCACGTCATCAGCCACGAAGATTTCGATGCGACCCTGTGAGCGCACGTCGAATATTACCGTGGCGGGTGTGGGACCGACCACGATGTCCTCGGTCGCCAGGGGCCTCAGCCGCGCGAGGTTTGACTGGGGCAGCAGGCTGGCCGTGTACGTACCGTAGGGCACGCTGTCCAGCAGGATCGGAGCGTCACCGATCGCGCGGAGAGAACAGCTGGTCGACTTCCCCGTCAGCGTATTGACCAGTTTCAGCGTCGCGGCGGTGTCACCTACGGCCTCGAGACCGCGGGTCCCGTGACCGCTGTCCCAACCGAGCAGCTCAATGTAGATCTGGCCATGGGGTAATGGGCTCGGATCCATGAAGAGGGAGACGACCTCCAGCCCGTGGGTCGTCCGCGGCGCGTCAAACTCAATCCGGTGCGAGAGAAAGCCAGCGTGATGGGCGTCGAAGAACACTGGACCCACAGTTTCGTCGTTCGTATCGGTCATGAAACTCAAAAGCGTCCCCGACGAGCTGAGATCCCAGTCGGGGGATCTCAGCCCCAGAAGAGCACGATGGACATCACTGACAGGGGCTGCACTGGCCGTCGACTGCCGCATGCGCATGCCGTACTCGGGACCGAAGCTGGCCTCTGCGCGCAGGAGAGGCGCTCCGTGCTGATCAAGCTTCTCAACCAGCACCGCGTAGTGCGCCCGCACGAGAAGATTGGCGGGCCCACCATGCCTCCCGCTCGCCGAGGCCAGAGCCCAGCGACCCAACACCCCTGGCGCGCCAGCCGTCAGCAGGTAGACCTGGTCCCGCTCGACGCCTGAGAGAACGAAATGGCCCTGCTCATCGG
The DNA here is from genome assembly GCA_964537035.1 of uncultured Phycisphaerales bacterium. GTDB lineage: Bacteria > Planctomycetota > B15-G4 > B15-G4 > B15-G4 > CAZIAK01. The sequence goes on along the minus strand of CAZIAK010000032.1, from coordinate 31,772 downwards.
TGACAGCCATGACCAACGACTCGGCGGGCTCACCCTCGCCCGCCAGCATGGCGAAGACCTCATCCTGTGACGGTGAAGCTGAACGAGGCCAGCCCAGAACCGTCACGCCCGCTTCAGGGCGACCATCCTTCCAGGCCACTGTGCCGGTCAGCGACGGGTCGGGCTCCAGCGCCTGATCACCCGACTCAGAGAAAGCCACAGCCTCCACGGCAGCCAGCGGCGCCAGCTTCTCACTAGCGCTCTCACCAGGAGAGACGGCCGTACCAAGGAGGCCTTGGGCCACGCTGGTCTCAATGGGATATCCGAGTTCAATGCCCTGCGGTGTGACCGACTGATCGTCACGGTCATCCAACACCCAGAGGGCGAAGAGCGCGATGACAACAACCACCAGAGAGAGGATCCGTGGCAAGGGGAAGAGGCGGCTCTGGGACCGGCTCATCGCGGCCCCTGGTCGGGCGCGACAACCTCAACGGGCTCGCCGTTAACCACCAGGTTGCGGACGGTTTGCACGACCTTCTTCCAGGGTGTCATGGGCGAGATCATCCGGTGGGTGCGCGGCTGGGTGAGCAGGATCAACTCGCCAACCTTCTGGTAGCCACAGGTCACTTCGCTCATTCTCACCAGCCGGGTGGGATGACCGAGCATCCCCGAGAGGGACGTGCCCTCAACCAGCAGTTGATCGCCCCCCTTGGCCCGCCGCCAGGCGAAGCTGCTGATGAGTTTCAGCTCACCGTTCGAGCCATTCACCAGGGTGATGATCTTGCTCACGACCGATTCTTCGTCGATGAACAGATCCAGCGTCTTGAAGGACGTCTCTGAGGATGGCAACGGGCCAAAGCTCACCACGACCTGCCCCTCCTCCACGCCAGACAGGGTAGCCACGCACCCGTCCAGGGCATCGCCAACCAGCCTGCCCAGCAGGCGGTCAAGGAAGGCCCGAGCCACTGCTTGAGAGCCAGCCTCCCGACCTGCGCTCATCTCCTCTACCGTCATCCCAGACTTGAGCAGCTCGTCCGGAGGAACGAGATCTCTGAGCCCTACATCGAACGTCGCCTCCGCTCCCTCCTCCCAGGACACACGCACGTCGGCGGTGAAACCCAGCAGATGGTCCTCGATGGGCAAGGTGAACGAGAGGCTCTTCAGCCCGTGGGCACGAGGGTCGTAAAGCCGCGCTGACGCGTCGTCGAGAAACTCACGGACCGCCGGCGAGGTGACGTCGGCAGGCGGCGGGTCACTCACGATCTGCGAGACAGTGCACGTCCAGGCCAGGGCCAACATCGCGAGTGGAGTCATGTCGCGGCCTCCCGAGTTCTGGTCGTCGGCAGCGACGACCGCCAAGCAGCATACCAGCCCCCCCAGCACAACTCTCGCTGGAGGTCTCACAGCCGCCCGCATTGCAGCTACCACCCCGCGGACCTACGATCTCGCCACTCATGACCGCTGCTCCCAACACACCGCCCGCCACCGCCAAGCCCTACCAGGGTTGCGCGTATCTCGCCGCTGAGGGTTACCTCGACGAGCTGCTGATCGAGCTGTCGGCGGACGGCCCGATCGACGAGGTGCACGGGCAGCTGGTGCTGGCGCCAGGTCCCCGGCGGCTAGCGGCGTGGGCGGCGAACGTGTGGCTCGACCCGGTCGAACTGGCCATTGAGTCCATCGGACACGGAGCCCGTTGTCTGCGAGGATGGCAGCGCAACTGGTCGCTGACCTCCACGGCCTGTCATCGCCGGGCGGCGTTGATCGTCGAGAAGCTGCCTCACGTGTCTGCGCGGCCACTGGTCTTTCCTGCGCTCCCTCCCGCTGCGCCGCTCGGAGCGTTCACCCTGCTCGACGAGCAGACCATGCTGGCGACGTCTCGATGCTCCACGCCTGTCCCCGACGGGGCCTACGGTTTTGTCGAAGACAGAGAGGGTCCGCCGAGCCGGGCCTACCTGAAGTTGTGGGAGGCGTTCACACGCCTGGGCGTGCGACCCGGGCCAGACGATCGCTGCCTCGACCTGGGCTCAAGCCCCGGCGGTTGGACCTGGGTGCTCGCTGAACTGGGAGCAGCAGTGATCTCCGTCGATCGCGCACCCCTCGAAGAGCGGCTCGGCCAGCGCCCGGGCATCGAGCAACGCATCGAGTCTGCCTTCGGCCTTCAGCCAGACGACATCGGCCCCATCGACTGGCTGGTCTGCGACGTGATCTGCTACCCGGAGAAGCTGCTGCCCATGGTGCAGCGCTGGCTCGACTCAGGTCTGTGCAAGCGCTTCGTGTGCACGTTGAAGTTTCAGGCGGAGACCGACCACGAGACCGCGCGAGCCTTCGCCTCGCTGCCAGGCTCGTGGCTCACCCACCTGACCTGCAACAAGCACGAGCTGACCTGGATGTGTGTCCCCGGGGTCACCGATCGCTGAGCGGCCGGGCGGCGCGAAACTGCGGGCCTTGTCGCCACGGCGGCCCTCCCACCCTACGAGCCCCGCGAACCCGGAACGACGACGAACCCTGTGCGCACCCACGAGCCCATCACCGCGAAGCCCAGGACGTAGACCGCGGCCGCGACGACGAAGACGGCGGCGAAGCCCAGCATCATGCTCAGCACCACCGCGACGAGCGATGCGCACACCGACAGCAAGCCGGTGATCGCCCAACACCACGGGGTCAGGGCCGGGCACCGTTGCTGCACCGCCCGCAGCCCCAGGGGTAACGGCATTCCCAACACGAAGGACAGGGGCGCCAAGAGCCACACGGTCACCGCGACTCGTGCGGGCAGCGACAGGCCCAGCAGTTCGGGCAGCAGAAACCTGGTGGCCAGGGTGCAGACCAAGAGCAGGACCACGATGGCCCCGCCCAACCAGCGGTAGCTGGACGGCCGGGCCGGGTCGAGCTTCGCCGAGCTGAGCGACCCCAACCCCGCGCAACCCAACATGGTCGCCAGCACCACCGGCAGCCCCAGGGCGGGATGGCCGAGGAACACGACCAGTTTCTGCATCATGGGCATCTCGATCAGCAGGAATCCCACGCCCAGTGCAGCGAAGTAGCCGAAGAGACGCCCCGCTCCCGGCCGGGCCACGCCGCGCCTGCCCAGGCGCCAGACGGGAAGCACGATGGCCAAGAAGGACAGCAGCGTGATCTGACCGAGAGAGGCCCACAGCAGCCTCTGACCAAGGGGCAAGGCGGGCTGAGACACGGCCTCGCCGCTTTCGGCGCTGTCTGCGCGATCACCAGCCGACGCCGACCAGCGAGAGGAGTCGAAGAAGTAGGGGCGATCGTCCGTGGACGGATTCAAGTCATGGGCATGACCGGCGACGAAAGCCGCACGTGCAGTGGCGTCGCCGCGCAAGAGCGTCTCGAAGTCGGCGCGGGTGTGCGCGAGAGCCACTGCCTCTTCGGACAGCTCCCACATGGCCGAGTTGAAGGCGTTGCGCGCCCAGCGCCCGATGGCGAAGCGCTCCTGTCGGGTGAGCGGCAGAGCGTCCTCGCGCCCCGACGCTGCACTCAAGAACGCCAGCTCCAGGCGCTCAACAGCCTGTCGATCGCCAGCGACGCGCGCGGCCAGGATTGGTAGCAGCTCGTCGACCACCAACTCGTGCTGTGCGGCCGTGGCCGAGCGCGACATGAGCTCGATCATCGCCCGGTTCATGGTCTCCCGCTGCAACCGCGCCACCTGCCCCGCGCTGTCCCTGTCGAACGTATCGCCCGGCTCGTGCAACGGATCGAAGACCAAACCGGCAAAACCCTCCAGCTCGGCGAAGTCTCGCAAGCCGTTGATCTCGACCGCAGTGAACGGGCTCTGTTTGATCATGGTCGAGGCCCAATGCCGTCCACGAAAGATCACCAGGTGCGCCGCCGGATCGGGTAGGCCCAGCTGCTCCAAGGCGACCAGGGCGGTGTGCGCCAGACGCAGAGTCTCTCGGGGCTTGCTGGGATGGCTGAGCAGCATGCGCGAGATACTCACCATGCCGTCAGGGGCCAGACGCTCGAACAGATTGGCCATGGCTCCTACGGTGTAGAGGTACGACTCGGTCAGCGCGTACCCGCCGGCCGCCAACGGCGTGAGCGCATCGGAACCGCTCAGCTGAATCACGTCGAAGCGCTGATCATTCTCCCGCAGCCAGGCGCGCCCTTCGGCGTGAACCAGCGACACCCGCTCGGACAGAGCATGCCCTCCCGGATGAAAGAGCCCTCCCAGGTAGGCGTCGTAGTCCTGGGACACCATGCGGATCGTGGCGTCATTCGGCTCGACCGCGGTCACCGAGCCTGCGTCGTGAGCCAGGGCCAGCATCACGTCCGCCCCACCACCCACGCCGAGCACGGCCACGCGCTCTGCGCGGTCGCCCCGAGCTTCCAGGGCCACGTAGGCGCTCGCTGCCTGGGCATGGTGCAAAAAGGGGAAGGCCTCGACGTGCGCCGCACCTTCGTAGAGCAACGTCGGCGCCGTGCCGTCCTGCGTCGCGAGCCGCACCGGTACTGCGTGTCGCCCGCGGTAGCTGATGTCCCCGCCCATACCTGGCAGGGCGTCAAAGGGATCGGTCACCTCGACCTCAGCGATGACGCTGGGCAGGCGCCGCACGGCCATGCCCTCGGGGAGCGACGCCATCTGCTTTCCCGGGGCGAAGGTGATGGGCCAGCGCACCGGGCCGCTCCCCAACGACGGCCACGCACCCACGGACATCGACCACAGGGCCACGCCAATCAGGGCGGCGAGCCACGCGCCACTTCGCAGCTGCGGCCCAGCACTTCGAGCGAAGCAGGCCGCGGCGATCAATCCTCCCACGGCCGCGAAGAGCACTGTGGACGTGGCGCCAAAACCGGCTAGCAAGACCACGCTGACGACCGCCCCCGCCGACGCGCCGAGCAGGTGGAGACCGTGGAGCCGGGGCACGTCGGGAGCGTGGCGGGTGAGGGCCAGGCCCACGGCCAATCCACCCAGCAAGAAAGGGGCGGAGAGCACCAGAGACGGCCCGAGGGAGAGCAACCCGAAGACACCCGCCTTGCCCACGTTGCCCACGACGTCGGGCACGCCAAGGTGATCGACATCCATGCGCGTGACGATGGCGAAGGACAACACCACGGAGACGGCGAAGCCCAGGCTGCACCAGGTCAAGGCGCGGGCGCCGTGGTCGCTCCTCAAGGCGCGGCCAGCCGTTGTCGCCGCCACGCTGTCGAGTCTCGCCACAGTGCCACCGTCCCGCGTCACACCGCCGTCAGTCCGCGCAGCCTGGCCAGCGGCTTGCCCAGCACCGCCGCCGCGATGCGCGACACTGGCAGCGGTCCGGACGCCGCGCACGGTGAGCAAGCTGCCCGCCGCCCCGAAGCCGAGCAGTGCCACGCACACCACCATGTCGTTGAAGGGCTGCCACATCATGATCGCCAGGACCCGCGCCAGGGCGACCGCCAGCATCAAGAGCGAGCCAGACAGCACAGCCAGACCGACGACCTTGGAGACGGGGCTACGGAGCGGGGCTGTGGGGCCGACCATGGACACCTCGTGCGCAACTCCCATGCGGAGCAGTTGCCACAGGTCTACCATCAATCGTCACCCGGCAAGCAGCCTCTGCGAGAAGGCGGCCAGGTCTCTCAAGCCGAAGCAGCCCCAGCGCTGCCCCCCTCGAACAGACCCTCGATGCGCGCTGCCATGATGAAGTCGGCCCGAGCCAGACCGTCGATCTTGTGGGTGTAGAGCCGCACGCCCACCTTGCCCCAGGCCAGCTCCAGATCAGGGTGATGACCCTGAGCCTCCGCTTCTGCTCCCACGGCGTTCACGAAGGCCAGGGCCTGCTTGAAGTCGTCAAAGCGGTACTCTCGCCGCAGGTGATGACCCTCGATCACCTCCCAGCTGGGCAACTGCTCGGCCAAGGGAGCGATCTCGGTGGTCGTCAACGGCGGCACCCCGCCACGGCAGGGTTCGCGGGTCTGTTCGGCGAGGGACATGTGGGCAGGGCCTCTCGGTGGTTGGTGGACCAAGGGACTAGCGGTTGCCAGCCTCAGGGTCACCACATGCTCGACCTCCAGCCGAGCGCGAGACGTTCGCGAGCAAGAGAACCTCAGTCGCCGGCCAGCTGGGCCAACGCCGCGGGCACATGGGCGTCGATGTCGGTGACCTTCTCGGCCCACACGATGGTGCCGCCCTTGTCGATCACGTAGGTGATGCGTTCGGGGTACTTGGCGCCCTTGTCGGCGCAGGCCCCATAGGCCTTCGACATGGACTGATCGGTGTCGCAGAGCAACTGGTACGGGAACCCGTACTTCTCAGCGAAGGCGCAGTTGTCCGCCACGGCATCGAAAGACACGCCAACGATCACCTGGTCTGCAGAGAGTTGCGGGGCTCGATCACGGAGCCCCTTGCCTTGAACCGTTCAGCCAGGGGTATCGGCCTTGGGATAGAACCAGAGCAGCACCCGCTTGTCGGCGAAGTCGGCCAGGCTCACGGGCTTGCCGTGGTGATCGTTCAGCGAGAACTCAGGCGCCGGCGTGCCGGGCGCGAGCAACTTGGGTTTCTTGTCGAAGAGCATCGAGCACCTCTGAGGTGGGCTTGGCAAGAAGAGGACGATGCCCGGGCCCGTCGCCCTGGACACCGCGGGGCGCAGCGTACTCTACCGTGGGCACTCCCCCGGCAGGCCCATCTCGCTCCAGGCCGCAGCCACCTGATCGAGCAGCACCTTGGGGTGCACCTGCTCGCTGGGCCAATCCCGCAAGAAGCCGTCGACCGCGCTCTTGGCCGTGGCGTCCACGCCGATGCGTCGGGGATGGAAGTTGCTGCGCGCGCGCAAGGAGATGTCCTGGTCAGGATTGGCTGAACGGCACACGTCCCGCTCCGGGTCGATGTGCGCCATCATCAGCCAGAGCAGCCTGGCGGGGTCATCGAGTCGCTCGCCAGCGTCGAGCACAAGCACACGATCGGTGATGCCCTCGCAGCCCTCGCGCTCACCCCAGTCCCAGACCTGCTCCATGGTCACCCGGGGCACGGCGGGCGAGGCCTTGGTGACGGTGACGGCGACGGCGCGGCCACCGATGACCATGGCGTCTTGCACTCCAGCCAGGCCCACGAGCGCCTTGACGATCTCGGCGTCACTGCGTCCGCAGGGTGGCACGGCTGCAGTGCGCTCTCCTTCGCCGGGATACTCACGGGTCAGATCGATCGACACCTTGCTGCCGAAATGCAGCGCCCGGCTGGCGTGGTCGAGGGTCTCTGTAGGGCCCAGCACGAACTCGATGTCCCGCGACACGTCGAGCCGTTCGAGCAGCAGCTCCAGCAGAGCCTCGTCGTCTTCAAGCGGGGGCGCCTCTTCGTCGAAGACCACGATGGTCTTGGTGAACATGGCCTGACCCAAACCCCACACGGTGTGGGCCGCCTTGCGCGCCTGCCCAGGAAAGTCCTTCTTGATGCGCAACAGCATCAGGTTGTGGAACACGCCCGCGAAGGGCAGGCGCATATCGAGCACTTCAGGCATGACCTTGCGCTGCAAGGGCAAGAACAGACGCTCGATGGCGGCGGCCATGAAGCAGTCTTCTTGAGGCGGCGGGCCCACCACCGTCGTGTGCCAGATGGCGTCCTTGCGGTGGGTGATCGCGGTGACGTGCAGCACGGGATAGTCATCGGCCAGGCTGTAGAAACCGGTGTGATCTCCGAAGGGACCCTCCCAGCGTCTCTCGTCCACGTCGACGTAGCCTTCGATGACGAACTCGGCGCTCGCGGGCACTTCGAGGTCGACCGTGCGGCACCTGGTCATCTCGACGGGCGAGCCCTGCAAGAAGGCGGCGAAGAGCATCTCGTCGACGCCGGGCGGCAACGGCGCCACAGCGGAGAAGACCACTTGTGGCGCGGCGCCCACGGCCACCGCCACCGGCATGCGTTCACGTCCCAGCTCGGCTGTGCGACGCAGATGCTCGGCGCCTGTGTGATGTGTATGGACGTGGAAGCCCAGGGTGTTCTTGTCGTAGCGCTGCAGCCGGTACATGCCGCAGTTGCGGGCGCCGGTGCGGGGGTCCTTGGTGTAGACCAGGGGCAAGGTCACGAAGGGCCCGCCATCTTCCGGCCAAGTTGTCAGAATAGGCAGCTCAAAGAGATCGACGTCGTCCCCCTCGTGGACAACCTCTTGGCAGGGGCCGCTGGGACGGATCTTGGGGAAGAGCTTGGCCAGGCGTCCCAGCAGAGGCAGGGCCGAGAGCTTCTCCCGCCAGCTGACCCGGGGCCGCTCGATCTGCTCGATGAAGTCGCCGAGCAGAGGCTCCAGGTCTTCCCAACGAGAGACTCCACAGGTCATCAACATTCGGCTGCGACTGCCCTGAGCGTTGATCAGGACGGGAAAACGGCTCTCGGACACGTTCTCGAAGAGGAGCGCTTTGTTGGCAACTCCGCCGGCCTGGCAGACCCGATCGGCGATGGCCGCGATCTCGAGTTCAGGGTCGACCTCGCGAGAGATGCGGAGCAGCTCACCGGCCCTGTCGAGGTCGGCGACGAACGAACGGAGGTCGGGGCTGGGCACTGGGCTGGGGGCCGAACCGGGGGCATGGGAGGCGAAGCGAGCGCCCCATGATAGCGAAGCGCTATGATGCCGCGCTCGCCCCCAACAAAGGAGACCCCCGTGGCCTCGCAGTACGACGTTCTCAGCAAGGCCGCCGATCTGGTGGGCGAGCGCCTGGGCCGGGCCGCAGTCGGTGTGGTTCTAGGCTCGGGCCTGTCCGAGGTGCTCGAGAGTCTCGATCAGGCCCGCTTTCTCGAGTACAGCGAGATCCCCGGCATGCCCGCGCCCACGACCATCGGCCATCGCGGCGCCCTGCTCCACGGGCTGACCAGTGGCGGCGTCCCCGTGCTCGCGCTCTGCGGACGCATCCATCTCTACGAGGGCCGGCCCCTCGAAGATCTCACCGCCGGCATTCGCCTGCTCTCCTTGCTGGGCGTGCACACGCTGGTGGTCACGTCGGCCGTGGGTTCTCTGAACGCCAGCTCTCCCCCGGGGAGCATGGTGCTCATCGAGGACCACATCAATCTCTCCGGGACGAACGTGCTCTCGGGCCCCCACGACCCCCGCTTCGGCCCGCGCTTCACCGACCTGACCCAGGCCTACGACGCAGGGCTGCTCGAAGTCATGGAAACCACCGCGAAGCAAGTGGGTGTCCCCCTGGAGCGGTCGATTCTCGTGCAGACCTCCGGGCCCAGCTACGAGACACCCGCTGAGGTGAACCTGGCGCGGGCCGTGGGCGCTGGCATCGTCTCCATGTCCATGGTCCCCGACGTGCTCACCGCTCGGCAGCGAGGCATGCGCGTGGCAGGCTTGGGCTGCGTGACCAACATGGCCGCCGGGCTCTCGCCCACCCCCCTTGGGCACGAAGAGGTGCTGCTGCACAGCGCGGAGATCTCCGCGAACCTGCAACTGCTGCTCTCCGGCGCGCTCTCCCGGCTGGCCCAGGCACCCTGACGGCGAGCGCTGACCCGCCGTTCACACTCTCTTTTTCTCTCATCTCGAACACGAGCTTGCCCAGCCCCATGACCAACACCCAGCAGGAGCCCACCATGGAAATCTCTCCCACCCGCCCCGACAAGAGCCAGGTGCTCTACACGGGCAAGGAGATCGCCGTCACGGTGGAGCGTATGGCTGGCGAGATCAGCACGGTCTACGGCAACGAAGAGATCACGGTGGTGGCCGTGCTGCACGGCGCGCTGATCTTCTGCGCCGACCTGATGCGCGAACTCGACATGAAAGTGCAGCTCGAGACGGTGACCGCCAGCAGCTATCACGGGGCCTCGACCACGTCGGGCGAGCTCTCCGTGCGCGTCCAGTGCGCTGACCAACTCGTCGACCGGCACGTCTTGCTGGTCGAGGACATCCTGGACACGGGGCGCACCCTCTCGCGGCTGTCCGCAGAGGTGATGGCCATCAAGCCCAAGTCCCTGCGCATCGCCGCCCTGCTCGACAAGCCCGAGCGCCGCGTCACCGACATCACCGCCGACTTCGTGGGCTTCTCCATCCCCGACCTGTTCGTCGTGGGTTACGGCCTCGACCTCGACGGCCGCTACCGCAACCTGCCTGAGATCAGGGCCATTCACAGCTGAGCCAGGGCGCGCCTGGCCGACAAGCGCCGAGCCAAGCTAGCCCGACAAGGGCCGGGTCAGGCCGAGCCGGCCTTGCCCCGACGCCGAGGCTACTCGTCCCGTCCGAAGCGGTTGCTGTTCTTGCCCTGGGGTGCGGCGGACTTCATCACGAAGCGTTTGTCCTCGACCAGTTGCAACAGGTCGAAGGTGCTCAGGATGCCCACCACCTTCTTCTCGTCGAGCACGACCAGGTGGTGAAAGTGCTGATTGCGCATGCAGCGGGCGGCAGTGCGGGGCTCTGAGTAGGCGGGCACGGTGACCACCTCGTTGCTCATGATCGCGCTGATCTTCGACTCTTCTTTGACCGAGCCCACCAGGTCGGTGCTGGTCACCATGCCGATGACCTCGCCGTCGCTACCCACAACCGGCATGGCGTGGATGCCGTTGGTGCTCATCACCTGACGGACGTGCCCGACGGTCTGATGTCGCTGGGCCGTGAGCACCTGGGACGACATGAGGTCCTTGACCTTGATGTTCATGGCAGCGAGCCTTTCCGTCGAGGACTAGCCACAATCGCATACGCCGAAGGGCGCAGGCAGTAGCCTGACTTCGTAGAGAGCGTCGGAAGATAGCTCATGGACATCGCGCTGCCAAATGCGGGTCGCCCGATCATCCCGCGCACTCTTCCTCGCTGCCGTCGGCGACACCCGGCCGCCCACGCTGCCGCCGACCTACCCACCCATCTGTCGCTCAGCCCGGGGCAGGCGCCTCAGACGCCAAGGGCTCGATGGGCGCGGCCAGGGTGACGAAGAGCAGGCAGCCCTCGTCAGAGTACGGACGGTGGGCAGACTCTGGGGGATGGTTCACGAAGGCCCCCTCTGACCAGGTCGAGTCGCCGTCGCGGATCGACCCCGCCAGGACCAGATACTGCTCCCCCGCCGGATGTCGGTGGGCCCCGTAGGACGCGCCCGGCGCGAAGTGCAACAGCACCGCCGAGTAGCCTGTGTCGGCGTCGAACTGCAGCTTCTTCCAGCGCACCCCCGGGTGGGGTGTGGCCCGCCAGGGCAGTTCCGTGCTGTCCACCTGATGTGATGTGCTCATCGCACAGAGCATCGGCCAAGACCCTGGCCTGCGGCAAGGGCGGGCCCTGGGATAGACTGGCCAGCCCTGCCGGCAGAGGCTTTCCATGTCATCTCGCACCACTCTGTTACTGACCTGCCTGGCCACGGCTTGCCTGGGGATCGAAGCCGCCGCCCAGGTCGATGACGAGCCAGAGCTCATCGTCGCTCACCAGGACTACCAGCCCGGTGAACAGCTGCGCTTCTCTACGCGGGTCGAGCTGCAACTCACGACCACGGTCTTGCTGGGCTTCTTTGCCCAGGAGCTGACCTACGAGCTCGTCGAAGAAGAGACGGTACTGGTGACCATGGCCGCGGCGGATGACGAAGACAGCTCGTCGCAACGGCTCTCGTACCCTCTCGCCCAGCGCACGTCCGTGGTGCCCGTCGTGGGCGAGAAGGTGAAGAACCGGCGGGTCTCCGGCAAGTCCTACGTGGTTCACCGCGGCGACGACGGCCTGACCGTGACCAACCCGGACGGCACGGACACGCGAGAGAAAGAGGCCCGCGAAGTGCGCCGCTCATGCTTCGCCGTGGGACGATCGCCGCCGCTGTTCGCCATGCTCCCTGTGGGCGAACTCAAAGAGGGAGCGGTGCTGCGCGGCGCCGGTGACCAGGCCAAGCGACTGCTGGGCATGGGCCTGGACGAGCTGGCTGCCGACGCCCTGCAGCTCACCCTGCGCTCCGCGACCGAAGACGACGAGCTGTCCTTTGACGCCACCGCGTCCCTCTCTGGACAGGCCCAGCTGGCCGGGCGGCAGCTGACCCTGAGCGCCGAACTCGCGGGAGAACTCGTGGCCGACCGCGCGACCGGGCGCATGCTGCGACTCGAGCTCAGTGGCCCCCTGGACGTGGGCTCAGACGGTGCTACCGAGAGTGACAAGAGCGCGGGCACGGGCACCCTGTCGATTCGACGAATGGTCGGCCCCCCACCCTGAGCCGCCAGCGAGACCAGACTCACCCGAGTGACGACGGCCACAGACCTGCCTGCAGTCCAGGCTGGACGACGCTCCGCGGCCCGGGCAATCTGCCATGGCCTGCAGCCACAACTCCTGAACGAGAAAGCCAACATGATTCTGCGCCGCGTCATCACCTCCCTGCTCAGCGCCAGCCTCATCGCTCTGACCCTCGCCGCCGCCAGCCTTCCGGCGACCGGCGATGAATCTGCCCTGTCCGACGCGATGCGGGGCATGAAGGTCCAGCTCAAGCTGCTCAACGAGGGGTTGAAGGGTCCTCTGGTCAATGAGCCACAAGCTCTGGCCGCGCTGACCGAGCTGCAGGTCCTGACCATCGCGGCCAAGCGCGGCGATCCGCCTCATCTCGACGGACTCGCCCCCAAGCGCCAGAGAACGACTCGCAACGCCTTCAAGGCCGATCTGGCCCGCCTGCTCCAGGAGCTGGCCGCCATGGAAATCGACGTGCTGGAGGGCCATCCCGAGCAGGCCGTGGCTCGCTTGCGTGCTGATTTGCTGCCCCTGCGCGATGCTGCCCACGAGAAGTTCGAGTAGCTTGTTCTCCCCGCCGACCGCGCTTCCCGCCCCTCCGAGGACGGCTGCGGCAGGCCCAGATCTGTACGACCACCAGCCGTTTTCAGCAACAATCTCACCAGCCCTGGACATGAGCTGGGACCCTAGGCACGCTCTCTGAGCGCCTCAAACCCCACGAATCGAGCAAAGAAATGAAGATCTTCCTCTTGGCCTCAAGCCTGCTTCTGGCCCTCACCCCAGGCCTCTCCGCCAGCGAAGACCACCACGTCTGGGTCGCCGACTTCGACGAAGCCGTGACCATCGCCAACGACACAGGCAAGGACCTGTTCGTCGACTTCACGGGCTCCGACTGGTGCCACTGGTGCATCAAGCTCCATGAAGAGGTCTTCGATCACGACGAGTTCCTGAACGCAGTGAGCGCTGACTATGTGCTCGTGGCCCTCGACTACCCCAACGGTGAAGAGGCCAAGGCCAAGGTGCCCAACCCCGAGCGCAACACCGAGCTCGCCGCTCAGTACGGCATCCGCGGCTACCCCACCTGCCTGCTCATGACCGCCGACGGCGTGGTCTTTGGCCGCACGGGCTACCAGGCCGGCGGTCCGGTGAAGTACGTCGAGTCGCTGGCAACGCTTCGCACAGAGGGCAAGCGTGCGCTGATCGAGCTGGCCGAACTCGAAGAGGCCCTCGCGGCTGCCAGCGAGATGGACATGCTGCCGGTGCTGACCAAGGCCGTGGCCATGCTCGCCGACATGAACAGCGAGAGCCTGGGCGTGTCCAAGGTCGCTGACATGGCGCGCACGGCCATCGCCAAGGACCCGAACAACGCCACGGGGCTCAAGCTCAAGGCCATCGAAGCCCTGCTCGGGGCGGGACAGGCTGACGACGAGGTCAACGCCGAGGCGCGCAAGTTTGACGCCAAGAACGAGCTCGGCCTGCTGGAGATGGTGGTCCGGGCCCAGTTCGGCCAGGTCCGCGATGGCGAGAGCGCCAAGGCTGCGGTCGCCGCCGTCGAGAACCTGCTGACCATGGAGGTCCTCCATGACAAGGGCCTCGTGGGTGGTTTGCTCGGTCAGGCTGCCATGTGGTGCGAGGGCCCCCTCGAAGATCACGACAACGCGGTCACCCTGGCCAAGAGCGCCCTGGAGTTCCGAGACGACCTCCCCGAAGGTCTGGCCGACGCGCTCGAAGAGCTGCTTGGCTGAGCTGAACTGCGGGCCGTTTCCCATCAGGGAGGCGTGCCCACCGCTTCGGCTGAACGCCGCTCGTCGAGACGCTGGCGCGCGGCGTCCAGCACCTGCTGCGCCATCGTCTCGGTAGGCGACAACTGCAACGCCGCCGTCGCCTCGTCGATGGCCTGCCAATAGGCCCCCGCCTCGTACTCGGCGAAGCTGCTCTTGGCGAGTGGTTCGGGGTCGTCCGGAGCGAGCCGTTTCCAGCGCTCAAGAATGCCTCGCCCCAGGTCGCTGCGCCCGATGTGCAGCGTGGCCCGAAAGACCTGCCTGCACAACGCCGCCGGGAGTTCGTCACGGGCCATGAGGACCTTGACCGTGTGGGTGAGACGGGAGCGCACGGCTTCGTCATCCCCCTGCAGCATCAGCTGCTGCTGGCAGATGAGCAGTTGAAGCTCCGCGTCCCGACCAAACGCCGGGGAGAAAGGGTCGCTCTCCAGGGATCGCAGATAGGCCGTCTCGGCGACTGCGAAGTCGGGAGCTGCAGAGGACAGCTCGTACATGCCCCCGATCCAATGGAAGAGCGAACACGGGTTGATCCTCGCCGCCTCGCTCAGCAGTCTCTGCGCCTCTCCATACTGGCCGAGGCTCTGAGCCAGCATGGACTGGCCAAGCAGGGAGTAGCTCTCCACCACAAACGTCAGCTGAGGGATGGAGTCCAGGAAGAGGGTCTCGCTGGCGCCCGACTTCAAGGTTCCTGAGGCCACCGTATCTACGACCTGCTTGATCTGCTGCAGCGACTGCATCGCTCGGGACAACATCTCGGTCAGCGAAGGTGGTGACCCATCCTCCGGCCATATGCCCAGCTCGAGCAGTTCTCGAAACTGGCGCACGACATCGAGCAAGCTGATCGCCGGTGTGCCCAGAGACTCCTTGGCCTCTTGGACACAGGCCTCTGCGAAGACCCTGTCGTCCATGAGCAGGGCAGCGCCTGCACGATAGAGCAGAGCTGTGCGATCGTCAGGAAACAGCTGCAGGACGGTCTCGGCCGTGGCGATCGTTTTGAGCAAGTGGCCCGACAGCGCCAGGGTCTCCAAGGTCGCCTGCCACGCCAGGTGATGAAACGGATCCGCTTCAATCGCAGCGCCAAACAGCTGTCGTGCCCTGTTTGCGTCAGACCCCAACAGCCCCATGGCATAGAGCTCGTCGGCCTCGGACAGCTCGCCATCGAGCGCGTCCCTGATCGCGGCTTGACCCAGATCGCGAGAGCGCCCGTCTGACAACTGCACCACGCCTCGCAGCAGGAGCAGCTCACTGACGAGGCTGTCCCTTGGCGCCTCCTGCCCGTCGCCCAGCGAGGCGAGGAGATCGAGCTCTGCACCGGCACGCGCCATGTCACCAAGGGCGATGGAGGCACGAACCTTGCGGGGCAGAAGGTCGACTTCATCCGCGACGCCCAGAGCCAAGGCTTGCTCAAGTTCAGACCGGGCCAGCGGCCAAGCGCCGCGCTGAGCCGCGAGGTCCGCGGCACGCACGTGGCTCTCTGCGAGACGCTGCAACGCCACCTGTTCGGCTCCCTGGGCCCTCGTCGTGAGGACTTCTTGCTTCGCCAGGGACTCCTCTAGCTCCGCCGTGCGCTGGTTCAGCTGCGATTGCTTGCTCAGCACCATGCTCATGCCGATCACTGCACCCAGGACCAGCAACGCTGTCAGCGCGCTGGCCAGGCGGTGGCGACGCACGAAGCGCCCGGTGCGATAGCCCGGCCCTCCCTGGCGGGCGTGCACCGGCTCGTGATTCAAGAAACGCTGTAGATCCTCTGCCAGGTCACTCACCGTGGCGTAACGGTTCTCACGGTGATAGGCGATGGCCTTGGCGGCGATGGCCGAGAGGTCACCCCTCAGCGAGGGGGCGAAGGAACCCAGCGATGGCGCGTCCGGGGGCGAGCCATCCTCTAGCAAGACCGGCGGGCCCGCTCTGAAGGGGCGCTGGCCCACGAGCAGCTCGTACATCAGCACACCGAGGGCGTAGATGTCGACCCGTGTGTCGACTCGGGACCGGTCGTCGCCGAACTGCTCCGGGCTCATGTAGGACGGCGTGCCGAAGGCCATGGTCCTCTGGCCGCCTGCAACGCCAGGTGCATCGGCCGCTGTGCTCACGGCCACGCCAAAGTCGAGGATCTTGGGCTGCCCCGAGGCCTCCACCATGATGTTGCTGGGCTTCAGATCACGGTGAATGAGGCCCCGTTGATGAGCGTGGGAGACCCCGTGACAGATGCTGATCAGCAGCTCGACCCGCGACCTCAGCGACAAGGCCTCCCCCTGGACGTGCTCCGTGAGCGTGCGACCGTCCACGTACTCCATGACGAAGTACGGGGTCTGCTGCTGGTCCACTTCCGCCACACCCGCCGCGTAGACGTGGGCGATGAACCCGTGCTGCAGGCCGCCGAGCATCTGTGCCTCTCGCTGCAACATGGCCAGCTGCTCTTCTGACGACCAGCCCGGGGGCAGAACCTTGAGCGCCACGAGCCGCTGGGGGTTTTGCTGACGGGCGAGGTACACCCGACCCATCCCGCCCTGACCGAGCAGCCGTTCAATGGCGAACTCACCGATGCGCTCCGGCAGCGGCACGTCGGGCAGCTCGACCGCCGCGCCGTCATCTAGCTCGGCCAGGGTCTGCTCACCATCATCGAAGGCCAGCAAGGACAGGACCTCGGCGGCGAGTTGCGGGTCGCCGTGACAGCTCTGGGCGATGGCGGTCGTGCGAGCCTCCTGCGGGAGGTCACAGACATCGCCAAAGATCTCGCTGGCCCGACGGTGGCGAGGACAGTCGCTCATCCCGAAGAGTCGTCGCCCCGACTCAGCTCCCGGCGCAGCCAGGCCCGGGCAGTTCGCCAGTCGAGCACCACGGTGCGTCGGGAGACGGACAGCTCGGCGGCGATCTGGCCGTCGGTCAGGCCAGAGAAGAAACGCAGCTCGACCACCCGGGCCTGGCGCTCGTGCAATGCGTTCAGGCGATCCACGGCTTCGAGCAGGTCCAGTGCTTCGAGTTCCATGTTTTCGGCCTGGATCAGATCGTCGTGGAGCAGCACCCGCTCTCGACCACCCACCCGCTTGTGCGCGTTGCGAGCCTTGGCGTGATCCCAGAGGATGCGACGGAAGGCCATTCCGGCCAGGGCGAAGAAGCGCGTGCGGCTCGAAGGATCGACCCGTCGCTGATCGATCAGCTTGAGGTAGGCCTCGTTGACCAGGGCCGTGGTCTGCAGGGTGTGGTCGCAGCGCTCCCGGCTCAGCTGGTAGCGGGCCAGACCACGGAGCTCGTCGTAGACCAAGGGCATGAGCGCATCCGCGGCGGGCCGGCTGCCGGCAACCGAGTCCATCAGCAGCTCAGTAGCGTCCACGCTCTTCTCCCATGATCGGTCCCTGTCCACCGGGTGCGGAGAGTATACGAGACGATAGCCCCTCCTGGGCCCCTCTCTGCCACCCAGATGAGCCCAAAGCCAGGTCTCTTTGCGCAGATCACCGTCCCTCGTCGCGTTAGCTGCAGACGAGGCCCCGGGCGATCCCGCCCCATCCGGCCCAGACCGCGCGTTGCAGCCGCCATGTTGAGGCTGCGCCATCAGGAGGAGCAAGAGCATGTGGATTCAAGAGACAGAACCGAGGCGTTGGCAATCATCAACCGCATGGCTGGTCGCAGCCGTCATGGCCCTGGGAGGCGCGGTGGGCGCACAGACCACGGTCTGGTTCGACGACTTCGAACTGGGTTGGGGGAACTGGAACGCTGACAACGGCGTGTGGTCCGTGGGCGCCCCATCCAGCGGCCCTGCCGGTTCTTGGTCGGGGATGAACGTGGCAGGCACGAATCTTCTGGGCAACCACCCGGGAGACACGGACAGCCGACTCATCTCAGGTTCGATCCTGCTGCCAGCAGTGAACACAGTCATCGGTGAGGAGCTACACCTGCAGTTCATGCAGTGGTTCAGCTACTCGAGCTGCGACAGCGGTCAGGTGCAGGTGCAAGTCTTCGACCTCGCAACCAGTACCTGGGGGCCCTGGCTCTCCAAGGGGACGTCGATCATCGACAGCTCCAGCTGGTCATTGAAGTCTGTTGACCTGACCTCGATCACATCCAGCACCTCCGCCACGAAGGTGCGTCTCGGTTTCTACCACTCGGCAAACGCGAGCAGCTATGGTTGCGGAGGCACAAGTACCGGCTGGTACATCGACGACGTCCTGATCACGAAGGGCGTCCCCCAGTTCACCGGCGACTTCGAGAACGGCTGGAAGGGCTGGCATGGCGATCGTGGCGTCTGGCAGATCGGCGCACCGAGCACGGGGCCGGGCGCCGCCTTCGCGGGCGACAGCGTGGCCGCCACTCACCTCGACGCCAACCACCCAGGCAACACGGACAGCCGCCTCATCAGCCCCACCACGGTGCTGCCCACGCTGCTCCTCGGCGAGGAGTTGCACCTGCGCTTTCAGGAGTTCTTCAGCTACTCGAGCTGTGACAGCGCCCAGGTGCAGATCTCGGTCTACGACGACAGCACAGCCAGCTGGGGAGCCTGGTCCTCCCAAGGGCAGTCGATCGTCAACACGAGCGCCTGGTCCCTGAAGGACGTGGACCTCAGCGCCTTCGCAGGTGACACCGTGCGCCTGGCCTTTTATCACACGGCCAACAGCTCCAGCTACGGATGCGGCGGCACCAGCACTGGCTGGTACATCGACGAGGTCCAGATCGTGAAGGGTGTCCCGCAGTTCACCGGCGACTTCGAGAACGGGTGGATGGGCTGGTTCGGCGACCGGGGAGTCTGGCAGGTCGGCGCCCCGAGCACAGGGCCTGGCGCCGCCTTCGCAGGCAGCGGTGTGGCCGCCACTCACCTCGACGGCAACCACCCGGGCAACACGGACAGCCGCCTGGTCAGCCCCACCACCGTGCTGCCCTCGCTGCTCATCGGCGAGGAGTTGCACCTGCGTTTTCAGGAGTTCTTCAGCTACTCGAGCTGTGACAGCGCCCAGGTGCAGATCTCGGTCTACGACGACAGCACTTCCAGCTGGGGCCCCTGGTCTTCTCAAGGGCAGTCCATCGTCAACACCAGCCTCTGGTCGCTCAAGGACGTCGACCTCACCGCCTTCGCCGGTGACACCGTGCGCCTGGCCTTCTTCCACAAGGCCGACAGCTCCAGCTATGGATGTGGTGGCACCAGCACCGGCTGGTACCTCGACGAGGTGCAGATCGTCAGAGGCGTGCCGCAGTTCACCGGCAGCTTCGAGCTCGGCGGCGACGACTGGTCCGCCGATCGGGGAGTGTGGCAGATCGGCGATCCCGGCGCGGGCCCTGGCCAACCGTTGACGGGTTCGTACCTGGCGGCCACTCATCTCGACGGCAACCACGCCGGCAACACGGACAGCAGGCTGATCAGCAAGACCACGACGTTGCCGATCAGCACAGGCTTCGACGAGATCCACCTGCGCTTCAACCACTGGTTCAGCTACTCGAGCTGCGACTACGGTCAGGTGCAGGTCCAGACCTACGACCCCTCCACCCAGACCTGGTCGGGGTGGTTCAACGAGGGCAGCGTGATCCAGAACTCGTCAGGCTGGTCGCAGAAGGATGTGGATCTCACCGCCTACTCTGGCCAGACCGTGCGCGTCGCCTTCCTCCACGTGGCCGACAGCAGCAGCTATGGCTGCGGCGGCACCAGCCTCGGCTGGTACATCGACGATGTGGTCCTCGCTTCGGGCTTCCCCGGGCTCTGGGCCGACCTGGGCTTCTCGCTCCCTGGCCCGACCCATGACCCATCGCTCAATGGCACTGGCACTCTGCAGGCCGGCTCGCCAACCACGCTCGACCTCACGGACGCTCCAGCCAACGCCAACGCGGTTCTGGTCATGGGCCTGAGCGCGGCGTACTACCCGCTCAAGGGCGGCTTTCTCGTGCCCAAGGACGACCTGATCTATCCGGGCTACGTCACGTCGAACCTGGGCGAGGTCTCGCTGACGACCACATGGGTGCCCGGTATCCCCAGCGGTTCCCAGGTGTACCTGCAGTACTGGGTGCAGGACGGCACGGCCCCCGCTGGCTACAGCGCCAGCAACGGCGTCTTGCTCATCTCGCCGTAACAAGCGGCTCCTCTGAGGCGCCTGGCTGCCCATCCCAAAGACTGCACCCTCCCCACCGTGCCTGACGTCCAGGGCCGGTCGGGAGGGTGCTCTCCGCTGAGAGCTCTCTCAGAGCAATGCTGAGAGATTCTCGACCGGGCGGCCCACCACCGCCCGCTCGTTCTTGACCAGGATCGGACGCTGAAGAAGGGTCGGGTGCTCGGCCATGGCTGCCAGCAGCTCGGCGTCGGTCTCGTCGCCAGAGAGGCCAACCTTTTTGGCGTCGCCCTTGCGCAGCAGGTCGCGCGGCGACTCGGCCAGCTTGCCGAACAGCTCCTTCAGTTCGCTCGCCGAGAGCGGCTCTTCGGTGTACTCCCGGTACTCGTAGGTGGCACCGGCGTCCTTCAGCAAGGCGACCGCCTTGCGACAGGTGCCTCAGGTGCGCTTGCAGATCAGGGTCAGCATCTCGGTTCTCAACAACGACTCGGGAGCAGGGGGCGATTCAACGAGCGGGAGAGTGTAACCCCCTCTCCACTGCGGCTTAGCGCGCGGGCTGAAAGTACATGGGCTCGGCGGGCGCCCGGTCTGGCGCGAGGCGAGCGCCGTCCACTCCGCTGAACAGCTCGCCGTTCTTGATCACCATGGTGATCGCGCGGGTGTTGCGGATATCGTCCCGGGGGTCAGCCGAGACGATGACCATGTCGGCCAGCTTGCCCACCTCGATCGAACCCAGCTCATGGTCGAGACCGTGGTGGCGAAAACCATTGATGGTGGCGAAGTGCAGGGCCTCCAGCGGAGTGAACCCCGCCTGCACGAACAGCTCCAGCTCCCAGTGGGCACCCAGTCCCATCATCTGGCCGTGGGCCCCCAGCTGCAGGCTCACCCCTGCCTCGTGGAGCTTGCGCAGGGCCACGCCCATGCGCGGAATGCTCCAGTCGTCGTCGAAGTAGTGGGTCGGCCGCCGGTACTTCAGCAGCTCTTCCTTGGTGAACCAGTGCAGCAGCTTCTCGTCCTCCCAGAGACGCTCCCGAGAATGGAACCACTGCTCGCCACCCGGGCCGTTGTAGACCACGATCAAGGTCGGCGTCATGCCCACCTCGGTGGCGGCGAACAAGGCCAGCACGTCGTCGTACAGGTCTTCGAGGCCCATGGTGTGCTCAAGGCCCGTGAAGCCATCGATGACCTGGGTCAGGTTCATCTGCGGATTGCCGAACGACTCGGTGACCAGGTTGAGACCTTCAGCGCGGCAGGCGGCGGCCAGCTGCTGCCGGGCGGCCCGTGAATGGTTCGAATAGTCTTTCAGCGCCGTGGCCCCGTGGGCCTTGTTGAACCGCGCCTGCTCCAGCATGTCGTCGAGAGAGCCATTGGGCCGGTGCATCTTGGTGCGGTACTTCGTGCCGAACATGGGGTCGCCCACGGAGAACAGCCGGGGGCCCGTGATCTTGCCCGCGCGGAGCATGTCCGACAGCCAGAAGTCCTTCTGCGTGGTGCCGTACACGTCGTACATGGTGGTCACGCCGTAGGCCAGGTTGGCCGCCAGACCGTAGGGGCGCTGCTCGATCACGTTGAGCGCGCTGATGGGGCTGCCGTAGTGCCCGTGAGCGTCGAACATCCCAGGAAACACCACCTGGCCGGGCAGCTCGTAGCGCAGGGTGCCGTCGGGGATCAACACATCGCTGCCCAACGCGCTGATGCGGTTTCCCTCCATGAGTACGGTGGCGCCTTCGAGCACCCGGTCGTCGCCGTCCATGGTCAACACGGTCACGTCGGTCAGCGCCACGATCTGCTCGGGGACGGCCACTTCGTACGACAGGCTCAGGTCGGTGCGTCGGCGATTCAGGCCTCCGCTCACGATCTCGGCGACGTCCTTTTCGAAGAAGCCGGAGCCGCGGGTCCAGCACAGGGTCCGGCCGCCGTCCCCGAACTCCATGAAGTCTCCGTCCTCGCCATCGACCCTGAACGAAGTGCCCTCGCCATCCGCTGCAGAGACCGTGACCTTCTGGCCGACCCACTCGAAGGGAGTGAGCCAGCTGCGGTGGTACTCCCGGTAGGCGATGAACGACAGGTCGGGAGAGACCACGGCCCGGGTCGCGTGGGGGAACACGTACAGCACCTGCTCGTCGTGACCATCGATGCCGATGCGCTTGAGCTGCAGCTGGTCGTTCTCGAACTCGGTGAAGTAGACCACGCCTCCTGCTACGTCTGGCAGGATCGACGGCGGCCGATGGGAGTAGCGATTGCCCGTCCAGGTCACGTCCGTGAGCTGCTCTGCCTGCACCGTGTCCGACGTGTCCACGGGCTCTACCAGCAGCAGCTCGAAGGCCGTCTGGCTCTCGATGTGCGTCCCCCGCCGAAGATCGCTGGCGCCCACGAGCAGGGCCAGAGCGCCCGTACCGGAGCGGTCGGCTGCCAGAGCACCGAGCTGAGACTGCAGCGGGGCGCCGGGCCGACCGTCTTGGGCGACCAGGAGTTCCGTGGCCTGCAGCGGCGCCCCGACATCTTCGCCTGCAGGGAGACGAGCCCTCATCAGCCCACCCAACCTGTCGTCGGTCCAGCGAGCGAACACCAGCGACTCGCCGCTCTCGGCCGTGGGATCAGCCACGAGGAGCGGGCTCGTGTCGTGAGCCGCCGAGCGCGTCAGGTTGATGGGCTGGCCTTGCCCGTCGAGCCGCCAGAGGTCACCCAGCGACTCGAACACCACTCCCTGGGGCGTGCGTTGCGCCCAGCGGTAACTGCGCGCTGCCGTCCGCCCCTCGGTGGGCAGCTCCAGGGGAAAGCGCAGGGTCTCGTCGAGCTCGCGAACCACCCGGGCTCGAAAAGAGATCTCGCGGCTCTCTCCACTCTGCACGTCGACTTGCACCAGCTTGCCACCGAGGGACAGCACCAGGCTGCCCCCATCGGGATGCCAGGCGATGTTGGGATAGCAGCCATAGAAGCCCGCCGAGTCGAACCGTCCCCGGTCGAGACCTCGGCGCACCTCGCGGTCGACGCCGCTGCGTAGATCCCGCACCACCAACACGGTGTCCTGATCGTCTCGATGCACGTAGGCCAAGCGTGCTCCTTCGGGGGACAAGCGCGCCGCCGCTGCACCGCCGGGACGGTCGACCACCACGGCGATCTCGCCTGTCTGCAGATCCCAGGTCTTCACCCGCGGACCGCTCTTGGGCAGGTTGCGATCGTTGTGCACGAAGTAGAGCAGACCGTCCGCCGGGTTCTCCTGCAGGTGGTTCACCGGAGAGCGCCCGTTGGGCGGGATCAACACCTGCTTGCTGCCCAACAAGCCGTAGCGCGACGCAGGAAAGCGCACCTTCTTGTTCAACGCCGTGCCGTAGAGGGCGCGGCCGTCCGCGCTCCATGTGCCCTGAAATGTTGGCAGCTGCTCGCCGCTCACATTGGCCAGGGCACCGTCTTTCAGAGCGTAGGTCCACAGGTCGTTGTGTCCGCCTCGATCTGACGTGAAGGCGATGGTGCTGCCGTCAGGCGAGTAACGAGGAAACATGTTCCAGCCCCGGCCCTCTGTCAGCGCCCTGGCCTCCCCGCCAGCGATGGGCAACTCGAAGAGCTGCCCCAGCAGATCAAAGACCAGCCGTTGGCCATCCGGGGAGACATCCACGCTCATCCAGGTGCCGTTGTCGAAGACCTGATCGAAGGCGATGGGCTGCCCTTGCCCGGCGTTCACGTCCCACTCGTCGCTCCAACCCGCGAGGGGCAACAGGGGCGCCGAAGTCACGCAAGCCACGAACAGACTGCAGAAGAACAAGAGCATGGGGTACCTCGCGGGACGATGAAGCCGCAGATCATAGCGGCGACTTGTCGTCGACTCGTGACGGCATCGGCTCGCGACCCCCACGGCTCGGCCCGCTTTGGCATGATGCCCCACGGTCAGCACCGGGCGGAGCGCGTCGCATGTCGAAGATCATGGTCCTTGCAGGGCTCATCGCACTGTGCCTGCTCGTGAGCTGTGGCCTGTTGCTGACGGACGCACCACCGCTCACCGAGAGCGAGCGGGCCTGGGTGCATCGTGAAGGCGAGCTGCTCATGGCCGCCGCCCACTGCGATGCTTGCCATCAAGCAGACGGCGTGGTCCTCGACCGCCTGGCGCCATCAGCTGCCCCGAACCTGGCCGGTATCGGTTGGCGAGCCTCTCCCCATTGGTTGCGGGACTGGGTCACCTCGCCCCACAGCCTGCGCCCGTCCACGCGCATGCCCGACGTGCTCGCTGGCTTCGACGCAGACAAGCGGGCAAGCATCGCTGACGACATCACCCACTATCTGATGACCCTCGGCGGCGGCTTCACCGTGGCCGAGACCCGCACCGACGATTGGGACGTGGCTCGAGGTGAGCAGCTGTTCTCAACTCTCGGCTGCCGCGCCTGCCACGGGAATGGCGTCGACGGCTCCCTGGCACGCAAGACGAACCTGCCCACCCTGGCCGCATTTCTCGCCGACCCCACCCACACCCGGCCCTCCGGCCTCATGCCTGCCATGCAGCTCAGCGGCGACGAGTGCATGGCCCTGGCTGCGTGGCTGCTCCGTGAGCAGTTCGCCGACGGTCCCACAGAAGTCCTGACCCAACCGGGGCTGCAGGTCTTCGCCTACGAGTTTCAGCAAGGTCCCGAGCAGCTGCCCGACTTCTCTGGGCTGAAGCCTGTGCGCGTCGGCGTCGCCCAGCACATCGACGTGTCCCCGGCCACACGGAGTGAGCAGTTCGGACTGGTCTTCGAGGGCGAAGTGCTCATCGCTAAGCCGGGAGACGTGCAGTTCTTCACAGAGTCTGACGACGGCTCACGGCTCTGGATCGGCGAGCAGCTGGTGGTGGACAACGACGGCCTCCACGGCGCCCAGCAGGCGATCGGCTCGATCGCACTGGCAGCGGGATGGCAGCCCCTGCGCATCGAGATGTTCGAGGCGGGAGGTGACGAGCTGCTCGCGGCGGGCTTCATCGATAGAGTGGACGGGCACGAGGACGGCGCACCCAGGCCCTTCACCACGAGCGAGCTGCGCCACACGGCGCTACGCTACGCCCCCCTCGATCACGAGCCCGAATCACCCGACAGCTGGAAGGCCACCTGGGGACGCATATGGTTTCAGCAGCTGCGCTGTGCGTCCTGCCATGAGCTGCCAGGCCTCACATCCAAGAGCGCCCCTGCCTTCGCTGACCTGACCGACCTGTCAGACGGCTGCCTCTCCGAGACCGTGCCCAAGCGCCTGCCCGACTACCGCTTCAACCCCGACGAGCGCCAGGCCCTGCGGGACGTGTTGGCTCACCGCCGCAGCCTCGCGGTGCCGCTGGAGCCAACCGAGAAGGTCGAGCGCACCATGGAGCAGCTCGCCTGTCTGTCCTGTCATTCCCGAGGTGCGCACCGGGGCCCCACGGGAGATGTCCGCGCCGCGTTCACCAGCACCGCCGACCTGGGCGACGAGGGCCGCCTGCCCCCCGACCTGACCGCCGTGGGACGACGGCTGAGCCCGGACTGGCTGCACAAGGTCATCAGCGAGGGCACCAGCGTGCGCCCGACCATGCGGGCGCGCATGCCCCGCTTCGGGCCCACAGCCGCAGCGCTCATCGCCGCCCTGCCCGCAGCGGACCGCGCGCCCGCACGCCAGGCCGCAGTCGCCGCTGAGTCCTCAGCCAACCCTTCGAGCACAGACACGGCACGGAACGTCTCCCCCGAAGACCTCATCTCCGCCGGTCGCGAGCTGCTGGGCAGCGACGGCCTGAGCTGCATCGCCTGTCACGACGTGGCCGGACACAGGGGGCCCAGCCTGCCCGGCATCGACCTGGCCCTCACGACGCAACGCCTCACCCGCGAGGCCTTCGACCTGTGGATGGCCGAGCCCTTGGCCCAACGCCCGGGCACGCGCATGCCCAGCTACTACGAGGGCGGCCGCTCGGTGCTCACCACGGTCTTCGACGGCGACGCCCAGACCCAGATCGACGCCCTGTGGGCCTACCTCTCCCTGGGGGACGACGTGCCCCTGCCCGTCGGTCTCGTTGTCGACCGGGCCAGCTACGAGCTGCTGCCCATCGACCGCCCGCGCCTGGTCTCCCTCTTCATGGAGGGACTGTCGGCCCGAGTGCTCGCCGTGGGTTACCCCGAGCGCATCAGCCTGGCCTTCGATCTGGCGAATGTGCGCCTGGGCAAGATCTGGCGCGGTGACTTCCTGAACCTCGAAGGCACCTGGCGAGGGCGCGCGGGACAACTGCAGCAGCCCGGTGACGCCCAGAGCAGAGACCTACCACCGGGCCCCGCCCTCGCCCGCGCCGACGAGCAACCCTGGCCCGAGCGCCCTGGCCGTGCCGAGGGTTGGCGGCTGTCCGGACATCGCCGGGACGTTCACGGGCAACCCACGTTTCTCTATGGCCGGGACGGCGTCAGCGTCGAAGAATCGTACACACCGATCATCGCCGCCGACGGGGGCCGGCTCGTGCGCCAATTCACCTTGCGGGGACCCGAAGCCAAGCACCACGTACTGCGAGCCGCGGTGGCCGAGCAGATCACCACCGACGACCAGCGGCGCTTCGTCTGCGCTGACGGGCTGACCGTGATCGTCCATGCTGGCGATGCGTCTGTGCGCATGACACCGGGCGGCGCCGAGCTGCTCGTCGCGCCCGTGCCCATGACCCGCGACGGACTGACCCTCAAGGTGGAGCTGAACTGGTGATCGCCGCCCTGCTCTGCGCCCTGTGCGCCACGCTGCTCACCGTGGCCGACCCTGTGGAGAGCGACCACTACGCCCTGGTGGACGTGCCCATCCCCGAAGGCGTGGTGCTCGAAGTGGGCGGGCTGCTCCCGCTCGCAGACGGTCGCCTGCTGGTCTGCACCCGGCGGGGTGATCTGTGGGCCCTCGACGATCCCTTGTCCGAGGATCCGCAGTGGTCGCTCTGGGCCGACGGTCTCGCCGAACCCCTGGGGCTGCTGCCGGGCGACGACGGAGAGATCCTGGTGGCGCAGCGGGGCGAACTCAGCGCCCTCTCTGACCGCAACGGTGACGGAGTGGCGGATCACTACCGCACGGTCTGCGACGACTGGGAGATCTCCGGCAGCTATCACGAGTACGCCTTCGGCCCCACTCGCGGCGGCGACGGCAAGCTCTGGGTGACCCTCAATCGTCCCTTCGACAACGAGCCGTTCGGGTCTGTCGATTGGCGGGGCTGGGCCGTCACCATCGATGACGACGGCACCATGACACCGGTGTGCGCCGGGCTGCGCTCCCCCGCCGGCGTGGCCACCAGCCCTTGGGGAGACGTCTTCTACACCGACAACCAGGGCGAGTGGTGCGGAGCCAGCAAGCTCAGCCTGCTCTCCCCCGGCAGCTTTCATGGACACCCTTGGGGCATCGATTCGTGCGATCTCCCGGCGTCGACCGTGGCCCATCCGGGCGAGCTCCCCGATGGCACGCTCATGGCCTTGGCCGCGGCGGACATCGACAACTTCGCCCTGCCCGCCGTGTGGTTCCCCTATGACGTCATGGGTCGCTCGCCCTCCGGCTTCTGCTGGGACGGGACCGACGGTGCCTTCGGGCCCTTCACCGGGCAGCTCTTCGTGGGCGATCAGTACCAGGCGTCGATCCTGCGCGTTGCCCTGGAACAGGTCGAAGGGCACTGGCAGGGGGCGTGTTTCCCGTTTCGCCGCGGCCTGGCATCCGGCGTCATCCGGGTCAGCTTCGCCAGCGACGGCAGCTTGATCGCCGGAGCTTCCGACCGGGGCTGGCCATCGCTCGGCGAGAAGTCGTTCGGACTGCAACGGCTGGTCTACACCGGCGTCACGCCCTTTGAGATGCTCGCCATCGAGGCCCGTCCTCAGGGCTTCTCCGTAAGCTTCACCGAGCCGGTCGATCCGGCCACCGCGAGCGATCCGAAGTCCTGGGCCGCTCGGCGCTTCACCTATCGTCTGCACTCTGACTACGGCAGCGACGAGACCGACCCGTGGGATCTGGACATCGCCGCCGTCACCGTGGCCGCGGACGGACTCTCCGCCGAGCTGCTCATCGAGGGTCTGGCCGAGGGCTACGTCCATGCCCTCTCTGCCCCGGGCGTGCGTTCGCTCGATGGTCGTCCGCTGCTCCACGACGAGGGTTTCTACACGCTCATCGAGCGCCCGGGACCGACCGCGGCGCCCTTGGTGGTCATCGCTGCTGACGACAACACCCGCGCCGTTGCAGAACAACTCGCCGAGCAGCTGGTGCAAGAGGGCCTCACCTGCCAGGTCATCGATCCCCACGGCGATCCCGTGTCGCTCATGGCCCTGCGGGACGCCGCCCTGGCCGTGCTGCTCACCGGCGACCTGGCTCTCGACGCAGAACAGCGGGCACCGCTGATGACCTACGCCGACGGAGGCCACGGGTGGCTCGCGGCGGGTGCGGGGCTCTCACCCCTGGCGGCCGATCTCGATCTGGAGGCAGACCCTGACGCCGCCGAGGATGGGGCCTGGCTTGCAGACCGCCTCGCCTCTCGGGAGCACCCCTGGGAGCCGACGGAGGGCGACACTCGCCCGCGTCCGCAAGCTGCGTCGGACGGCTCACGGTTCTGGATGACCGGTGGCGACCGCCAGCGCATTCTTGCCGCTGACCTCGACCCCGGTGATCCGGCCCATGTGCCAGCTCTGACGGAAGCAGCCCTCTGGGCCGTCCGTTTTCGCTGAAGCTCCGGGGCACTTGCCGCCCCACGGCACCCAGCTCAGCCCCAGGCGGAGACGCGCTCTCTCGCCTAATCAACGATTCGAGTTCGGTACCCACCCGTTCCTCGCTGTAGTGGGAATGGCGACTCATTTCGCCTGTGTCGGCCCTGCCCTCTCTTCCCCGGGCGGGGCCGCCCCCCCCCCGACATCCTGAGGCTGCCATGCCGGCGCTTGAGCCAGGAAACTCCCCTGCACAGCCCACCGCTGCTCACCATGACGAGCGCCCCCTGGTGGTCTCCACCAGCCGAGGTGTCACCGACCTCGATTCAGAGGCCCTCTCGGCGGCCGTGGCCACCGAGGTGATGGGCTGGCGGCCCGACGGCGTGCAGTGGCTCCGGCCCACCCGCCCCGAAGCGAGTGAGTGGGAGCAGACTGCGGCGCCCATCTTCGCCACCGATCCCCGAGCAGCGTCCCTGGCCCTGCGCCGCATCCTGACCGATGGCTGGCACTGCACGATCCAGGTGCAGGCCGGGGCCGCGAATCATGCCGTGACCCTCTGGCGCCGGCCTCACGATCGCATCAGCAGCGAAGGCGACTCCATGGCCCAGGCGGTCTGCCGAGCCATGCTCGAGCTGTCCCGATCGCGGTGGCGCTCGCGGCCACCGCCGTTGGCCTGACAGCCTGCGCGGAGAGTGGGCTCGGGACGGCAGTGTCGAGACGCCAGCCGCTCCCGTGAGCGACGGGTTTCCAGGGCTGACGATGCCCCCGGCACCCCCGCCAGCCCCTGCTACACTGGCCTCCCCGATCGTGCCGAATGCACTCTCCCGGATGAGACTTCGCCATGCAGGACCGCTCCCTCGGCGTGTCACACGTTGCGCTCTTTTCCAGTGCACTTCTCGCCTTGCTCCTGACCACGGGCTGGGGCGCCTTGGCAGCAAGGCGTGCGCAGCTCGCCTCCCGAGGGCCCAAGTCCTTCGACAAGCCTGACCTGGCAGCTGGCGACTTCATGGCCGCGTTCACCTTTGGCCAGGGACTGTTCCTGGCCTCGCTGGTCCCCTGCGATGGGGTGGTGGCGACCCCGAGCCGGGTGATGATCAAGGCCTAGTCGAGGTTGCCCCGTGATCTCCCCAGACCGCCAGCCCCTGTCCTCGCTCAGCGCGCTGATTCTCCTGATGGGGACAGTCTGCGCCCACACGCCCGCTCCACCGCGCCTTCTTGCTGCGCCCCTCGGCCCCTCGACTCATAGCAGGCTCGCTGGCGACGAACCGGCCGCGACCGCGTTCATCGACGTCACCCTGGTGGCCATGGTCGACGAGGGCGAGCGGCCTCACCAGACCGTGGTGGTGCGCGGCGATCGCATCGTCTCGGTCGGTCCCCTGGGCGAGATCGAGATCCCCGATGACGCTCGGCGCATCGAGGGCCGCGGGCAGTGGCTCATGCCCGGCCTCACCGACGGCCACGTGCACGTGTGGGGCGAGGACGAGCTGCTGCTCTTCGTGGCCAACGGTGTCACCACCGTGCGCAACATGTGGGGCGCGCCGCTGCACTTCGCCATGGCCGAGCGGGTCGCCGCTGGAGAGATCGTCGGGCCGAACATCCTCACCACGGGCCCGATCATGGACGGGGTCCCGCCCCTCTGGAACGGCAGCCTGGCCCTTGATGACGTCGACGCCGCTCGCGTCTCGGTGGCCGAGCAGAAGGCCGCGGGGTACGACTTCATCAAGGTCTACAGCCGGCTCAGCAGTGACGTCTATGAGGCCATTGTCCAGGCCTCTCGTGAAGCAGGGCTGTTGGTCTGTGGACACGTCCCCGACGCTGTGGGCCTGCACCACGCCCTCGCCGTGGGGCAAGACTCCATCGAGCATCTCACCGGCTTCTTCGAGGCCCTGCGCGTGGCCGACGGGGCGAGCGCCCGAGACGCGGCCCAGCTGTCCCTGGCCCAACGCTGGAGCCTGCCACAGGTCTCCGACGCGGCCCTGCACCAGATCGCAGATGAAGTCGCCGCGTCCGGCAGCTGGAACTGCCCCACCCTGCTGGTCTACGCCAAGATCGTGGGCGTGGACGAAGCGCACCAGCTGCTCGCCGCCCCGGAGATGCGCTATGTCTCGCCGTCGACCCGCTCCACGTGGGACCCTGGCGCCGACTTTCGCACGTCGCAGATGACCGACGACGACTACGCTGACCTGCGCGCCACGGACCTCACCCGCCGACGGATCGTGGCAGCTCTTCACGAAGCCGGGGCGCCCTTGCTGCTGGGCACGGACACTCCCAACCCCTTCGTGATCCCGGGCTTCTCCATTCACGAAGAGCTGGCCTTGCTGGTGGCCGCTGGCCTCACGCCTTATGAGGCACTCTCTGCGGGCACACGGGAGGCGGCACGATTCCTGCGCGACGACCGGCCCGTGGGCACCATCGCCGTGGGCCAGGCCGCCGACCTGCTGCTACTGGCCGCCGACCCCCTCGCCGACGTGGCCGCCCTGCGACAACGGAGCGGTGTCATGGCCGCCGGTCGCTGGTACACCGAAGCCACCCTGCGCGCCCAGCTCGAACAGCTGGCGCTGAGCTACGAGACGCCACCCGATTATCTGGCACCCTTCAGCACAGCCCCTGACCTGGGCGGCCCCCAGGCCCGCTACGAAGTGCGCTTCAACAATGATCTGCTCCTCGCCGTGGAGCGCAGCGCCTTCAGCGAAGACGGTCGCGACGTGATCACCCAGCTGGGCTACGACCCGAGCTGGCAGCTGTCCTTCGAGATCGTGCAACACCGGGGCCGGGGCACCGACGAGCAGATCACCGCCACTGTGCAGCTGGCAGGCGGGCGAGGCGTGGCCTCCTTTGAACGCACAGCGGGCGTGTTGCGGCTCACGGGAACCGGCCTCTACGACGACCTGGCCATTGAGCAGCCCCTGAGCGACGAGGTCATGATCTCCCTGCCCACGCTCACCACCGAAGGCCGACTCTGGGAGCTGATCGCCCCCCTGGCCGTGGGCGAGTCACTGACCCTGCCCCGCCTCTCCGTCGACCTGAGCCAGACGGTGGAGCTGTCCCGCACCACGCTCTCCGTGCGCCGCCTCGACGACCTCACCGTCACCACGGGCGCGGGAGACAACCTGGCCCGGGCCTACGGCCTCTCGTCCAGCGCCGACGACGGCTCCGGCGCGGTAGAGAGCACGCTCTGGATGGACGCTGCCACGGGCCGCCCCCTGGGTCTGGAGCAAGCCGAGCAACTCGGCCTGATCACCGCTCGTCAGGTGGAGTGAGCAGCCC
>CAZIAK010000031.1:0-63380 GCA_964537035.1 uncultured Phycisphaerales bacterium | reverse complement strand
CGTGAACCGTTCCGCCGTCATTGTTCGCCCACGAGCGCCATACTTGGCGTGGACCCAGTGCAATGACGGTGAGGGACTCGCAGAGCCAGTCTTCGAGTCCATGAGGAACGACCCGAACACCTTCCTCGTTCCCTCGTGGGACGGCGATACAGGCCGCAAGGCGATTCTTGAGCAGGCTTGGCCGCTCCTCTTTGAGCTGATGCTTGAGTGCTGGGTCACCGACGAGACCCAGTGGCCCGAACACCGGACCCGAGAGATGTTCGATGAGTGGTTCGAGCTAATCGTGAGCGAAGTCATCGAGGACCTCGTCCCCGGCGAGCCTCTTCGAGACCCCGAGGACTGACAGACGCCGCTCTGGCCGCAGCGACCCCGAACCACGGCGCATTTCTCACAATCGCGGGGGCCAGGATCGCCATTGCACCACGGCAAGGCCCTCCGAACTCGCTCGGCCGAGTTTGTGTATAGGACGCGGTCACGATCGTTGCCAGGTACCGGCGGGCCAGCGTGCAGCGAGTAGCCAGCCTCCACGGCGCAGTCCTCGCGCGGCTCCTGGACGAACGGCGTGCCGCGCTGGCTGCCCACCCGCGTCACACCCTGCCCACGCTGCGGCCCGAACGCCAGCCTACCCTGCACCGACGCGGCCTGGGCCTGGGCCAGCACCGGCGAACGCTCGACGAGCTCCTGGGCCGCGGCACCGTCGTCGGCGAGCAAACCGCGCCCCCTCAGCAGCGCCTCGATCTTCACCCGGATCGTCAGCAGAACATCCGCCAGGTCGCCATGGCCCAGCGTCAACCCCGCGCGAAACACCGGCGCTCCACCATCAGCGCGCTCATGAAAGACGCCGTCGAGCACCAGCGCGTGAAAATGACCGTTCAGATTGAGCGCACCACCGAAGCGCTGCACGAACACCACCGCGCCCGAGCGGCCGTCCCCCACGCCCTGCTGCTCACGTGCCCGGCGTCGCAGCGCGTCGAGCACGGCTGCCATGACGAGCGACCGCACCCGACTGCACAGCTCGCGGTCGAAGGCGACGCCGAAGCGCAGCGAGAACGGCAGCGACAGCACCCACTGGCGCACAGAGACTCGCGGCAGCACGCGGTCGACCAGGTGCGCCGCCGTGTCGGCCATGCGCCGGCCACCGCACGACGGGCAGATCCCGCGCCCCTTGCAGGAGAACGCCACCAGCAGGTCGTCGCCGCAGCGCGTGCAGCGCACCCGCGCGAAGCCCCGCGCCAGGATGCCGCAGTCGAGAAACCCGGCCAGCTCGCGACGCACGAAGTTCGGCAGGCCGGCGTGATCGGCCCGGTCGGTCTGGCCCCACATCGCTGCCGCAAGCATGGCGGCCGAGATCACGACGGCAAGAGCGACCAGTGTCAGGCGCGACTATGTCTCCCCCTGTTGTGCCGACCGCAAGCTCCAGCCGCTGTGGCCCGGCTTGGACTCACCCCGTCACACCCCGGCGGTGAGGCCACGCTTGCGCATCTGGAGGCGCAGGCGCATGCCCCCGACGCGGTTGAGGTAGTTGCAGCGCAGCCCCGACCGGGTCATGAAGCGCTTGCTTAACGAGCTGCGGAAGAACTGGGTGACGCAGATGGCCGCACCGAGGCCCCACACCACGTGCCACCAGTAAATCGGAATGTACAGCATGTCCCCCGGTTCGACGACGCACTCCATGGGGTGTGTTTTCGCCAACTGCGGGAACTCCCCGAAGTCGGGCCACTGCCCATCCCTCGCAAAGTGCGCCTTGCTGAAGCTGACGTACGGCGAATACCAGTTGGCGGGGTAGATGTGATTCCAGTCATCAGGGGGGAACAGGATCACGCGCTTCTTTCCTACAACCTGGCACAGGTAGGCCTCCGTGTCTGGATGAAGATGAAGACCGCAACGCGTGTTGTAGCCGGCGAACACCTTGGTTGAGACATGGTGGGCGTGGGGCAGGAAAGGCCCCAGCTTGGTGTCCGATGTCAGGTTTCCGAGGATGCCGGATTGACCCTTGGTGTTGATCGATGCGTTGATCGAACTGAACTTGGCGCCGCCCTCGGCGAAGATGCCGCGCCAGAGGTCCTTCAACGGAAGCTGCGTCCGATCGCCATTAGCAGGATCGGCTGCGTAGATGACCCGCTCCCCGGCTGCCTCAGCCAGGTACTCCGGATCTTGCCAGCGCCCCAGTGCGGCCCAGTTCTTCATGGCTCCGCGCAGCAAGACCGGCCGACCCGGATCCACGTAGCGCGTCTGAAACGTGGCGGCATCGATCTGATCCAGGTCGATCGCGGGGATCGAGATGCTCTTCGGCGGAACAAGTGCTGATCGCATGGACAACCGATCCCTTCTGCGCGTAGGCATTTCAAAGCCCCCCATCACGGCCAAACAGCCCCGGCGAGCGCTGCCAGTCTACCCCACCGACCGCCTCTGCGGGTCCCCACGCGGTCTCTCGCCGCCGCCTTCGCTCACACGAGCCTCGCCGAGCACCCCGGCGCACCCGCAGCAAACCCCCAGCACACTCGGCGGACGGACCCTCCCCGGGCGCGCCGTCAGCGCGCCCAGGCTCTGGTCGCGTTCTCACCTCCCTCAGAACAGCTCGGGCGGATCCCGCGCAGGTTGTAGCCCCAACGGATGCACCAACGGCGCCTTGGTCGGCAACCCGAGCGACGCCAGCATGGGCTCCACGACATGGGGCTGTGTGAGCTGCGCGATCAGCCGCGCGGACTGGAGACCCTCCTGCGCTCAGACCCGCACCTCACCCGACAGCCCAGCGATGGCCTGCCGATGCTCGGCCAGCATGGGATCGATCTCCGCAGCCAGGTACTCCTCCACCTGCTCCGGAGCCCTGCCCACGAAGCGGCTCGGATCACACAAGCTGTCCAGGTCGTCCTTGACCACTTCAAACGCAGGCTCCCCCGCCAACCGCTCCAGCAGATCGTTGTCGCAGCCCTCGAGCTTCACTCGGCTCGCAGCCTCCATGGAGCAGCGGCGGATCACCTCGTGCAGCTCTTGGCGATCGCCTCCACGACGCACCGTCTCCATCAAGATCGTCTCGGTGGCCATGAAGGGCAGCTCTGCCGACAGGTGCCGGGCGATCACCGCCTCGTGCACCACCAGCCCCGAGCTCACGTTCAGCACCAGCTGCAAGATGGCGTCCGCGGTCAAGAACGCCTGGGACGTGGTCAGGCGCCGGTTGGCCGAGTCATCGAGGGTGCGCTCGAGCCACTGGGTCGCCGCGGTCTCCGCGGGGTTCATCAGCAACCCGCGCAAGAACCTCGACAGGGCGCAGATGCGCTCGCTGCGCATGGGGTTGCGCTTGTAGGCCATGGCCGAGCTGCCGATCTGCTGCTTGCCGAAGGGCTCCTCGATCTCTTTGAGGTGCGCCAGCAAGCGCAGGTCCGTGGCCATCTTGCCCGCGCTCTGAGCCAGCCCGGACAGGGCCGCCAGCACGGCGAAGTCGGTCTTGCGCGAGTAGGTCTGCCCGGTGACACCGCAGCTCTTCGAGAAGCCCATCGACTCGGTGACCAGCTCGTCGAGCTGACGTACCTTGTCATGGTCGCCGTCGAAGAGCGCCAGGTAGCTGGCCTGGGTGCCGGTGGTCCCCTTGGCTCCTCTGAAGGGCAGCTCGTCGCGCAGGCGGGCCAGCTGCCGGGCGTCGTCGGCCAGGTCTTGAATCCACAGACAGGCGCGCTTGCCCACGGTGGTGGGCTGGGCCGGCTGAAAGTGGGTGAAGCCCAGGGTGGGAAGGTGGGCGTAGCGCCGAGCGAAGTCGGACAACGACGCGATGCTGGCCCAGACCATGGGCAGCAGGATGTCGATCCCGTCGCGCATCTGGATCAGCTCGCTGTTGTCGGTGACGTAGCAGCTGGTGGCGCCCAGGTGCACGATGGGACGGGCCGCTGGGGCCTGGTC
Organism: uncultured Phycisphaerales bacterium; assembly: GCA_964537035.1. Lineage (GTDB taxonomy): Bacteria > Planctomycetota > B15-G4 > B15-G4 > B15-G4 > CAZIAK01. The sequence goes on along the minus strand of CAZIAK010000031.1, from coordinate 59,486 downwards.
ACCCAGGGCGTGCACGTGGGCCATCACGTCGTGGCGCAGCTCACCCTCGTAGCGATCCGCCGCCTCGTAGTCGATGTCGTCGAGGTGGTCGGCCAGCTCGGCCAGCTGCTCGTCGCTGATCTCCAGGCCCAGCTGCTTCTCGGCGGTGGCCAGGGCCAGCCAGAGCCGCCGCCAGTGCCTGTGGCGCGTGGCATCCGAGAAGTTGCGACGCATGGCAGCGCTGGCATAGCGCTCGGCCAGGGGAGAGACCCACGTTTCGTGGCGCTCGTCAGCTTGGGACATGACGCGACCTGGATGGAAAAAGTGCGAGAGCTGGGGAGCCTCCGCCCTGCGCGGGGCCCGCGAGCACGGAGGGTAGCGAAAGCCCTGGGCCCGCGTCGTGGGCTCCCTTCGCCCGAGCAACAATCACCTTGGGTGAACACGGCTAACTGCGGCCGTCTACTACGACGGAGGCCTACTCGAGGGCACAGGCTTTGCTGTCTGCCCAGCGGCGACCAAGCAGCTGCATTCCCTTACCCTCCCCAGGTTCATCGAGCGATGGCGATGACGCCTTAGGGATCGGGCGTTGCGGGCGCGGAACGGCGCCGCAGGCTTGACCGTTGAAGGCGACCAAGATGGAATGCTCCTGGAATCCGGGCAGACCGACGTCCGTGGTAGCGTTGCTGGAAATCAATGCTCAACAGTGCGGCGTGAATCGAGTTACGGCTCACTGAAGTCGAGTACCCAGCGATTGACCCAGGTCGCGTTGAAGACATCGACAGGCACCGCCTGCACGATTTCGAAAACTCCATCGAGGCCCTCGTCGCGGAGGGACACCACAGTCTGGGGCAAACTAGAGACACCGTGGCGGACCCAACGCCGCCGCTCTTCGGTGAAGACCACGAAGCCCTGGTCGGTCAGGCCAGCCAAGATCGAACGATGCTCGGCAAGAGCGGGTTGCTGAGTTTCGGTGACAAGCGGCGTGGGGGCCAAGTCGCCCGTTGCGATGTCCAGCACGTGGACTGCTCTTGGGGAGGCGTTGTCGAGCAGGTAGAGCTGATCCGACCATGGGTTCGCTGCGACGCCTGCGACGAGTGGAATCTCATCTGTTGCAGTGAGCAGAGTGCGGTCGACGGTCGGACCTGCCAGAGAGACGATCGTCTTGCCGCTGGGGGTGATCGTCTCGGCCAGCGCAAAGTTCGTCAATCGCCACTCCTCGACGAGAACCTTGGAGGCCCGGGAAGACCACCCCACTACGTAGATCACGTCCGTGCTGCCAGCTCGGCCGCACACCCCGGTGGGTTGAAACGAGACGTCGTGGGTGCTCGTCTTGCGACCACTGCCGTTGGCCGTCTTGAACCGCCAAGACAGCTCGACTCTTGGGTCGCCGTCAGCGTTATAGAATCGCACCTCAGCCTGGACATAGTGCTGCGGATTCTGGGTCGGCAGGACAATCACATCGGCGTTCGAGTGTCCCCACGCCCATGCTAAGAGCTCATCAGGTACGGGAGTGGGCGTCTGTGCCTGGAGTAATTGACAGCCGCCGGCGACGAGCAGCAGGGCGGTTGTCCAGTGCAGCAGCCACGAAGCTTGGCCATTTGTTGCAGCTGACATCTTTATTCGCATTCCGAGCATGCTTCGCAACCTCCACACGGAATGTGATCAGGGGGCATGATCATGGACGGTGGACCACACTTGGCGTTGGCAGCGACACAAGCAGCCTCAAACTTTACGCAGGCGTCAATCTGTTCCGCTAGCTCAACTTCTATCGCGTCACGCAGCCCACCAGGTGGAAGATCCTCTAGTGATTCGCATAGCTCGCGGACGGTCCTTGAGTAGGCATAGTTTTCGTTGCAGGCATTGCCGCTGTGTTGCTTGTGGCACAAGACGACCATGCTCCACAGCAGCACGTCGCTGGCGCAGCCCTGTATGAGCGCGATTGCGAAGGCCTGATGAGCAGATTCATGGATGGCGATGTTCACAAGCTCCGCCACATCCGCGGGGTCATTTTCTCCGATGTCGCCCCATGTAATTGAACTCAGATTGATGGCTACGCTCTGGGGCTGTGTGAAGCTGGAGATAGCATCGTATTGACTACCCTCTGCAGCGCCGAGTTCCCAAACAGGCATGCCATTGAGCAAGGTCACGCCGCTCACTGTCGTGACAATAACCGGAAGCCCGGCTGCGGCTGCCACGGTGCCAAGGGCGTTCACCTGAGCAATGAGTTCAGGACTGGGAGGGGTCACAAGACCGCCGCCGTCTCCAAAGTCATCTGCTTAGACTCGTCCGACGAGAGCACATGTCAGAACTACTGCCAAGCAAGCAACCCTTTGGATTGCTGCCAACGACCGGCCTGACGGCTCACTCAGCGAGCCAGCCGACCTACCAAGAATTCTGCTCATATGATCTTCCCCTAAAGAACGAAGGCGTCAATTATTCCTCTTGAGGGACCGTATCGAACATTACTCCGGTCCGCAAGCTCGACACGTTCCCCGCCTCTGTTCCAGAGAGTGGGCCGGTCTTCGGAGCCAATCCGCGGCGGCCCAAGCCACCCTCACACCAGAGGCCAGGTCGCCAGGGCCGCCGACCCCAGCGCGGCCACAGCCACGGCAAGCGCCCGCGGGCAGAACAGCCGGCCGTCTGCCAGGGCGTAGGGCGTGCCCAGGGCGCCGATGGCGTTGGTCACCATGTCGACCAGCGAACTGGTGCGCCCGGGCACGAAGCCCTGCCGCCACTCCAGCAGACCCGCGTAGGCCAGGGCCACCAGCCCCACGGTGCACCACACCAACCTGGGCCGCCCGACCAGGCCGGGGCGCCAGAGCAGGCCGAGCAACATGGCCTCGACGCCGAAGACCACCGCGTGGCCCAGGTTGTTCATGTAGCTGCTCTGGGTGATGGTCAGCTGGGTGACCTTCGTGCTGAGCATGAGCCAGCCGATCATCAGCGTCCAGGCCACCAGCAGGGGTGCGCTGAGCCACCGTGGCCAGTTCAGTCGCAAGGGCGCTGGTCCAGGCGGCGCAACATGGAGACCCGGGTGCCGCCATCGAGAAACGTGCGCACCTTGACCACGTCCATCAGCTTGTGCATCAGCTCGAAGCCCCGCCCTCGCTCAGCGTCTTCGTCTGGCGAGTGAGCGTGGCCCAGGGGCGCCTGGTGGCTGCCCGAATCGCGCAGGGCCACGAGAATGTAGCGGGGGGAGTAGCGCAGCCAGATGGTGAGCGAGCCCTGGCGCTCGAGCATGCCGTGCTCGACGGCGTTGTCGAGGGCCTCCGAGAAGGCCAGCACCACCGCCCGGCGCACGTGCTTCTCGATGCTGCGGTCGTCGAGGAACGAGGCCAGCATGGCTCGCAAGCCTCGCACCGACGCCGGGTTGCCGTCGATGGCGATGGTGCGATGAACCGACGTCCCCGCCCTCATCAGGGCGCACCGCCTGGGGGCGTCGATCCTCTCGCAGCGTCGTCTTGCGGTTCGAGCAGTTGGGACAGGTCGAGGGCCGGGGCCGAGTGGGTCAGGGCGCCCACGCTGATGCGCTCGACGCCGCTGCGGGCGATGTCCCCCACCGTGGTCAGGTTCACGCCGCCGCTGGCCTCGAGCTCGAAGCCAGCGCGCCGGGGATGATCGGCCAGGGCGGTCACGGCCTGGGTCAGCTCGGCCACGGTGAAGTTGTCCAGCAAGATCACATCGGCGCCTCCGTCGGCTGCGGAGCGGGCCTCGTCGAGGTCGCGGGCCTCGGCGGTGATGCGCAGGCCGTCTGGCGACAACTGGCGGATCCGCGCCACCACCTCTCGATAGCTCTTGTCGGGAGCCATGGCGAAGTGATTCTCTTTCAGCAGCACCTCGTCGTAGAGGCCGATGCGGTGGTTGTGGCCGCCGCCGTGGAGCACCGCCGCCTTCTCGAGCAGGCGCCGCCCCGGGGTGGTCTTGCGGGTGTCCACGATGCGGGCCGACGTGCCCTCGACCGCCTGGACGAAACGGCTGGTCATGGTGGCCACACCGGACAGGCCACCGAGCAGGTTGAGCGCGGTCCGTTCGGCCTCCAGCAGCGACGCCGCCGGGCCATGGGCCTCCAGGACCAGATCGCCAGGCTCGACCGCGGCGCCGTCCCCTCGCTCGACCCGACAGTGCACAGCGGGATCGACCAGCTCGAAGACCCTGCAGGCCAGGGCCACTCCGGAGAGACGTCCCGTGGCCTTGGCCACGATGCGCGCGCGACCGTGGGGCCCTCTCTCGTCACCCTGCCCGGCGAAGGTCAGCTGGGTGGTGATGTCGCCCACGTCGCCCAGGTCTTCGGCCAGGGCCAGACGCACCAGCTCGAGCGCCACCTGAGCGGCGTGATCGTCAGATGAAGGGCAGATGTTGTCATGGTGAGGGGACACGATGGCAGGGATGCTAACGGATCCGTCCCACGGTCAGCGAGCCTGCAGGCGCAACCAGCGGGCCAGCAGCCGGGGACCCACGCCCGGAACATCGTCGATGCCCTGCTGGTCCAGGTGACCACCTGCGTCCAGGCGCGCCTGCTCCAGCCGGGCGGCCAGGACCTCGCCGACCCCGGGCAGCAGGCGCCAGGCATCGCCTGAGAGTTGCTCCAGTCGAATCTCGACCGGCTCGCCCACAGCGCTCGCCCGGGGAGCGTCCAGGTCGGCGCAGCTGGCCCTGCAGAGTGCCGCCAGGCCAATGATCATCAGGCCGCGCCCCAGGTGATCGTCGTTGTCCACAGCGGCCTGACGGCTCAACCCCTGGCGCGTCACTCAGCGCCGCTCAGGCGCGGACGGCGAAGCGGCTGAAGTAGTGGCTGAAGGTGGCGTTCAGGCTGGCGTTGAAGCTCTCGTCGTCGTGGACCTCGAACGCAGGCCCTCCCTCTTCGCCCACCCGCAGCTGCAGGCTGTCCCCGCGAGGGATCAACGTGGCCAGGAGCACGCCGTCGACCAGGAAGCAGAGGCGGTCCGGCTCGATGGTCTGACTCACCAGGCTGGAGAGCGAGCGGATCGAATCGCGAGCGGCCAGGCACAGCCGCCGACACTCGGGGCTGGCCTCGGCGCGCACCAGCAGGTCGATGTCATCGATCGCGGGCAGCGGCCTCTCGTCACCGCCGTTCGCCTGGCTCGGTGCCACGGCCATGGGGAACCCGGGGTTCGTCGCCGGCGCGGCCTGGGAGACCTCGGCAGGAGCAGACGGGCCCGCAGGGGCAGGCGGGCCACTCTGAGTCGTCGATGGGCTGGCAACGGGCGGGTCGATACGAACGGGAGGCTCGGTGAGAGCAGCCGATTCGGGGCGGACGGGCGCGGCGGGCGCTGCACCGGCCCCGATCAGCGGGTTGATCAGCTCGTCCCCCGCCGGAAGCGACGGATGTGTCGGTGCTGCCTGGGCTGGCGCCACTCGCGGCTCAGCCCGTGGCGGGGTTGGGGTTGGGGGCGGCGTCGAGGTGGCAGACGAGGGTGGGGTCGTCCGTGCGGGTGCAGCGACCGTCGGCTGGGCTCGCGCCGTCGGCTGGACCTCGGCGGCCGGGGCAGACCCCGAGCGGGCCATGGGGACCAGATGCAGCTCGGGCCGTCCATCGACCGCCTGCACGACCTGGCTCTCGAACAACACCACGTCGCAGCCCCCCACCAGTTGCAGCAGGTCGCCCGGCCGAGTCGCCGAGAAGCGCCGGGAGATGAGTCTGAAGCGCGGCGTCTGCTCGGCCACGAGGCCGGCCTCGCCGTAGAGCCGATCGAGCAGGAAGCGCCCCTGATGCCAGGCCGCCAGGACACCGGCACAACGCCCGATGGCCTGGGCCAGGTCGGGGCCGCACAGCAAGATCAGCACCGGCGTCCCCCCAACACCTCGCGCCACCACGTCGATGGCCACGCCCTCATCGAGGGTCAGACCCTGGTCGAGAATGACCAGACCAGCCTCCAGGCGGTCGGGTCGGGCGCAGAGCAGCTGCAGGACCCCGGCCAGAGCGGCGGAGTCTGGGCCCGCGTGGCCCCCTGGCCCGGGGTTGTGTAGAACGGGCGCCCCAGCGTCTGCAGAACGATCATCACCACGCCCGGAGCGCACATGTCCGACCGTCTCGCCAAACTGCGAGCCGCCTTCCCGGTCGCCGCTTCCTGGATCTACTTCAATCACGCTGCGGTCTGCCCCTTGGCCCAGCCCGTGGCGGACGCGGTGCGGGCGTTCTTGGACGAATGCCTGCACAACGGCTCGACCGGCTGGAAGCAGTGGGAAGAGCAGAAGACACGGGTGCGATCACAGGCCGCACGGCTGCTGGGCTGCACGGCGGCTGAAGTCGCTCTGAGCACCAGCACCTCCCAGGGATTGATCAACGTCGCCGAAGGGCTGGCACTGAGCCCAGGGGACGAGATCGTCGTGATCCAGGATGACTTTCCTGCGAACCAGATTCCATGGTACCGCCAGGAACGCAGAGGTGCGCGAATCGTCGTGGTTCCTCGGCAAAACGGACGGGTCGAGCTGAGCGCCATCCTCGATCGGGTGACGCCGGCCACGCGCCTCGTGGCCGTGCCCTTCGTGCTCTACGACAGCGGGCAGCGCCTCGATCTGGTGGCCCTGGGCCAGGCCCTGGCTGATCACCCGGCGCTCTTCTGTGTGGACGCCATCCAAGGGCTCGGGGCCTTCCCCCTCGACATGACCGCCGCCCACATCGACGTGCTGTCGGCGGACAGCCACAAATGGATGCTGGGCATGGAGGGCATCGGTCTCTTCGCCTGCCGTACCGAGCACCTGGACAAGCTCGACAGCCCGCTCACCTCCTGGCTGAGCATGGCCGAGCCCTTCGCGCCCTTTCGCCCCGGCAAGCCCCTGCGCCCGGACGCGGCCCGCTTCGAGTACGCGGCCCTGCCCACCATGGAGATCTTCGGCCTGGGCGCCTGCCTGGAGCTGCTGCTCGACACGGGCATCGAGACCATGGCCCAGGCCATCCTCGGGCTCACCGATCGGCTCAGCGCTGGGCTGACAGAGCAGGGCTGGGCCGTCTCCAGCCCTCGTGAGCGGCCTGACGAGCGCTCGGGCATCGTGCTGGCCACGCCCCCCGCCGGCAGCCCCCTGGGCGATGTGGACACGGTGGTGGCCCGGCTCGAGTCCCGAGGGGTGAGCGTGGTCTCCCGAGCCGGGGCGGTGCGCTTCTCCCCCCACGCCTGGAACACGCTCGACGAGGTCGAACGAGTCCTTGAGCTGCTGCGGTGAGCGAACCCGGCCTCATGGGACTGGTCCTGCCGGCCCTGCTGGGCGGTGTGCTCTGGCACTGGCTGGTGGCGGGCAAGACCCGGGCCCTGGCCCCCGAGGACACCAGCGAGCACGGCCTGGGGCTGTTCATCCCCGGGCTCATGGTGCAGCTGCTGCTGCCATCCATGGTCATGTTCGTGCTCAACAGAAAGCTCACCGAGGTCAGCCTGGGAGGACGGCTGGCGCTGCAGGTGGGCTGCAATCTGGCCGCGGTGGGCCTGGTGCTGGTCCTGGTCGCAAGGCACTACGGCAGTCGCAGCGGCATGGGACTCCGTCGCCACCAGGGCCCCAACCCCCTGATCACGGCCCTCGCTGCCTGGCTCGTGACCTGGCCCGTCCTGGCCCTGGCCACGCTGGCGAACCATGGCCTGCTGGAGGCTCTGGGGTACCCGGTGGTCACCCAGGACCACCTCTCCCGTTTCGTGGCTGAAGGGGCCGTGAATCCCCTCTGGGTCTGGACCGCCATGGTGCTGATCCTGCCCCTCTGCGAGGAGCTGCTCTTCCGCGGCGCCCTCTATGGCGGCCTGCGTCGACGGATGCCCCTGCCTGTGGCCATGGTGGCCAGCGGGCTGCTGTTCGGGCTGCTCCATGACACCAGCGTGATCCTGCCCGTGGCCGCGCTGGGCACCATGCTGGCCTGGCTCTACGAACGGACCGGCAGCCTCGTCGCGCCATGCCTTGTCCATCTGCTACAGAATGGGCTCACCCTGACCCTGCTGACCTTGTTCCCTGAGGAGCTGTCATGACCACCGACGAGAGCGCCCCGCGCCACCTGTGCCATGGGCCCGTGCGCCCCGAGCTGGTGCCCCTGGGCCTGGCGCTGGTGGCCAGCACCGCCGTGGTCTGGGGCGACGTGACCCTGGGTGCCGACGTGAGCATCTGGTACGGCGCGGTGGTCAGAGGAGACTGCGCGCCCCTGACCATCGGCGAGGGCACCAACGTGCAGGACCTGGTGGTCGTCCACGCCGACACGGACATCCCGGTGGACATCGGCTGCGGGGTGACCATCGGCCACAGCGCCGTGATCCACGGGCGCCGGGTGGGCGATCACTGCCTGATCGGCATCGGTGCGAAGCTCCTGGGCCGCAGCGAGATCGGCGAGGGCTCGGTCATCGCCGCCGGGGCCGTGATCAGGGAGGGCACGATCATCCCGCCCCGTTCGCTGGTTGCAGGAGTCCCCGGGCGGATCATGCGCCAGGTCACCGACGAAGAGCTCGCGGAGTTCGCGTCCCATGCGGCGACCTACGTGGCCCTGGCCGCCAGCCACCGCTGCCCGGGCAGCTAGGCCGAGACGTGAGCCGCTTCAAGATCAGCCGTCAGCCCGCTCTCCTGGGAGCGAGGAGCCGATCTGTCGGGCAATCCACGACGGGACAGAGGTATGATCGCGCCGTGAAGTGGAACTGCTCAGGTCTTGATGTGAGAACGCTTGCGCTTGCGCGCTTTGGCGTTCGCCGGGCGAGCCCCGTGATTGGCCTTCTTGATCTTGCGGTGTGGCTTGGCCATGGGGGCCTCCGAGCAGGTTTGGCCCTGATCAGACTCCGGGTCCACCGGAGTCAGCTTCAGAGCACGATGAGGGCCGACCATCCTAGCGATCCATCCGCGCTTGCCAAGCTGCTGGTGGTGCTGACCTGTTTCCTCTTGGCCTGTCCCGTGTCTGCACAGGACGCCCAGGGCACCGAACCGCCACCGCCCACGGCCCCTGGCGAGACAGAAACAGCCCAGGGTCAGACCACTCCCCGGCCCCCAAGAAAGGCAGGAGCCCAGGCGGTGGTCTTCGCCAAGCGCTTCGCCCAGGTCATGGCTCAAGAGCTCAAGGTCCAGAAGTACGAGCAGGACTCCCTGGGCTCCGAGCCCATCTCAAGCCTGGGCGGGCAGCGACTGACCTTCCGCATGCGTATCGATCAGGACTCCAACGAGTTCGAAGCCCGCCTGGCTGCTGTCCCTAGAAAGCCGATCCAGCTGCCCAAGCTGACCCAGGCTCGGCGTGACATCTCTTCCCGGGAGAAGCTGCTGGTGGGCCGCCTGGGCCGGGCCTACTCCCAGTCTCGCGGCCCCAAGGACCTGGACTTCATCTTCAATGGCAACGAGAAGTTCCTGGCCACGGAGAACTGGACCGCCCGCAGCACGGTGGTGCGTTTTCGGGACGACCTCATGGCCCGAGAGATCGCCTACGGGGACCTGGCCGCGTTGAGCCGCAAGATCCTCGTCGCCGAACCGAGCAAGGCCGAGCTCGACGACATGGAGGCCCTGCTCGATGAGATCTCACCCGAGACCAAGGTCGCCGAGAGCAGCATGGTGCAACAGCTGCTGAACGACCCAGAGCTCCAGGCTCAGGTCATCGGCGAGTTGAAGGGCGTGCTCACGGCGCGGTTCGACGCCAACGTTCCCGAAGAGAGCGACGAGCAGCTGCTCACCGCCCTCAAGACCATGCACGACGATCTGTTCGCCGCCGCCGGGCTCACCGAGGCCCGTCAGCAGCTCGCGGATCTCGAGACAGAGATCGCGCTGATCGACAAGAAACTCGAGGACATGGGCGTGACCGCCCTGACGCTGGACCAGCAGGTCACCGCGGGGAAGCAGAGGACAGAGCTGATCAGGGCGCGCAACGAGCTGCAGTTCACCTGGAACCACACCGTCCCGCCCGAGCCTCAGGCCACCCAGCTGATCACCACCCAGGACGCCCTGATCCGCCGCCGACTCCACGACCTGGGTGCCCACGGCGCTCTCTTCGCCCATCGCTACGACGACCTCAACCCGGCGACCATGTTCGCCGCCACCGCCGACCCCACCCCGTCAGAGATGTGGGCCTTCTTCGACGCTCAGGCCACCCTGATCACCAGCCTGGACCGGGCCCGTCCCGCCCCCAACCCTCTGTCAGGCATGACCTTCGGGCTCGTGCCCAAGCCGGCGGCAGGTCTCCCCGCAGCGCTGCTAGGCAACCTGCCAGCGCCCAAGAAAGGGAAGAAGGGCAAGAAGAAGGGCAAGAAATAGGCCGAGCGCTGCGTCAGGCCTCCGCGCCGGCCTCCTCATCTGGCAAGGCCTGATAGGTCTCGAACGTCTCCGTGGGGATGAAGTCGTTGAGGTACGAGAACTCGCCGGCGCCCTTGATCAGGTTGCGCGCCACGACCATGCGCTGGATCTGGTTGGTGCCCTCGTAGATCTGGGTGATCTTGGCGTCGCGCATGTACTTCTCGATGGGGTAGTCCTTCATGAAGCCGTAGCCCCCGAAGATCTGCACGGCGTCGGTGGTCACGTCCATGGCCACGTCGGTCGAGAAGCTCTTGGCCATGGCGGCCAGCTTGTTGACCACGGCCTTGTCGCCCGTGTCCACCGCCGAGGCGGCGCGGTAGACCAGCCCTCGGGCAGCTTCGACCTTGCTGGCCATCTTGCCCAGCATGTCCTGGATCACACCCATGGAAGCCAGGTTCTGGCCGAACTGCTGGCGGCGCAGGGCGTAGGTCACGGAGTACTCGAGGGCGCCCTGAGCCAGGCCCAGACCCTGTGCGGCCACGCCCGGGCGGGCCAGGTCGAGGGTGCCCATGGCGTGCTTGAAGCCCACGCCGGGGCGGCCGCCGAGCAGATTGGCCACCGGTACGCGCACGTTGTCGAAGTGGGTCTCGACCACGGGGACGGAGCGAATGCCCATCTTGTCTTCGACCTTCTTGACCGAGAAACCCGGGGTGCCGCTCTCGACCACGAAGGCCGAGATGCGCCGGCTGCGGCTCGTCGGGTCGGTGACCGCGAAGACCGTGTGCAGAGAGGCCACGCCACCGTTTGTGGTCCACTTCTTCTCGCCGTTGATGACCCACTCGTCACCGTCGAGGTGGGCCCGGCAGCGCATCCCACCGGCGTCACTGCCGGCGAACTTCTCGGAGAGGCAGAAAGCGATCATCTTCTCGCCGCTGGCCACCTGGGGCAGGAACGTCTTCTTCTGCTCTTCGTTGCCGCCCACCAGGATCGGGAACGAGCCCAGGGCGTTGACCGCGTAAGCCACGCCGGCGCCCCCGCAGGCCCGGGAGATCTCCTCGACGACCATGCACAGGGCCACCACTCCGGCTCCGTGACCGCCGTACTCCTTGGGGATCCAGACGCCCAGCAGGCCGTTGTCGATGTAGGCCTGGCGGACTTCTTCCGGGTACTCCTGAATCTCGTCGTAATGCTTCGCGATAGGCCGAATGACCTCTTCAGCCACTTTGTGAGCCACTTCCTTCCAATGCAGGGCTTCTTCGCTGATGACGATCTGGCTCACAGGGGTGCTCCTGGGTTTCAATGCGCGGTCGTTCCCCGTCCTGATTCGGGGCATTCCGCACCAGCATAGCCGCGCTTGAGGCTTCCGCGCCATGGCCACCATCTACCGCTCACTGACCACGGCGGTGTTGATCCTGTGGGCCTACCTGATCAGCACCGGTCTCGACGCCGGCAGCTCTCAGGAGGCCCTGTCTCTGCACCTCAAGGTGGCTCTGGTGGGTGCGCTCATGGGCGGCGCCGTCCAGTCCCTGCCCTTCGCCTACTTTCTCGGCACCCACTTCTGGATCAAGGCCTTCGCCCGGGCGTCCAGGGCCGGCGACGAGTGGGAGCAGCGGCACAGGCTATGGATGAAGGGCCGGGCCTATCCGGCCATGTATGCCGCGCCCTTCTTGACCATGGCCGTGGCCATCACCGGCAGCATGGTGGAGACGGGCCGCATCCCCCACGTGGTGCATCCGATCCTGGTCTTCTCGGCAGCCATCGCCCAGCTGGCGGGGCTGGCGCTCGTCCCCGGGGCCATGAAGCGCAACTCGGCCCTCATGGATCAGCTGGCGGACGAGTACCAGGTTCCCAAGCCGGAGAGCCCGGAGATGGAGGATCTGATCGCCGAAGAGGAGCGTCTGTCGCTCCCGGCGATCTTTCAGCTGTCTCGCTGGCTGCTGCTGTTCTCCGTGCAGATCCTGCTGCTCTGGCTCTATCTGCGCTTCGGCACCGAGGGCTTCCGGGAGACCCCGGCCTGGCCCTTCGCGGCGACCTCCTGCCTGCTCTTGACCCTAGGCATGGGCCTCAACGCTCGTCATGATCCCGACCATCCCAAATCGCCCATGAAGGCCTGGACGCCGGCCACCCTGACCGGGTTGGCGGCAGCTCTCGGCTTCGCCCTGATCCTGTGATCACACAACAACAGCCCCAAAGGATTCGTCTATGAGCATCACCGCACGCCGTTGGCTCGTCTGTGTGATCTGGTTCGCCGTGGGCGCGATGCTCATCGTGCGCGGCCTGCCCTACACCGGCCTCATCGAGCAGCCCGAGATCGTGGGCCTGACCGGCAACAACTCATGGATCGCCCTGGCCGTGGCGGCGGTCGTGGGCGTAGGCAAGGGCCTGACCATGCTCAAGAAGGGTGCCCGCCGCGCGGTGACCCAGATCATGAGCAGGGGTGAGAGCGCCCCTCCCTGGACCATCTTCAGCCCGATCATGTACCTGCTGGTGGCCATCATGATCGGCGCGGGCCTGGCCCTGCGCCACGGCGACTACGACGCGGGCACCAAGGCCTGGGTGGTGGGTATCCTCTACCCCGGCATCGGCCTGGCGCTGATGATCGGCGGCATCCTGGCGACCCGGGTCGCCCCGTTGGAGAAGACCTGACGGCCCAGGTAGCCACCGGTTCGGTTGCTCACTCGAGATTGACCCATGGCCCGCTTTCCGGGGACAGAGCAGCAGCACAATCGCGCCGGCTGGCAGCCGGGGCAGGTGGTGCGCTGTCGACGGAGCCGGGCCAACGCGGCCCGTGAGCTGAGCGATGTCCGAGGCTTCGTGCTCGAGGTGCGGCCTGGCCATGCCCGGTTGCTGCTCAATCTCCAGGGGCAGACGATCTGGCTGGAGGGCGAGGCGCTCCTGGCTGAGAGCGAGCTGACCGACCCCGGGCTGGAGCGCTTTCGCCAGGCCTATGTCCTTCTGGCGGGCCAGCGACTCGAGTTGGATGACCAGTCCTGGACGGTCTTCAGCGCCGGTTTCTCGGCCTCTGCCCTCGATCAGGCCCGGTCCGCCCTCGGCGAGTTCGCGGGAGATCTCGAGCTGGAAGCCCACGGCGTGAGCGAGTTCGCCGTGCGCATGAGCTGGTGCCACGGCGGGGTGACCAACGCCTGACTCCAGGCTCCCCTGAAGTGTGCCCGGCTCTCCGTCCGATACGTGTGGACCCGCCCCACCATTGCGAATATCATTCTCGACCCGTTCAGCTTGCCGGCATTCCCGAGAAGGCAAGGGGCGGCGACACTCACCGACTCCAGAAAGCAACCCGATGGCCGACGTCAACGACAAGTACGCAGACAACGTTCCAGGTCCCTTCTACGTGGACACCCAGTGCATCCTCTGCCACCTGTGCTCCGACATCGCACCGGCGTTCTTCAAGGAGAGCGACGACGGTGACCACGACTTCGTGCACAACCAGCCCACGACCGACGAGGACATCGCCCTCTGCATCGAGGCCATGGAGCAGTGCCCGGTCGAGTCCATCGGCGCTGACGGCTAGACGCCCACCGCGCAGGTCTTGGCCGCAGGTCCCGGCGCGCGTTCGATCCGTTCAGGGTCGAGCGCGCGTTCGTTCGTTGGCGCGAGCGGCGAGCGCGTCCGTTCGTCGCTGAGAGAGCTGCGTGGCGCCATGGATCCGCTCCCCTGGCCTTCCCCACTCCACAGCCCCCCCCGCCGCGCCCAGCGCTGGTGTCAGCTGCGGATGCCCGCGTCTTTCAACACCTGCAGGATCGCTTCGTAGCGACCGAAGGGCGGGAAGATGTAGCTGCCCTTGATGCGCTCGTGGCTCGCCGCCGCCTCGAGACTCTCGGTGGCGACGCGGATGCCCACGGCGCGCTGATCTTCCTTGGTGCGTGCGTCCCGCAGCTGGTTGAGGATCTCGTCCGGGACTTCCATTCCTGGCACTTCGCGGGTCAGGAACTCGGCGTTCTTCAGTGAAGCCAAGGGCAAGATGCCCACGAAGAACGGGATCGGCGGCAGATCGCTGGTCAGCTCAAGAAAGCGTTCGAGCCGCGCCGCGTCGTAGATGGGCTGGCTGAACACGAACTCGGCCCCGGCCTCGATCTTGCGCCGGAAGCGATCGGCCTCGAGGTCGATGTCGACCGCGCCGGGGTTGCAGCCCACTCCGATGACGAACTCGGTGGCATCACCCTTGCCCAGCCGCTGCCCGGCCAGGTCGAAGCCACGATTCAGATGGCTGGCGAAGTTCACCAGCCCGATGGAGTCGACGTCGAAGACCGCCGTGGCGTCCGGGAAGTTGCCCATCTTCGGCGGATCGCCGGTGATCAGCATGAGATTGCGCAGGCCCAGACAGTGGGCGCCGATCAGGTCCATCTGCATGCCCAGGACATTTCTGTCCCGGCAGCAGTAGTGGATGATCGTCTCCATGCCCACGGCCTGCTGGACCAGCACGGCCAGGGACGACGGGTTCATACGCGCCATGGCCCGTGGACCGTCAGCGATGTTTACCGCGTCGATGCCATGGTCATGCAAGAAGCGGGCCTTCTCGATGGACCGCGTGGGATCGAGCCCCTTGGGCGGATCGAGCTCGACGCTGATCTGAAAGTGCTGGCCCAGGTTCTTTCCCCAGCCGCTGCGCTCTGAGATGGCCGGCGGCTCGACTCCCGGGTCGTCGCTCTCCTCGTGGACAACCACGTTCGATGTACGAGGCTGGATCGACGAGAGGAACGAGCGCACCTCTCGAATCTGGGTGGGGCTCACACCGCAGCAACCGCCGATCAACCCCGCCCCCGCCCGCACGAAGCGACGGCTGTACTCGGCCATGTACTCCGGCGACGAGAGGTAGACCGTGCGCCCCTCGATCAGCGCGGGACCACCGACGTTGGGCATGGCTGCCACGGGCAAGGTGCCGGCTCGCTTCAGCTCTTCGACCACATCAAGGGTCGAGTGAGGACCATCGCCGCAGTTGGCTCCCACCGCGTCAGCCCCTGCTCGCTCGGCGATGAACGCCACGTCTTCGGGAGCGACGATGAAGTCGTGACTGCCCATGACGAAGCCACGATGAAAGCTGAAGCTGGCCACCACGGGCAGATCGCTGAACTTCTTGCAGGCCTCGATGGCCCGGCGCATGTCAGCGACCGAAGTGAAGGTGTCGAGAAAGAGCAGGTCGGCCCCTGCGTCCGACAGCAGCGCGGCCACCTCACCGTAGGCGGCGAACTGTTCGTCGTCGGTCATGCCTGCGTCTTTGGTCACCGGGCCCAGAGGGCCCATGCTGCCTGCCACCCAGATGTTGTCCCCGGCCACCTCTCGAGCCAGGGTGACGCCCCCGGCGAGAATGTCGGTCATGCGCTCTTCGAGCCCGTGTCCTGCCAGCTTGGGTCGGTTGGCGCCATAGGTGTTGGCCTCGATCAGCTCACTGCCCGCGCTGATGAAGTCGCCATGAATGCCCTGAACCAGCTTGGGATTGACGACATTCAGCTCGTCGTAGCAGCGGTTGATGAAGATCCCGCGGCCGTAGATCTCGCTGCCCATGCCCCCGTCGCCAAGGATCACCCGCTCGCGAAGGCGCTCCAGAAAGATCGTGCTGTTCGGCATGAGGGGGCTCGGGGCAATGGCTGGCGACGGCCTGGCAGTGAGGGCCAGAACTTGCTGGGAGCGTAGCCCCGGAACGGGGGGCGAACAAGGCGACGCGCGGGCGCGGGCGCCTCCCCATGGCTGGGCGAATGTGCTGGCGGCTGCTACGGTTCGGTTCGTCCGGCCATGGACCACTCTGACAGAATGGCGAGAAAGCCCATGCCACGACGGTGCGAACTCACCCGGGCCCTCCGGCCCCTCTCCCTCTGTCTGGCGCTGGTGGCAGGCAGCTCTCTCGAAGCGAGCGCCTCAGGCCCGAGAGCCCCAGATGACGGAGGCTTCCCACAGGCCTTGGCAAACAGCCTCCAAGCTGCCGTCGACCAGTGGGCAGAGTCCCCCACGCACCGAGGCGTGAGCGCAGCGGTGCTGCTCAAGTCAGGCCAGGAGTGGATCGGCGTGGCTGGCGTCGAAGCCGACGGCAAAGCCCTGGGGCCCGAGCACCTCATCTGGATCGCCAGCATCACCAAGACCATGACCGGCGCGGTGATCATGAGCCTGGCCGAAGAGGAGCTGCTCGACCTTGAGGACCCTGTGGGCAAGTGGCTGGGTGAGCTGCCCAACATCGACCCCGAGATCACCATCCGCCAGCTGCTCAACCACACGAATGGCCTGGCGAACTACACCAAGAACCCTGACCTTCAGGCAGCCATCGATGCGGACGGCGCCCACGTCTTCACCAGCGACGAGCTCGTCGCACTCGTCGGGCCCGCCAGCTTCGCCCGAGGAGAACGGACCCAGTACACGAACACCGCGTTCGTGTTGCTGGGCATGATCGGGGCGAAGGCAGGGGGACGACCGATCACCGAGCTGTGGACCGAGCGGTTGTGGGCTCCCCTCGGACTCGAGCAGATCTTTCTGCCCGGCTATCAGGAGCCCCCGGGCCCGGTGGCCACGTCCTGGTACGGCCCACGGTCTGACGCAGAGGTCGCCCCACTCGAACACATGGCCTTGCTCACCATGGGCAACGGGGCCTTCGGGCTCTTCTCGAACGCAGACACCGTCGCCCGCTGGGCCCACGAACTCTTCAACGGCGGCGCCTTCGGGGAGGCCATGGGCAGCGAGATGCTCCAGTTCGTGCCTGCGGCAGGGAACATTCGCGGCGAGTCTGGAGCCGGACTGGGCATTCGCAAGTACGACTACCTGGGTCGCGAACAGTGGGGCCACAGCGGCGGTTCCCCCCTGGGCACCAGCCTGGTGATCCATGACGAGCAGACCGGAATCACCGTGGCAGTGCTCATGAATCAGGGCAGCAACGCAGATCACTTCACCCTGGCGCCCAGGTTGCTGGAGATCGCCCAGGGCGACTGACTCGTGGCACCCCCGACAACCGACATGCCGCTCTGCTGGGAGGGGCGTGACGATCCGTGCCCATGCCCCAGCTGGACCGCGACTCGACGGGGTAGAGAAGCGTAGAATCAGCGCTCTGCGTGGGGCTGGCTCCGCGCACCGCACCTGTTCAGACTCCCCTCCACTGCGAGCCGCTCCATGACCACCGAAGAACACCCCCTGCGCCAACCGGTGATGGACGCGCTCGGCACCGTCTGCGACCCCGAAGTGCCCGTCGACATCGTCAACTTCGGGCTGATCTACGGTCTTGAGATCACGGACGAGAGCGTGGTCAAGGTGACCATGAGCCTGACCTCGCCCAGCTGCCCCGCGGCGAAGGACATCCCCGTCGAGTGCGAGCAGAAGATCAACGCCATCGATGGTGTGAGCGACGTGGAGATCAGCATCGTCTGGGATCCGCCGTGGAGCCCCGAGATGATCTCGCCAGCCGGGCGTAGCAAGCTCGGCATGGACTGAGTCGCAGTCCGTGGCCCCTGACGGTCGCGACCGTCGTCAGAACCCCGACGGCCTCGTCGACGCCGCAGGTCTCGTAGACCTCGATCGCCGTCTGGCCTGGACCCGCGCCGACCTGTCCCAGTACGAACGGGTGGGTCAGCAGCTCGAGTCGTCGCGGCGCTTGCTGGCGGCCTTGCAGGGGCGTATGTCCAAGCTGAAGCAGCGGGTCGCCAAAGAGCGGCGTGACGTCGACGACGTCGAGGGTCTGACCTTCGCCGGCGTGATGGCCCGGCTGCTCGACGACATCGACGCTCGCCGCGACAAGGAGATCCGCGAGTGGTTGGCGGCGAAGGTGCGCCTCGATCAGATCGAGAGTGAGCACGCCGCCGCCACGGCTCAGGAGCAGCTCCTGAGCCGCCGCCTGGACAGCCTTGCGGATCCCCGCCCCCGGTACATCGAGCTGCTGGCGGCCAAGACGCGGCTGTTGGCGGAGCCGTCGTCCACGGCGGTCGACGACGTGGCGGCCTTGCTGCACACCGCCGAGCGCCACGGCGTGCTGACCGACTTCCTGCGCGAACTCGACGAGGCCCTCTGGGCGGGGCAGGTCGCGAAAGCCGCCCTCGCCGGACTGCACGACTGCCTGTCCAAGGCCCAGGCCCTGGGCAAGCTCGACATGCTCGGGCTGGCCAGCAACTGGGTGAAGTTCGAGCACATCGGCGGCGCCCAGCGCCACGCGAGCTCAGCCAACCGGGCCCTCTCCAGGTTCTCCATGGAGTTGACCGACGTGCAGTCGCGACACCACGCCGAGCTGACCCTGGAGATCAGCCACCTGGCCACCTTCGCCGACTACTTCATCGACGACATGATCAGCGACTGGGTCGTGCAGTGCCGCATCGACAAGAGCCACCGCAGCGCAGGCATCGCCCGCACGCGAGTCAGTCGCACGCTGCGCACGCTGAACCACCGACGACACGAGGTGCTGGCCGAGCTGCGGCTGATCGAAGAGCGGCAGGTCCGGCTGCGGGGGCAGGGCCAGACACACTGACCCCGCGCCTCGGTTGCAGAAGCCTTCGTGGCGCTCATGCGGCGGATGGCCCTGCGCTGAAGGGAGCGGCCGCCGCCAAGAGCCCGTGGCTCCGGCGGCGGCCAGCACAAGACCTGCAGCAGCCGTCATGGCAACGGCTGCGAGAGATGATGGGGGGCTATTGGTTCTCCCACAGCGAGCCGCCGACCCAGTTGTTCGAGCCAGAGGCCGTACGGGCCGAACCACCGCTCACAGACGAAGCAGCGCCGGAAGCCACGTTGTTGGTGCCGCCGGAGACCGAGGCCATGACCTCGGAGGCCGCGTTCGAGTTGCCGCCGCTCACCGAAGCAAACCAGGCGCTGGCGGTGTTGCTCACACCACCACTGACCGACGAGTAGAGAGAGCTGGCCGTGTTCTGGAATCCGCCGCTGACCGAGGCACCTTTGTAGGTTGCATCATTACCCACTCCTCCCGACACCGTGGCCCCGTTCGCCGAGGCCCCGTTGGAGAGTCCTCCCATGACGGTGGATCGGTAGCCGGACGCGGTGTTGAACGCTCCGCCCGCTGCAAACGAGCCGTCCTCGTTGGCGCTGTTGCCGTAGCCACCCGCAACGGAGGAGTCGTCGCTACTTGCCGAGTTGTAGGCACCGCCGCTGACGGATGTCTGGTCACCCGAGGCCGTGTTCCCTCTTCCACCGCTCACCGAGGCTTGCGCCCCCGAGGCGATGTTGTTGAATCCACCACTGACAGTGGAGCGGGCACCGAACGTCCTGTTGCCTTGCCCGCCACCGATGACCGAGTGCAAGCCGTTGGCGGTGTTGAAGGAGCCGCCTGAGATCGAGGACCAGGTCGCCTTGGTGACGTTGTTTCGGCCGCCCATGATGGACGAGCGCGCCGCCTTGGCCGTGTTGCCCTGTCCGCCGCTGATCGTGGCGTTGGAGCCCGTGGCCATGTTGAACGAGCCGCCTGTCACCGCGGCATAGGCGCCCTTGGCAGTGTTGGACCGGCCGCCGGTCACCGATGAGTAGAGCGACTTGGCCATGTTGCCCTTGCCGCCGCTGACCATGGCGAAGGGTGCCCTGATGTCGTTCAGGCTCGACCCCACCAGGCCGCCGAAGCTGCTGTAGTTGTTGTTGCGACCGAGAACGATGTTGTGTGATCCGGTGCGGTTGTCTCCGAGGGGGTGGCCCATCTCGTTGCAGCCCACGATCAGGTTGCCCACGCCGTTGACGGTCGTCATGGAGACCGAGTCCGGAAAGTCATCGTTTCCGTTGGTCGCGCCCGAGCCGCTGACGATCTGCCAGTTGACCCCGCTCACCCGCACGGTCTTGCGCGTCGGCCCCCCTTGGCCGTCTGGCAGATAGACGATGCTCATATGACCGAGGATCTCCTTCTCCTCCGTGGTCAGTTCAGGGGGAACGTTCTCATACGCCTCGTGCGTTGGCGGCGGTAGCAACGTGCCCACAGCACCTGCGCGCCCCCGGGCCACCGGGCTCACACCAGAGAGACCCTGGTTACGGCCGCCAGCCTGCAGCGGACCGAGTGAGACGATGGGACGACCCTGTGCGTCGAGACCGAGCACCAGCTGTTCCTCCGGATCCAGGGCCAGCAAGCCAGCGCTGCGCGAGACCAGATCCTGCAACGCCGCCAGGTCGTCGTCGGTTGCCACGATCGTCCCTCCGGGCGTCTGCTCTGCTCGCTGGAACCCACGCCCCGTGGCCCAGAAGACCACGTCCCCGTCTGCGTTGTGCAGCAGCAACTCGTCGGCGCCTATCAGATCGAGGTCGACCCGCTCAGCGGACAGACCCTGCCCGGCGTCGGCCAGCCCGAGCCACTCAGGAGCCTCGACGAACTGTCCTGCGCCGTCACCGAGGAAGGCCAGGTTGGGGCCGCGGTTGACCAGGTAGAGGTCGACCAGGCCGTCCCCGTCGAGATCACTGGCCAGGACGTCCACCAGATCGACAGCGGGCAGCTGAGCGAGCTGCTCATCGAACACACCACCCGCACGGTTGACGGCGATCGACAAGCCTTCAGGACGCAAGAACACCATGTCGAGCAGCCCGTCGGCCGTGAGGTCGACCATGCGCACCGAGACCGGTGCGTCCGTGGCAGGCACGACCCTGGCCTCCACGGGGGCTGCGATGATGACGCTGGCCAGACTCAGCGCGGCGAGAGAAGAGACTCGCCAGGCGAGGCCGAGGCGCGTCGAGTGGTGAGAGCCCCTGGCTCCCCATGATGGGATGCTGATCATCACACTGTCTCCCAAAGTAAGGCCATCCCGGCGAGGCCGTACCTCGAACCGGACTGGTGACGTGGAGGGATGAACGCGTGGACCTGCCGCGTCCGCATGGGGGCGGGCGACCACCGCCGGGTGTCAGACTCTGTCCACGGAGAACGGCATGAGCCGTCGTGGACAGGCCGAACGGCAGGGCGGCTGGAGAGCCAGCCCAAGTGCCAACCGGTGTAGCGGATCGGCGGCTGCCGCTCGATACGTCAACCAGCGTGTGAGCAGCGGCTACTTGGCGCAGGGCTCAACGTGTACCGCTCAGCCCTCCCGCTCCCTAACCCAGGGCCAGCATGCGCTCCACCGGCACCAACGCCTACATGGGGAATACTGGTCCCACTCAGGCGACACGTTGCCGTCGATCAGCGGAGCGAGAGAAAAGGCAGAGCGCCGCCCCGCGCGGAGGGGGGAAACACCGGGGAGAACGAATCCGGCGTTGGGGCAGCGAGGGCGGCACCCTGCGGTGTTCACATCATCATGGGCGGGGACGGCACCGAGGCGATCCCCAGCGGCCTCCACGGCTCGCTGAAGCACCCATCGTCAAGGGAGGAACTTCACGAGCAACGCGTTGGACAGGGCGAAGCCGAGGGGTTGGAGCGGATCCTGAACGACACACTGCACATAGACATCGAGGGGCCCTCCTCCGCCTTGCATGTCGTCAATGGACAGCGTGCCAGCAGAGTCTGTGGGCAGGGGCACCGCGAGCAGGAACGGCACGGGCACCAAGGTCCCGGCCTTGAACGGCTGGGGGTTGCTGCTCAGCCCGGCAACCAGCCAGGCCATGCTGGAAGGCGCAGCGCCGCTCAACAACAGATCGGCCGTCTTGCCGGTTGCCAACGCGTCGCCACACAGGCTCAGCACTGCGTTTCCCGGTCCGCCGAAGCCAAGGTCAGCCTGGCAGGTCTGGCCCATCCCCGGCACGACGCTGATCGCCACCGTGTCCGAAGTGTTCTGATAGCGTAGGTCATGGGCGATGACGCGCAACCTCACATCGGCCATCCCCGAGCTGCTGGGCAAAGCCCAGTTGTAGGAGGTCGCGGAGGCGGGCAGACCATGGACCACCGTGTTCCAGCCGAGGCCGCCGTCGTAGGACGCCTGTACGGCGAGAGAACGCAGCGCCTCGTCATCAGACGCCAGCCAGCTGATCGGCACCGAGTCACCGCCAGCGAAGCTGCTCTGTGGCGACGGCGAGAGCATGGTGATCACCGGCGGAGCGTCACCCAGCCGCAGGTCCGGCCGAAGAGTGAAGGCCGGGCTGTAGTGTGTCACTGTGCGCCCGCCCGCACCGATCAAAAACGTGATCGCGATCCGCGCCTGATCCGTGCTGATGTACGGCATGGTGATGTTCCAGCACTCCGAGAGTGTCGTCCCACCGCCCTGACCGACGCCACCGCCTTCAGAGTCCGCGATGACGCTCAGACTCCAGGTGGACGACGGGCCAGCGTAGTCCCAGCAGACCTGCAACTCGTCACCAAAGGTGAAAGGCCCCGAGAAGTCGGTCAACCAGGTCAACGTGGTGGGACCGATGTCCTCGGTGTAGGGGACGTTGAATGTCTCTTCGTCGAAGCCCTCTTTGCCCCCGTCATCCGTGGCCACCACCTTGAAAAACGAAGGGCTGTTGTCCGACGACGGGAAGGCAGTCGGTACCGTCAGCTCAATTGAACGCTGGGAGCCCGGCAAGCCGTCGGCCACAACCACATAGTTGAGGTTGCCGTGTTGGGAGAAGAGCACCTTCTGGCTGACGATGGCGCCGTCGTCTTCGACGTCCCACGCGAGGAGCAGCTTGCTGCCAGCTGCGACCTGTCCGGTGTGGGGCGACATGCGCAGCACGGGCGGCGAGTCGGCGTGGTCTGGGGCGGCGACCAGGAAGGGCACCACGTCTACCGGCCCTGACACAGCGTCTCCCTGCCCGCTGGGGTTGCTGACGTGCTGCGGGCCCGAGGGGTCTCCCCACCAGTTGTCGCGTGCTGGGACGACGGAGCCATTGGACAGCACCGCCAGGTCGTTGCCACTGAATGAGTTGGCTGTGGAGAGCTCGAGATTTGCCGAACCCAGGGCAGTGGTCTGCACGGCCACCGTGTTGTTGAGATACTGGCTGTCCCTGGCGGCGAAGGTACCGAAGGTCGAACCGAGCCCGGCGATCTCGTTGCCACGCAGGACCGAGGCGTCGACCTGCACGAGCGTGTCGTCGGCCTGCACGGCCGTCTGGGCATCCTCGATCACGACGTGCTCGAAGCGGGGGCCCGTAACCATGGAGGAGAACTTGAGCCGGTCCCAGCCGACGCCGGGGGCGAACTCCTGAAACAGGATGGGCTCAGCGGGGGTGCCCAGGGCGCTGAAAAAGCCGGTAGAGAAGTACAAGACGCCCGAGCCCGGCTTGAACTGCACCGTCGCTCCGGGCTCGATCTCCAGAGCCCCGGCGGTCTGGGCGAAGCCGTTGACCACGTAGGGAACATCGAGGGCCGCCCAGGTCGCGCTGCCAGGGATCCCCCCGTCACCCACATCGACGTAGTTGTTCACGTTGCCGGTAGTCGGCACGATCGAGCCAGAGAGCAGCCCCCCCTGGACCGTGACCGGGTACACGCAGTTCTGCAGCACGTTGCTTGGCCCCAGGTCGTAGTTCCAGCCCCACAGGCGCAAGGCCGGCCCGGGTGAGTTCGTGATCGTCAGGCCATCCAACCAGATGGGCTGGGCATACCGCTCGCGAGTGATATCCAGACCGGAGCCATCGATCACCACGGCCTCCGCGAGCAGGTAACCCCGTAACACCGTGACCGCCGCGCCGCCCAAGAAGCTGCTCGACCTCAAGGCCAGAGTGCCGTCGATGAGCGTGATGCCATTGCCCCCGGAGAACACACAGTCCTCTACGGACACGAACGTGCCGCGGTCTGGGCCGCCAATGGAACTGTCGGTGCTCAGCTCGCCCCCATCGAAGCTGCCGCCCCTGACTATCAGGGAGCCGCCGTTGGCCACGTGCAGTCTGCAGCTCACCTCAAGCCCGTTGAGATCGGCCATGCCAAAGACCTCAATGGGCGGCGTGACCAGGGAGAAGTCGCCGGTGAAGCGAACCGGTGAGAGGGCAGTACCCTCGGCCAGCATGGTGCCCGCGACGGCGAGGGTCTTGCCGTTGTCGATGTTGATGGTCGCGCCGGCCTCGAGGATCACCGTGGATCCCACCGGCACGGTGACGTCGCTGCAGATGCGATAGGGGCCGTCGGCCGCCGTCCAGCTCACCGTCTGCCCCGCCGAGGGCATGGGCGGCAGGTTGCATGGCGGCGCGGGAGGAACCCCCACGCTCAGCGTGTCGATGGCGACGACCGAGCTGGAGCAGCCGAAGTTGCAGGCCGAGTCGACGTAATAGCGCAGCGCGATCCGCCCGCTCCCGGGGAGCGTGACCGAGTACGCAGCCCAGCCCGTCGTCGAGAGCGGAGAGATGTCGAGGAGCTGGGTAGAGAAGTCACCTACATCTCCCGGACTCAGGCCCGTGCTCGTGCCGCCGCTGGGCGAGTAGAGCACCTGCAGGGTGTCCATGTTGCTGGAGTTCACCGCGCGGGCGTGAAACGTCAGCACGTCCCCTGCCTGCTGCCCCGCAACAGGTGGCAACAGGATCCAGTGGCTGATCTGACCGCCGAAGAAACTGGTCGAGAAGCTGTCCGTCTCCAGATTCCCGGCCCCAGCCTGCGGCGAGAAGAAAGAGCCCTCGGTCCAAGTGCTGGAGCCCGCAGGCTGGCTCTGGTTGCGAAACTCCCAGCCATCGGCCAGCAGGTTCTGTGGCCCGGACTGTCCTGCTCCCACGGGGCCCACGGCGTCGAACGTCTCGATGAACTGGCCCTGCGCAAAGCCGGGGACGGTCAGGATCGTGGTCAGCAGGAGCCACGCCAGGCGTGGGGTTGCCTTCATGGTCTTCATGGTCTTCATGGTCTTCTTGCTCGCCTGGCGAGTGGGTGGGTGTGAAATCAAGGCCGGACGAAAGAGCGGATCAGTTGGCCTGGGCGGCCAACCCGTTAGAGGCCGCGAAGCCCGTGGGTCCCGAGGCGTCAGGGATCCAGTACTGCAGGTAGAAAGGCGTGCCGGCCGGGATACCAGGCGGCCAGACGAAGGGCAGCTCGAAGTTGCCACCGCCGTCGACGATGAGCCCGGAGACGATGACGTCCGGCGCAGGCACCAGGACGCCGCCCTTGAAGCTGGCGTCGACACGCGAGAGCCCCACCACCAGATGGCTACTCGCACTTGGCAGGGCCCCGCTCAGGCGCAGCTGATTGACAGAGCCTGGGGTGAGCCCGCCCGTCCCGGTCAGCGCTGGCGTCTGCCCGCCGCTGCCAGCGAGGCCAGAGCCCAGGCCAACCCACGAGGTCAGGGAGGCAAACTTGAAGACAGCCATTGCTGCCTGCCCCGTTGTGCCGTTGGAGTAGGAGCCAGCGACATAGATGTTCTCTGCGGCGTCGAACATGAGCATTGACCCTCCGGCGCTCTCGCCGGGAGCGCTGCCCACGATGCCCCGGTTGATCTCTTCACCGGTGGCTCCATCGAGAACGAGAAGGATGAGGTCGGCGCTGTAGGGAGGTGAGCTGGTCGAACCCACAACCAGGACGTTGCCCGTCGAGTCGACGGCCACGTCACCCGCACCATCAAAGCAACCC
This sequence comes from uncultured Phycisphaerales bacterium, assembly GCA_964537035.1. Classification (GTDB taxonomy): domain Bacteria; phylum Planctomycetota; class B15-G4; order B15-G4; family B15-G4; genus CAZIAK01. The sequence continues at coordinate 33,964 of CAZIAK010000031.1, read as the reverse complement.
ACACACGACGCGCCATAGACGTGCTGCCAGATCTTGGCGCCCGTCGCCGCGTCACGCTTGACCGTGAGGATCCTGTCATTGAAGTTGCTCAGGTCACCGTCCGGGTCGCTCTGTCCAGTGATGTACACGCCGCCCACGTTGTCTACCGCCAGGGCCACTGCGTTGTCGTCGAGCCCGAAGCTGTCCAGGGCCTGCCAGATCAGCTGACCGTCATTCCCGTCGAGCTTGATGGTGCCGAACTTGTCGATGACCTCGATGGCGCTGCCAGTGACGTACACATCGCCCGCCGCATCAAGAGCCATGGCCGCCGGGTAGTCGCCACCGTTGCTGCCCCAGCTGGAGGTCCACAGTCTCGCGCCAGTGGTCCCGGAATACTTGATCACCACGTAGTCAGGCTGGTTGCTCCCTGCGACACCGTGCACCAAGGCCAGCACGTCACCCTTCCCGTCCGTCAGTACCTGCAGGATGTGGTCCTGGGAGAAGGGGCCAAAAGCCGCACCGTCGTAAAGCCCGTCCCAACTGAGGTTGCCATTCGGGTCGAAACCGAGCATGAGGCCATCGGCTCCATCACCGACGGTGCCCCCACCGAGGGTCACGTTGCCCTGGGTATCGGTGGTCACCGAAGCGGCGTGCTCAGATTTGAACAGCCCGCTGCTGTACTGCAGGGTGTCGAGTAGCGCACCACTCGCCGCCTCGTACTTCAGCAGCAGCACGTTCGCATAGTTGAAGGAGTCCGGCGTGTTGCCGCAGACCCAGACGAAACCACCTGGACCGAGTGTGATTCCACGGGCTTGATCGTGCCAATCCTCTGTTCCGTTGAACACATGGCTCCAGAGCTCGGTGCCATCCGACCCGAAGGCTGCGGTGACCGTGTCCGTGTTCGAGGACACGCCACCGTTGCCAGTGATGTACGTCACACCAGCGCTGTCGGTGACGGCGCCCTGCAAGCCCGCCGAAAGGGTGAAGCCCACGGGCACCACGCCAATCCACTCCACTTCGATCTGAGAGCGCGCAGTGGCAACCCACATGGTGCAGGTCAGAGCAACGGGCAACGTCCTGAAGAGAGAGAGCATTCGGTAACCTTTCGACTCTGGGCGGGTCAGGGCAGGCCTTGCGCCGCGTGAGGGCGGCATAAGAAGCGAGAGCGCGATCGACGACTTCAAGTCGAGATCCCCATTGATGGGTGGACCGGCTCGTCGGAGCAGCTCACCAGATCACACGGAGCAGGACGACGAGACGGCGGAGGTAGCCGGCTGTGAGTCACATCGCAAGGATCGTGCCGAAGCACACCTTCAATGAGTCCTGCGCCGGGACCCGTCGCTCACGGACTCCAAGCCATGGCTCCTAAACCGGGCCACACCCCATGATGGGATGGGTTCAGGCCGTCATCCGGGCGCACGCGAAACGCCGCCAAGCCCGGAGCACTCCGCTCACTGGCCTGCTGCCTCCACAGAGCCTTCTGCGGCCCCATGATCGAAACCTGGACGCTCGTCTGGATCCTGGATGGGTCGACAACGACATACCTTCGTCGCCCGTCACCGAGCCGCCACAGTTACACAAGGCCAGTCAGTACCCATGGGTCTGTATCACGTGTATTGAGTGTTGCGAGAGCTTGTCCCGCGCTCTAACCCAGCGCCAGCATGCGCTCCACCGGCACCAACGCCCTCTTGCGGATCTCCTCGTCCAGCTCGATCTGCGGCTTCATGTCGCGCAGGGAGAGGTAGAGCTTCTCGAGGGTGTTCAGCCGCATGTACGGGCACACCGCGCACTCGCAACCGCTCTCAGGCGGGGCACCGATGAGCGTGGCGTCAGGACGAAGCCGCTGCATCTGATGCATCACCCCCATCTCGGTGGCCACCACGAACTTGGTCTTCTCGGAGGTCTCCACGTGCTTGATCAAGCCCGTGGTCGAGCCGATGTAGTCGGCCATGGACAACACGGCGTCTTCGCACTCGGGATGGGCGATCAGCTCGGCGTCCGGGTGGCTGCGCTTCAAGGCCAGCAGCTTGCGCGCCGTGAACTGCTCGTGGACCACGCAGAAGCCCGGCCACTTCACCAGCTCGCGCCCCGTGTTCTTCTCGACCCAACGGGCCAGGTGCCGGTCAGGAGCGAAGACCACCTGCTTGTCGGCGGGGATCGACTCGACCACCCGCACCGCGTTGCTCGACGTACAGATGATGTCGCTCTGTGCCTTGATGGCCGCGGTGGTGTTGATGTAGCTGACCACCACATGGTCTGGGTACTGCTTCAGCCACTCGGCGAAATGATCCGGCTGGCAACGGTCAGCCAGGCTGCAACCGGCGTCGAGATCGGGCAGCAGCACGACCTTGTTCGGGTTCAGGATCTTCGCCGTCTCGGCCATGAAGTGCACGCCGCAGAAGACGATCACCTCGGCGTCGGTCTCGGCCGCCCGCTGGGAGAGGCCCAGGCTGTCGCCCACGTAATCGGCCAGGTCTTGGATGTCTTCGTCCTGGTAGTAATGGGCCAGGATCACGGCCTTGCGCTCGCTCTTCAGCTGGGCGATCTCGGCTTCCAGGTCGAGGGTCGGATCGACGTCAGGACGATCGGTGAACTGGAACAGGTCGGCGGGAAGAACCATGGGGAGAGCAGCCGGTCGGGGGCCAGGGGTTGGGCCGCCAGAATCGACGGCTGGGGCGGGATGGCCAACAAGAGCGACGGCCAGCACCGGGCGGGTCAATATACCCCGACATCGCCACGGGGCGATCAATCCCGGGCGTATCGCCGGGATCGGCGGGCCTTTTGGTAAGAACGGGGCCCCTTCACAGTGAAGAGCCCAACGCACATTCCGCTTCGCCGCCAGCACAGGTGCCGCCGGCAAAGAGAGCCAACGGGAATCTCCGTGCCTGCCAGCGCCCAAACCCTTCGTCTCGACCCGAGCACACCGCCCCGATTGGTGGTGCTGATCGACGTCGAAGAAGAGTTCGACTGGGACGCTCCCTTCGACCGCCAGGCCACGGCCACCACCCATATCTCCCGGCTCGAGGTGGCAGCCGATCTCTGCGGGGGCTTCGGCATCGTGCCCGTGGGCGTGTGCACCTATCCAGTGGTGGCTCAGGAGACCTCCGCCGCCCTCATCGAAGACCTGGTCTCCTCCGGACGCATGATCGCCGGCGCCCACCTGCACCCCTGGGTCACGCCGCCACACGACGAGATCGTCGCCCCCCGCAACTCGTTCCCTGGCAACCTGCCCCGAGAGCTCGAAGCGGCCAAGCTGGCCCAGCTCACCGAGGCCATCACCCTGGCCGTGGGCAGCCGTCCCCGGATCTATCAGGCCGGGCGCTATGGTCTGGGCGAGGCGAGCCGCGAACTGCTCCGCGAGCAAGGCTATCTGGTGGACATGAGCGTGTGCCCACCCTTTGACTACAGCGGCGAGGGCGGCCCGGACTACTCCCGCGAGGGCAACGATCCCGTCTGGTACGGCTCGGGGGACGAGCGCCTGCTCAGCCTGCCCGTGACCGGCGCGTTCATCGGTGCGGCGGGCGCCCGGTCCCCCAGGATGTTCAAGGCCGCCACCCACCCGAGCCTGGCCTGGGCGCACCTGCCCGGCATCCTGGCCCGCGCAGGCCTGGTCGAGCGCTTGCGCCTGTCCCCCGAGGGGCAGACCGTGGCGGACATGCAGCGGCTCACGCGACGTCTCTACGCAGACGGCTGCCGGGTGTTCACCTTCTCGTTCCATTCGCCGTCGTTGCTGCCCGGGGGCACGTCGTACGCGCGCACCGAAGACGACGTGAGCGCCTTCCTGGCCAAGATGTCCGGCTACTTCGAGTGGTTCCTGGGGGAGTTCTCCGGGCAGCCCGCCACGCCCCTGCAGCTGCACGAAGAGCTCTCATCCTGACGTGTTGATCCTCGGCATCTCACCCCTCGACAAGGACGCCACCGTGGCTCTGGTGGAGGACGGACGGGTGTTGTTCGCCGCTGCCGAGGAACGCTTCAGCCGGGTCAAGCAGCACGCGGGGTTTCCCGACCTGGCCCTCGCCGCAGCCTTCGCCGCCACCGGCACATGCGCCGCCGAGATCGATCAGGTGGCCTACGCCTTTCTCGACTGGGAGGACGAGGCGCGCTTGATGCGTGAGGCCCTGGCCCAGGCCGAGGCTCACGATCAGCTCAAGGCCGGACAGCGGGGCAAGAGCGAGGTGCGCGCAGCCATCGACAGGGCGGCGAGACAGGGTAGACAGAGCACACGAGCTGCCATCTCCGGCCTGGAGAGCCCGGAACAGACCATGGCCAAGGGTCCCTTGAAAGCCTTCGCCTATCGGGCCCTGGGGACACACCCCCGCTGGTCGGCGCACGCGACAGCAAGGGCCAACGCCAGGTGGCTGTCCAACGCCATCGCCGCTCACCAGCACTGGTCGCGCGAGCTCTCCGCTGGCCTGGACCGCCATGGGGTCACCGCTCCCTTGCGCCGCAGCGAGCATCACCTCAGCCACGCCGCCGGGGCCTACCATGGCAGCGGCTACGAGCGGGCCCTGATCGTCACCTTCGACGGCTACGGCAGCGGGCTGGCAGGCTCGATCAGCATCGGTGACAACGGGACCATCGAACGGTTGGCAGGGCTGCCCTTCCCCCATTCGCTGGGCAGCTACTACGAGATGGTCACCTCGTCGCTGGGTTATCACCCCGACCGCCACGCCGGCAAGATCGTCGGGCTGGCGGCCTACGGCGACCCGCAACGTCTGGCCGACGTGTTGCTGCAGCGCTTTGACACCCGCGAGGGCGGCTTGCACATCGAGCAGAACCTGAACGTGTTCTTCTCCCGCCATCTGGCAGAGCGCCTGCCCATGATCGACGTGGCCGCGGCCTGGCAGCACGTCCTCGAGGTGGCGGCCTGCGATGTGGTCAGCCACTGGGTCACCAAGACGGGTTGCGATCATCTGGTGCTGGCGGGAGGCGTCACCGCCAACGTGAAGCTCAATCAACGCCTGCACGCCTTGCCCGGAGTCGAGCACACCTTCGTCTATCCCAACATGGGCGACGGAGGCTGCGCCGCGGGGCTGGCCAGGCACCTCTCCTGGCCTGGCGGTCTCACCGAACCCATGGCCAGCGCCTACCTGGGCCCGGTGTTCGATCGCGCCGCCATGCAGGCCGCCCTCGACGACGCGGGGCTCGACGCCCACGAGCCCGACGACATGGCCGCCGCCGTGGCCGCAGCCATCCACGAGGGGCAGGTGGTCGCACGCTTCGACGGCGCCATGGAGTACGGCCCGCGCTCTCTGGGCAACCGCTCGATCCTCTACCACGCCCGCGAGCCGTCGGTGAACACCTGGCTCAACCAACGCCTGGGCCGCACCGAGTTCATGCCCTTCGCGCCGGTGACCCTCTACGAGGCGCGGGATCGCTGCTACACCGGGCTGGCTGGCGCCGAGCACGCCGCCGAGTTCATGACCATCACCTGCGACTGCACCGAGTGGATGATCGAGAACTGCCCCGCGGCCGTTCACGTCGATGGCACCGCCCGGCCCCAGCTGCTGCGCCGCGAGGTCAACCCGGGCTACTACGACATCCTCGCCGCCTACGAGGAGCTGTCAGGCATCCCCTGTCTGATCAACACCAGCTTCAACATGCACGAAGAGCCCATCGTCTGCTCCCCCACCGACGCGGTCCGGGCCTTTCTGGCCGGGCAGCTCGACGTCCTGGCCATGGGCCCGTTCTTGGTGCGGCACCCCGCCGGGGACCAGGGCCAGAACTGACGGCGAACCCGGCCTACGGCGCCGAGTCGCCTGGCTCGGGCGGCCGGGCGCCCGGGCGCGTTTCGTCCGCCTCGGACCCCGCGCCCGGCACCACCGCGAACCCGTGGGCCCGGGTGAGCAGGCGCACCATCGACTGATCGAAGTGCCGGCGCCCGACGTAACTGCGCACGTAGTCCACGAAGTCGAGGGGCAGGATCATGCCGTAGTAGCAGAGCCACAGCGCGCGCAGGGACCAGCCGGAGAGACCGAAGAGTTCGAAGCTCGGCAGGAGCAGATCGGCGGCGCTGACGACTACAAGCAGGGCCAGACCCACGTCGAAGTTCGTGGCCAGGGAGCGCAGGGTCACCCGATCGAAGCCCAGGCGAAAGACCTCTCGCGAGCCAGCCGCCTGGGGCGGGGACGTCTCGTTGCCGGAGACCGCCACCTGCTCGGCCACCTTCTGGGCCGCGTCGTCGAGGTATTGCCGGTACGGGCGGTCCCCCGACGCGCCCTGACGCAACACGCTGCCCACGAAGACCAGGCTCGGCACGGCGAAGAAGAGCTTGAGCCAGAGGGTGGCGACGGCCGCGCTGAAGGCCGCGCCGAGCATCCACACGCTGTTTGTCTGCTGCCAGCAGGTGATGCCCACGGAGGCGAAGACCAGGGGCTTGACCACGAAATGGAAGATGTACTCGTAGTAGCCCCAGCGGGCGTGCTCCACCTTTCGCCAGCGGGCCACCTCGCCGTCCACGCAGTCGAGCAGGTAGTAGAGCACCAGGATCGCAGCGCCCAGCACGGCGGCGGCCGGGGAGACCAGCTGCAGGGCCGAACCCAGCAGACCGCAGACCAGCATGCCCACCGTGGCCAGATTCGGTGAGAGCCCCCGATCGATGAACAGCTTGGTGAAGGGCAGGGACAGACGATCGCCGAAGAGCAGGCCCGCCACGTCGTTGCCCGCGGCCACCGGTCGCTGGCAAACGTCTCTCAGCTGCTCATAGCTGACACCCATGGCTGTCTTCGGACTCCGCTGTCGCTCTGTGCCGCACGCCCCCTGGGAAATGCCCGGGAGACCCTGCTCGTTGCTCGCCCCAAGGGCGACGACCCCGCGTATACTGTCGCGGCACGCGAGAATACCCCAAGCGGACCCCACACGTGGTCTCTCCCATCACAGTCACCGACATCGTTGAGCGCCTCACCGCGCTGCCTTCCGACCAGATCTGTTGCGACGGCGTCGCCGAACGCCTGGCCGACGGGGCCCTCGACGAGGCCTCCCTGCGCCCGTTCATGAACTGGCGCGAGGACAAGTACGCTCGCAACCTGGTCCATCGCTGCGACTTCTTCGACGTGATCCTGCTCTGCTGGCAGCCCGGCCAGGTGACCAAGATCCACAACCACAACGGCAACCTGGGCTGGATCCGCCTGGTCAGCGGCACCCTACGAGAGACCAACTACCGCCTGCCCGGCGGCGCGTCCGTGCCTGACCTGACCGCCATCGAGATCGACGACGACGGCGTGGGCCATGGGGTCGAGTTGCAAGAGACCGGGCAGACCGAACTGGCCGAGTCGGGCACGGTCTGCGTGGTCGACAGGGACCGCCCCATCCACAAGGTGGCCAACGCCTCGACGACGGGCGAGAAGATGGTGACCCTGCACGTCTACAGCCGCCCCCACGACTCTGCCCTCTCCTTCGACCCCGAAGCCCGCACCTGCCAGCGCGTGCAGTTCCTCTTCGACACCGTCCCAGAAGGCCTGGCCCTGCCAAACCTGCGCTAGCAGCAGCAAAGCCAACCTGACAGCCTGTGCGTGAAGTGCCGCGCGCCGAGCACACCAAATGCTGCTGCAGCCGCGTCTTGCAGGATATGCAGGCTCGGAGAACGCAGCGCAGTCTCGAGACTGCCGAAAACAAACCCCCGAAAGGCCACAGTCGCCCTGCCTCCACCGGCGAGGGCGTCCCTGTTTTTCGCCAGGGGGGTCTGCAGCGAGTGTGGAGGCGCACAGCCGACCCTGTCTGAGCGAAACGGCCCCCCTGGCGAAAAACAGGGACGCCCGGCAAACGACAAGAACGGCGATCTGTCGCGCTGCCCCCTACCCCATCTGGTCGCCCGGCTTGGCATACCGTTTCAAGCAGACAGCGCACTGAGCCACGTTGGTCTCGGCCGGACCACCCACCCGCAGCTGCTCGCGCAACTCACGGTAGCGCGGCCCGAACCAGGCCTGAGCGAACGACTCCTTCGAGGTGGCGTAGCCCATGGTGTTCTCTTGGGGACGGGCGCCTGACCACACGCAGGGATACATCTGTCCGTCCGGGCCGATGTCGACGTTCTGCTGCGGGTTGCTGCAGCGGAAGGCGTTGTCCGGGTATTCGACCTCGGCGCAGGGGTGGTTCTTGGGCATGGGCGCCAAGGGATAGAGCCCCTGGCCCTCCGCAGAGAAGCGCGCGTTGATCTCGACTCCGTTGACCTTCACGGAGAAGTCGGCCAGATCGCGCTGCTTGCTCTCGGTGTCGAGCCACTCACGGATCACGTCGTTCTGCAGCGTGAACTCTTCGGCCGTAGGGCGCTCTTCTTGAGCGAACATGGTGGGGTCATAGCTGTGAAAGGTGATCTCTTCGATGCCTGCGTCGAGGGCCCACTTGGCCACGTTGATCATGTCCGGCAGGGTCTTGCGGGAGATCGTGGGGTAGAGGTTCACCTTGGTGAGTTCTCGATCGCGAGCCGCCAGCAGATTGATCACGTTCTGCTGGGCCTTCTGCCAGACCGCGCCCTTGCGCACGTTCTCGAAGATGTCGCCGGTGGCGTCGAGGGAGAAGAACAGCTCGCCACGCACGGACGTGAGCAGCTTGATCATCCGCGGCGTGAGCGCCGTGGCGTTCGACTCGATCTTGATCGAGGCGCCCCAACGATGAGCCTGTTCGAGCACCTCATTGAAGTGGGGATAGATCGTGGGCTCACCCAGGCTGGCCAGGATCAACACGGAGAGGCTGGGGAAGATCGTGTCGGCCACGGCGTGCATGACCTCTTTCGACATGTTGCGCCGGGGGATGCCCTCGTGATCGATGGCCTCCTGGCTGCCGCAGATGGTGCACTTGAGGTTGCAGTACGACGTCAGGCCCACCAGGTTGCTGTAGATCGGCGGGGCGACCACATCGCCCCCGTGCTCCCTGAACCAATCTCCCTCTGGATGCAGGCTCCACAAACTGGTGGGCTCCTCCAGGAAGAGCTCGCGCTTCTTGTACCAGCGGTCGAGGTAGGCCCGCTTCTCTGCGCCCTCCTTCGACGGACGACGGGGGCCGAGAGACCAGGTGTAATCCTTGAGGTTGGTGTTGGGGTCGCTGCCGTCGGAGCTCGAGAAGTAGACGGCGTGTCCCCAGTGGGAGAAGCGGCCCCCACCGTCTTCGCTGATGCGCCCGTGGTAGCTGTGGGACGGCCCAAGGGCCGTGCCATCTTCATGGAGCACGAGATGGGAGAAGCGGCGTTCGCCCTCGTCTGAAATGTGCGCGCCACCGGGGAGTCTGGCCTTCCACCACAGGCCGTCTACGTGTTCGAAAGGCCCCACCAGAGAGCGCAGCACGTGGGGCGGGTCGGCGAAGCCATGGTCGATGGACACGGCCATGTAGGAGCGGCCATTGGTGGACGGGTTGCTGCCGTCGCTGCTCGAGATGAGCAGACTGCCCTCCCAATGGGAGAAGGCTCCGTGCCCGGCCTCCTTGACCAGCTCGTGGGTGCTGTGCCCCGGGCCCAGGCACAGGTCGTCTTCAAAGACCAGGACGCTCGAGGGCTCGCAGGAGGAGTCGTCAGCCTCGGCCGCAAACTGCGGCACGTCTACGGACCAGCAGTGCCCTCCGCGAAACTTCATGCTTCTCATCGGGAGCACGAAGGTCTCCCGGACCGACAGCCCCCGCAAGCCGCTGAACCAGCGCCGGAGGCCTGCCTGATTGAGCTCGGAAGGCGCGTCGTCCATCTGGCTATGGGCGGCCTCTGAATCGCCTGCCGCCGTTGAGCCGCCTTGTGCTGGTGGCTCGTGGCCTGCGGCCGCGGAGCCGCCCCCGGATTGTCTTTCGTGGGATGTGGCCATGGGTGCTCCTCGTTTGGCGCGACGCCAACGTCAGCAAGAACCGACCGAGCACCATGCCCGCCGGCGTCAGAATCTCATCGCCGGCTGCCACACCACGGTGTAGGTGCGTCCATTCGTCGTCGGATCGCTGTTGTCGCTCGTGGAGAAATATAGCTGATCGCCCCAGTGGCAGTATGCGCCTTTGCCTGTCTTGCGCACGAGGTCATGGCTCGCGTGTGGTGTGGGCAGGGGCTTGCCGTCTTCGAGCAGCGCCAGCCGAGACGTGCGGATCTTGCTCGACGGCCACTCAGCAGGGATGCCGTTGAGGATCCAGCAGTGCCCCTTCTCGGTGAAGGGCGTCGTTGTGGCGTGCTCAAATCGGAAGGCCGGCGCATAGGCGATCTGGTAGGTGCGACCATTGCTTCGTGGGTCGCTCCCGTCGGTGGAGGCGAAGAGCACCTCTTGCCCCCAGTGTCCGAAGGCGTCCTCGCCCCGCTCCAGGATCTCGTCAGACGTGCAATGGGGTCGCCCCAGGACCTTGCCGTCTTCGAGCACCAATAATGTCGACAGGCTGTCGCTGTCCGAGAGCCAGTCTTCGCGAAGGGTGCTGGCGTACAGCTTGCCGCCCCGTGACTGGATGGTCTCAGACGACAGGTTCACCACGGCCCACTGGACCTGGACATGGCCCGCGCTGGCCTCCGGGCGGAGCCACTGGCAGTCCCACCAGGTCTTGCCGTCAGCTGAATCGCTCCAGCCGTCGGGGGGCACGACAGAGTAGACACGCCCGTTGGTGTTGGGGTCAGAGTTGTCGCTGGTAGCGAAGAAGACCACCGAACCCCAGTGGGAGTAGCGCCCTTCTCCCAGCTTGCGGATCTCGTCGTGGTTGGCGATGGCCGGGCCGAGATGCTGACCATCTTCGAGCACCCGAATCGCAGAGACACCACCGGCGTCGCTGGTCCATTCTTTGGGCACGTTGAAGAAGAAGCAGTGGCCTGAGTCAGCAGTGAACTCGGTGGGCACCTTGATCGACGACTCAGGAAACGACGGCGCCTGCAGCACCTTCTGCAACCGACGGATCACAGCGGGTTGCTCCTTCGGTTGAGCCTCGCGAGCCTTCGATTCGATCCGACTTTCGCCCTGCTTCATGCCCAATGCCCCATTTGAACCTGATGAGTTGACGACCCTGACTGCACAGCCCGAACGCGAGAGCTTCTCGACCCAAAGCCAGTCGAGAAACTCAGCGAGGGGCCGAGGATACTGGGGAAATGGCAAGCCTTCAACTGGCCTGCAGTGCCAGCCACGCCCTCGCGGCGGGTCGGGTGAACAATGCAAGCAGGCCGCTGCACCCGTCAGCGGGTGCAGCGGCCCTGGGGGATCCAAGCCCATCTGACCATCATGAACAGCTGGGCGAGGCTGCCGTCAGATACCGGTCCAGCGCACGGCCGGGCTGGCCGCCAGGCCACCCTGCGCCGCACGGTCGACGACGAACCACTGGCCGAAGAGCTGCAGGCCCACCAGCAGCGGATCGTTGTCCACCGCGCTGAGCACGGTGGTGTGGCCCGCACCCGTTCCGACGCCTGCTGTGGGCACCACGCCGGTGAACAAGAACGGCGGAGCCACGCCCAGAGGCACGCCGCCCTGCACGGTGGTGCCGGGTGCGGTAGGTGCCAAGCCGAGCAGCAGCCAGCTGGGAGCACCACCGAGACCATCATCGAGACCGAACTTGAAGTCCGGGTTGGCGATGGTCAGCGGGGTCACGGCGAGCATGCGCGGGACGATGCCGCCTGTTCCCGCCGACCCTGGGGAGATCAACGCGGGGTTGGCAGGCACGACCTCGCTGTGCAACGTCGGCCGATCGAACGGGAAGGTCTCGGCCGCCGCCCGCGGGTCGGTCAGCGCGTTGCTCAGGAAGTCGACGATGGGACCGATCTGGAAGGGCGGGATGTTGATCGAGCCCAAGGGCGCGGGCGGCGTACCAGGGGGCGAGCCCGGCGGCGGCGGGATCAGGCTCTGGTCCTGGATGAACTGGCTATGACCGGTGGGCCCCACCTGGGGGAAGGGCGGCGCGTTGTAGAAGGCGATGGCGTCGGCCACGTCGGTGATCCAGCCCACGTGCATGAGCTGGTCGCGCAAGCCCACGTTGCGCAAGGACGGCGTGCGGAACTGTCCCCGGTCGTTGGGGTTGCCGGTGATGGCCTCGCGCCCCAGGTCCTCAGCGGACGGACGGAGCCCCAGGTTGTGGAAGCCGAAGTTGCTGAAGAACGGCGGCCGGTGGCAGGTCAGGCAGGCCGCCGACTGCTGCAAGAACTGAAAGCCCTGGTTCTGGTTCGGCGTGAGCGCCTGGGGGTTGCCCGCGGCGAAGGCGTCGAAGGGCGTCTGGTCCGGCACCAGGGTGCGTTCATACGTGGCGATGGCCAGGCCGATGTTGCGCGCCGAGACCTGATTGTCGGCGAAGGCCGCGCTGAACAGGGCCTGATAGCTGGGCGACTGGGACAGCGCCGAGGCCATGTCCGGCGGAACGTTGGTGGCCAGACGCAGCGGCGTGACCGACTCCAGCTTGGCGATCACCTCGTCCCAGGTGCGTCCATCGTGACCCATCTCGGCCGCGCTCAAGATGGGCCCGACAGCCTGGCTCTCCAGGGCGGCGCCAGCCTGCAGCACGGTGGCACCTGTCTGCGGGTCAACGAAGTTTGCCGTGGCCCGCCCATCCCAGAAGAGCGAGGGCGAGTACTGGGTCATGGAGAAGTAGGTAGGCGCCGCGCGCCCGGTGACCTGCACGTTGAGATCGAAGGTCCCGTCCGGCAGATAGGCGTTGGAGGCATCGGAGCGGATCATGCCGGGCGAGGCCACCACGTCGTCGGCGTTGCCGAACACTCCGTCGGCGCCGGGGTGGTCGCCGAAACGGGGATCAGCGCCTCCGGTCGCTGGCAGATGGCACGTCCCGCAGGCCATGGTGTTGTCGCTCGACAGCTGCTCATCCCAGAACAGGATCTTGCCCAGCACCCGCTTGGCCTCGGTGATCTGATTGCCCGGGGGCACGGGGACGGGCGGCAACTGTTGCGGCTGGGCAGTGCCATCAGCCGCGAAGAGCGCCGCAAGACAGGCGGCGGCGAAGGGGCGGGAGAGACGAGACGAGAGCATCCGGGGCAGCATGGGCCTGACTCCAGGTCACGGGATAAGTGCGGGCTTCTTGAGCCGATCGAGGGAGAGTTCGATCGCCAAACCTGACCAAGCAATACCCCATGGATCATGAGAGAGCGGTGAGAAGGGGCTCTCTTGAACGCAAAACGCCGCCGGCCACTCCGAAGAGCGACCGACGGCGCGGTGTTGAGATGAGGAGAGTCTCAGCTCAAGGCTTGGTGATCGCCAAGCCGTTGCTGGCCATCAAGAACGGGCTGCCCACGCCCGTGACCTGCACCCAATGCTGGACGAAGATGCTCGCCCCGGAGGGTACGCCAGCGGGGTAGATCGTGCTCAGCTGATGGGTCGCATCGAGGGGTGCCACGGGCACCACGAAGGACAGGCCCGTGAGCAGCACATCGGGGTTGGGCACCATCACGCCGCCCTTGAAGGGCGCGTCGATCTGGCTCAGACCGATCACGAGGGTCGACGACAATGTGGCTCCCTCGACGTTCTCAACCGAGAGGTTCAGGCGCAGCACGCTGTTGTCGTTCAGGCTACCGCAACCGGTGAGTTCGGGCGCCGCAGTGAACGGGGCACCGCCCAGGCTGTTGCCCAGATCGGTGAAGACGCCGCCCGCCGGACCGCCGCCCACCCGGCAGACGCCCTTGGGGCTGGCCAATGCGGCCTGCAGACCGGGATGGATGATGTGGGTGCCCTGGTTGGCGCCCGATCCCGAAGTGCTGCAGCCAGCGTGGGTGTGGATGCCAACGCCCAGCCCTGTCTCGTCCCAGATCACCGGCGAGCCCGAGTTGCCACCGGTCGTGTCAGCCTGGTACTGGAGCAGGTTGCCCGAGTTGGTGACCAGCGGCCCGGCGTGGGTCTGCTGAATCTGGTTGAAGGTCGAGTTGGGCGTGCTGTCGGTGCCGAAGCCGGTGATGCGAATGGTCGCGCCGGAGGCCGGCGTCGGGGCGGGGCTCAGAGAGAAGGCGGCGCCCTGGGCCTGAAACGCGGTCAGCCCGGTGACGGAGTTAGGGAAGGTACCGAAGTACGCCCAGTCATTGCCGGTGCCAGCCCCACCGTTCGACTGGACCGAGACGGGGTCCACGGCGTACTGATCTTCTGGGCCGGGATTGACGAGGCTACCGCTGGACGTGGAGAAGGGCACGTTGAACTGGGCCACGTTGCTGCCGCTGGAGCAGTGCCCGGCGGTGAGGAAGCAGTTGGCGCAGTCGTCGATGATCCAACCCGTGCAGCCGATGGGCAGCAGACGCGCCGAGCGTGGGTCCTCGCTGGGCAGGCGGTCATCGGTCGGACCGCACTGGCTCTCGGAGGCGGCCTGAGGCACGCCCACGTCGAGATGGTGCAGCACGACGCGGTTGGCTCCGGTGCCGGGGTAGGCCAGCACATCGACCTGCACGCCAGCGCCGTTGAAGTAGGCGCTGCTGTTCTGCCACTCGATCACGTGAGTCGCGTTGAGCGTCTGCAGGCCGCCGTCAGCCAATGAGGTGATGCGCAGCACCGAGCCGGTGCCGGCCAGCAGGTTGCCGGACAGCTCGATCTCATCGAAGTACAGGCGCAGGGACTTGGCCCCGGGATAGACCACCGGGAAGGAGATGACCACCTCAGGGGCGCTCCCTGGAGCACCGTCGTTGTACGCCAATCCAGAGTCGTGGCTGAAGCCCACCTGGACATCAGTGGGTTGCTCGTTCTGCCCCGCAGCCGGGTTGGCGAAGAGCAACAGGCTGAGTGAGAGGCTGACGAGACACAGACGAGAAACCATGGCTGAACTCCAGAGATCAAAAGGTGGCCACTGCGCAACCTCGGGTGCCCGAGACAGAGAGGGGGGAGGCGCAGGCAACCGCTGAGCCTATCCGCTCATGGGAAAACGTGCCTGGGAAAGCTGGGCAATCGGCCAGATCAGTAGGCCCGAGCGAAGAGCACTTCTGTTGTCGTTTCTTGTCCTGTGATGATGCAGGGGCCGCTCTTGCCCGATTGCTCGAAGGGAATGCAGCGCACCGTGGCCTTGGTCTCTTCTTGGATCGTCTTCTCCCGGGCCGGGTCCTGCTCAAAGAAACAGCGTACGAAGCCGCCGTGCTCGTCGAGCACTGCCTGCAGCTCTGCGTAGGACGATGCCTCGTGGATGCTGGCGTCCCTGAAGACCCTGGCCCGCTCCTTGAGCTGGCTGTGGCTGTCTTCTAGCAGGCCCTCAAGCCATTCGTGCGAGAGCTCGTCCCGGTCGACGAAGCGCTTGTCCTTTCGGTCGAGACGACTCTTCACCACCATGGCCTGCTTCTCCACATCGCGGGGCCCGACCTCGATACGGAAGGGCACGCCGCGCTGCTCCCAGTGGAACTGCTTGTCACCGGGACGCACAGCGCGCCAGTCGACCACGATGCGCTGGTGGGTGTGCTTGTCGAAGAACACGCTGTGCAGATCGCCTGCGGCCAGGCGCTTCTTGCTCGCCGCCAGCTCGTCGGCCCCCACCAACCGCTCCAGCAGCGTGTCGATGTACTCGGCCACCTGAGCCCTGTCCTCGTCCTTGCGCCAGATGGGAATGATCGTGGCCACCACGGGCGCCACCCGAGGCGGAATGACCAGGCCATCGTCGTCGCTGTGAGCCATGATCATGGCGCCGATCAAACGGGTCGACACGCCCCAGCTGGTGGTCCAGGCCAGGTGCTGCTTGTTGTCCCGGCCCAGGAAATCAATGTCGAAGGCCTTGGAGAAGTTCTGGCCCAGGTTGTGGCTGGTGCCGCACTGCAGGGCCTTGCCGTCCTGCATCAGGCCTTCGATGGTGTAGGTGGCGTCGGCGCCGGGGAACTTCTCGGCCTCGGTCTTGAGCCCCTTGATCACGGGCAGGGCCAGGGACTCCTCGGCGAAGTCGGCGTACACGTCGAGCATGCGCAGGGTCTCTTCTTGCGCTTCCTCGGCGGTCTCGTGGGCGGTGTGCCCCTCCTGCCAGAGAAACTCTGACGTGCGCAGGAACAGCCGGGTGCGCATCTCCCAGCGCATCACGTTGGCCCACTGATTGATCAGCACGGGCAGGTCGCGGTAGCTCTGGATCCATTGGCTGTACATGTGCCCGATGACCGTCTCGGACGTGGGCCTGACGATCAGGGGTTCTTCGAGCTTGCCCGCCGGGTGCAGGGTGCCATCGCTGCCCTTGGAGAGCTTGCTGTGGGTCACCACGGCGCACTCCATGGCGAAGCCTTCCACGTGCTCGGCCTCTTTCGTCAGAAAGCTCTGGGGGATCAGCAAGGGGAAGCAGGCGTTGACGTGACCCGTCTCCTTGAAGCGCGCGTCGAGGTCAGCGCTGATCGCCTCCCAGATGGCGAAACCCTCCGGGCGAATGACCATGCACCCCCGCACCGGGCTGTGGTCGGCCAGTTCGGCGGCCTTGATGACGTCGAGGTACCACTGCGCGTAGTCTTCGCTGCGGGGCTTGATGTTGCGGGCCATGATCTGGCGGTCCGTGAGGTCGAGGGCCCCCTGTGAGGCGCGGCTCGGCGAGCCGACGGGCTGCCCCCGGGGACCGAGCATTCTCGACAGGGGGCTCCGCCAAGCAAGCTCCGGCCCGCCTCTCCCGCCCAGAGGGGCCCGATGGTGGGCTTTTCCTCCGCAGAAGCCCGGCCTCCGCTCAACAGACTGGTCCTTCAGTTTTCACCGAAAAGCCGTCGATCAGGAGGGACAGCGCCCCGCCTCCTCCTGCTCCCGGCCTCTCGCCCCTTGACCCAAACCAGCCATTCCATCGGCAAGCAGGACTACGTGGTCGACCTCGACCCTGCGGTGGCAGCTGAGAAACGCAACCGACGGGATGTGCGCCTGAACGTCGTGGCCATCCCCCGCCTGCGGGCCGTGGGCATGGCCGCCATCACCGCGCTGGTCTGGGCGCACGTGCTGTTGGTTCCGGGCAGCGGCGGGCCAGGCGACGCGCTCAGATTCACCACCACGGTGGCGGTCTTCTCGCTGATCAGCTGGGCAGCGCTCAAGGGGTTCTACAAGCCGGGCGGCCAGTCCGGCTTGGCCTTGGCGTTTCTGGGCATGGACGTCCTGCTGTTCGGCCTGGCCATCTGGTGCACGGGGGGCGAGCGCAGCTGGCTGTTCTTCCTGCCCGTCATTCGCGTTGCGGACCAGACCTACACGAACGTGCGCCGAGTCGTGGGCTTCACGGTTCTCGGCGTGGCGGTGTACGGAGCGCTGGTGCTGATCATGGTCGCTCAAGGGCGGCCGATTCAACCGGGCATCGAGATCACCAAGTTGCTCATCTTGACCGTGATCGGCCTGCACATCTCGTCTACAGCTGTCACGGCCCAACAGCTGCGCAGCCGCATGGTAGCCGCGATTCACATGTCCCGCGAGCTGATCCTCGAGCTGAAGGACAAGTCTGCGGAGCTGCTGCTGTCGAACACGGAGGCCCAGGCGGCCAGCCAGGCCAAGAGCGAGTTTCTGGCCAGCATGAGCCACGAGATCCGCACGCCCATGAACGGCATCCTGGGCATGGTCGAGCTGGCCCTCTCGTCCGACCTCACCGTCGAACAACAGGAGCTTCTGCAGACGGCTCACACCTCGACCCACTCCCTGTTGCGGGTGATCAATGACATCCTCGACTTCTCGAAGGTCGAAGCGGGCAAGCTCGATCTTGAGGTCATCCCCTTTGACGTGCGCGCCACCCTGGACAGCGCCTGCAAATCTCTGGCCCAAAAGGCTGACGAGAAGCGACTCAAGCTGCAATGGACCGTGGCTGAAGCCATCCCCGCAGCGGTCACTGGAGACCCCGGGCGACTGACCCAGGTGCTCGTGAACCTGGTAGGCAATGCGCTCAAGTTCACCGAGGAGGGCTCGGTCACCGTGGCGGTGGAGGCGACCGAACGCGATCAGGCCTCATTGCTCATGCACATCTCGGTCACCGACACCGGCGTGGGCATCAGCGAGGACAAGCAGCGCCGGATCTTCGAGGCGTTCACTCAGGCCGACGGCTCCACGACACGGCGCTTTGGCGGTACGGGCCTGGGGCTGAGCATCAGCACCCAGCTCGTCGAGCTCATGGGCGGCACGATCTGGGTCGAGAGCACCCAAGGCGAGGGCAGCAGCTTCCAGTTCACCGCTCGCTGCGGCCTGCTCGGTGAGCCCCAGGATCAGGCTCCTCAGACGCAGCGCACCCACGAGAAGA
This sequence comes from uncultured Phycisphaerales bacterium, assembly GCA_964537035.1. Classification (GTDB taxonomy): domain Bacteria; phylum Planctomycetota; class B15-G4; order B15-G4; family B15-G4; genus CAZIAK01. The sequence goes on along the minus strand of CAZIAK010000031.1, from coordinate 15,931 downwards.
TCGCCGAGAGTGGGCCTGCAGCTCAGCAGACCGTCTCCGCCTCGGCCAGCGCTGCACCCGAACCAGATCACGAGGGCTCGGTCCTGAGCGAGGTCAGTGATCACCCGCTGAAGCTGCTGCTGGTCGAAGACAACAAGGTCAACCAGCTCGTGGCCATGCGCATGCTCGCGACCTGGGGGCATCAGGTCGACGTGGCCGACAATGGTCAGCTGGCCCTGAAGGCCCTGGAGACGACCTCCTTTGACGCCGTGTTCATGGACGTGGCCATGCCGGTCATGGACGGGTTGGAGGCCACCCGCTGGCTCAGAGCCCGAGAGCAGGCCAGTGGCTCCGAGCCCATCCCCGTGATCGCCATGACCGCCAACGCCATGAAGGGCGATCGGCAGCGCTGCCTGGAGGCAGGCATGGACGACTATGTCACCAAGCCCATCCAGGCCGAGCTGCTCTTCGCAGCCGTCGAGCGCCTGTCGACGCCAGACCGGGTCAGCCCCCCCGCTGGCTGAGCTGGCGCTCCACGGTCAGACAACGCCTTGCGCGGTGGCCCGCACCGCCGGACAATCGCCCAGCTCCCATCACAGGCAGGACGGCTGGCGGCACTCCTGACGCCGCTCCCCGGCAAACCACAGCTCCCCGACTGCTCCGCTCACCTTGACCCTCATCGTTCTCGCCTCCGCCGCCTTCTTCCTGGGACTCCACCTGGTCCTGTGGCGCACTCGCGAGCCCGACTTCAACCGCGCCTTCCGCATGTCCCGGGGGTTCGCGGCGGTGGTGCTCACCGTGCTGGGGCTTGTCGGGTTGATCAGCGCCCTCGACTCGGTCCGTTTCGGCTTTCTCTACCGGCACGAACCGGGGGGCTGGATGATCAAGGCCGTGTCCGTGGCCTACGGTCACCTCATCGCCGACTGCCTCTCCATGATCTACGGCAAGGTCGCCCTGGGCTTCTCGCCGCGATCTGACCTGGTGGCCCACCACGCCCTGGCCTTGCTCTCCTACGGCATCGCCATGGCCATCGGCGTCGGCCACGCCCTGGTCCTCGTCACCCTGGCCAGCGAAGCCATGCCCTGTTGCTCCGGGCTCGAGGCCTGGGGCAAGCACCTCTCGTCAGACAAGATGGTCAGGGCAGGCAGCAAGGGACGGTTGGCCATCCTGGTCTTCTGGCGGCTGCCGCTGTGGGCCCTGGTTGAGTCCATGCTGGCCCGCACCGCCGTCGCAGGCGAGATCCCCGAGGGGCTGGTCATCCCCTGGATCTTCGTCATGATCGCGTTGATACCGCTGATCTGCCTGGACATCTACTGGGTGCGCAAGTGCGCGGCCCGAGAGCGCATCGGCGGCTGCTGAGCGAGCCTCTCGGCCCGGTTGGTTCTCAGCCTTCTTTGGCGGCTTTGTGCTGCTCGGCTTCGACCTCTTTGGCCCCAGCGCGAATCACCGTGGGCAGGTCTCTGGCCATGTCTTCGACGGAGTCGTCAGAGATGGGATCCTTGCCGACGTAGCAGTCGAAGAGGGCCCAGGTGAGATCTGGTGCCACCAAGGTGCCCACCACGCGCCCCGCGATCTTGGTGGTCAGGGTGCCCGGCGTGTCCGGCCCGGTGCTCGCTCGCCAGGCGAAGATCAGTTCGGTGCCGTCGGCCACGTCATCGGCGAAATAGTCTCTGAACTTGGCCAGGTTCTTGAAGCTCTTGACCTGGTCGGCCGCGCTGCCGCGGGTCTTCAGACGCGCGCCCAGATAGTCCTCGAAGGCCTCGCGCATGTCCTCGCCGTCGACGTCCCGCACCATGACCAGGCGCAGGGTGCGAGAGATGGCGGGTGTGTTGATGCGGGCCACGTCCTTCACCTTGAGCCTGGCCTTGCCCAGACCTGAGATCATGGTCGACAGCTTGCCGTGGGTCTGCACCCGATCGACGTACAACCCGTAGGCGTAGACGTTGATCCAGAACTTCTCGCGGCAGCCCGTGCCCAGCAGATGCTGGATGCGTTCGCCTTCCGGCCCTCCAGGAGCGGTCAGCTCGGTGTTGAAGCGCAGTCCGGTCTCATCCTCTTTCACCGTGTCCTGCGGCGGCGCCCACAGCATGAGCGCTGCGACGGTGACGAACATTGGCATGGCCAGCATGTCGAACCCTCCCGTTGAATCCGTGGCAGCCCCCGAGGGAGATCACTCCCCGGCGAGCGGCCTCGCTGCACGGTAGCACGAGGGCACTCTTGGCCCGCCTGCCGCCGTAGGAGAGCGCGGGGGCCTCTCAGGGATCGAAACGCTCTGCCAGCGACGGCGGCAACAGGGGGCAGAGGTCTTGTGGCTCGCCGAAGAGCCGGCGCCTCACTCGAGCGACTCCGTCGTAGATCCCATCGCGCAGCCTCCGAGGCACCACGCCCAGGACCTGCCCCAGGCAGCGCCAATGCCCTCCCAGCCCCTGCAGGATGGCGAGCACACCGTCTGACTTCAGCAGCAGCTGGCCCTGGGGCCGGCGCACGACCAGGCTGTCCGGGAGCCCCGCTCTGGTCTCAGCGTCCACCAAGGCCGTGAAGGTGCTGCCCTGCAACGGTGCCAAGGCCAGCGGCCGAGCCCCGCCGTCTTCGGCCAGGATCCAGCGCACGGCGCCATGGCACAGACCACAGTGCCCGTCGTAGAAGACGTGACTCCGTCCCGACCCAACCGCGGGCTCGGGAATCCCTCGTGGTGGGACGGCGAAGAGCCAGGCCACGACCAGGGTCGGCAGCGCGAGCCAGGCGTCATCGAGCGCAGCGGACCCGCTGCCGCCGACCAGCCACCAGGCGACCGTGGTCACCGCTGCCAGAGCGATGACCAAGCCCGCCCACGAGCGGTGAGACCAATCACCGCCAGGGTTCACACGTCCCCGGGCATCGAAAGAGAGGTAGGGCCCTGACCGCTGGCACAGGTGGCCGAGCAGCAGCACCGCCAGAAGGGGCGCCGCCAGTCGACCTCCCACCGGCGCCTCGCTGTAGGTGCTGGCGAGAATCAAGGCGAGCATCCCCGCTGCCCAGCGATCACGAAACCCGGCGGTCAGCGCCAGCGCGGCCACAGCCCCCAGGACGAGCAGCGCGAGAGTCAGCCCCCCGAGCTTGTCGCCAGCCTCGGCCAGTGGCCCCAGCGCCGAGCGCGTCACCAGCCCCAGCACGAGAACACCCAGAGCCATCCGCGCCAGGCTGTACTGCCCACCCGTCCAGTACCTCCCGCCCCCCTGTGGCCCGGACGGCATCTAGCCCACCACGCTGTCGAACAGCCAGTCGCCTTCGAAGACCTTCGGTGAGAAACGCCGCGGCAATCCCTTGTCGAGCAGCCGCACCGAGCGCTTCAGCACGAAGTCATACAGCAGCGGATTGGCCCGGCCGATCTTGTCGCAGATCCGCCGGTCGTCACTGTCCAGGAGACCGTTGCGCTCCAACCACCAGCTGTTGTTCACCACGGGCAAGGCGCACAGGGGGTAGTCGCTGCCGTTCACCAGGCGGTGATGCCAACGGGCCTCAGCCAACATGGTCTTCAGCGGTTCGCCGGAGCGGTTGATGAAGGTCAACGCTGAGATGTCTGCGAACAGCTGGCGCTCGTACTGGGCTTCAGCGAACAGGCGCTGAAAGGCATCGAAGCACGAAAGGCTGCCGCGCCGGCCGGATGCAGCGTCGAGGTCACTGACCTGACCCAGGCTGCCCGCGTGGGCGATGACCACCCGCACGCCCCGGTCCAGTGCCGCTCGGAGGCGGAGCGGATTGCCCAGCTCTTCCTGACTGACGAAAGCGAGCGCCGTCTCTTCTCCGGCGTGCGTGATCAGCGGCAGGCCCAGCTCGGCCAAGGCGTCATAGAAGGGCAGACAGCGCGGGGCAGCGGGGTCGATGCCCTGCACTCCAGGCAGCCACTTGACCGCCACCGCCCCCCGGCTCGCCGCCTCACGCAAGCGCTCCACAGCATCACGGCGATAGGGGTGGATGGAGCAGCAGGCCAGGACCTCGTCGTGACGCTCGGCCAGATCCAGCACCGCCCCATCAGGGACATACATGGCCGAGAGGCTGCGATCCTCCAGGCCCAGTTCATCCACGAAGGTATCGAAGGCCAGCAGCAACAGGCGACCTTGAGGGTGCGCCGCGCCGTGCCGTTCCAGCAGGCGCGAGACGTACTGTGCGTCGCTGCCCACCTCTCGGGTGACCCCCGCAGCGCCCATGAAGAGGTCATAGCGCAGGCGCCGGAGGGGGCTGGTGTGCCGTCGCCAATCGTCGTGCAACCAGCACCCAGTCAGCGCCTCTTCCTGGCCGGCGAGATGCACGTGGGTGTCAACCATCCTCGAGGGGATGACGCCCTCCATGCAGCGCGCGACAAAACCCTGAGCCTCCGGGTCGAGGGGCGTGACGTCTCCCGTGACCCAACGGCCGGGGACCGTGTAGCGAGCAGTCACCAGCCCTGCTGCACCCAGGACTCCGCCGACCAACAGACGCCTGCGCGTGATCACCGCGCCCTGGCCCCCTCCACCGCCAGCGCTTCAGGCCTGCTCAGCCCATGCTCGCCGGACTCACACATGGAGGGCCCCACGCACGCCCGCGACCAGCTGGGCGAGAGCGCCCGATTCAGCGCCGTCTCCGTGGCCGAACTCGCACAGGACCGGCGCCGCCAAGAGCTCACCGAGGGGCTCGAGGTTGGCCCGATCGCTGGGGCTCACCGTCCCGTCGACCGCGTTGAGCACGAGCCCCATGACCCGCAGCCCCGCGGCGCGGGCCGCACGTTCCGTGAGCACGCTGTGGTTCAGGGTGCCCAGGCCGGTGCGGGCCACGATCAGCACAGGCAAGCCCCAGTGGGCCGCCAGATCAAGAAAGGTGAACCCCGCCGTCAGGGGGACGGTGATCCCGCCCGCCCCTTCGATTAGCAGCACGTCGTGGTCCTCGCGCAAGGCCGCCTGGGCCAGGTCGAGACACTCCCGCTCGATCTCGCTCCCCGCGTGCGCCGCAGCCACTGACGGCGCCGCGGGCAAGGGGAAGGCGTAGGGCAGAATGGTCGTGGGAGCAGCATCGCAGCAGGCGGCCCGGGCCAACAACTCGGCGTCACTCCCCTCTGGCAACTCTCCGTCGGGGCCCCGTTGGACCCCCGTCTCGCAAGGCTTCATCACGCCCACGGACAGCCCAGCATCGACCAGCCCTCGCGCCAGCAGACAGCCCACATGGGTCTTGCCTACGCCCGTGTCCGTCCCGGTGATGAACAGCCCGGCAGCTGGCATCTCTGTCAGGGCGTCCTGGTGGCGGCCCTGATGGAGGCAGTGGTCACCTCGACCAGCTGCTCAGCCTGGGCATCCGTCATGGTCAGAGGAGGCATGAGCACCACGGTGTCACCCAGTGGGCGCAAGATCACACCCCGCTGCCGCGCCTGCAGGGCCACAGAATGGCCCATGCGCCGGCTCGCGTTGAAGGGCACCACGCCATTCAAGCGGCCTTCGCGAGTGCGCACGCCGCGCCGCTCGACCAGCTCGATGCCGAACATGGACCCGTAGCGTCTGACCTCAAGCACGTGGGGATCGCTGGCCAAGCCCTCGAGCCCCTCGGCGATCCGCTCACCGAGCGCCTGGGCCCTTGGCAAGAAGCCCTCATCGCGGCAGAGGGCCAGGCTGGCTCGGGCTGCCGCACAGGCCAAGGCATTGCCGGTAAAGGTATGCCCATGAAAGAAGGTGCGGAAGTCGTCATGTTGGCCGGCAAAGCCATCGAACACACGATCGCCAGTGAGCGTGGCCGCCAAGGGCAGGTAGCCACCCGAAAGGGCCTTGCCCAGGCAGAGGATGTCCGCCTCGATGTCCTCTTTCTCGCAAGCGAACAGCTCGCCGCTGCGCCCGAATCCCGTGGCCACCTCATCGACGATGATCAGCAGGCCCTCTCGCCGAGCCATCTCTACGACGTCCTTGGTGAAGCCTTCCGGGTAGGGCATGAGCCCGCCCGCGCCCTGCACGCCAGGCTCAAGAATCAGCGCGGCGAAGCTCCCGCCCTCCGTGTCGAGCAGGACTCCCAGCTCGTGCAGGCAACGGTCCACGTCGAGTTTACGGTCGGCGGCCACGGATCCCCGGGGCACGGGCACGTGACGAGCCTCGAACAAGAGCGGCTCGAAGACCTGATGAAAGAGATCGATGCCCCCCACGGACACAGCACCCAAGGTGTCGCCGTGGTAGCCGTTCTGCATGGACAGGAAGCGCGTACGCTGGCTGGCGGCCTCGTCCCCATGTCGCTGCCTCCAGTACTGGAAGGCCATCTTGAGCCCCACCTCGACCGCGCTGGAGCCCGAGTCGGAGAAGAACACCCGACTCAGCTCCCCAGGTGCGAGGGCCAGTAGCTCTTCGGCCAACAGGATCGACGGCTCTCCGCCCAGACCGAGGAGGGTCGAGTGAGCCACGCGCTCCAGCTGGTCTTTGATCGCCTCGTCGATGGAGGCCACCCGATGACCGTGCACCGAGCACCAGAGGGACGAGACCCCATCGAGGTAGCGGCGGCCATCGGCGTCGAGCAGCCAGCAACCCTCAGCGGCGGTGATCACTGGGAAGTCCTCGGCCATCCAGCCCTGCATCTGCGTGAACGGGTGCCAGAGCACGCGCCTGTCGGCTCGCTGCAGCTGGCCATGGGTGCGACCACTGGCGCTGGTGGCGCCAGCTCCGGGGCCAGGTACATGCCGATGCCAGCTCTGGGATCCTCCGACCGGGTCGTGCTCTGTTTCGGTCTCGTCAGCCGCCATGGTCTCGTCTCCGCTCATTCGCCCGCGCCGCTCCTCAGGTCTGCCATCACGTCGGCCAGATCGAGCGCCAGGCGCTGGCACTCATCCTCATCGTGCTCGGCGGTGACTGTCAGCCGCAGCCGGGAGCCTCCCGTGGGAACAGTCGGCGGCCGCACAGCTGGCACCAACCAGCCCCGGTCCGCGAGCCGGTCCGAAAGAGCACAGGCCCGACGGCTGTCCCCGACCACCACCGGAACGATGGGTGCCATCCTGGCCAACGTCGCCCCACATTCCAAGGAAGTCGGCTCCTCTAGTGATATCGGCTTGTCGTTATCTGACACAAAGGCTGCCCTGCCGAGCTGTCCGGACAGGCCGACCTGCTCCAGGGACGTGATCAAGGTCTCAACGTTTCGGGCCAATTTTTCGACTCTCCAGGGCTCATCGGCCAAAACCCCCAGAGCTTCTCTGGCCGCCGCGACCACCCCGGGGGGCAGGGCACAGGTGAAAACAAACGACCTGGCAGTCTGAGTCAACAGGTCGCGCACAGCCGCATCCACTAGCACGAAACCGCCGTAGGAGCCGAGGGCTTTGCCCAGGTTGCCGATCTGCGCAGCCACCCTGTGACCCTGTCCAGCGGCCGCCACCACGCCTCGTCCGCCTGGCCCCACCGCCCCCAGGCCGTGGGCGTCGTCCACCATGAGCAGGGCATCGGCCGTCTCGCAGAGCTGGGCCAGCGGCGCCAGCGGGGCCACGTCGCCGTCCATCGAGTAGACCCCCTCGACGAGGACGAAGCGCCGTCGGTAGATCGATGCGTCGGCCAGGGCCTGGGCCACGGCCTCCAGATCGTTGTGAGGGACGATCTTCACCGTGGCCCGAGACAGCCGGCAGGCATCAACGGTGCTGGCATGGCTCAGGGCGTCGGAGACGATCAGATCGTGCTCGCCGGCCAGAGCGGTGAGCAAGCCCACGTTGGCCAGGTAGCCAGAGCCGAAGACCAAGGCGGCGGGCTGGCCGAAGAATGTGGCCAGCTCACTCTCGAGGGCAGCCACCTCATCGCAGTGCCCTACCAGCAGGCGGGCCGACCCCGAGCTTGTGCCCCGCGCCGCTCCGGCTTCTGCAGCAGCAGCGGCCAGGCGAGGGTGGGAGGCCAGACCCAGGTAGTCACAAGACGCAAACGAGATCAGCTCGGCGCCGTCACGAACGACCCGACAGCCCCCCAGGGGAGACACGGCTCGTAGCGAGCGGCCCAGGCCAGCGGCGGCGAGATCGTCCACCCGCTGGCGGGCGTGGGCCGACAAGGAGTGGACCGAGTGGCTCGACTCGTCAGACACTGGCCACCGCGGCCTGGCTCCGGGGACGGGGACTGTCGGGCAGCTCCGCACAGCCGTCCGTACGCAGCGAAAGCCCCAGGGCCCGGATGGTCGCCACGTCGTCCGCGGCGGGTGTGCCCTCAGTGGTCAGATAGTTGCCCACCATGGTCGCGCTGGCTCCAGCCATGTACATGAGTGGCGCCAAGGAACCCAGCACCACTTCGCGACCGCCGGCCACCATGATCTGGTGCCTGGGCAGCATGAGCCTGAACATGGCGATGCACTTGAGCGCGTCAATGGCCGCCATGGGCTCGTGTGTCTCGCCCATGGGCGTGCCTTCGATGGGGTTCAAGAAGTTGAGCGGCACCATGTCCGGATCAACCTCTCGCAGCTCGGCGGCCAGCTCGGCCCGCTGCCGCAACGACTCGCCCATGCCCACGATGCCGCCGCTGCACAGGTGCAGTCCGGCCTCACGGACGATCTTCAAGGTCTCGAGCCGCTCGTCGTAGTCGTGACTGGCCACCACCTCATCGAAGTGGCTGCGAGCCGTCTCCAGGTTGTGGTTGTAGGTGTGCAGCCCAGCATCCTTGAGCTGCCTGGCCACCTCCGGGTCATCGATCAGTCCCAGAGAAGCGTCCGCGTGGACAGCTCCGTTCTGGCTCACCTCGCGCACGCGCTCTACCACCTCATCGAGCTGCTTGCCTTGCTTGAGCCCACGCCAGGCGGCCACCAGACCCAGGGCCTCGGCGCCATGAGAGCGGGCCTCTTCGCCCGCCTTGAGCGCCTGGCCTTCGGGCAGCAGTTCGTACTCGTCGATGCCCGTGGTGAAGCGGGACGACTGGGAGCAGAAGCCGCAGTCTTCGCTGCAGCGACCGCTCTTGGCGTTGACGATCGAGCACAGATGCACCTCGTCGCCCACGTAGTGGAGGCGCACCCGGGAAGCGGCCGCCAACAGGTGCATGAAGTCGTCTGGTCCGGCGCCCAGCAGCCGCGCGCCATCGTCAATGGAGAGGTCGCTCCCAGCCAGGACCCGGTCGAGGCAGTCGTCGATGAAGGCACGCATGGACTTGAGTCCCCGAAGCGGGTTTTGGGCGGTGTGGGCTTAAAGGGCGGATTCTACTGACCCGGGGGAGCCAGGTGACCAACGAAGTCAGCGATCTGGGTGCAAGTGCCCCGGAGAGCACGACTTGGATCAGGGTCTGAGCCCATCGGCGAGCGCCCAGGGCAGGGACAGGCACCTCTGCCAGGCCTCCCATCCCGAAGATCTGCTGCGGCCATCTGTGCCGTCAGTGGAGGGGCTCGACGGTCAGGGAATCCACAGACACGCGCATGGCGTCCAGGTTGCCCACCCTCAGGAACGCGCACTGGGGCGCGAAGGCTTCGAGGCGCTCCGGCATGGGCACCGGGCCGAAGCTCGCCGCTTCACTCTCTCCCCGCTCGTCCAGCCAGAGCCGCCCGGAGACCTGCCCCCCGCGCACCACCATCTCGAAGTGCAACTCCCGCCCGATGAGTTCCTCGAACGTGAAGCGCCGCGCGACCTGGCGCCCGTTGTGCAGCTCAAAGTCGCCCGTGGTCATCAGCGCCAGACCAAGCTGCCGGCCCAGGTCGATCCACTCGGGACGCTCGGCCAGACCCACGGCGAGAGAGGCACGGGGCAGGCCCGAAGCGTGCGCGCTGTCGACCCGAGCGGTGAGCGTGAGCTGAAAGTCGCTCGCCGGTACAGACACGGCGTGAGTGACGATGACCTCCTCGGAGAACGAGCCCGCGTAACCTCGGATCTCCAGCCGCCCGTCATGCTGGGCGGCTCGGGCCTGGGAGGGGACCACAGCCCTGGTGGTGAATCGGCTCTCCAGCCATCCGCCAGGCAACGCGCCCTCGTCGGCGGGATCGTCGAAGTCGTCGCTGAAGAGAGCCTCTGGCATGTCGGGCAAGGTCAGCAGGCGTTCCTTCACCAGGCGGAAGCCGATCATCCGATCGCGCAGCTCCGCGTCGACCAGTTGTTCGGCCAGCAGCGTCACCGCCTCCGGTCGCCGGGCATCCGCGCTGCCACCACGAACGAGAAACTTGCCTCGCCCCACCAGCGCCAGCAGGTCTCTGGGTGTGCAGATCTCGTGACGGCCGCCGGCGAGGCTGCGCACTCCGAAGGGCGACGTGTCCCCCGGCGGACTGTTGCGCCAGGCGTAGAACTGATCGTCGTCTGTGCAGTAGCCGTAGTCGCTGCACAGACCGTCCTGGTAGGTCATTCCCCAGGGATAGAGACGACCGTCCGCCCCTCGGCCAGCCCGCTCCCACTCGTCAGGGCGAGGCAGTCGATAGAACCAGCGGGCCTCGGCGCCGAGCTGTGCCTCGCGGCCATTGAGCGCCTTCATCACCGCGTTGATGTCCAGAGCCTTGATGTACCCCACGGCCCGATCACGGGGCTCGTTCGGCTCCAGGTTCTCGCCCCAGAAAATGGCCTGCAGCTCTTTGACCTGGTCTTCCCACGAGCGCCCCTCGCGCCAGAGCAGATCACGAAAGGCGACCTCGCTCATCTCGTTTTCCATGATGCAAAACGAGTCGACCCAGGTGAGTTGATGAGGGGCCTCGGGCGAGCTGCCACCCAGCACCGAGAAGCCCCCGGGGATGAACCGCCAGCCGTCGCCCAGCTCATCGTCCGTGAGCAGCTCCACCGAGAGTTCGATCTCGCGACGCTCCTGGATGGATCGGCGGCGCACGAGCAACGGTAGGCGCGTGTCGAGAGAGCCTTCGCGCTTGGCGATGAGCAGGTAGCTGCCTTCGGGGACGGAGCGCAGCGCGGTGGGCGTCAAACCCAGATCGATGGCGGCCTCTTCGCTCTCGTCAAAGAGCATGCGCCCATTCACCGACATCGGGGGATGGAGCCAGACGCGGGCTGGCCCGCCCGGAGAGCTCACCGAGAGCTGGCCGCGACGATCGAGCAGAGCCTCATACTCCGGCGCCACGGGAGAGTCCCGCAGGCGCCCGGACCACAACGAGACCGCCGCCGGGTTGAAGAGCTGGGCTGAGCTGGCCAGTTCCCTGCGCAGACAGTCCGCCGCGTGTTCAGCCCGTGCGCGGGACAGCCCCTCATGCTCGGCGCCCATGGCCTCGAGCACGCAGAGCTCATCGTAGGCAGCGGCCCTGGCCTCGTCGTCCAGCTCACCCCGCTCGGTGGCCTTGTTCAGCGACTCCAGCCCCGCTTCTATCTGCGCCGTAACCAGAGTCTCCGTCACGGTGTGCGCTCTCCGGGTGAAGCTAGATTCTGGCCAATCTTGGTCCAGACGACGGGTCCAGTTCACTGCTTGCCGTAGATCTCCCCCGTGCGCCGCAGCTTCGACGTTCTCGAGCCAGCCGCGAGGGGTCCACCAGCTGGCGTGCAGCCACACGCCACAGCCGAACAGCACGGCGATCAAGCTGACCAGGGACACGCCTCTGTGCTGCTTCACCGTGCGCACGACCCGGCTCAGGACACCGGGGGACCGAGCCTGCACGGGGCCGTACTCAAGAAACGCCCGCAAGTCTGCAGCCATGGCTGACGCGCTGTCGTAACGACCGTCGATCTCGGGAGCCATGGCCTGCATGCAGATGGCCGCGAGATCTGGAGGGATGGCCGAGCGCAGCTTCCTGGGTGGCACGGGATGTCCGGCGAGGATGCGCTCGAAGACCTCGTGCAGGGTGCGCCCGGCGAAGGGTGGGCAGCCGCACAGGCAGCGATAGAGCGTGGCCCCCAGGCCGTACACATCGGTGGCCGGACAGATATCGCCAGCCCGCCCGGAGACCTGCTCGGGGGACATGCACTCTGCCGTGCCCAGGGCGTCGTCCCCCAGGGTCAGCGCTGTCTGGGCCAGATCGTCATGGGCCAGACCGAAGTCGAGCAGCAGCGCCTTGCCCTGCTCGTCGAGCATGATGTTGCGCGCGTTCACGTCCCGGTGGATCACGCCTTTGCTGTGAGCGTGATCGAGGGCGGAGGCCAGCTCGCAGAAGATCTTGGCCAGCCGCCCGAAGTCGAAGTGCTGCCCTTCATCGAGCAGCTCCCGCAAGGTGCGCCCGTGGACCAGCTTCATCGCATACCAAGGGACCTCCCCGCTCAGATCTGCAGAGAGGATGGGCACGATGTGTTCGTGGTCCAGGCGGCCAATCACCTCGATCTCCCGCTCGAATCGACTCAGCCGGAGATGGCTGTCGACGGACCGGGCCAGCAGCTTCACCGCCACCCGGCGACCGGGCACCGAGGCCTGCTCCGCCTCGAAGATGACCCCCATGCCGCCTCGGCCAATCTGCGTGAGCAAGCGATACTCGCCCAGCAAAGACCCCGCGGCGGGCAGGCCCCTTGCCTCCGGCGTCAGCCCGGACTGCAACTGGCGCAGCACGTCACGGGCAGCCTCCGCCCCCGCCTCCTCGACGAAGGCTCGCAGGTGACGGTCGAGAGCCTCGTCGCTCACCCCACATCGCCTTCGCCGGACATCTCTACAAGTTGACGCAGTTGCTGGCAGGCGCGCTCGTAGCGCTTGCGTACCGTGCCCTCCCGCTCACCGAGGCGATCGGCGATGGTGCGAAAATCACTGCCAGCGAGCTTCTGTCGCAGGACGTCCGCGTAAGGGCGGGGCAGACGGCTGAGCAGCCGGTGAAGCCAGCGCGCCTGATCATCCCGCGTCACGTCTCCCATGGACTGACTACCGGCGGGATCGACCACGCCTTCGGCGCCGAGGGCCCCAGCGAGAGACTCGCCAGAGAGGCGTTGCAGCGACCTGGCCGCGTCGCGGATGACCCACTCTGCGGTGCGCATGAGACGACTGCGAAACAGCGCGGGCGTGGCGTCGTCCGGGAGGCTGTGCATGCCCTTGAAGACGCGCACGAACGTCTCCTGGCACAGGTCTGAGTGAGAGATCTTGCGACCCAGGCCCACACCCACGTGACGACGCACGTAGCCTCGCAGGTCTTCGGCGAAGCGCTCCTGCAACTCGCCCCGGGCCACGTTGCAACCGTCTTTGGCTCGTTGGATGAGTGGATCGATGACGCCCGCCCTCGCCGTGTCGACTGTGTAGCGCATGCACCCGTCGTGCAACCGGGAGTATACAGCAGTCATCTCGGCCCCCGGAGAGGCTCGCCGGGCCCGCCGTAACGCTCGCTCACAACGGCTGACGGCCTGTGGTCAGCGCTCTGACAGGGCCCGTTCTCTGTACCAGGCGTACACATCACGCCAGGGCTGGGGCGCCTCAAGATCGCCCGGGCCGATCATCTCTGCGAAGCGCTCCGCCAGTCGGCCCATGGGGTCATCCTGGGGGAGGGACAAGGCCCAGCGACGCCACTGTTCATCGAGAGCCTCCAGATCGATACCGGCAAAGATCGACTTGTTCGTCTTGCGGAAGTTCTTCGACTTCTTGAAGTCCTTCAAGTACGCGGGGATCAGCTCGGCCATGGGCGCCTCATCGTGATGCATCAAGAAGTGCACCACGGACCAGCCCTGCGCGTAGCGGGCCCAACCCTCTGCGTAGTAACCCGCCTGGTCGAGGTCGAACAGCTCGCCCAGGGGCAAGGCGATCCCGTCCTCGATGATCTGTCGCGAGATGCGCGCGCCATCGGGAAACACAGCACCGACATCGACACCGCCAGCACCGTCACTGCGAGCGGTGAGGAAGTAGTCGCCCAGACCTTCGTCGAGCCAGGCAGGCATGGCCACCCAGGACACGGTGTAGTAATGGAAGTACTGGTGCCAGGCTTCGTGGGCCACGAGCCCGGCCAGGTCTTCGATGTACCGATCGTTGATCTCTGCGAACAACTCGTCGAGTCGCTCGGTCTCCCAGGCTGACAGCTCCCGAGGGTAGTCATTCACCAGGCGGATATGCCCCGGCCCGTAACGGTCGCCCAGCATGACTCCGGTGTCGTAGGCCAGCAGCTCCTTCTCGTCCTTGTCGTACCAGGCCACGAAGTCGCTGGCCTCAGGGCGGTAGGCAAGAAAGCCCTCGCGGTCGGCGAAGATCTTGATCACGAAGCTGGGCATCTTCTTGCGCGAAGGCAGCATGTCTCGATAGACGGAGAGCATGGCCTCGGCGTGGGCGCCCACTGCCATGGCCAAGGTCTCTCCGGCGGCGCACTGCACCTGATAGTGCTCGGTCTCGTAGAGGACCCAGCCGTCGGGCGCCCGACCCGCTTTCCAGTATCCCGTGCGCACCCGGTCGCCAGCCTCGGCGGGCTGCAGTGTGGACGCCACGAAGCTCAGAGCGATCAACAGGCGAAGCAGCGGTCGAGCCACTGAGCTGTGGTTGGGGTGGCAGGTGCTGAGGTCCATGGCCGCTCACGGTATCATCCCCCCACTCAAGGCAGCCCAGCCGTGCGGGGTCACGACACATGGTTCAGAGCTCGCACATCCCGCGCCTTGAGACCGAGGTGGTGAGTCTGCAGGCCGTGGAGCCCGGTTCGCATCAGACCGTGTCGCCGTTGCCCTGAGGCTTCAGGTCATGGTCCAGTTCGTGAAGCAGGCCATTGATCTTGGCCTGGCGAAACGACGCCATGGTGCCCATGACCGCACCCACAAGACCGATGAGGGAGCCGCCAATGGCGCCCGACAGGCCCACACCGGGGAGGTCCAACGCTGCAGCAACGAACGCCACCGACATGGCAGCTGTGCCGAGGACGCCCAGCCAGTAGAAGCCCCACGCCCTGAAGCGCCGCTGGTCGCTGTAGGCCTGTTCCAGCTCGGCGGATCCCGCCGCATCTCGAGGTTCTGCCTCCGTGCGCACAGCGCGGACGCCCCAGACGAAACCCGGCCACCAGATGAGCCCCACGAGGATGGACGCGTGCAAGCCCTGTACAACGCTCCAGATCGTGAGACCAGTGGCGACTCCGTAGAGCATCCAGCCCACGAGCAAGGCCGACCTGGGAACGGTCGACGCCCGCTGCACATGCCGGGGAGCGAGGGAGGCGCTGCGCTGGACTGCCTCGCCCTGGGGGTTGCGCCAGCCAGGGCTCCGGGCAGCCAGTGCTGGAGCCGCCTGCCCGAACCAGAGGTGAAAGAACGCGAACATCGAGAAGCCCATGACCCAGCCTGCCTGGGCTGAGCCCCGCCCCGCTTGCGACGTCTCGAACAGGGTCATGGCCGCCGCGTGAAGGCCCAGGGCCAAAGCCGTGAGCAGGTAGACCCGGCGCTCCTTGGCTGCCGCGTCGTCCGCTGCCTCCGTCGGGTGCATGGGCACCGAGCGCAGAATCAACGCGGGCATGATCGCCATCAACGCGGGGAAGAGTCGGTCAAACCAGATCATCATGAGTCGTCCTCCTGCCAGATCGTGGAGAGTTCCTGGTCGACCAGGGCGCTAGCATCGCCCCTGGCCAAACCCGCCAAACGAAGGTCCGCCAGGACACCTCGCAGCGATTGGGCCAACACCTGCCGGGTGGCGGCGGGGTCGACCGTTGGCCGCTCTTGCTCCGCCGCCACCACCGTGCCTCGACCGCGCACCGTGGAGACCAGGCCCGAGGCCTCCAGCGCCCGATAGGCCCTGGAGACGGTGTTCATGTTGATGCCCAGATCGGCCGCCAGCTGGCGCACCGTGGGCAGGGGGTCACCGGTGCGCACCTGACGCCGAGCGATGGCACAGCGCAACCCGGAGACCAGCTGGTCGGCCAGGGGCACAGGCGAGTCGAGTCGAATGGTCAACATGCGAAGGAATGTATCACACATTGGTACAATGGACAGAAAAGAACCTTGGCGCGGTGATGGCGGCCCTCTAGCACTGCCCTGGCCCTGCCCCACCCAGCGAATCACAGCGCTCTAACGTCGGACGGAAAGCCTGGTCAAGGCTGGCCCGGAGTGAGCAGTCGGGCCACGAAGCCGTCGAGCAGTCGCTGCATTTCTGCGCCATCGAACAGGTCGTTCGAGGCGCTGAGTTCGAAGGCCAGCCAACCCGCAGTGGGCAGCCTCTCCATCATGGCAGCAGGGGCAACACCA
>CAZIAK010000030.1:48437-64267 GCA_964537035.1 uncultured Phycisphaerales bacterium | reverse complement strand
CAGCCGACCCTGTCTGAGCGAAACGGCCCCCCTGGCAAGAAACAGGGACCCCCGGCAGATCGCCAGAAAGACGATGCAGACTAGAATGACCGGAGTGCTGCCCCCCCCCACCTCGGGCACCTGCTTCGGAGTCGCACATGGTTCGCTGGGCCCTCCTCTTTCTCGCCGTGGTCGTGGTCGCCGGGGCTGCGGCGCTCTTGCTGCTCGACGACGGCAGCGCTGGCACCGCGGACATCGTCGCCGCCCCCGGGCAGCGCAGCGGGCAGGCCACCAAGGTCGATGCTGGCCAGCCCCCCGTCCAGACGGCGCTGACGACGAGAGACGCGAAGGCCTCGCCCCTCCCTGCGGAGTCGGTCAGGCCGATCAACGGGCAGAGTTTCGGCAAGGGGCAACCGGTGGGGCCCACTCGAACGGTGAGCGGCGTCCTGCTCCGAGCGTCCGACCGGTCACCGTTGGCAGAGTGCTCGATCAGTGTTCGCTCAGCCCGTCAACCCATGCCGGGCGAGGCGGCCGACGACATCCTGCCCCCCAGCCAGCAGCCCGACCAAGACGGCCGCTTCACCTTGAGCAAGGTCCCGTTGCGCGCTGCGGATCTCGTCGTCTCCCCTACCACGGGCTCGTGGATCTCGGTCGCGTTGCCTGACAGCGACGGCGACCTGGCCGACCTGCAGCTGCTGGTGAACACAGGGTTCATCGTCGAGGGTTCGGTGATCGATGCCTTCGGTTCCCCCATCGAGGGGGCCCTGATCACGTTGGCCGACAACCCCCTGATCCATGGCCTGCCCAGTGAGCACAGGCAGTCGGGGCAGCTTCTCTGGGCCAAGACCAAGACAGACTCAGCGGGCTCGTTTCGTCTGCGTGACGTTGCGCCCATGGCGAGTTCGGGCCCGGTGACGCTGGTCGCCAGGGCACCGGGCTTCATCGATGGGGAGGAGGAGCTCTTCACGCCCCCCGCGCCGTCCGTCATCGTCTCCGCAGATTATCGGCTGCGCCGCTCAGGCGCCATCGCCGGGACCGTCCTCCTTGATGTGAGCGATGACGCCGCCGCGCTCGCGGCAAACCAAGCTCGGGTGGCGGTCGACTTCGAGATGACCGAGCGGCATGGTCGGCCGCCCGTCCCCCGGGTCACCGCCGTGGTGGACAGCGCCAACCGCTACACCATCGACGGCGTGCCCCCGGGACGCTACGTGTTGCAAGCCAGCGCCGCAGGGGTCGCCGCGCCCCAATGGCAGGAGAACATCCTGGTCACCGAGGGGCACACCACCGTGGTCGACTGGGTGCTCAGCGCGGGCGGCAGCATCTCGGGCAGAGTGGTGGACACGGCGGGCAGGCCCTTGGCTGCCGTCCCACTGCGGCTGGAGCATGTGCTCAGCTGGGACGCGCCCGGCGCCTCCGGGTCGTTGGTCAGCACCTTCGGCGGGCGGGAGACGCGCACTCAGCAAGTTCAGGACGGCTGGCAGGTGACGAGTTCCGCGAAGGTCGGCACGTCCGTCACCGACGACCTGGGACGCTACGCCTTCGCGGCAGTACCTGACGGTGAACTCAAGGTCACCGTCATGGCCGCGCCCCCCGGTCTGCTCACCCCCAGCCCGCAAGAGATTGAGGTCTGGAGCCAAGCTCAGCTGCGCGACATCAGCTTCGTGATGAAGACCGGCGAGGTGCTCCGCGGTCGTGTGCAAGATGATGTGGGCCGTCCCCTCCCCGACGCCCGGGCCCAGGTGAACACCGTGACCGACGTGACCTCTTGGGACCGGGAGCTCGGCGTGGGCTGCGACGACGACGGCCGCTTCTCCATCGGCGGGCTCGCAGCCGACGAAGAGCTCACGCTCTGGGTCACCCACTCGGGTTTCGCCGACTCCTGGCAGAGGCTGACCCCGGACGAAGGCCTGGTGGTGGTCGAGTTGAAGCCCTCGGTGGTGCTCAACGCCGTGGTCCTGGTAGCAGAGACGGGCCTGCCCCTGCCCCGTTACGAGGTGACCATCACCCAGGGCACGATCACCCGCAGCCGAGAGGTCAGCGACGCCTTGGGCCGCTTCGCCCTCGAACTGGACGACGATGTGCCGGTGACCATCACCGTCTCTGCCGAGGGGCGCAGAACCACCTCCGTGCCCGGCGTACGGCCTTCGGAGAGCCAGCAGCGGCCCGTGGAGATCCGCCTGCCTCCCGGGGGCTAGCAACCCTGGAGCGGGACTCAGTGGCCACCCGCAGCGCCGCTCGCACGCTTCTTGTCCATTCCAAGGCCGGAGGGTCCGGGCAAGGTTGGCCGGGACGGATGGCCGAAGATTGGCTAATATGCCCGGATCCGGTGCGGCGACCCGGCGGTCCTTCATGGGCCAGTGGCTCGCTTGAATGCCCGATAGCTCCCCTTCGATCCATCCCTTTACTACGGAACAAGCCATGAAGAAGCTCATCACCGCCCTCAGCCTCGCCGTCTGTGTCAGCCTCGTCGGTTGCGCCTCCTCCGAAGTCCAGGCTTCCGCTGACAGCGGTGCCATGGCCAGCGACGCCGAGCTGAGCTGCTGCGCCGAGAGCATCCTCGCCGAGAAGTCCGAGTGCGGCGACTGTGGTGCCAACGTCGAAGGCAAGGTGGTCTGCCCCGCCAGCGGCACCGTCTACGACGCCGAAGAGAACTGATCGTTTCGGAGGCTCGCCCTGGCCAGCCTCCCCCACGATCGAACCCGCGGTCGGTGCTCAATAGCTGACCCGGTGAGCGGGGGCGCGTGTTCAGCACGCGCCCCCGCTTCGTGTCCCCCGGCGCCAACCCACCGGCGCCGGGACCTGGCCAGTGGCCCCCGAACGGCCCCCGGCCCCTGCCTGGCCCAACCATGTCCGTCATGAGCGATTCACCTGCCACACCTGTGCGGCTCGTCCGCCACGGCGAGGTGGAGGCTGTGCACCGGGGCACGTTCTACGGTGGCGCCGAGGTGCCCCTGTCTCCAGAGGGCTTGGCCGCTTCGACCGTGCTGGCCCAGCGCCTGGCTGCGGACAACCCCCCGGAGTGGGTGGCCTCGAGCCCGCTCAGCCGGGCCCTGGCGGTGGCCGAACCCCTGGCGTCAGCCCTGGGCACAGAGGTGCACATCGACGAGGGCTTCCGCGAACTCGATCGCGGCGACTGGACCCACCTACACAAGGACACCATCGAGGCCGAGTTCCCCGGCGCCATCGCCCGCTACCTGGCCGACCCGGACAGTGGTGCGGCCCCAGGGGGCGAGACCGAGACCAGCTTCTGCGCGAGGGTCTGGGCCGCCACCGACCGCCTGGTGGCAGAGGCCGCGGGGCGCGATGTGCTGCTGGTCAGCCACGGGCACGTGATCCGTGTCATCCTGCGACGCATTCAAGGCCTGAGTGCGGTGCAATCCCTGAAGCACTTTGTGCCTTATCACGGCATGGTCGCCACGTCCCTGGCAGCTGACGGCAGCGGGCGCTTGCTCACCTTGCCACCGTCCGTCATCCCCGAAGCCCTGCGCTAGCCTCCCCGCTGAACTCGGTCATGGACTCACATCATTCCCAGCAGGGCAGCGCCCACAGGCCCGTCACCCGTGAGTGGACCGAAGCCAACGAAGAGCGGCTCCTGCACCCGGGCGCCGCCATTGCAGGCCGCTGCTTCGAGCGCCCCCAGGCCGAGGGCCCCGACCCCTACCGCACCTGCTTCGTCCGCGATCGCGACCGGGTGCTGCACTCGGCGGCCTTTCGCCGGCTGAAGGCCAAGACCCAGGTCTTCGTCATCGACGAGGACGACTTCTACCGCACCCGGCTCACCCACACCCTCGAGGTGACCCAGCTGGCACGCTTTCTGGCGAAAGCCCTGCGACTCAACGAAGATCTGGCCGAGGTGCTGGCCCTGGTCCACGACATCGGCCACCCGCCCTTCGGCCACGAAGGCGAGCGCATTCTCAACGACTGCACCGGTGTGCGCTTCGACCACAACCGTCACGCGTTGCGCATCATCGACGTGCTCGAGTCGCCCTACCATGACCGCCAGGGGCTCAACCTGACCCACGTGGTGCGGCGCATGATCCTCAAGCACGGCGGGGACGCAGGCCGCGGCGCCCCCTTCACCGACGGCCGCTTCCTCGAAGGGCAGGTGGCCGACCTGGCCGACAGCACCGCCTACCATCATCACGATCTCGAAGACGGGCTGCGCGCCGGGGTGTTGAGTCTCTCCGGGCTGCAAGAGCTGTCCCTCTGGCGCGAGGCCGCGGACGGCGCGGGCAAGGTGCCGAACGATCGCACCGGCACCAAGGCCATCCTCAATCAGATCCTCAAGATCTCGCTGTTCGACCTGATCGATCAATCGACCCGAGCCCTGGCGAACACGCCCAGCCAGAGCGCCGAGCAGATCGCCGCAGCGGGGCTCGAACTCATCGGTCACTCGAAGGAACGCAGGGCCCAGAACGCCGAGCTGGGACAGTACCTGCTGCACCAGTTCTACCGCCACGAGCGCGTGCTCAAGAGCACCCGGGTGGCCGAGCACGCCATCTCGACCATGGTGGGCCACTACCTGAAGCACGCCGACGAGCTCCCCGGCGACTACCGCATGCGCGCCGAGCGGGACGGCCTGGAGCGCTCGGTGTGCGACTACGTCTCTGGGATGACCGACAGCTTCGCCCTGAACGAATGGCGGCGCCTCGAAGGCAAAAGCACACAGCGCTCCCTGCCCCCCCAGGCCGATCAGTCAGGGGCCGCGGTGAGCGACACGGTCACGGACGCTCTCGCCCCCTCCCCCTCAGAGGGCGCCACGGACCAGCAGACCGCCGCCACGGTCACCCAGCTTGAACAGCGCATCGACTACTGCTTCAAGAACATCTCCCTCGCCGTCACCGCGCTCACCCACGCCTCGGCCCGCAGCCCGGGGCGAGACCCCAACGAGCGCCTTGAGTTTCTGGGCGACTCGGTGCTCGGCCTGATCGTTGGCCAAGCCCTCTACTCCCGCTATCCCGATCAACCCGAGGGTGAGCTCTCGCGGATGAAGGCCACCACGGTCAGCAGGCACGCCCTGCACACCGTGGCCACGGGCTGGCAGCTGAAAGAGCTGCTCTTTCTCGGGCCGGGCTTCCGGGATGCCAACGAAGTGCCGCCCTCGGTGGTCGCCGACGCCGTCGAAGCCGTGCTCGGCGCGGTGTACATGGACGGCGGCCTCCCGGCTGTTGAGGCCCTGGTGCTCCACGAGTTCGGACCCTTGCTGACCAACGCGGCAGACGGGCGCCGCTCGCGCAACGCCAAGTCTGAGCTGCAGTCATTCACCCAGGGCGAGCTGGGGCAGACGCCCCACTACCACCTGCTCGGCGAAAAGGGCCCCGATCACGAGAAAGAGTTCACCATCGCAGCCGTGGTGAATGGCCATCATGTCGCCGTGGCCAGCGGTCGCAACAAGCGCTCCGCAGAGCAGAGGGCCGCCCGGGACGCACTCAGGGTCTTGCGCGGCGCCGTGGCAGAGTTCGCTGACAGGGCAGAGACCTTGGCCTGGATGTCGGAGCAGTTCGCTGATGATCAAGCGACCCACGACGAGCCCCGAGGCCGTGCCACGACAGAGGCTGACCCCGGGCCGGCGCGAGGCGGTGCCACCGCCAGTGAAAGCGGCCCCGCCCACGGAGACCATGGGTGACCACCACTCCCGAGGCCCTGTCCCCCCTCGTCTCTGCCCTGACCGGCCTGCCCCCGGTTGCTGACCTGCTCACGCAGACCAACCGCACCGAGATCGGCGGTCTGTGGTCGTCGTCTGCGTCGATCGTCGCCGGACTGCTGGGCTCTGCGGGCAGAGGGCGCGTGGTGGTGGTCTCTCCCAGCGCCGAGACCGCCGAGTCCACCGCCCTCGACCTGGCCCAGGTGTTCCCCAAGCTCTCCGTAGCGCACATCCCCGTGGATGAAGAGCTGGTGGGAGGCCCGGAGAAGCGGGCCAATCGTTCAGAGCGCCTGGTCGCGCTGACCTCCCTGCTGGAGCCTGGCGACGGGGTGCTCGTGGTCCCCGGGCCGGTGTTGTTCGAGGACCTCCCCGCGGCCGATGGGCCTTCATGGCTCGTCGAGAAGGGCGGGCGGCTCGACCGGGACGAGCTGCTCACCGTGCTCTCCGATCACGAGTTCGTCCGCGTGCCCCTGGTCGCCGCGCCGGGCGAAGTCTCTGTCCGCGGCGACATCATCGATGTCTATCCCTGGGCCGCCGAAACACCGGTGCGCATCGAGCTCTTCGACGATGAGGTAGAAGACCTGCGCCGCTTCGCCGTGGACGATCAGCGTTCCGTCGAGACTCTGGAAGTCACCACCCTGCGCCTGGGTTCTGGCACGGGAGAGACGCGCCAGATCACCGAGCTGCTGACCGACGACACGTCGGTGTTGCTCATCGATCCACCGCACCTGAAGGACCGCCTGGTCGAGGTGGCGTACGAGCAGAAGATCGCGCCCCGAGAGATCGAAGCGGTGCTGGCCATGCTCCGCCGGCACCCCGGGGCCGACCTGTACCCCCTCGATCTGGGCCAGCCTGACCACGACGTCTCGCTCCATGCGGTACAGAGCGACGACCGCCCCTTGGAGACCGTGCTCAAGAGCTGGCTCGATCAGGGGCGCACCGTCACCCTGCTCAGCGACAGCAAGGGCGAGCGCGATCGCTTGGCCCTCTCGCTCATCGACCGGGGCCTGCCAGCCAACGACCTGCTGCACCTCGCTGTAGGACGAGTCACCGCCGGCTTCTCCCTGCCGGGCACGGGCCCCCTGCTCGTCCATCACCACGAGCTCATCGGCCGTCGCGCCGTGCGCCGTCGCCGCCCAGGGCGCATCGTCGCCAGCCGAGCCCTCGACTCGCTCTCTGAGCTGTCGCCCGGTCACTACGTGGTGCACCTGCTCCACGGGGTGGCCATCTTCAGGGGCATGAAGCGCCTGGCCCGCGAGCAAGGCGAAGAAGACTTTCTGGTGCTCGAGTTCGCCGAGGACACGATCCTCTACGTGCCCGCCAGCCGCATCGACCTGGTCGAGCGCTTCATCGGCGGCGATGCCAGCGGGCCCAAGCTCGACAAGATGGGCGGCAAGACCTGGTCCCGCAAGAAGGCACGGGTGGCCCGAGCGGTCGAGGATCTGGCGGCCATGCTCCTTGAGCTGCAGGCCCGGCGGGCCAGCGGCATGGGCTACGCGCACCCGCCAGACGAAGCGGCCATGGTCACCTTCGAGGCCACGTTCCCCTACGAGGACACCCCCGATCAGCGCACCTCCTGGGATGCCGTGCGCAAGGACATGGAGAGCGAGCGCCCCGCCGACCGGCTCATCGTGGGCGACGTGGGCTTCGGCAAGACCGAGGTGGCCGTACGCGCAGCCTACAAGACCGTGCTCGCAGGCAAGCAGGCGGCGGTGCTGGTGCCTACGACGATCCTGGCCGAGCAGCACTTCGAGACCTTCAGCCACCGCATGGCCGAGGAGCCCGTGCGCATCGAGGTGCTCTCACGTCTGCGCACGGGCAAGCAGGTCAAGGCGATTCTCGAGGACGTCACGGCGGGCAAGGTCGACATCCTCATCGGCACCCATCGCATCCTGGGCAAAGATGTACGCTTCGCCGACCTGGGTCTGGTGGTGGTCGACGAAGAGCAACGCTTCGGCGTCACCCACAAAGAGCGCCTGAAGCTGCTGAAGTCGAGCGTGGACGTGGTCACCTTGTCGGCCACGCCCATCCCTCGCACCCTGCACATGGCCATGTCCGGGTTGCGGGACATCTCGACGATCAAGACGCCCCCGCCTGGGCGCCGTGCCGTGATCACTCGCGTGGCCTACGACAGCGACGAGCTCATCCGCAACGCGCTGCGTCACGAGATCAACCGGGGCGGACAGGTGTTCGTGTTGCACAACCGGGTGCAGTCCCTCGACCGCATGGTGGCGCGCATCCAGAAGCTGGTGCCCCACGCGCGCCTCGCCTCTGCTCATGGGCAGCTGGCGGCGCGCGAGCTCACCGAGATCATCGACACCTTCGCCGCCGGCGACCTCGACGTGTTGGTCTGCACGACGATCGTCGAGTCGGGCATCGACATCCCCCGGGCCAACACGATCATCATCACCGACAGCGATCGCTACGGCCTGGCCGACATGCATCAGCTGCGCGGGCGAGTGGGCCGGGAGAACCGCCAGGCCTACGCGTTCTTCCTGATGCCCCCGGGCAAGGTCCCGCAGAGCACCACCGACCGGCTCAAAGCCATCGAGGAATTCAGCAGCCTGGACGCGGGCATGACCATCGCCTTGCGCGACCTCGAGCTGCGGGGCGCGGGCAGCCTGCTGGGAGCGGAGCAGTCCGGGCACATCATGGCCGTCGGCTACGACACCTACTGTCGGCTGTTGCGCAACGCCGTCTCGGTGGCTCGTGGAAAAGCCGCCGAGAAGGAGCCCGGAGAGATCGAGGTCGACCTGGGCAGCGTGGCCTTCCTGCCCGCAGAATACGTCCCGGACGAACCCACGCGCATGGCCCTGCTGCGCCGACTGGCGGCGGCGGGCAAGAAGCGGCTCATGGCCATCGAGATCGAGATGGTCGATCGCTTCGGGCCGCTCCCCGAACCGGCGAGCGAGCTGGTGCTGCTCTTCGAGCTCCGTCGCCTGGTGCGCCTCGCTGGCGTGGGCTCCCTGCTCACCGACGGCCTGGGCGGGATGATCCTGACCATCAAGGACGAGGCCGCCTTCGAGCGCCGCAACCCGTTCAGGCCCCACGACATCTACCCCATCACCCCCACGCGCATTCGCGTGCCCTGGCCGGCCAGCATCAAGACCGCCAAGCAGAGACTGCGCCACCTCACCGAGCGTTTCGGTTCCAAGAGAGCCACCAAGCAAGCGAGCGCTTGACGTTGTAGGCTGCCAGCCCACTCCAGGAGCAGACCCCCTTGACCACAGCCGCCACGCGCCGCCCCAACGCAGACGAGTACCACGAGTTCTTCGCCGGATACGTGGCCCTGGTGCCCGACGGCGACATCCTGGACATCTTGCGCGACCAGCTCGCCGAGGTCCTTGGGTTGCTCGGCGCAGTGCCCGAAGAGAAGCACGACCTCGCCTACGCCCCGGGCAAGTGGAGCCTGAAGCAGGTACTGGGTCACATCATCGACGGCGAGTGGGTCTTCACCTACCGGGCCCTGCGCTTCTCACGGGGCGACCACACGGCGCTGGCCGGCATGGACCAGGACGTCTTCATGAAAGGTTCGAACTACGACCAGCGATCCCTCGACGACATGCTCACCGAGTTTCGCCAGTTGCGCCAGGCCAGCCTCACCTTGTTCGAGAGCTTCTCCCCCGAGATGCTCGACCGCGCTGGCGTGGCCAGCGACCTCAGCTTCACGGTGCGCGCCTTGATCTACTTCAACGCGGGCCACGCGGCCCACCACCTGGGCGTCCTGAGAGATCGCTATCTCACGGACGCTGGAGACCTCTCGTGATGACCGCCACTCTCCCCGTCGCCAGGCGCCTCCCACCGCCGCTGATCTGCGCCGCCACGCTGCTCTTCAGCCTGGCCCCCATCGCGATCACGCCAGCCCAACAAGCCTCGGCACAGACGGACGACGAGGGCCCCGCCGCCCGGCTGACCGCGGCCATCCCTGCCCTGCTCAGCGAGCACATCGTGCCCGGCCTGACCGTCTGCCTGATCGAAGGCGGCAGCATCAGCTGGACACAGGCCTTCGGTGTGCGCCGGGTCAGGGACTCCCTCCCCATGATGGAAGACACCGTGCTCGAAGGCGCCCAGCTGGCCCTGCCCATGCTGGCCCATCTCGCCCTCGATCTGGCGGACGAGAAAGCCCTCGATCTCGACCAGCCAATCGGCGAGTTTCTCCCCGGCTTCGCCGCCGCTGACAGCATGGGCGCTGACGGCAAGGCCAACCACGACGGGGCAGCCACCATCACCACGGCCATGCTGCTGGCTCAGAGTTCGGGTCTCGCTGATCAAGACGCAAGCCAGTCGACAGCGGTGAAGACGCCCCCGGGCACGGCGTTTTGCCGCTCTGACGAAGGGCTGCGCCTGCTGCAACGGGTGCTCGAGCATGCGGGCGGCGCCACGCTGCAAGTGCTCTTGCAGAGCCGGGTCTTCGGCCCCTTCGCCATGGACAACACCAGCATGGTCTGGCGTGACGACTACAACAAGACGTCGTCTGCTGGGCATGGCCTGCCCAGCCGTTTGCCCTCGACGGTACGACGCAAAGACCGCCCTCTTGAGGCCAACCCGTCGTCCAGCCTGCACACCACCGCGGCAGACATGGCTCGCTTCGTCATCGCCACCATGGGCAGCAAGGGCGCAGCCGCCGACGAACGACGTCGAGCAGCGCTGCTCACCCCGGCCGTCACCGTTGACGAGAACGCAGCGCTCAGCCACGGCCTGGGCTGGGCCCTCGAAGCAGGAGCCGAGGGAGTGACCGCCTACCAGTGGGGAGCGAACCCACACTTTCGCGCCTTCGTCCTGTTTCGGCCAGACACGGACAGCGGGCTCGTGGTGCTGACCAACTGCGTGGCCGGGCTCGACCTGATGAGCGCGCTCACCGCTGCGTACGACGGCCAGGAGCACCCGCTGTTCACAGCGGCGTGGCCGGGTTCAGACAGCTGAGCCCCCGCAAGCCCCCTCCCGACGTCCCCGGTGATCCGGGCCACGACTTCTACTGCGACGAGGTGTTCAGCGGTCGCACGGAGGTGAAGGTGGTCGCCGAGACCGACGGGGTTCTGGCCTTTCATCACACCCGGCCTCACTGGCCCGTGCACATCGTGGTCGTCCCCAAGGCCCACGTGCCCTCGCTCGTCGATCTTGGCGAAGCAGGCGTCGACCGACTCCATGAAGTCCTGGCGGTGGTCCGCGACATCGCTGCCCAGGTCACCGCAGAGCACGGCGCCGCGCGAGTGCTCACAAACCTGGGCGCCTACCAGGACAGCAAGCACCTGCACTTTCACGTGAACTTCGGCGCCCCCCAGAGCTGAACGGGCGGCCCTGAAGCCCTACCCGTCCGACGAGAGCATGCTTTGCAAGGCCCAGCAGGCCTCGGAGCACTGAGCCCTGCGGCCCACATCGTCCGCGTAGACGGCGATGGTCAAGGACACGGTGATCGCTCGCAGACGAGCCAAGGCCCAGCGCTCTTCGGTGATGGCGCCGTATTCCCGGCGAAAGACATCGTGGGCCGAGGGCGGCAAGAACGCGTGGGCCATGGCCAGATCGACCGCCGGGTCACCGCGGTGACAGTCGCCCCAGTCGATCACGCCGCTGAGCTGCCCTGCGTCATCGACGAGCACGTTACGGGCATGGAGATCGCCATGGGCCAACACGGTGGTGGCCAAGGTCTGCTCGGCGGGTGCGCCCTCCAACTCGAGGTCGATGGGATCGCGGTCAGCCAGCAGCCCCCGCTCCACCGCCACGTCGAGGCGGTCGTGGCACAGCTTGGCCATTCGGGACAGATCGAGGCGCCCGTGCTCGTCTGGCGGCGCGCCCAGGCTCTGCACCGTCTCGTGGGGCAGCCCGTGGAGCGCTCGCAGGAACCGCGCCAGGGGCACCGCGCAATCCCGTCGCTGGCCATCAGTGAGGGCCGCTTCGTCAGCGGTCTCGCCGGCCAACATGCGGTAGCCAGCGAAGGGCCAGCCAGCCCCTGCCGAAGCCTGGGGCGCACCCTTCGGCACGCTCTCCGCCGCCTCTTCGATCTCGCCAGCGATCTCGCCAGCGATCTCGCCAGCGGTCTCGCCAGCGGGCGCAGCGGACATCCTGCCGGGGACCGAGCCGGGAGCCACGAACTCGGGGTCGGGGACGGCGAGCGGCAGGCTCCCCGCCAGACCAGGCAGCACCCTGATCTCGGTCAGAGCCAGCTCCACCGCTACCGCACGGCGAGGAAAGCGAAACACCAGATCGTCGCCCAGCTGAAAGACGCAGTTGTCCCAGCCGCCAGCCAACGCGCGGATCGGCAGGTCGGCCAGCTCGGGCCAGCGCGCACCGATCAGCGCCGCCGCTTCGTGCTCGTCGAGCTCTCGCTCGGCTTTCCAGGGTCTGTTCATGGAGCAACCGACAGGGGAGACAGCTTTCTCGTGGATCGGTATCGTCACTGACCACGCCTGAGCTCACAACTGACCAAGCTGACCATGCCCTCTCGATCTCTTGCCGCCACCATCCTCGGCTTGGCCCTCGGTCTCACCCTGGGGGCCTCCCCCGCTCTGGCTCAGGGCGGAGGGCAGGACGGATCGCCCCAGCCCCTGGACGACGCCGTGGGCCAGGGTGTGCTGGCGTCGGTCAACAGCGAGGCCATCACCTCGACGGACCTGATCAACAGCCTGCGCCTGCAGAACCAGCCTGGGGCCGCTGTCGACCCGACCATGTCCCACCTGCTGCGACGGCAGATCGCGGAGCAGATCCTGCTCTCCGGCGAGGCCGAGCGCCTGGGCATCGTGCTCAGCGATCTCGACGTGGAGAACTACTGGGAGCAATACCTGGACGCTGTCCCAGATTTCGCAGCCCTGGCCGCAGAAGCTGGTACCACCGAGGATCGTCAGCGCGAGCTGGCCCGGCGCTCCGTCCTCTCTGAGATCTTCCTTTACCACCGGGTCGGCATCTGGGCGGAGTTCGGCGCCTACATCAAGCCGGACCCGGTGCTGGAGAAGCTCGTGGACGTCACCCCTGGCGAGCTGCGCACCCTCTTCAAGCAGGAGCGCTCCCGCTTCGACCAACCCGCCTCGGTGAGCTACACCTTCTACCCCTGCGAGAGCGGAGAGCAGGCCGATGAAGTGCGCCTGAACCTGCTGGCCGGGCAGCCCATCGAGGGCATCGTCCCCGGTCGAGAGACCGCTCCTGTGCCGGAGATTCCCCGCATCTTCGCCTTCTCGGCCGAGCTGGTGACTTTCTTGGAGACGGGCCACGAGGGCGAGATCTCCACGGTCTTCGAGACGGCCCTGGGCGGCGAGCAGCGGGCGGTGGTCTTCGCCATCGACAGCCGCGAGCCTGCCAGCCCCGCTGACTTCAGGGCCGTGCAAGAGGAGTTGAGGCGCTTCTTGCAGCTCAACCGCCTCGATGTGGCCCGCAAACAGCTGGTGGGCGACCTGCAGGACAAGGCCGTCTTCTGGCCCAAGGACCTCTTCGAGGACGAGCCCACGGCGCCCCTGACCACCGCAGAGGGCACGGTCGGCGCTCCAATCGATCCCTGAACCCAGAGCAGCTGTTGCCCGCCCTGCCCAGACCGCTAGAATCCCTGTCATCCTGGTCCGTCCGCCGAATTTGATGGTGCCGAGCCACCGCTCCACGGAGATTCCACGTGCCGCAGAACGATAAATTCCCCGAACTGGTCTTCCAGCGAGCCCATGGCGCGGGGGCGCACGAAGAGCACTCCTTCGAGGATGCGCTGCGGAATCTCGTCCGCAACTCGCCCTACCTGGGCATCTCGCTGCTGCTCCACCTGGCCGTGCTGGGCATCTTCTTCTCCATGAAGCTCGCCCCCGCCGTGGTCGAGGATCACAACAAGATCGTGGCCACTCCCGACGAGATCGAAGAGCCGATCCCGCCGGAGCCCGAAGAAGAGCCCGAGATCGAAGAGATCGAAGAGGTCATCGAGGAGCCCGTGCTCACCGAGGACGTGGTCACCGACGTGAGCGAGATCGTCGACGTGCCCAGCGACGCACCCTTCGAGAACACAGGCGCCAACGACGTGGTGGGCGTGGGTGGCGGCGGCGGCGGCTTCGGCGGCCGAGGCAAGCTGGGCACTCGCGGCAAGGCTGCGGGCTCGCCCCACCAGCGCACCATCGACGACGCCCTGCGCTGGCTGAAGTTTCACCAGTCGGTCGACGGCAACTGGTCGGCGAACGGCTTCGAAGACGAGTGCGGCCAGATCGGCGACGGCTACTGCACCGGGCGCGGCTCGGTCATGCACGACGTGGGCGTCACCGGCCTCTCGCTGCTGGCCTTCCTGGGCGCGGGCAACACGGACAAAGATGGCAAGTACCGCACCACGGTCAAGGCTGGCCTGAAGTACCTGATCGAAGGCCAGGGCCGTGACGGCAACTACGGCGACGAGACGGTCAGCGCCCACACCTACGACCACTTCATCGCCACCTTGGCGGTCATGGAAGCCTACGCGCTGACCCAGAAGTTCAGCTACAAGAAGTCGGCCCGCAAGGCGCTCGAGTACATGTACGAGCTGCGCAACCCTGGCGCCGCCTGGCGTTACGGCGACCGCAGCAGCGACGACATGGTGGCCCACGCGAACGACGTGTCCGTCACCGGCTGGGCCGTCATGGTGCTGTCGCTTGCTCACGAGTACGACATCGACATCGACGACGTGGCCTTCGAAGATTCGATCCTGTTCATCGAAGAGATGACCGACAGCACGGGCCGCACCGGTTACTACGAGCCCGGCCAGAACTCGTCCCGTATCGAAGGCGCGGCGGACACTTGGCCCGACACCGAGACCGAGGCCATGACGGCCGTGGGCATCCTCTGCCGCATCTTCGCCGACCCCGACCTGGAGCGAGACGGCAACGAGGCGGCCATCGAGGCCGGCGTGAAGCTGCTCCTCGACAAGCCCATCGTCTTCAACCCCGATGGGGACATCGGCAAGATCGACTACTACTACTGGTACTACGCGACCTACGCCCTGTACCAGTGGGGTGGCAGCAGCTGGAAGGCCTGGGAGAAGAACATCAAGCAGGTCGCCGATCACCAGCGCGGTGAGGACGACGGCGACATGCACGGCTCATGGGATCCCCAGCTCGACCCCTGGGGCGGCCTGGGCGGTCGGGTCTACTCCACAGCCATCTTGGCCCTGCTGATGGAGGTCTACTACCGCTACGACAACGTCATGGGCAGCCACTGAGCGCAGCCTGGATCACGACGGCTGTCGCTGGCGAGAGCTGGCCGACCACACGAAAGCCCGGGAGTGCGGAGACGCCTTCCGGGCTTTTCGTTTGGCCACAGCTCGCGCCTCTTTGGCGAGCGCCGGGAGGTCCTCGGCGAGAGGGTTGACCTCCTCCGTGCATTTGGGGGTTTGGACACCTCGGCTTGTTCGCGTCTCAGACTCCAGAAGCCCATATCCACGCCCCCCGCTTCCAGGAGACTCATCATGTTGTTCGCCGCCACCAGACTCGCGCTCGCTGTTCCAGCCCTGCTGACCGGGATGGCCTTTTTGCTTCTCGTCGCTCCGAGCACGGCGCAGATTTCGGGCCTGCCGGTCGAGGCGGAGCTGAACACGACCGACGCCTTTGGCACCACCGTCTTGCCCTTCGGCTGCCGGGACGGTCGGCTGCTGGTGGAGTCACGCCTCTACGTACCGCAAGACACGACCTTTGCGCCCCTGCTCGACACAGCCGGCGAACCCTGGGTCGAGCGCTCGCTTGTGCTCGTAGGTGTTCGGGCCACGCGCGGCGTCCGCCATGACCCGGTCGCCGGGGTCTACGCCATGCCCGTGGGCCTCCATGGCTCGATCGAGCTCGAGCTGGGCCACCGCAAGCCCATCATGGGCACCGATGCTCTGCACATGGTCTTCTTGCGCACCCAGGTCATCGAACTCCATGCCGAGCGCAACGAGGTGCTGGCGGTTCATCCCCTGTCAGACCCGCAGATCTTGCCCCTGACGACGCTGTTCCTGGGCTACCAGCTGATCCCCCACTGGCGCCCCAAGCAAGGCGGCCCGCTACCCCAGGAATCACAAGCCCTGCTGACGGACGTAGACAACGTCCAGCGCCAGCACGACCAACAGCAGCACCAAGCCCCTCTCAACCCGCCCCTCGCAGCCGCGACGCTCCCAGCCCACCAACACTGACCCCAGCCCCACGACCCACCAGTCGGTGCGAGCGCAGCGTCACGGCAAGGCACAGTGGTCCGCCTGAGCACAGGCGTGCCCACGCCGTCGGTACACCAATCGTTGCGTGAGCTG
>CAZIAK010000030.1:34025-48337 GCA_964537035.1 uncultured Phycisphaerales bacterium | reverse complement strand
CCGCCTGAGCACAGGCGTGCCCACGCCGTCGGTACACCAATCGTTGCGTGAGCTGTGTCGTGGCAAGGCGCAGTGGCCCGCCTGAGCACAGGCGTGCCCACGCCGTCGGTACACCAATCGTTGCGTGAGCTGCGTCGTGGCAAGGCGCAGTGGTCCGGCTGAGCGGAGGCGTGGCGCTAGCCACGTTGAGCATCAGCCGTGGCCACTGCAACGCAGCCACGGCGCAGCTCACGCAACAGAGCCCGGCTAGTCCCGAAGAAGCCTACAAGGGCGAAAGCCCGTGGAGTGCGACCGCCCGCCACCCGGGGGCGGGCGGCGGCTGGCGGGTCGACAATCGACGGCCTTGCTGCTGTAGCCTCCTCCGCGGCGCACACCGCGGACCTCTGTGAGGTCGACTCGGGCGCTGCCGTCGGCGGCTGCTCCCGTGTGATCGTCATGCCAGGAGTCGGCGCACCACTCCCAGACGTTGCCCAGCATGTCGAAGAGGCCGAAGGCGTTGGATGCCCGGCCAGCGACGGGTTGGGTGCCTGCGGTTTCGTGATCGAACTCCTTGCCAGCCCATCCCGTGGCCGAGACACGTCGCTCGTAGGTGGCCTCGCTGTTGCCTGCGTACCAGGCGATGGGCGAGAGGGACGGCGAGTTGTTGGGCGAGACGAGGGCCAGCTCGCCGTTGTAGAGCGTAGACGATGTCCCCGCGCGGCAGGCGTACTCCCACTGAGCTTCACTGGGCAGGGAGAGGCCCAGGTTGGCGCAGAAGTCGCCGGCCGAGATCACGGTCACGTTCTCGACGGGCCCCTCGGCGCTGTTGCCCGTGAAGTAGGACGGCATGTCACCCATGACGGCCTCGTACTGTTCCTGGGTGCACTCGGTCCTGGCCAGCAGGAAGGCCTCCAGGGTGATCTGCTGCTTCGGCGACTCGGTGGGCTGATGGTGCGCGTCCCCAGGAGCGGTGCCCATGGCGAAGCTCCCCGCCGGGATCAGCACGAAGCGCAGGGGCACATCGCCGGGGAGCAGCAGCTCGTACTCGGGATAGCCCTGAGCGTTCTCGCCCATCGCGGTCAGACCCTCCAACTCGGGGGCCGGGCCGCCCTTCGTCCAGAGCCAAGGGTCCACCGGAGCCGGGGGCGGGGCCACCCGCTCCACGTCGAAGCTCAAGGAGGTCTGGTTGCCGGCGCCGTCCGTGGCCACCACGGTGAAGGTGGTGCTGCCCAAGGCTGGCAAGGGCACCTGGTTGGACCGCCACAACTCAAGCGCACCAGGGGCGAGCTGCCCGGCCTCGGGGCTCTGGGGCTCCAGGGGCAGGCCGTCCACGGTGACCGAGGCCAGATGGCTGTCCCCCACGAGCACCTCGACGACGAAGGTGTCCCCGGTCAGGGCTGGGCCATCGGGCGCGGGCAGCTTCAGCTCCACCAGGGGCTTGCTGCCATCCTGGGCCACCACGAGTTCGCGGGACACCTCTGAGCCGGCAAGGGCAAGCCGCACCGTCTGGGTGGCCCCCAGCAGGAGCGCCCGTTCGAACGAGAAGCGGCCGTCTGCGTCGAGCGGGTGGTCCGTGCCGTCGCGCCCATCGACCTCGACCAGCAAGGCGGCCGGTGCGGAGCCTGGAGCGAGGCCCGTCACCTGCCCGGCGAATTGCAGCAGAGGGGCGTTGGTCAGCAGGGGCTCAGAGGTCGGCGACGGCGCCTCCAGCACGATGACAGGGGCTGCGACGGGGACGATGACGGCTGGGCTCTCTGCCTTACGGGTGACCGACAGCGGCAGCTCGCCCCGTCGACCCGCCAGATCTTCGGCCACCATCACCCAGGCGTTGTCGCCCAGGGACAGGGGCACACCAGCGACGGACCAGTGGCCGCCCCCCTCGTCGACGCACTCGGTGGGTGAGCCGGGGCCGTCGAGGAACACCCGGGCCAGGTTCGCCTCCTCGACTGTCACGAAGATGGCGAGAGTCGGGTCGGTCACCGTCTCCGGCAGGGCACCGCTCAGGGTCAGCTGAGGGTCGATGCTGTCCTGCACCAGCTTGATCGCCACTGGCATGTCATATCCATCGGCGAGCAACTCGACCACCAGGCTCTGGTTCATGGGCAGCTGAAGCGCTGCCGAGAAGCGCTCATAGCCGTCGAGGGTGTCGGTCACGTCGATGCCCGGGCCCGTCACGGACACGGTCTGGCCCAGGGGATCCACCACGGTGCCTTCGAGGGAGACCAGCGTATCGGCGAAGTACAGCCTGCCATCCGGGGCGGCGGCCAGCTTCAGGCGCGGTGCTTGAGGCGCTGGCTCTGCGACCACAGGTTCTGGACTCATGGGCGGGCCCTCGACCTCCTCGCCCGGCATGCTCATCCAGACCACGGCGGCCACCAGGGCGATCACAGCCACGCCCAGCACCAGGGGCAGCCAGTTTCGAGAGGAATCGACGGCCGAGCCGCTCCCTTCCAGAGGCACCTTGCCCGCCGAGGCGTCGGCCGTGGACGGGACGTGGTTCTCGGTGCCGGCGTCGGTGCCGGCGTCGGTCCCGGACCGGGCTGTCGTGCCAGGCGTCTCCGTGGTCGCTGCCGTGGGCTCAGCGGGCGTGGCCGCCAGTGTCGCCTGCACGGCACCGTCTCCCCCACCACCTGCGGCTGCTGCAGCATCTACGCCGCCAGCACCAGCCAGCGTCCCCTCCCCGCCCGCGTCGGCGCCTGCATCACCCTCGCCCGCCAGGCTCATCTGGATGCGCAACAGGGTCTGCTCCGGGGGCGGCGAGACCATGGAGACGCCCAGCAAAGTGGGCTGGGCCTGCTCATCAGAGAGGTCGCCCTGGCCAGGCACGGCGAAGGGCTCCAGGGCGGCGAGCAGCTCTGTTCCGTCCACCGGACGCAGGGCTGGGTCCTTCTCGACGCAGCGGGCGATGAGCTCGTCGAGCGCTTCGTCCACCTCGGGGCGCTTGGCACGCACCCGAGGAAACGGCAGAGAACCTACCTGCTTGAGCACCTCGGGCAGGGTCTTGCCGTCGATGCCATCCTCGCCCACCAGCAGGTAGTAAAGGGTGGCGCCCATGCCGTAGACGTCCGCGTTGGGGGCCACCCGCTTGGCGTCGTCGTATTGTTCGGGAGGCATATACCGGGGCGTCCCCATGGTCGCCCCCGAATAGGTCATGCCCGAGTCGCCCTCGACCTTGGCCAGGCCCAGGTCTGCCAGCTTCACCTCGCCCGTGGTGGAGATGAGGATGTTGTCCGGCTTGATGTCCCGGTGGATCAGCCCGGCGCTGTGAGCCGCGGTCATGCCCCGGGCCGCTCCGATGCCGATGGTCAGGGCCTCGGCGATGGAGAGACGACCTTTGCGCTGCACTCGCTGCCGGGCGTTCTCTCCCTGCACGTACTGCATGGACATGTAGTAGAGGCCCGACGACGAGGCCACGTCGTGGACCCGGACCACGTTGGGGTCGTCGACCCGCGCCGCCGCCCGGGCTTCCTGCTCGAAGCGCATGACGAACTGGGGATCGCGCCGAGCCAGCACCGGGTCGAGGCACTTGATGGCCACCTGCAAGCCCAACCCCAGGTGCTTGCCCCGATAGACCACCCCCATGCCGCCCTGGCCCAGGACATCGAAGATCACGTAGCGGCCGTCGAGCACCTTGAAGCCCTCGTGCTCAGGGAGCGAGGAGAGCAGCGGGTCCGTCTTGGGGTCGGGGCGAGCTGGCTGAGTCATCGGGCAGGCCCGTGGGCAATGCGGCGGTTCGTGAAGAGCACACGTTAGCGCAGCCCTGCCGCCGCCGGAAGGGAGCGTGGGAGGGCTGGATGGGCTCGAAATGTGCCCTGGGCCCTGCTACGTATGGCGATATCCAGACATCTTTGTAGAATCATTGCCGTGACCGTGGCAGGCACGGCCGCCCCATATTCACCGACGGGAGCTCCTCTACTAGAGTGTCTCACCCGCGGGCGCTGGCCACTGGGCTCTCTCTGCAACGAGGCCGCGCCAGCAGCGAAGGGTGCGTGCTAGGTCTCGGGGAGAGTCGTCGGACGTTCAGTCCAGAAGGGACGCAGACATGACCGGCACACGTCGCACCAGTTGGGTCGTCCTCCTTTGCCTCCTGACCATGGTCTCGGGCTGCAGCCGCTTCAAGAACACGAGCGATCGTGGAGGCGCTGCACCGCCACCTGCGGCCTTCAGCGTGGTGGCCTCTGCGCTCACGCCCGTCGCGGGCCTGACGCCATTCTCGGTGATCCTCACCGCTACCGTGGTGGCCGACAACCCGATCGTTCTCTACGAGTGGGACTTTGAAACCGACGGGGTCTATGACTACTCGTCGCCCACGAGCCCAGAGGTGCCCCGCACCTATACCGTCGTCGGCCTGTTCACCGCGACCGTCAGGGTGACCGACTCGGTGGGCAACCAGGTCACCGCGACGATCCTGATCAGCGTGGACGAAGCCCTCGTGGGCGCCCTGCTGGCCAGCACAACCGACGGCGAGCTGCCCTTGACGGTCTCCTTCACGCCGGGCGGCAACACCAGCGGCGCGTCCATCGACAAGTACATCTTCGATTGGGGCGACGGCACGTTTGGCACCACCATCTTCAAGCCTCAGCCGGTGCTGCACACCTTCACGGTCGCTGGCACCTACACGGTCACCCTCACGGTCGAGACCGAGCCTGTGGGCAGCCCACCCGCGCCGATCATCACCGTGACGACAGTCGACATCACCGTGCGCAACCAGGCGCCCATGGCCACGATCACCGTCACGCCGACCAATGGCCCCTTGCCCCTCGCGGTGGTCATCAACGTGGCCGCCAGCAGCGGCAACGGCGCCGTGACCAATGTGGACGTGAACCCGGGAGATGGCACGGCGATCACGTCCATGCCGGGTTCTGGTTCGGTCAACCACACCTACGTGGGTCCTGGGCAGTTCCAGGTCTCCGTCACGGTCACCGACTCTG
This sequence comes from uncultured Phycisphaerales bacterium, assembly GCA_964537035.1. Classification (GTDB taxonomy): domain Bacteria; phylum Planctomycetota; class B15-G4; order B15-G4; family B15-G4; genus CAZIAK01. Next base: position 43,427 of record CAZIAK010000030.1, on the reverse strand, counting down.
TAGGCGAAGTGGCCACCATTCAGTCGCCTCTGATCGATGTGAACGTGGGGCCCGCCGGGTCACCCACGGCCATGTTCACAGCCACGCCCAGTAGCGGCAATGGCCCTCTGCTGGTCAATTTCGACGGCAGCGGCTCGTTCGATGACGGCACCATCACCCTCTACGAGTGGGACTTCGAGTACGACGGCACGACCTTCAACGTGGACGCGAGCGGAGCCAGCGCCACCACGACCCACACCTACAACGACGGCGGGCTGCACATCGCCGCCCTGCGAGTGACGGACAACAGCGGCCTGCGCTCGATCACTGCCCTGGCCATCACGGTCAACATGAACGTGACGATCACGGTGAGCGACGACACCATCAACCCCCACATCGTTGTTCCCCCACCGCCAGGAGTGGCGGTGGCTCCCACCACCATGACGGTGGACACCACGCTCTCCGCTGACACCACGGTCACCGTCTACATCACGGATCGGCTGGGCAACGTCGTGCGCACCCTGTTCAACGGCCCCAGGACCGCCGGAGCTTTCAGCGACATGTGGGACGGCAAGGACGACAACGGCTTCATCCAGCCAGATGCGGACTACTACGCCGAGATCCTGTACGAGCTCGACGGCCAGATGCTGCTCATGCCCAACGCTCCTTCGGGCGGGAACTTTCAGCACATCAGCAGCACCCAGATCTTGACCAACGGCGCCTCCGGATCGAACGGCGCACCGTTCAACCCCTGGGACGATGTCTTCTGGGAGATGACCGCCGACTCCAGCTCGTTCGGCGCCAACGAGACCACGGTCTGGATCACGCCCTTCGGCAACGGCACAGCGATCATGGACACCGTGGCCCAGAGTCAGGTCATCGGCCGAGGCCAGTACAAGTTCTACTGGGAAGCGGTCACCGATGACGGTCACTACATCAACGCGATGGACAACGCGGGCGCCAGCGGCGGCGACTACCTGTGGAGCGCCAACGCCTGGGCCCTGCCCAACAACGCCATCGTGATCGAAGGTGGTCGGCCCATCGTGAGCGCTGTCATGGCCACGCCAAACATCGTCGACCCCACGGCATCGTTCTGCGGCACCCAAGGCGCTGACATCGACTTCATGCTCAGCCATGACGCCGCGGTCACCATCTCGGTCTACAGCCTCGAGGACGCCAGCTTGGTCCGCATCATCGACGCAGGCAGCCTGCTTGCCGGGGCCAACACGGTGAACTGGGACGGCAAGGGAGCCACGGGCGACTGGGTCGCCGCAGCGGGCTACCGCCTGGACATTTCTGCCACGACGGCTGCAGGCGACACGTCGTGGCGTCGCCGCGCACTCGTCCAGATCAACTACTGAATCGGTTAGACAGACACCGACCTCCGAGCCTGGGCTCGAGCTGAGGAAAGACAAATGATCGACCGCAAGTTTACGACCGGGCTGCTCAGCCTGCTGACCCTCTTCATCTTCATTGGCGCCGTGGGCGAGCGAGCCTGGGCCTATGATCACGAGAAGGATGACGGCCACTCGCGCCGGGTCGATCCCGAAGACGAGCCCGAAGACGAAGACCCGCCAGAAGAGCCCGAAGATCCCTGCGAAGCCACCGGCTCGCCGGTCTACTTGCGCTCCGGCAACCTGGTCCTCGGCTTCCAGGACATCAGCTGGAACAACGTGATGGGCCTCGAGGTCGGCCGCGCGTACAACAGCCAGGACAGCCGGCCAGGCCTGCTCGGACTGGGCTGGACCCACAGTCTCGACATCCGGGTCATCCCCACGGTGCACGCGGGCGTGACCGAAGTGCTCGTGCGCTGGCCCACGGGTCAGCGGCACCACTTCACCCTGCAGCCCGACGGCACGTTCTCGAAGCCCGTGGGTTGCCCGGTGGAGCTGAACCAGACGGCCACCGGCTACGAGATCATTCAGGGCGAGGAGCGCGTCTACGAGACCGACCTCGAAGGCAACCTGCTCAAGATCACCAACCGCACCGGCCAAGAAGCCGTATTCATGTACGACGCCACGGGCTGCCTGACCACAGTGCAGACCCCCGACGGCGACATGACCATCAGCCGCGGGGCCAACGGTCGCTTCGAGACCATCAGCGCCCCGTGCGGTCAGTCGGTCACCTACGGCTACGACGCCCTGGGCCAGCTGGTCACCGTGCAGGACTCTGGCGGCTTCATCACCAGCTATGCCTATGACGTCAACGGCGACCTGACCACCGTCACCAACCCCCTGGGCCAGGTGACCATGTCGGTGACCTATGACGCCTTCGGCCGGGTCAACCGCCTGATCGATCGGGACGGCGACAACAGCTACAGCTACCTCACCGGCGAGACCCAAAAGACGAACAACGCCGACGGCGGAGTGTGGCGCTACCTGCTCGACGCCCAGGGCGTGGTCACCACCTTGATCAACCCCCTCGGCGACACGACCACCAGCGTCTTCGACAGCCAGTACAACCTCACCAGCCTGACCGATGGCAACGGCAACGTCACCACCCACACTTACGACGCTGACGGCCACCGGCTCTCCACCACGGACGCCCTGGGCAACGTGTCTACGTTCACGTACGACGCCATGGGGCAGCTCGCTACCGGTACAGACCCGCTGGGCAATGTGACCACCTGGCAGTACGACGCCATGGGCAGCATCACCCAGATCGAAGAGGCCACAGGAGATGCGCTGCAGCGGTCGGCCAGCTTCACCTACGACAGCGCGGGCAACATGACCTCGACCACGGACTTCGATGGCAACACGATGTCCTACACCTTCGACGCCCGGGGCAACCGCACGTCCATGACCGACGGTCTGGGCAATGTCACCAGCTACACCTATGACACCTGCAACAAGCTGATCTCCACCCAGGAGCCCGGCGGCCGCACGATCACCAACACCTACGACGTCCTGGGACAGCTCACAGCCGTGAGCGACGATCTGGGCGCCGTCACCAGCTACACCTACGATGCCGCAGGCAACCAGGTGAGCATGACATCCGCCACCGGTGGCATGACCACGTTCACGTATGACGCCCAGGGCAACATCACCAGCATCATCGATGGCAACGGCGACCTCCGCTCCATGACCTGGGGCCCCCACGGGGTGACCCAGTACGTCGGCACAGAGGGCGACTACACCTACCGTGAATACGATGTCGCCGGGCAGCTGACCCGAGAGATCAAGAAGGTCGGTGACACCGGCGCCACGGCTGACGGCAATGACGGCATCACCGACTTCGTCCGTGACGGCGTGGGCAACCCCACCTCGGTCTCTGACGCTGCGGGCAACACCATCGTGCACGTCTACGACGCCCTGAACCGGGCCGTGACCACCACGACTCCCAGCGGCACGGGCACGACGTACAGCTTCGACGCCAACGGCAACATGCTGACTCGCACCCTGGGCGCGTCCCAGAGTGACACCTTCGCCTACGACAACCTCAACCGGGTGACCATGGTCACGGACGTGGTGGGCACGAAGCTCACCAACGCCTACGGAGCCTCTGACCTGCCCAACGCCGAGACCGACGGTGCGGGTGCCACCACCAGCTACAGCTACGATGCGGTGGGACGGACCATCTTGCGCACCTACGCCAACGGCTCCACCGAAGCGTTCGTCTATGACGCAAACGGCCGGGCCATGTCGTTGACCGACAAGGCTGGCGGCGTGATCACCTACACCCGTGACATCCGCGGGCGCATCACCTCGGCCACCGATCCCACGGGCGAGACCATCAGCGCGACCTACGATCTGGACGGCAACATCGTCACGATCACCGATGCCCTGGGCAACGTCACCGCCTACACCTACGACGCCGTGGGCCGCCGGATCAGCGAGACCTACCCGGACGGGTCGTTCAAGGCCATGACCTACGACGGCGCGGGTCGGCTGCTCTCCCAGACCCAGCGGGATGCCTCGCTGATCACCTTCGCCTACGACGAGCGGGGCAACCTGTCCCAGCGCGTCTACCCGGACGGCAACACCGATACGTTCACCTACGGCGTCTCCAACGAGATGCTCACGGCCACGAACAACAACTCGACGGTGAGCTTCGCCTACGACAGCGACGGGCGGATGATCTCGGAGACCCTCAACGGCAACGTCACCAGCTACGCCTACGACGCCATGGGCCTCACCCGCACCCTCACGTACCCGTCGGGCCGGGTCATCCAAGAGGTCTACGACCAACGGGAACGGCTCAGCGGTCTGCTAGAGGGTGCTGGCGGTTCCAGCATCTCCATGCGCACCTACAACGGCGCCAACCAGCTGGCCACCCAGGCCCTGACCAACGGCACGATGTTGAGCACGACCTTCGACACCGTGGGCAACCCGGCGGTGCTGGCCCACTCGAACGGCGGCGGCGACTTCGCAGCTGCCGCGCTCAGCTACAGCGCCAACGACAAGCTGGTGACGGCCATGAACACCGTCGATGCCAGTGCGTCGCGCACGTTCGCCTATGACGGTGACGACCGGCTGACCGCCTACGCAGAGGGCACGTTGTCCGGCGGCACGATCAGCACACCCACACGTGCGATCACCTACAACCTGGACGACGTGGCCAACTGGACCTCGGTCGTGCGCGATGGCACCACCGAGAACACCACGATCAACAACCTGAACCAGTACACCGCGTTCGGCGCGTTCTCCCCGACCTACAACGCCAACGGGAGCCTGACCGACGACGGCACCTACACCTACACCTACGACGGCGCCGGACGGCTGGAGACCACCACCCGCAACGCTGGCAACACCCTGATCGCCACCTTCACCTACGACGCCCTCGGGCGACGCATCTCGAAGCTGGACGAAGGGGGAACGCTGACCGAGTTCATCTACAGCGACCGCCTCAACGTCATCGAGGAGATCGTCAGCGCGGCCACCACGGCCACGTACGTCTGGGCCACGGGTTGGGACGATCTGGTCTCCATGCAGCGGGGCGGCAACGACTACTACTACCACCGGGACTACACCGGCAGCGTGGTGGCCGTGACGGATGCAGCGGGCAATGTGGCCGAGCAGTACAGCTACGACCCCTACGGCTCGGTCGAGATCGAAGACGGTTCTGGTACGCCCCTGGCCGCCACGGCCATCGGCAACCCGTACCTCTTCACCGGACGGCGCTACGATGCCGAGAGCGAGACCTACTTCTACCGCTCCCGCAACTACCACCCGGCCATGGGCCGCTTCTTCTCGGAAGATCCCGCGGGCATGGTGGACGGCGTCAACCTCTACGAGTACGCCACCAGCGACCCGATCAACAAGATCGACCCGTTGGGCCTGGCTGGCAAGAGCTGCAAGGTGGCTGGCAGCGTCGAGTTTGACGCCAGCGGCAAGCTGCAGAAGCTCTTCGGCAAGGTCATCGGCGCCTTCGGCCTGAACTTCGAGGTGGGCGGCGGCGTCAAGCTCGAGATCAAGGGCTGCGAAGGCAAGTGCTGTGAGGATGACACGCCGAAGACCATCACCTGGAAGGAGTACTCGCTCACAGCCAACCTGAAGATGGAGTTCGCCGGGCCCATCCCGGGGCTGGCCTTCGTGGTGCCGCTCGTCGGCAACGTGGGCCTCAACGGCAGCATCGCCTTCTCCATTGAAGGCAGCGGAGCCATCGAGAGCACACTGAGCAAATCGTGCAAGCTCACCCAGAGCGGCAAGGCTTGCGTCAAGCCGTCCGGCTCGGTGGCGCTGTTCCTGGGCGGAGTCCTCTCCCCGGCACCGGGGGTCGACCCCTTCTCCGGCAAGGTAGGGGTCGAAGGCAAGGCCACCCTGTTCGGCGAGCTGTGCTACGGCACCAGCGGCTGGTCCGGCCAGGCGTGTCTGCAAGGCACGTTCTCCGTGGTCGCCGAGTTCCAGGCTTTCTGGGTCAAGTTCGGCGGATCCTACGAGATCATCAACAAGTCGATCTGCTCCTCCTTCCCGTGAGACCCTAGTCTGTGCTCGCATCCATCGAGGTGATGGACATCGTGGGACCCCTGGCGATCGTGGCGATTTTCGTCACGATCGCTGGGTTGATGCTCATGGCTGCCCGCAAACAGCAGGGCGCCGTGCTGGGACATTTCGAAGCCTGCGCCGCGGGCATGGGGCTTGAGTACCTCGCCCCCGACGATGGACGGGCCGAGGCCATGTCTGCGGGCTTCGACGACTTCGCAGTGTTTCAGCGCACGGACGGCATGCACGTCCCACCCCTCTGCACCGTCTCGGGCAAGGTCGCCGAGGGACAGTTGTGTGCGTTCTCCCACTTCACCCAGGGCACGCCGAACTCAGGGCGCCCTTGGGTCGTGGCCATCATCGACACCGGTCACCAGATCATCGCCTCCCTGACCCTGACGCCGCCGGTTCGCCGAGGCATGGCCGCCCCTGGTGCGGGAGCCAGTCCGCACATCGACATCATCGACGACCCCGCATTCAGCAGCGCGCTCGCGGCGAACGGCTCCGACGCCACCCAGGCGAACCGGCTGCTCAGCGGGGCGGTCCGCCGCGACCTGGCCAAACACATGGGCGCTCTGCCCTTCACCGCCGGGCTGGCCATCCGCGGCTCAAAGGTGGCGCTTTACCACTCGGACCGCAATGAGAACCCGCGCTCTGCCGAAGACGTCCAGGCCCTGGTGGAGGGCGCCTCCCGCATGGCAGCGCTGCTCGTCGCGGCAGGCCCCTCGGGCCACTGAGCGGAGTCGGCCTGGTGCTCAAGACCAACTCGCTGGCCCTGCTCGGTGCACTGCTGGTGCTCCCGGCCCTCGCGCCAGTCACCGCTCAGCAGGCCGCACCCGCTCTGCCACCCTCTCGTCCACCCGCTCTGCCGCCCGCTCGGCCGCCCGCTCGGCCGCCCGCTCTGCCGCCCGCTCTGCCGCCCTCGGTGCCGCCCTCGGTGCCCGTCGATCAGACCCACGACTTCGGCGTGCTGCCGCGCGGAGCCGTGCTCCCGTTTCACTTCTCGGTGCCGGGCGTCGCCGAGCGCATCCTGAAGATCAGCAAGATCTCCATCACCTGCGACACCTGCACCACCGCCGTGGCCCGCCAGACCGAGATCCCTGCGGGCGGGGCCGTGGAGATCGATGTCCTGCTCGACACGGCCACGTTGAGCGGCGAGATCAGCAAGTCGATCCATGTGGTCACCGACGACGGACGGACCACGACCATGGTCCTGAGCGCCCACGTCCTGCCCCGGGTGGTGGCCACTCCCCCGCGGTTCGAGCTGGACGATCTGGTGCAGGGAGAAGCCGCCGAGCTCACCCTGACCTTTGCTCCGGGCTGGCGTGTGGCCCAGTCCATCTCGGTCGCGAGCGACCGGCCCCTCGCCGAGGCCTGGGCGCCGTTCGACGAGCTGGTCCCCACCCGAGCGTCGCTGAGCCCTGTGGCAGACTGGCTCGGCGTGAGCGCTCCTCGAGCCGTGAGCGACCCGACCGGCGCCATCGCTCAGGAGCTGCTGCTGAGCATCGGGGAGTCGGCCCCCGCGGCTTCGATCAACGCCCGAGTGACGGTGCAGCTCGACGGCGAGGAGCCCCTGCACCTGCCCGTGGTCGGGCGCATCGTGCCTGCGCTGGTGATGATGCCCACGACCCTGGCCTTCGGGCCGGTTGAAGAGGGCCAGACGGGCGAGCTGGTGCTCGAGCTCTTCGAGGCTCGAGGCCGGCCCCTGCGCGTCACCGGCCTGAGTTGCGCTGACCCTCGCCTCAGCGCCCGGGTCGAAGGCCTGAACTCGAACACCGACCCGGCACCCGCCGCTCGCCTCGTGATCAGCTTTGCCGGGGAGCCGCCGCTCACCCTGGCACGCACCGAGCTGGTCGTGCTCACCGACCATCCCCAGCAACCGCGACTCGTCATCCCCGTGTTTGCCCGGGTCGTCAGCTCGTCCCCCTGAACCCTCGCTCAAGACCCCCGCTCCACTCTTGCGCCCGCTCCCCTGAGCGCGACCATGGGCAGTGTGCAGCGAACTCAGCTTCCAGGAGATGTACCCAGATGAACGAACGTGGACAGGTCCAGATCGTCGTTGTCCTGTTGTTCGTGGTTCTCATCGCTGGCGTGGGTCTGTGGCTCACCATCGCCACGAATTCGCAGGCGGAGCAGGCCCTCGAAACCGCCCGACAGCAGGGCGCCCACGTCGAGCTGGCAGAGCCAGCGACCATCGAGGTCAGCGCCGTCTCCGTGCTGCCGCTGAGCTTCAACCCCAGCCTCGATCAGTCGGCGACCGTGCGCTTCGAGCTGTCCGAAGCGGCTGACGTCACGGTGGCCATGTACGGCCCCAACAACGAGCGTGTGGCCACACTGATCGACGGGTCCAGGCTCGAAGCTGGCAAGCACACCGCCGACTGGGATGGCCGGGACGACGCAGGCCAGGCCGTCCCCGATGAGGCCTGGTACGTGCGCATCGACGCCAACAACACCAGCGGCTGGGGACGGTGGGACCCCCTGGCCCACTCCGGTGGCGATCGCCTGCACCCCACGTCCATCGAGATCAGTCGCATGGGTGACACGATCTCGTACGTCGTGCCCAAGGCGGCGCGGGTGCTGGTGCGTGCAGGCATCGAGGACGGGCCGTCGCTCAACACGGTGCTGAACTGGCGCCCCCGGGCCGCAGGTCAGTGCGTCGAGATCTGGAAGGGCTTCGACCAGCAGGGCGCACGGTATTTCCGCGCCCCTGACATCGCCGCCATCGTCAGCGTGCAGTGCTACGGCCTGCCCGAGGCGAGCATCATCTCCACGGGCAACCGGGCCGCGGACTACTTCGACTGGTACATGGGTCACGGCGCGTCCCTGCCAGTGAAGGAGGAGGTCGAGCGGCTCTCCGTGCTCGACGGCACCACGTCGCGTCACTGGGGCCTGCCGCCCCACCTCGACAAGGACCCCGCGGTCACCCTGGCCTTCCCCCAAGTCGACCCCAGCGACCCGGAGCCAGGGCAAGCGATCATGCTCGACGGCGACGATGTGCTGGTGCGCATGGATGTGCCCGTCGACGCCGCACGAGACTTCATCTCCAATCAGCGCTTCGAGCTGGTGACCTTTCTCGATGACGTGCGCATCGGCGAGGACGAGATGGCCCACCTGCCCTACAACTGGTCGTGGAACCTGTCGGACGTGCCCGACGGCGAGCACTGGCTGACGGTGAACCTGGTGACCTTTCAGCAGCACGTGGGCATCGCCACCCAGCGGGTGAACATCCAGCGGGGCGACCCGCCCGCCGCCAGTGCTGATGCGGGGGACGACCAGGGGGACGATAAGTGACCGTCGCCGCTCGGCGCTCGTCGTGGCTCAGGCCGCACGGGCTCGCAGCGCTGGTGTGCCTCGCCTCCGCGACGCTGGCCATGGCGCCGGTACGGGCGAGCACGACCGAACCCGCCGCGACGACTGCGCCCGCCACAGCGCTGGCGGTTGCCTCCGCTGCCACCGCCACTCCAAGCCCGGCCGACGAAGGCACGGTGATGGTCTTCGTCGC
>CAZIAK010000030.1:0-33925 GCA_964537035.1 uncultured Phycisphaerales bacterium | reverse complement strand
TCAAGCCGTTTGGCGACAGCACCCCCACCTGCCGCGGACTCGACTGGCGGTGAGTCAACTGCGAGGCCAACCCGTTCTCAGCGCCACGAACACCCGCCACAGCCTTCTGGCCTGCGCCGTGACGGCGGCGCTGGCTTGCCTGCCCATGGGCTGTGGCCCCGCTCCCGGCGCGTCGACCCAGGCCGAGCCCGATCCGGCTCCCGTCTCGGCGACCCAGCCAAACCCCGACGATGCCGCCACGAGCGAGAGCGTCGACGGGCCAAGCCCATCAGCCGATGCCGAGGCTCCCGACTACTACTCCAGCGGCATCCCCGAACCGGACAAGATCGCCAGCGGCTGGCTGATCACCCGGCACCTCGACCCCGGCGCCACGGTGGCGTTCTTGCCCAAGGACGCACCGGCCCCCGCCGACGCCGTGCCCTTCGATCTGCCAGGTGCGACCTGGGCCCGGCAGCCCGCCCGCTCGACCTTCGAGACCATTCTCACCCTTGAGCAGATCGACGACCCGGTGCTGATCACCCTCGGCGACCTGATCCGCATCGGCGAGATCTCCTTCTGGAACCTGGAACCGGGCACGCCCGAAGAGCGCTTCGATCGGGGGATGAAGACCCTGGCGCAGCAGGACGACGTGCAGGGCATGTACGCGTTTCTCGACAAGGTCTACTCCACGGGCGGCGCGGTGCCCTGACAGTTTCGTGCCCCACGGTCGGCTGCCCCACAGCCGCCGAAGCCCACAGCTGATCAGTAGACAGTACGCGTCCGGCCAACCCGTCTTGAGCAGCCGCCCCTGGTCGCGATCATGACGGGATGGCCGGACTGGTACGACCTGCACGCGCGCGGCTGGGCCTCATCAGAGTATGGCGGCAAGCGCTCACACGATGAATGGTAGGACACGCTTCACTTCTCTTGAGTAGGCCTCGTATTCAGAGTACGTAGCCGCTAGCGACCGTTCTTCGAGAAGCATACGAACTCCCAGCGCCACCGATAGAACTGCAGCTGCTCCGATTGAGCCAATTGTCGGAGACTGTATCTGGCCGGCCCAGGCAAAGTAGAGAATTGAAGCGTAGATAGGGTGGCGCACGAACCTAAACGGCCCAGATCGGACGAGGCCTCCGTCTGTCGCACCGGCAGTAGCGTGAAAGCTCCGTCGGCCGAAGGTGACTCGAGCCCAGACCATAAGTAGAACCGCTCCGGCCTGCACTGCTACAAGCAGCGCATTGGACGCGAACAGATGATGCTGGACGATCAGATAGACCAGCGCCAGAACGGCGACGCCAAAGGCGAGGGCTGACTGGGCGTCTGCGAATGTGCTCTTGGCCTTCATTAGTGCTTCCCCTTGACGCCCAACTTCCACTTGAACCACTCTGCAACAGTTGGACAGGTCTGCGTAGCCCGCCCTCACCAGGCCCAGTTCTCACCCCTGCTGACGATCTGTCTATCGGCCCATCCTCCTGCAGTCGCCCCAACGTACGCTCGCCCCTGAACTGAAGCAAGGTCGCAGGAGGGCTGACATGCAGGTCTGTGTTGTTGGATGAACTCTCCGCCGACGCGGTCTGCTGAGGACGCGTTGGTGATCTGCGATCTCGACCTCTTGCCTGAGCCGCGCGGCGTGCAAGACGTCCTTCAGCAAACCGCCCCACCCGTCACCCCATCACTTCAGAAACCCGGCCTTCAGCACCTCCTGCACGGTCTCAAAAGCAGCAGCCGCCGCAGCAAAGTCGACCACCATCGCCTTCACCTCCCCCGGCCCCTTTACCCGCGCGCTCGCCGTCGACCCTTCCAGGATGGGTATCTGCGCCGACGGCCCCGCAGCCAGCCGCGCCTCCACCTCCGCCGTCAGCAGGTAGTCCATCAGCAACCCCGCCTCCACTGGATGAGGCGCCCCCGCCACCATCGACAACGTGTTCGGCAGGAACAACGTCCCCAGCTCGCCCTCCAGCGAGACCATGGCCACCGGGCGCCCCGCCTCCACCTCGATGATGGCGTCGTCCGTATCGGTCAGCGCCACCAACGCCCGGCCCTCGGACACCGCCACCGCCGCGCCCTTGTTGCCGCCGTGAATCTGCACCTCGTTGCGCAGCAGCCCGTCCGTGAACTCGGCGAGCCCCTCGGCACCGAGCGCCACGTAGAGGCAGGCGAAGTGAGAGGCAGTCGTCCCGAAGAGCGGCTTGGCCATGGCCACCTGACCACGGAACGCGGGGTCGCAGAGATCTTGCAGCGAGTGGGGCCAATCCTCGGGCGGCAGCAGGTCGGTGTTCACCAGCAGCACCCGGGCCCGGGCCGCGAAGCCATACCAGGTGCCGTCCGGGTCCTTCCATGGCGACGCGTCCTTCCAGGCCGGGGGGATCTGGCGGGCGCCCGCTGGCTTGCTACGACTGAGCAGCCCCTCGTCCTTCAGGCGCAGGGTGTTCAGGATCTCGTTGTTCCAGAAGACGTCGCACCGGGGACGGCGGCGCTCGCCCCGCAGGCGGTTGGTCAGCCCGATGGTCTTGGTCGACTCGGTGTCGTAGGCCACCTTGACCACGATGCCCGTGGCGGTGGTGAAGTCGGCGAAGATCGGCTCGGAGAAGGCCCGGTCGAGGGCGGTGTAGACCACCACCGTGCGCTGCTCCTCGCCGCCGCAGGCCACGACCATCGCGCAAGCCAAGGCGCAGACGAGGGCTCGCAAGCCACCACGAGCGCTGCCACGAAGGCCAACGCGACGGCTGCCACGAGGACTGCCGCCAAGTCTGCCACGCAGGGTGGTACCTCTCCGAGCCCAAGCAACAGAGGCGCAGCCATCGCCGATCAGCGATGACCGCAGTGCACGAAGAGTCTTCATCATGGCAACGAACTCCTGAAGTCGCGACGCCTGCCCAGCAGCAGACCCGCCAGCAACGCCGCGGGAACAAGGGTGCACAGAGCGGACAACAACGACAGGGCCGCCGCCTCTCCGGCGAGGCCGTAGTGCACCAGGGTGAAGAAGCGGGCGCCGGCGGTGGTGTATCCCGGGGGCGTGACCAGCAGGGTCGCGGGCAGCTCCCCCATGGCCAGCAGCCAGGTGACCAGAAAGGCAATCACCGCCGCTGGCCGCAGCAGGGGGCTCACCAGCCGTGACTGCAGCTGCCCGTTGTCACAACCATCCGCCCGAGCCGCATGGAGCAGCTCATCGGGGACGGCCCGGGCCGCCGGGTAGACGAGCAGCACCGCCACCGGCAGAAAACGCAGCAGGTAGGTGAGCACCAGCACCGCTGGCGAATCGTAGAGCGCTCCCGATGGCCCGGGACGGTTGAGCAGCTCGACCAGTCCGATGCCCAGCAGCGGCGCGGGCAGGGACAACATGATCACCATCCACAGGGCGATCAGCCGCCCGGCCATCGGGCGTCGCGCTAGAGACCAGGCCAGGCTCGGCGCGAGCAACGCAGCCAGCGCCGCAGCGGCGGTGCAGGTGGCCACCGAGGTCAGCAGCTCGGGCGTGAACATGCGCAGGGAGGCCAGCAGCTCGGGAAATCCTCCCACCAGGGCCCAGAGGCGGCCGATGGGCAGGCCGGCGAAGCTCAGGACCAGGGCCCAGAGAGACAGGGCGACAGGCGCGCGGCTTCGTCCCAGAGCGAAGACGTGGGGCGCGGCCCGCCCGGGCTGGCCCGCCGCCGCGCTCACGAAGCGGCGACGCAAGAACCTGAGCACCACCCCGAACAGGGCCATCATGGGCAGGGCTACCAACGTGGGCTCGGCGGCTCGGCCATGCAACGCGAAGAGGGTGTAGACCTCTTCGGCAAAGGTGCGCACGAGCAGCACGTCCGAGACCGAGTAGTCGGTGCTGGTGAGCAGGACCAGCAGCAGCAGGGCCGCCACCAGACCGCCCAGGGCTCCGCGGAAGGTGATGCGCCAGAGCACGCCGAGAGGGCCCGCACCGTCGGTTGCCGCGCTTCGTTCAAGATCGCCGTCGACCGCGGACAAGGCCAGGCCGCAGACCAGCGTCACCAAGGGCAGGTGCGCCAGGGCGTGGACCGCTCCCAGGGCCAGGGCCGAACCCTCCAAGACCTCGGCGCCCAGCACCGCCAGCACTGCAGCAGACACCACGTGCACGGGCAACGCCGCCGCCAGCACGAGAACGAAGATCAGACCTCGCCGCCCGGGCAGGTCCGTGCGAAACAGCAAGATCGCCAAGGCCAGGGCCAGGGGCATGCCCAGCCCCACAGCCGCGGTCAGGGCCGAGCCGGTGTGCCCCGCCAGGGTGGACCAGCGGTCGAGGTCGCCGGAGACCGCCGTCCAGGCCTGGCCATCGACGGCGCCCCAGAACAGCTGGCCCACGAGGACCACCGAGGCCGCCACCACACAGACGCCCAGCAGTGACCAGAGCAACGAGGGCCCCAGGCGGCGAGACTCAGCGGGAGCGGCCACGACCCTCCGAGCCTCCAGCATCTGCGGGGAACACATGGGCCCGGGACAGGTCGAGGCAGACCACGAGTTCCGCGCCCACGGCCGTGGCTACCGGGCCGGGGACCCGAGCCACCAAGGCCGCGCCATCCCCTACCAGCAGGTGGACGTCGTGGCTCGCGCCGCCGACTTCGATGTGGCGGACGACGCCGGTGAACTCGGCGCGGATTGGTGCAGCGGGAGCACTCGCCGGTGCTGCCGCGTCGCAAGCTCCTGTGGCGCCGCCGCTTTTTGAGTCCCCAAGCCTTGCTCCAGCGTCGCCATTCGTTGGGGCATCACCGTTTGCTGCGGCCTCGCCAGACGCCGCCATTCGTGAGCCTTGCCCGGAGCTCGCCTGCAAGGTGATGTCCTCCGGCCGCAGACCCAAGTGCACGTCCGCACCACGGAATGAGCCTGTGATGGTGCCGTCGGCGGCCTGGGGCAGAGGCAAGCGCAACCCCTGTCCGGCGAACACTCCGCTCTCGTCGAGCCGCCCTGCCAGGAGGTTCATGGGTCGCCCGCCCACCAGCCGGGCCACGCCTGGGTGCGCTGGCTCGTCGTGCACGCGCTGCGGTGTGTCGAGCTGCAGCAGGCGCCCCTCGTGGAGCACGGCGACTCGATCACCCAGGGCCAAGGCCTCCGCGGGGTCGTGGGTCACCAGCAAGGTCGTCAGCGGCTCGTTGCGGTGCAGCTCGGCCAGGCGCCCGCGGAGCTCGAAACGTAGCTCGGCGTCGAGGGCGCTGAGCGGTTCATCGAGCAACAGCACTCGGGGGCGACGCACCAAGGCCCGGGCCAGGGCCACCCGCTGCCGCTGTCCACCAGACAAGGTGGACGGCCGCCGCTCGAGCAGCTGATCGATCTCGAGCATGGCCGCGGTCGACCCGATGCGCTGCTCGATCTCGGCCCGGGGCAGCCCCTGCAGCTTGAGCCCGAAGGCCAGATTGCCCGCCACCGTGAGGTGGGGATAGAGGGCGCCGGTCTGCATGACCAGGCCCACGTTGCGCTGCTTCGGCGTCTGGGCGGTGACGTCCACGCCGTCGAAACGGATGACGCCCGCGTCTGCCCGCTCGATGCCCGCGATGATGTGCAACAGGGTCGTCTTGCCGCAGCCCGAGGCGCCGACGATGGCCAGAAACTCATGGGCAGCGACCGTGAGGTCGATGCCGCACAGAGCCCGGACACCGCCGTCGAAACGCTTCTCGATGCTCTCCAGCGCCAGGGCCGTCATCATGGCGATCGTACCATCTGACCTCTCGGTGAAGATCCCGGTTGACACCGCCGGCTGCACGATGTGTTCTCGGGTTCTCCCAGCACAAGGACGCGCCATGGCCTCGTCGAAAACGCTCCCGACCGCAGTCTTCGTGGCGACCCTGCTGACCCTCGCCGGAGCCTGGCTGCTCTTGGCCGACGACGGCAGGCAGAGTGCACCCGCAGCTTCAGGTATCGCGGGCGACGCTGGCGCGGGAAACTCTGGCGCGACCACTCAGGTCGACCCGACCAGCGGGGGCGACGGCCTCTCGCCACGCACCACGGGCAGCGAGCGCCTGCGCTCCACGGCAGTCGACGGCGGGCCCGGCACCAGCGCGTCCGGCAACACCGGGCGCGCCACGCCCCTCCCCCCGGGGACCCGCAAGGCCTCCGGACGCTTGCTCCGCCTCGCCGACCGCTCGCCCCTCGCCGACGCTCTGATCTCGTCGTCCTACAGCGCCACCACCAGCGATGACGGGGGACGATTCGAGCTGCCCGGACTCGCCGCAGACGACAGGGCCCTTGCCATCGAGATCGGGGACGGCACGACGACGGCCATGCTGCCCAGCCGAGACGGCGAGCTGAACAACCTGGAGTTGCTCGTCGACACGGGCTGGATCGTCGCCGGGCAGGTCTTCGGCCCCGGTGCCCAGGCCGTGGCTGGCGCGAACGTGGCGGCCCACGATCCCGAGAGCGGTGAGCTGTTGGCCTCCACCACCGCGGACTCGGGCGGCCACTACCGGCTGCTCGACGTGGTCCCAGGCACCGAGCGCGTCTTGTCACTGAGCGCGTTCGGCGAGGCCTACGCCCGCCGCTCCGTGCGCCTCACCGTGTTCGACGACGCGCGGGTCGTGGACGGCGTGGTGCTCTCGGTGGCTGCGGGGGGCTCGCTCGAGGGTCGCGTCTCCGACGCCAACGGCCAAGGCCTGCCCTCAGTCCGCGTCACCGCAGAACTGATCATCGAGGGCGCCCTGGCCAGGATCGCAGACGCCGCAGCCTGGGCAGTCAGCGAACCCGACGGCAGCTACAGACTGAGCGGCCTCGACGAGAACGCCTACGTGATCTCCTTCGCAGAGCTGCGCCCGGACCGTGACCCGCTGGACAACGCCTTCGGAGTATCACCCTCCAGCACCCTGGGCGAGAGCGGAACCCGCCCCCCCGCGTGGCAGGCGCCCGTGGTGGTGGCCACCGGCAGAACCACCCGCCTCGACGCGACCCTGCCCATGGGAGGAAGCCTCGCGGGCACTGTCGTTGACCAGAACGGTCAGCTCGTCCCTGGCGCAGAGGTCGAACTTCGCCGAGTGCTGCACTGGGGACAATCGTCCGCCAGCCACTTCTCGACGCGTATCGGCGACATCGAGGTGGGCCCGAACATCGACGGCCTCCCCGGCACCGAGATGACCGCGCCCCTGGGATCAGTGACAGCCGATCACACCGCGCGCTTTGCCATTCCCTCCGTGCCGAACTGCGAGCTGCTCCTGCGAGTGACCCACCCCGCCTTCCCCAGCGACCCACCCAGCGAACAACGCACCCGGATCAGCCCAGGCAGCCGCATCGAAGACATGACCCTGGTAGTCGAGGTCCGCCGCCAGATCAGCGGCACGGTGACAGACGAGCAGGGCCTGCCCCTGGCCGACGTGCTGATCATGCCCATGCCCAAAACACCAGGCGCCGTGCTCAACCCCGCCGACGGAGTCCGCACCGACGCAAGCGGACACTTCACCCTGGGCGCGCCGAACGAGGGCCCACTCCACCTGAGAGCCCTGGCCCCAGGCCACGAGCCCGGCGACGCAGAGATCGCCGCACATCAGACAATCGCAGACTTCACCCTCCGAGCAACGCGAACCCCCGGCGGCTCCTAGCCGCACAGCGCGGGGCCGTGCAACGCAGGGCCCTACCCACCCACACCACCCAGGAGCCTGCGCCGTAGATCACTCCCCACCGACGAGGGCGTCCCAACAAGAACGATCTACGGCGCCCAGTCTCCTAGGGCAAGAACGCGATCTGCAAGGCGTTGCTAAACCCAAAGCCCTGCACCTGCGACCCATCGGTGTAGACGTACTGAGCAAACACGGTCAGCGGTCCGCCCCCACCGGGAGCGTCGCTGATCAGCACTTCACCAGCGCCGTTCACCGGGAAGGCCAGCTGCAGCAAGATCGGCACCGGCACGAGCAGGCCGCCCTTGAGCGGCGTGGGCGTGTTGCTCAGTCCCAGGATCAAGAACGCCGTGCCGCCTGGCGCCGCGCCGGTGAGCAGCACGTCGGCGGAGGTCCCCGTGGAGAGATCTCCGCCACACATGGTCAGAGTCGCCGTACCCGGGCCACCGAAGCCGATGTCGAGCTGACAGAGCGAGCCACAGCTCATGGCGTTGCTCAGGTTCTCGGCGATGAAGTCAGCAGCCAGACCGTTGCCCGCTGACAGACCAGCGATGCCGTCGTCGATGTCCACGCCCAGGTAGCTCATGGTGATGCGACCGTTGTAGAACAGCTCCACCTGGAACGTGTTGCTGTTCGAGGTGCTGAACTCGGGGACGTTCTGCCAGGTGACGACGAAACGATCGGCGAGCTGCAGCCAGGACACCGTGCCCCCGGCCGACGGGTTCAGGTCGTCGTAGACCAGCGCCACGCGAGGGATGGCGAAGTGCTCGGCCAGGGTCTCGGAGAAGTCCGTATCCGACTGGCCCAGGGTGATGTAGCCGTTGCTGCTCACCCACACGCCGCCGTAGGCCTGGCCGTACAAGAAGACGCGCTTGCCGCCGGTCAGGTTCACGAACTGGCTGTCATCGTCGGACATGGTGAGCACCGTGCCTCCCGCCGGGTCGGTGGGCAGACTGGTCATCGGGTCACCGCAGAACGAGTAGAAGTCCGGACCACCGATGACATCGAACTGGAAGGTGGTGTTGTCCAGATCGTTGCCACTGAGGAACTGCTCGGTGAAGTAGTCAGGCGCCTCCAGGGTGGTGAAGCTGTAGCAGCTGCCGCCATTGTCATCGAGGGTCACGTTGCCCGCCCCGTCCTCACCTTGCACGGCGAAGAAGTAGGTGGTCTCGTCATTCAGGCCTGACAGATTCACGGAGACAGACATCGACGCGTTGTCGCCAGAAGCAGACTGGTTCAGGTTGCCGCAGGACGTGCCGTAGAGCACGGTGCCTGCCACGACCTCGTTGGCGTCGAAGCTCACGGTGGCCGTACTGGCTTGCACAGCAGACGCGGCCACGTTGGAGAGCATGGGTGCGGTGCAGTCGATGGTGGCGTTCGCCGTCACCACCACGTTCATGCCGCCCATGCCGTCGTCCGCGTCGACGTAGGTGGCGGTGATGGTGTCACCCGCCGCAACGGTGAGCACGCCCGGGCCGCCAGCGCCCAACACCAAGGTGCCTTGAAAACGCCCGGTGGACGGACCGGACTCGGTGAGCAACACAGACTCACCGGCAGGCTCGCCCGGCGAGGCCACGCTGATCAGCGCGGTCTCGATGACCAGGTCGTTGGCGTTGAGATCGCAGTCGACCACTTCGAGGGCGGCCACGTCGTCACAGCTGTAGGTCGAACCGCCAAACACCAGGGTGCCCGCGTCTTCGCAGAGCGTGTTCAAGCTGATCGTGTCCACGGTCATCAGCCCGGTGTTGCCCGGGTCGAGCCAATCGCTCAGGCGCGAAGACGAGGTACCGCCGCCGGTGAATGATACGGCGAACTTTCCGTACCAGTCAGAGGTTTGGCTGGAGCAGGACGCGAAGCCACCGTGCAGCTGACCGATGACGCGATGGTTCTGGTCGAACAGCGGCGAGCCCGAGCTGCCCGGTTCGGTGGTGCCCAGATCCCAGTCTTCGACCCGCACGTGGGTCCCGTCGCCGGGGACCGCGTTCTGCAGATAGGTCGTGGTCGTCGTGGGCTGAAACTCGAAGCTGATGCGCTTCTCTTGAACGTTCGGATGGTGAATCGCGATGGCCATACTGGCGGCCACACCCGAGCGATCCCAGCCGGCGTAGCTCACGTTGAAGGACGGATCAGGATCGTCATCAAACTCGGCCAGGGTCACGTCCGAGGGCGAATAGCTCGCCCGCCAGACCGAACCGCTGTTGAACTGGGTGAACGTGCCATCGCCCGGCCCACCGCTGGCGGGGCTGCCTGGCGTGCGGCAGAACGAGTTCTGGTAGTTCCAGTAGGCCACCAGCGAGGGCGCGTTGCCTGCGGACAGACCGCAGTGATTGGCGGTGAGCCAGTAGGGCGTGAGGCTGCTGGCGGTGTCGTTGACCAGGGACCCGCTGCAGAGCAGGCCGCCGTTCAGCTGCATGGCGCCGATGGCCGCGTAGTCGAGGACCCAGTCGTCGCCCTCGGGGCAGACCACGTCGTAGTTGCACGAGCCTGACAGGTACTCGTCGTAGATCGCCTTGGTGCCGAAGCCCCGGTAACCATGGCCGACGGTGGTCAGGGTCAGGCGCAACTCGTCGACGAACTCGGGTCGCACGGTGAGCTCGATGACGATCTCGTCGCTCAGCAACACGGGCGTCCACAGCTCGCCGTGGGCATCGTTGTCAGCCGCCGTAAAGGGGCGAATGCGCCGGGCGGCGTCGGGGCTGTACAGCCAGAGTAGAGCGCTCTCGGGGAGGGTGAACTCACCGAAACCCAGGTTGATCGAGGTGGCGCCCTCGGCGAGGACGCGCATGCGCCAGAGCATGCGGCCATCGGGAAGAGCCTCCCAGTTGCCCGTGACATCGGGGGTGACGTAGACGTCCTTGGTGATCGCAAAGCGATACGGCAGACCCTCGGCATCGCGCTCGGCGTCCTCCTTGAACAGGGTCACCGGGTCCAGCGCCTCGAAGGGCAGCACATCCACTTCAGAGAGGTCGGGCACGTCGAAGAGCAGGGCCGTGGGCAGGGCGGGAGCCGACTGCTGGGAGACCGAGAGGGGCGACGTGACGACGACAGCCAGGGCCATCAAGACAGCCCAGGGGGTGGATCGACCGGTACGCAAGGACATCAGAGACTCCTGATTCGAGGTGGTGCCAACAGAGGAGTGGCGCCTCGAAATTACTGGCAGATCAGGATTCTCGCAACCAGGGATTGCCTCTCATGTGTCATCTTCCCACCTCCGTCTGTCACTCCCATCGCGACAGCAGCACACCCTCAACGCAACTTGCCGTGCGCAACGATGCACACGGCAAGAGGAGAACATCGAGCCGACACCTCAGACCGAAGCATGAGAGATCAGCGCAGCGGGTCCCAGCGGATTGCTGGGCGACAAGCGCCACCAGCGACCCAGGACAGCCTCAGCTGGCGGACTTCGCGGCGGCCGAGCGGGCCACCAGCGACTTGCGCCGGGCTGCGGTGTTCTTGTGGATGATGTTGGCCTTGGCGGCCTTGTCGATGCGCTTGTAGGCAAGGGCCAGGGCTTCGTCGAGCTTGGCGGCGTCACCTTCGGCGGCGACCTCGGTGACCCGGCGCATGGCCGTCTTCATGGCCGATGACTTCGCGCGGTTGTTGAGGCGCTTCTTCTCGTCCTGGCGGACGCGCTTCTTGGCCTGTCGACTGTTGGGCATGTTCTTGAACCTGTGATAGCTGGTGAATCGGAGGGGCGGGGGTCAGCCCCCCGGTCATCGTCGGTTTGTCAGGCGCCAAGCGCCTCGATCTTTGAGGCGACATCCTTGAAGTGGATGTCGATCTCGTAGATCTCCATGTACCTCGCCAGGGCATCCTGAGTTTGTTTCAGGTGCTCGCAGACGAGCCCCAGATGGTAGCAGATCTCTTTCCCGCGGTCGCCACCCACCCCGCCGGTCAACTCCAGGGCGGCGTCAAACTGACGACGGGCCAGGGGCATCATGCCCTTCCGAAAGAAACAGGCCCCCAGACCCTGGTGAGCGTCCAGGGCCACCCGGGGGTCGCCCACCACCGCCTGAAAGCTCTCGATGGCCTGGTCAGTACGGCCAGCTCGATAGCAGGCTCGGGCCAGCCTGATCTGCAGGGACACATCGCCGGGCTGAGCCACGGCCCGTCGGGAGTACTCATCGATCTCCAGATCGGCCCGTTCGGCCTGAAAACGGGCCGCAGCGGCCTCATCGCCAGATTTTCTGGCGGCCTGAAGTGCCGCCTTGTTGGCCCCCAGGGCGATGTCCCCGGCCAGGTTCGCGAGCGAGTCGTCGCCGGGCAGGCGTTCCAGCCCCGTGGCCACCGTGGCCCGGGCTGCGGCCCAGTCGCCCCCCTTGGCCTGGGCCCTGGCCAGCCGCCGCCGGAGCTCGAGATCGTCGGGATGGGCCTCCAGCTGGCTGACGAGCCCGTCGATGTCCTGGGCCAGTTCGTCCTCCGTGCGAAAGCGGCGCCCGGCAGATTCGGCCCGCCGCACGGCCTCGACGTCCTTCATCAGCTCCCGGGATGAGCTGGCCGTCTCGAATTTCGTGTTGGCCAGGGTGCCCTCGGCCAGGAGCCGCTTGCGCAGCTTCTCCACCTCGGGATCGTGACCGTCCAGCGCGTGGGCCCGATCGAGATACTCGATGGCCTCCGCCATGCGCTTGCCGTCATGGAGCAGCTGGCCCCCGGCCTTCAAGGCCTCCAGGTCGTTGGCGTTCTGGGCCAGGCGGTGCTCCCAGCAGGCCAGGGCCTCGGCCGGTCGCTCCGAGCCCACGAGGGCGTCGGCCAGCAGGGCGTGCAGGGTCAGGTCATCCGGGTTCTTCTCCAGGCCCGCCTCGCAGCTCTTGATGACCAGGGCGTGTTGCCCGGCCCGGGCCAGTCCCGCGGCGCTCACCCCCAGCGACTTCGCCGCCGCCCGATCGAGGAAGCCCACGCCGCCCTTGAGCTCGGCCTTGCGCGAATAGGCCCCCAGCAAGCCAGCCCTGGCTCGGGCATGATCGGGGGACGCCACCAGCACCTGCTTGAACAGGCCGATGGCCGCGGGCACCGCGCGCTTGGCCAGGGCCTGCTCGGCCTTGACGATGAACTTCTCGACATCCATGAGCCGCAGGCTAGCAGGCTGGGGGCGATCACGCCTCCAAGGCCCCGCTCCCCGCCGCCCCAACGGCGCCCCAACCTCCGGCCCACGGCCGACACCCGACCACGACTGCCCCCTGCGCCGCGGCCCTGCCCTGTGACATAATCGCCGCCCCATGAATCTCCAACTGCGCCTCTACCCCGACCCCGTCCTGCTCAAGACCGCCGCTCCCGTCGAGGTGTTCGACGACGAGCTGGCCGAGCGTGTGGCCCGTATGTGGGAGATCATGTACGAGTCGAAAGGCGTGGGCCTGGCCGCTCCCCAGGCCGGCTGGTCGGCCCAGGTGCTGATCCAGAACCCCAGCGGCGACAAGAGCGACGACAGCGAAGCCCAGGTGATCATCAATCCCAAGATCACCAAGAAGTGGGGCAAGAGCCGCGAGTCTGAAGGCTGCCTGTCGTTCCCCGAGATCTTCGTGGATGTGCAGCGGGCCCTGGGCGTGCATCTCACCTGGCAAGACATCAAGGGTGAGCGCCACGAGGCCGACCTGACCGGCTTCCCCGCCCGGGTCGTGCAGCACGAGATGGACCACCTGAGCGGCGTGCTGCTCGTGCACCGCATGAGCCCCGTGGACAAGATCCGCTACCGCCAAGATCTCGAGCAGCTGGCCCTCGAGGCAGCCGAGCGCTGAGGCAGACCATGCAACGGTTGCAGCTCCGTTCGCTCGATGATCTGGAGCCGATTCTGCCGGGATCCGTCGTCACCGTGGGCGTGTTCGACGGGCTGCATCTGGGCCACCAGACCATGCTCGACCGGCTCACCGCCTCGGCCAAGCGTCGCAACCTACCCGCGGTGTGCGTGACGTTCTCGGTGCATCCCAAGGCCGTGCTGTTGGGAGAGGCGCCGCGGCAGATCGTGGCCCTCGAACATCGCCTCGAGCTGCTGGAGCGGGCCGGAGTCGACCTGGCCCTGGTGGTCGAGTTCAGCCCGGAGTTCTCCACCGTCGAGGCCGAGGTCTTCGTGGAAAGGCTGCTGGTACGGGCCCTGGGCACCCGCGAGCTGATCATCGGCCACGACACGGCCATCGGCCGGGATCGTCGTGGCGACGCCCCGTTTCTCACCGAGGCCGGCCTGCGCTTCGGCTTCGAGGTGGTCTCCCTGGGCGAGGTGCTGGTCGACGGCGTGGTGGCCAGCTCGACCGCCGTGCGCCGGGCCATCGGAGCGGGCGAGCTGGTCGCTGCCCGGCGACTGCTCGGACGGCCCGTGTCCCTGCGAGGCACGGTGGTGCAGGGCGACGGCCGGGGCGCGACCCTGGGCTTCCCCACCGCCAATCTCGAGGTGCTCAGCGAGGCCTTCCCGCCCCTGGGCGTCTACGCCGTGACCGCGTCCACCGAGGCCCACCCCGGGCTCAAGGGCGTGATGAACTACGGCCTGCGCCCCACCTTTCATCAGGACGAGACCCACGCCGTCTTCGAGATCCACATTCTCGACGCCACCGACCTCGACCTCTACGGCCAGACCATGGAGGTCCAGCTCCACGCCTTCCTGCGCCGAGAGCAGCGCTTCGACGGACCGGACGCGCTGCAGGCACAGATCGCCCTCGATATCGAAGCAGCCCGAGAGGCCCACGCCGGGTTGTCCCAGCCGACGGACGGCTGACCCGACGGCCGCCCGACGCTGCACGGGAGGCGTGGCAAGAGACGAGGCCGCGCGGCGCTCTCGCGCTGCACGGCCTCGGGACTTTGTGTGGTGGTGGGCAGACCCGGAATCGAACCGGGGACACCAGCATTTTCAGTGCTGTGCTCTACCAACTGAGCTATCTGCCCCCCGTCGCCCAGGAATCGTGGAGACCACGATCAGGGCAGCGAGGCGCGCAGTGTGCTCATTCGGGCCCCAACGATCAAGAGCACCGGGGATGGCGCCCGCGACCTCACCGCCACTGGCCCTTCCCCGCTCCTCGCACCCGACGCGAGAGCCGTCGCGAGCAGGCCTGCCCGCGGCTGACCCGCTGCCCCAACTACCGGCTCGCCGCCTTGCGACGGAGCAGCCGACTCATGGCCTCCGGGTCGATGAGCCGGCCCATGACCGCCGACGCGCCCGCCAGCACCGGGCTGACCAGGATGTCGCCTCCGCCCGTGGGCACGGTGGTGATGCGCCGCTCGGCCCGGGGTGCCGGCGGTGGCTCGCTGCCCGGGGCCAGGATCGTCGCCCCGGCCTGGACCAGCGCCGCCGCCAGACCCTCGTCGATGGCGTGGAGCAACACCCGCCGGCTGGCAGGGATCACCACGAGATGGATGCCGGGCGCCAGATGACGCTCGCGCATGGCCTCCACTGCGGCACGGAGCTCTGAGAGCTGTCCAGCCACGATGATCTGCTCGATCTTGGCCTCGTCGCCCTCGCTCTCCTTGAGGTCACCGCCCTCGTTCGCACCCACGGGCAACCGAGTGCCTGGAAAGGGGCGGTCGAGAGCGACCAACCGCGCCTTGCGGGCCGAGAGCACCAGGATCTCGTCTGCAGCACCGGCTTCGCTGGCCGCGGCCTCGGCGATGATGCGCCGCTTCTTGCCTGAGGTCTTCGGCCCCGCATCACCATCCTCGGGTGTGCGCCTGGCGCGCAACCACACGCCGGTGGCTTCATCGGGCGGGACCAATGCAGACACGCCCGCCTGGGCCAACGCCCGACAGAGGGCCATGCGACCTTCGACACGCAGGCCGTAGATGGTCTCGCCTTGAAGCTGCAGGACCTTGCCCGCCACCGCCGCCCGTCCGCCGGCCTCGTCGAGGATGAAGTGGGCCAGATCGAAGGGCTCGATCCAGCGCGGCAGTCGGCCGCGAACCTCGACGACTTTGCTCTCGGGGACAGCAAGGGGCATGGTGCGCCGACCGAGCAGCTCGGCCAGGGCCGGAGCGTCGCCTCGCACGACCAAGGTGCCCAGGCCTCCCAGTGCGCACACGTCCGGTCGCTCGGCCATGACCACGTCGTCGCTGCCGATGTAGCCCTCTTCGGCGGCCACCACGGACGGCCAACCCGGGGCCTGTGGGTCGAGGCCCAGGCTCAGGCCATGCTTCGCCGCGAAGGCCAAGGCCTTGGGGCGATCTTTGCGAGGCAGGCGACCAGCGTCCACGCAGACGAAACGGTCGGCAAAGGTGATCTCCTTGTCCTGGCTGAATCGCCGCCACGACGTGGACACGTTGTGAGCGCCCACGGCGTCGAGCACCACCCGGTCGATGGGCACGTTGAGTTGTGCCCCGGGCCGGGCGGTCTTGCCGCCGGTGTGCGCAGCCAGCAAGGCCGCCGCCCTGTGGACAGGAGCGCCGTCGCTCAAGAGGCCACCGCGTTGGCGATCAGGTCGCCGATCACGGAGGTGGGCTGCACCCCCGCAGAGAGCGACGCGATGGTGTTGTCCTGCAGCATGCGCGACACGGTGGTCTCGATGACGTCGCTGGCGTCGCCGTGGCCCAGGTGGTTCAGCATCATGGACACGGCCATGATCGTCGCCACCGGGTTGGCCACGTCCTTGCCCGCGTACTTGGGCGCGCTGCCATGGATGGGCTCGAACAGCGAGAGCTGTCCAGGGTGGATGTTGCCGCTCGCCGCCACGCCCAGGCCGCCCTGAATCATGGCGCCCACGTCAGTGATGATGTCCCCGAACAGGTTGGTGGTCACGGCCACGTCGAACCACTCGGGGTTCTTGACCATCCACATGCAGGCCGCGTCGATGTAGGCGTGGTCTTGCTGAATGTCGGGATACTCTTCGCCCACCTCGGCGAACGTGCGCGTCCACAGATCTTGCGCCCGCACCGCGTTGGCCTTGTCGATGAGCAGCAGCTTCTTGTCCTTGTTGCGCTTGCGGGCCAGGTCGAACGCGTAACGAATGACGCGCTCGGTGCCCTGGCGCGTGTAGCGCATGGGCTGCGACGCGATCTCGTCCGCCGTTCCCTTGTTCTCGAAGCTGGCCGTCGCCGTATACGCATCCTCGGTGTTCTCCCGCACGATGACCATCTCCACATCATCGCAGCCCTTGTCCTTCAGCGGACAGAGGCGCGGGTCGTAGAGCTTGATCGGACGCAGGTTCACGTACAGGTCGAGGCCCACGCGCATGCGCATGATGATGCCGTGCTCGACCAGCCCCACCGGCGCGCGGGGGTCACCGATGGCGCCGAGCAGCACCGCGTTGCAGCCATCGCGGATCTCGGCGAAGGCGCTGTCGGGCAAGGTCTCCCCACCACTTTCACCGCCCGTGGCCAACCAGTGGTCCGTGCAGAACGGGTAGATCACGGTCTCGTAGTTGATGCCGAATCGTCCGGCCACGGCTTCGAGGACCTTCAGGCCCTGGTCAACGACTTCGGGGCCAATACCGTCGCCGCCGACGACCGCGATCTTGTGGGAGGTGGACATGGGTGGTGAGCTTCCTGTCGGCTGAACGCGCGAGGGACAGAGTGGGTGCAAAGAGGCGCGGTATTCTCCGGGTGAGGGTCGACGGGCGCAAGGCTCACGGGAGGCACGGATGCTCTCATTCGAGGAACTGGCCAGCTACCCTCTGCAAAGCCCACCAACACAGGACCGACACGTTTGCCTGATAGCATTCCGGCTGTTCGTTCATGGGTCGTCAATCGACCGTGACTGCTCCGGCCGCAGAGAACGTGTCACCGTCCTTCAGGCAGGAGAACACCATGTCACGCCCTGTTTTTTGCGCTTTGACCACACTTGCCGCGCTGCTCTTCGCGACCGCAGCCAACGCCCAGGACCCTCGCCTGGGTTGGCTGGAGCCCGAGATCAAGCAGGGTTTCGCCGAGCTGCAGGCCGGGCAGTTCGATCAGGCAGTACAGACCCTGGAGGCCTTTCTCGACCAGGACCCAGAGAAGCACGTGGCCTGGTTCTACCTGGGGATGGCGCAGCACAGCGCGGGGCGACTCGATGAAGCTCTCACCGCCCATTTGATGACGGCCGGTCTCGCGCCCAAGGGCGACCAGCTCATCCCGGCGGCCCTGTACAACGCCGCCTGCGCCCACGCCTTGTCGGGACGCACGGAGCGGGCCTTCCAGTATCTGCACCGGGCCCGCAACCTGGGCTTTGGGAACGTGACCTTGATGGGCACGGACACCGACCTGGACAGCCTGCGTGGCGACGAGCGCCTGACCGCGTTCATCGCCAACCCGCGCATCAGGCCACCCGACCCGAAGACCGTCGTCGCGTCGCTGACCGGTCAGCTCGTAGGGGGCACGGGCGGGGTCGAGCTCGCAGCCGACGGCACCCTCTACATCGCCGACTTCACCAGCAACGTGTGGAAGCTCTCTCCCGAGGGCGAGATGTCCCTGCTCACCACGGGCTTCACCAAGGCTGCGGACTGCACCCTCGACGGGGACGGCAACCTGCTTCAGGTCGACCACGGCACGAGCAAGGTCTTCAGCGTCGCCCCCGACGGCACCCGCACCGACCTGGCCATCGCCGGGCTGTCCGGCCCCGTGGGCATCGACACCGGCGCAGATGGCACGCTGTTCATCACCAACTACACCAGCCAGGCCATCATGACCGTGGCGCCGGACGGCACCGTGGCGACCCTCTCCCAGGGCGGGCTGCTCTCCGGCCCCAACGGCATCGCCGTGGCCCCCGACGGCACGGTCTACGTGGTCAACTACAAGGACGGCGTGGTGCTCGCCCTGGACGAGGAGGGATCGCAGAAGCTCGTCGCCAACCTCCCGGGCAAGGGCAACGGACACGTGGCCTGGTCCCATGGAGCCCTGTTCATCACCGACCGGGTGGGCCACCAGGTCTACCAGGTGACGCCCGCCGGCGAGGTGAGCCTGGTCTCGGGGCAGGGTAGCCGGGGGCTCAATGATGGCAGCGGTGCCAACGCTCAACACTCCCTGCCCAATGGCATCGCCGTGGACCCCACGGGCAAGCACATCTACGTGAACGACAAGGGCCCCACCGGGAACAGCCATTTCGTCGTGCGCCGGATCACCTTGCCCTGAGCTGCGAAACTGACGGGCGAGGCCGTCCTGGTGATGGCGCCGTCAGCTTCTGCTCTCACTCAGACGGCTTGGCGGCTATCCAGTCATGGAGGGTGGCGTAGAACGGCTCCGCAACGGATCGTTCGAGCCACGGCGAGTGGCCACAGTCCGCCCACTCGACGTATCGCAGCTGCGGCAGATGTGGCGCAAGGGCCGCACGAGTCATGGCGCCCGGGTGAGCGTCCTGCTCTCCATGCAACATGAGCACGGGCACCTTGATCGCTGAGAAAGCGGCGGGAAAGAGGCCGCTCTCCTGGCAACGGATCATGTCCGACCAGGTCTCGCTGTTCCCCCGGGCATCGCAACCCTCCAACGGCCCTGGCCTGTGCATCAAGTCGACGCCGTCGGCCTCGGTGAACAGACAGCCCATGGCCGCCAACCGTTTGTCTGGGTCGGTGATCTCACGCCGAGTGGCCTCCATGCGGCTGCGCAAGTCGGCGTCGAGGCCTGCCTCGCGACGGGTTGCCAGCTCGGTTCGGGAGGCCACATCAAACGTCCCGCAGCTGACCAGCACCAGGCCGGCTGCGCGGGTTGGGTGAGCCGCGCCGTGGGCCAGGGCCAGCATGGCGCCCCACGAATGGCCGAGAATGATCGGGCGCAGCTCACCGCAGCGTTCGGCCAGCAGTTGCTCCAGATCACGTACGTGGCTCGCGACCGTGAGGGATGGCCCTCCGCTGCGCCGCTGCAAGGGCTCGAGCACGGTGTAGTTCTGTCCCAGTCGCTGGGCCAAGGGGAGCAGATCGCCCGGCGCACCGGGGCCCCCGTGCAACACCACAAGCGTCGTGGGCCCCGAGCCGTGAGTACGACAGGCGATGGGCATCTCGCCTGTCGAGCGCGTCAGGACGAACGGGACGAACGGGACGAACGACCGTCGCCCACTCGCCGCGACCGGCTCCGACCACTCTCGTCTGCGAGGCGCACCGTGGCCGTGGCGTAGCCCACCAACGTGAGCACCACGAGCAACAGCACACCTCCCACCAGCGCCGGCACCAGGCCCACCACGCCAGCCTCCACCGACTTGGCCAGGGGCGCACCGAGGAAGATCAAGGCGAAGACAGGCAGCAGCACGTACAGAGCGTTGATGTTCAGTGCGACCCCACAAGCCTCGCAGGGAAAGCGCTGCTTGCTGATGCGCATCAGGCGTCCCGGGGTCAGGGGCGCGTGGCAGTTGGGGCACTGTGGCATGGGGTCCTCCAACGCTCATTGGCTGCGCCTCACGATACAGCAACCGTGGGCCAGGATCGGCAATCGTGTATGACGGGGTCATGTCGCACGTCCCGTGGAGCACCTCGCCATGCAGCTGAGACGACAACGCCGGGCCCAGGCCCTTCTCCTCGCCACCGCCGTCTCCTTGCTCTGCGGCGGCTGCCTGCGACCGCGCAACAGCTCCCGAGCCGACTGGCTGGTGCATGCCGTCGACGACCGGGCCCAGGTCATCGTCGATGAGAACGCGGGCGTTTTGCGCCTGGAGAACGGCCTGATCCGGCGCACCTTCCTCATCGCACCGGACGGTGCCACGGTGAGCCTGGACAACCTCATGACCGGCGCCAGCATGCTCCGTGGCGTGAAGCCCGAGGCCCGGCTCACGGTCGACGGCAAGGAGCTGGCCGTGGGTGGATTGCTCGGGCAACCCGACTACGCCTACCTGCGCCCCGCCTGGCTCGACAGGCTCACCGCCAACCCGAGCGCGCTGCATCTGCGCAGGTGGACCGAGGGCGACACGGAGGCACCCTTCGCCTGGGGGCAGGTGCGACACAGCGAGGGACGGCCGTGGCCCCCGCCAGGCCGACGACTCGTGCTGACCTACACGACTGAAACCACCGACGGAGCCGACGATCTCGCCGGACTCACCGTCGATGTGGTCCACGAGTTGTACGACGGCATCCCCCTGCTGGCCAAGTGGCTGGTGGTGCGCAACGGCGGCGCTCGGGCCGTGCGCTTGCAGAGCTTCACCAGCGAAGAGCTGGCCCTGGTCGAGGCCGCCTCTCACGTGGACGCCAGCAGCCAGTGGCGACTGCCCGACATCACCGTACGCAGCGACTACTCGTTCGGCGGCATGGGCGGGGACGCTCTGGCCAGAGTTGGGCACTGGGAGGCCGACCCTGACTACGCGACTCAGGTGAACTACGCCCGCACAGCGCCACTGTTGCTCTCGGTGCGCCCCGAGATCGGTCCCGACGTGCTGCTCGACCCCGGCGAAGAGCTGACCACGTTTCGCACGTTTCTGCTGGTGCACGACAGCACGGACCGCGAACGACAGGGCCTGGCCGAACGCAAGATGTGGCGCACTCTGGCGCCTTGGATCACCGAGAACCCGCTGATGATGCACGTGCGCAGCGCAGACCCAGCGGCCGTGCGCCTGGCCATCGATCAGTGCGCCGAGGTGGGCTTCGAGATGGTCATCCTGACCTTCGGCAGCGGCTTCAACATCGAAGATGAGAGCGCCGAGAACCTCGCACTCTGGCGCTCACTCGGTGACTACGCCGAACAGAAGGGCATCGAGCTGGGTGGCTATTCCCTGCTGGCCAGCCGGGCCATCTCCCCCGAGGACGACGTCATCGATTGGCAGACCGGCGAGCGAGGCCACGCGCGCTTCGGCCACTCACCCTGCCTGGGCAGCGTGTGGGGACAGGACTACTTCGCCAAACTCTACGCCTTCATCGAGAGCACCGACTTCGACCTGCTCGAACATGACGGCAGCTATCCCGGCGACACCTGTGCGTCCACCACGCACCCGGGGCACGAGGGCTTCGGCGATTCGCAATGGACCCAGTGGCGCACGATCACCGAGTTCTATCAGTGGTGCCGCGCACGGGGCGTCTACCTCAACGTGCCCGACGCCTACATGCTCGCCGGCAGCAACAAGAGCGGCATGGGTTATCGGGAGACCAACTGGTCACTGCCCCGAGCCGAGCAGGTGCTGCACGGACGGCAGAACATCTACGACGGCACCTGGACCAAGCCACCGTCCATGGGCTGGATGTTCGTGCCCCTCACCGAATACCAGGGGGGCGGCGAGGCGGCCACACTGGAGCCCCTGTCCACGCACCTCGACGCCTACGAAGATCACCTGGCCAACAACCTGGGCGCCGGCGTTCAGGCCTGCTGGCGCGGACCCCGGCTCTACGACAGCGACGCCACCCGAGAGCTGGTGACCCGCTGGGTGGACTGGTTCAAACGCCACCGGGCGATTCTCGAGAGCGACGTGATCCACCTGCGTCGTGCGGACGGACGGGACATCGACATGTTGCTCCACGTCAATCCCCAGCTGCGCGAACGGGGCCTCCTGGCGATCTGGAACCCCCTCGACGAAGACGTGGTCACCGACGTGGAGGTCCCCCTTTACTACTCCGGACTCGATCGCGAGGCGCACGTCGCCAGCTGGAACGGCGCGCAGTTCGTGGTGCCCCTCGACCGTGAGTATGTCGCGAAGATCGAGGTGACCGTGCCCGCAGGCGCCATGGCCTGGTACGTGTTCTCGGTCGACCAGCCCGACGTGCCCCTGTTCATCGACGGCGCCTTCAGCTCACATCACCACAGCAGCGGCGGGAGCGGTTCTCGGGGGGACGGGCCCAGCGCCACGGTCACTGGTGTGCAACGGCGGTCATGACCTGGAAGGCTGACCTGACCTCCCTCGATTTGGCTGCCTACCAGAGCGTCCTGCTCGTCAACTCTCCAGATCGACGTGCTCAGCGACCAGTGCGGCCACGGCGTCGTGATGCTGAGCCCACGCCCCCCACACGCTCTGCGCCCAGGCCTTCACCGCATCGATCTGCTCGGGGATCGACTCGGAGATGGCCACGTCGTAAACGGTGTGCAGCCGCTGCTCTGCCGATCGCTCCGGCGGCTCGAAGTGGGGCCAGACGTCAATGGCGCTGGCCATCTTCTGCATGATCGGCGGTGCAGAGGTTGGCTCGAAGCCCCGTTCGAGCACGAGGTACAGACCGACCAGGTGCACGCCCATGGACTTGTCCGGGTGCGGCCCCCCGGCATGCTGCACCGCGTAGGTGTCCACGCTCAGCTGGTGGACGGCGCCAAACAACACCGGGCTGCCGAACTCCTCACCGAGAATCTCGGTGTAAACATCAAAGCACTCAGAAGTCGCATTGTAGTAGCCCTCCCCCGTGGCGGCGGGCTTCTCGGGAAGCTCCAGGCCGCAGCCAGGGCATGTGGTCTGCAATCGGGTGGTCATCTGGAGGCACCGAAGAACAACAGAGATCGTGGGACAGCTCGCGCCGCCATCCGCAGCGACGCTCCAGCCTACCGAACGCCCCTTCCCAGAGGCGGCCCCCATCGCCTATTGTCCGAGCGGCACGGCGACTAGAGCGCCCCAAAACCGCACATCCTCCGGAGATCTCACATG
Source organism: uncultured Phycisphaerales bacterium (assembly GCA_964537035.1). Taxonomy (GTDB): domain Bacteria; phylum Planctomycetota; class B15-G4; order B15-G4; family B15-G4; genus CAZIAK01. The sequence goes on along the minus strand of CAZIAK010000030.1, from coordinate 10,984 downwards.
GCCATCCGCCTGGGCGACACCGCCCCCGACTTCACCGCCGAGAGCACCGACGGCACGATCAAGTTTCACGAGTGGCTCGGCGACAGCTGGGGCGTGCTCTTCTCCCACCCCCTCGACTTCACGCCCGTCTGCACCACCGAGCTCGGCGCGGTGGCCGCGCTCAAGCCCGAGTTCGACAAGCGCAACTGCAAGACCATCGGGCTCAGCGTCGACTCGCTAGAAGATCACAAGGCCTGGGCCGGCGACATCGAAGAGACCCAGGGTGTGGCCCTGAACTTTCCGCTGCTGGCTGACCCCGACCGCACCGTGGCCGCGCTCTACGACATGATCCACCCCAACGCCAGCGACACGTTCACTGTGCGCTCGGTGTTCGTCATCGGCCCGGACAAGAAGGTCAAGCTCACCATCACCTACCCGCCGTCCGCTGGCCGCAACTTCGCCGAGATCTTGCGGGTCATCGACTCGCTGCAACTGACCAGCGAGTTCAGCGTGGCCACGCCGGTGAACTGGAACGACGGCGAGGACGTGATCATCGTCCCTAACATGTCGGACGAGGACGCGAAGGTCGCATTCCCCAAGGGCTGGAAGACGCTCAAGCCCTACCTGCGCGTGACGCCTCAGCCCAACCGCTGAGACGGGCCGAGCGGCTGCATCAGGGGCCGGGGCACCAGGGGCCGGGGCATCGGGGGCCGGGGCATCAGGTCATGCTCCGGCCCTTGTGCTGTCAGGCGCCGGGGGCTTCTTCGCTGCGCCGGGCGGCCTCGTGGGCGGCGAACTCTGCCCGAGCCGAGCCGTCGATGGCGCGGGCGTCTGCGGCGCACCAGGCCACCAGGGCGTCGATGTCCACCTCGATGGGCTGGACCTTCACACCGTTGTCGACCAGCTCATCGAGACCGTGGGTGATGGCCACCAGCCACTCGTCGTAGGACCCTTCGAGCGACTCGGGGTCGGCGGCGACGGCGCGCAGCTGATCCCATTGGTCGCGGCGATACCAGGCAACGTGGGCGACGGGTTCGGCTTCAGCTGCGCTCATCGATGTCTCCTCTGATGGCCCTCGGGGCGGCCCCTCTGGCGGGGCGTGGTGGCTGGCCACTGTACCGGTCAACGGTGCAGAGTCTGGCGTCCAGCGACGAGAAGTGGCCCTGCCACGCTGTGCGCCATCGGCTCCTTCACGATCAGGCGCCCGCTGGCACCCCCGACGAGAACATGCCCACCTCGTAGGACACGATCCGACCGGCGATGGCGGAGGCCGCCACCGTGAGCGGCGAAGCCAGGTAGAGCCTGCCCGGTCCGCTGCGACCCTGGAAGTTGCGGTTGATGGCCGACACGGTCACCTGCTCAGACGACTCGGAGACACCCGGGCCGCAACCGATGCAGGCTCCGCAGCCAGGGTTGATCAGCCGGGCGCCGACCTTCTCGAACACGTCGAGCCAGCCCTTCTGCGCCGCCACCCGCTGGGTCACCGCGCTACCGAACTGGATGTAGAAGTCGACACCGTCGGCCACCTTGCGACCGGCAGCCAACGCCTCGGCGCAGACCTGGGCGTACATCTCGAAGTCGTCCACTTTGCCTGCGGTGCACGAGCCGCCGTAGGCGATGTCGATGTCCACCGCACCGATCTCGGTGACGAAGGCGCCGTTGGTAGGGTCGCTGGGGATGCCCTGGTCGGGGTCGCCCGGGTGGGCCACCATGGGCGCCATGGCCGAGAGGTCGAGGGTGTGCACGCCGCCGTCGTAGTGGGCGCCTTCGTCGGGTACCACCAAGCGCTCACGAAGGGCGTCGACGTCCACTCGGCCGCGGTTCGCTTTCAGCCACTGCACCAGGTCTTCGTCGCCGTCGCAGATGCCGCTCTTCGCCGTGCACTCCGTGGCCATGTTGGCCAGGGTGGCCCGCTCGTCGAGAGACAGGGTCGCCAGGCCGGGCCCGCCGAACTCCATCACCCGATCGAGGGTCACCTCGTTGCGAGCGTAATGCAGCAAGATGTGCAGGATCACGTCCTTGGCCGTCACGCCCGGGGGCAGCTCGCCGGTGAGCTCGAAACGCACCGACTGGGGCACCTTCACGAAGGTGCTCCCCGAGGCCACGAGCGACGCATACTCGGTGGCGCCAACGCCGTAGGTCAGTGCGTTGTTGCCTCCACCCATGCAGGTGTGGCTGTCCGTGGCCTGGATGAAGTCGCCCGGGTCGACGAAATCCCGCCGGGCGATCTCGTGGCAGATGCCAGGAGAGATGCCGTCTTCGCTCTGGTAGTCCCGCACGCCGGTGTGCTCGAGGAACTCGGTCTGCATGGTGCGCAAGACCTGGATCTTGTCGATGAAGGGCGCGAACTTCTTCACCCCGTCGGCGTAGAGCAGGTGGTCCTCGAAGACGGCGAACTTGTCCGGGTTCAGCACGGCGTATTGCTCGCCGTACTCTTCACGCAAGAAGTGATGCACCTGGGCGGTGGTGAACTCGTGACTGTAGCCGCCATCGACGGCGACCATCACCGCGTCGCCAGGAGCCACGGGCGCCGGTCCACCCACCAGATGGCGGCTGATGATCTTCTCGGCCATGGTCATGGGCCGGGGGGCCGTGGAGGGCCCAGGAACATCGATCTCACCCCTGCCCAGTGCCTTGGCAAAGGGGAACAGCCCACCGCACTCGACCATCAGCTTGGTCACCGGGTCAAGACGATCGGTGAACTCGTCGAGAGAGATCTGCTCCCCCGCCTGCAGGCGCACCAGCTGCTCGTGATCGCCGAGAATCTGCCCCAGGTTGAGGTTGTTGCGCTCGTGGATCGGCGCGAACGAAGCGGCGATGACGATGCGAATGCCCGACCAGCGCTCGCACTGGGGCGCCGTCTCTCGCGAGCTGCCCGTGCCCTTGCGCTGCCCGGAGACGATGACCTCGAAGTTGCCATCCATGAGCGCCCGCTCGGGGACCACCCGCTCGCCATCCTTCAGCAGACCCGCGTAGGCGTTGGTGGCGATGTCCTCCGGGCGGTAGTTGAAGCACACCCAGGCCGGGGTCATCACGTCGGTGTTGATGTCATCGAGCAGATCGTCGATGGAGAGGTCCTCCATCTTCAGATCGACCTCACCTCGCAGCTGCTTGCCGATCAGGTCGAGGTCCTTGGTGAGGAACAAGACCCGCTTGCCGGGGGTGAGAGAAACGGTGCGCGAGGAGGAAGCAGTCATGGGGACACTCTCTGGATGTGCGACGCCCCGAGCGATGAGGTCACCGCCCGGGGCGCATCACCGATCAGTTGCGAGAGATCGGCGAGTCGTGACGAGACGCGCCGGCAGTGACCGGGCGCCGCGGGTTCTTCAGCCCAGGGGGCTGGGCTCGAGTGGACTGGCCAAGGCTCAGCACCGCTCGATGAGCATGGCGATGCCTTGACCGCCGCCGATGCAGGCCGACGCGATGCCGTAGGTCTTGCCCTGCTTCTCCAGGCTGTGCACCAGGGTCAGCAGCAGCCGCGAGCCGGTGGCGCCCAGGGGGTGGCCGAGAGCCACGGCGCCGCCGTTCACGTTGACCTTGTCCCGGTCGAGCTGCAGCTCTTTCTCGACGGCCAGGTACTGGGCGCTGAAGGCCTCGTTGATCTCGAACAGGTCGACCTTGTCGAGAGACAGGCCGGCCTTCTCGAGGGTGTTGCGGATGGCGGGCGCAGGGCCGATGCCCATGACTGACGGATCGACGCCGCAGGTGTCCCAGGCGATGATCCGCGCGCGGGGTTTCCAGCCGTTCGCCTTCGCCGTGGCGTCGGTGGTGACCACCAGCGCTGCGGCTCCATCGACGATGCCGCTGGCGTTGCCGCCGGTGACCGTGCCGTCCTTGCCGAACGCCGCCCGCAGCTTGGACAGACCTTCGAGGGTGGTCTCGGGCTTGATGTGGTCGTCGGTGTCGACCACGCCCACCACCTTGTCGCGCTTCTTGATCTCGATGGGCACGATCTCGTCAGCGAAAGTGCCGTTCTTCACGGCCTCGGCGCCGAGCTGGTGGCTGCGCAGGGCGAACTCGTCTTGGGCCTCGCGGCTGATCTCGTACTGCTTGCCGAGCTTCTCCGCGGTCTGGGCCATGAACAGCTGGCACATGGGGTCAGAGAGCGAACCCATGAGCATGTCCTCGAGCTGCCACTGCTGGCCGAAGCGGTATCCCGCCCGGGCGCCCCAGAGCACGTGGGGCGCGTTGCTCATGGACTCGGTGCCGCCGGCCAGGCAGGTCGCCGCCTCGCCAGCCATGATCAGGTGTCCGGCCGAGATCACCGACTGGATGCCGGAGCCGCACAGGCGGTTCACGGTGAGCGCGGGCTTCTCGACGGGGATGCCAGCCCGCAGCATGATCTGCCGGGCGCCATACAGCGCATCGGCGGACGTGTAGAGCACGTTGCCGAACACCGTGTGGTCGATCTGGTCCGGGGCCACACCGCAACGCTCCATGGCTGCAGTGGAAGCGAAGGCTCCCAGCTCAAGGGCGCTGAACTTGGACAACTTGCCAAAACCGGGCGTGCCCACGTATTCGGCCATGGGAGTCCGTGCGCCGCCCAGCAGGACGAGATCGTGACTGGTCATCAGAAGGTTCCTGTGTTGGTGGATGGCTCAGGGTCGCCCAGGTCTCTGTGACCAGCCGCTCCCTGCGCCGTTGTGTCTTCAAGTGAGTAGAGAGAGTGTGTGTGCGGAGCTGAGCCCGCGAGCCTGCGCTCCGCGGATCAGCTGCCGGTGAAGTTCGGTGCGCGCTTCTCAAGAAAGGCCGCCATGCCTTCCTTGAGATCATTGGTCGACGCCAGCAGACCGAAGAATGTGGCCTCGTAGTTGAGCCCATCGGTCAGGGGCATCTCGCTGCCGTGGTTCACCGCGTCGAGCGCGAACGACGTGGCCACCGGGCCGAAGCTGAGCATCTTGCGCAGCATCTTCGTCGTCTTGGGCAGCAGCTCGGCCTGGGGGAAGACCTTGTTCACCAGCCCGATGCGATGCGCTTCTTCGGCGTCGACGCGACCGGCAGTGAGGATCAGCTCCATGGCCCGACCCTTGCCGATGATGCGCGGCAGGCGCTGGGTGCCGCCGTAGCCGGGGATGATGCCGAGAGTGACCTCGGGCAGCCCCATGACCGCGTTGTCGCTGGCGTAGCGGAAGTGACAGGCCAGGGCCATCTCGCAGCCGCCGCCAAAGGCGAAGCCGTTGATCGCCGCCACCACGGGCTTGGGCGTGGCCTCGATGGTGTTCATCAGCTTCTGGCCCTTCATGGCCAGGGGACGGGCGGTGAGCGAGGTCTGGCTGGCCAGCTCGCTGATATCGGCGCCCGCCACGAAGGCCTTTTCGCCGCTGCCCGTGAGAATCACCGCCTTGACCGAGTCGTCTGCCGCCAGGGCGTCGAAGCAGTGCTGCAGCTCGCCGATGGTCTGATCGTTGAGCGCGTTGAGCTTGTCAGGCCGGTGGACGGCGATGGTGGTGATACCGTCGTCGTCCGTGCGCAGGATGTTCTCGTAGGTCATCAGCTCAGCCCTCGTCGCTGCCCGCGTCGCTGGCAGGCTTCTTGCGCACAGCCTTCTTGCGCGTGGCCTTCTTCTTGGCCGGTGCCGCAGGCTTGTCGTCGCCATCAGCGCTCTTGTCCTTGGCCACGGCCTTCTTGCGGGTGGCCTTCTTGCGCGTCGCCTTCTTGGCGGCGGGCTTCTCGTCTGCCTTGGCTGTCGGAGCATCGCTGGCTGCCGCCGGCTCTGCGGGCTGGGCCTTTGCGCCCTTCGCCGGAGCTTCAGGAGCTGGAGCCGAGTCGTTCTTCGCCTCAGGAGCGGCCGCCTGGTTGTCAGCAGCCTTGTTCTCGGTGGACGACGCCTCGCCTGACGAATCGCCGCGCTCCGCCGAGCTGGAGCCACGATCGCCCCCACTCCGGCCCCGCCGACCACGGCCGCGACGGCTGCGCCGCCCTCCCGAACTCGAGCTGGAGCCTTCACCGCCACCCTGTCTGGACGACTCGCCCCCAGGGTCACCCTTGGATTCGCCGCCAGACTCACCACTCGGCTCTGCGGCAGGACCCGAACCATTCGACTGGCTCGGCTCTTCCACGGGGAACTCGACGCCTTCGAGATCGACACCGTTCAGGTAGACCGGATCAAGGGGAACGCTCTTCTCCTTGTACTTGGGCTGGATGTCCGTGGACACCGCGGCCATCTTCTCCAGCACGTCCATGCCATCGACCACCCGGGCGAAGGCCGTGTAGCGGCTGTCGAGGTAACGCGCCTCACCGGCGACGATGAAGAACTGGCTGCCCGCGCTGTGCGGGTCGTTGTCCCGAGCCATGGAGACGACGCCCGCCTCGTGAGGCGTGTCGTTGAACTCGGGGCGGATGGTGTAGCCCGGCCCGCCCTTGCCGTTGCCATGGGGACAGCCCCCCTGGACGATGAAGTCCTTGATGATGCGATGGAACGTGGTCCCGTCGTAGAAGCCCTTCTTGGCCAGGGTGGCGAAGTTCTCGCAGGTTCTTGGCGCCTTGTCGGAGATGAACTCCAGCACGAGGTTGCCCAACGACGTGCGCAGGGTGGCACGGCTCTCGGTAGTGACGGTGACCATGGTCGCGTCCTTTTCTTGTCTCTGGCGTCGACGAGCGCTCAGCGTTCGTCGGGCACGTCTGTGGGGCGCCGCTCACGCAGCACGGCTTTGTGAATGGAGATGGTTTCGCTCGGCACACCGGACGCAGTCCCCAGCGCCGCCATGTTGTCGAGCGTGGCCAGGCCTCTCAGGACCTTGCCGAAGACGGTGTACTTTCGATCGAGTTCTTGCGACCAGTCGCCCAGGCAAATGAAGAACTGGCTGCCTGCGGTGTCCCACTGACCCATGCGAGCCATGGAGAGGGTGCCGCGCAGGTGGGGCAGGTCGTTGAACTCGGAGGGGATCTGCCAGCCGGGCCCGCCCATCCCCGTGCCCAGGGGGTCGCCCCCTTGGATCACGAAGTCAGGTACGACCCGATGAAACGTGAGCCCGTCATAGAATCCCGCCTCGACCAGACGGCGGAAGTTCTCGACGTGCCGGGGCGCCACATCGGGGCGCAGGGCCAGGACCAGTTCGCCCTGGCTCGTGGACAGTTCGACCACCGGCTCGGAGTCGAGCCAGGTCGGCGGCGTCATCGCCACGTCGCCCAGGTCTGGCAACTCGCCTCGCAGGGCGGCCAGGGCACCGTGCACGTTCTCGACCTCGACGTTCAGCTGGCAGACCTCGCGCACCATGGCATCGCTCGCCCGACTCACCGAGCGGAGCGACTCCCGCGCCAGCCGGGCACGGGTCTCGACCTGTTCGAAGAGCTCTTGCCCCGTGCTCTCTTGAACAGACGGCTGCTCAGCGACCACGGCGGTCACCAGGGCAGCCTTCATGGCGTCGTACTCTTCGGTGGCCTGTTGCACGGCGGGCAAGGCCGCTGCCTGGCGCCCGTCGATGTCGGCCAGGCGGACCGAGAGGCCCAAGAGCAGGACCTCCTCTTCGCCCATGGCCAGTGCAGACGCCTGGGCCGAGAAATCATCGATGCGCTGGGCCAGCCATGCCGACGTCGAACCGGTAGACCTCAGCGAGGCCCCGATCGACGCCAGCTCGGCTTCGAGAAGCTGCAGCTGCTCCTCGGTGGCAGCCAACGTGGAGACCAGCTCGCCGCCAGCCGCACCCAAGCCCGCCAGCTCGCCGGCACTGTCGTCAGCTTGTGCAGACGCAGCACTCCCCCAGAGCGCGAGCGCCCCGCAGGTCAGCAGCAGGCAGCTGGCAGCGGATCCCGTCAAGAACGCTTGTCCCCTGACCAGTCGAAGAAGCCCTCGCCGGACTTCCGTCCCAGCTTGCCCTCGGCCACCTTGTCTTTCAGCACCTGGGGCGGCACGAAGAGCGGGTCACCGGGGAAGCGCTCGTGCCAGCCCTCGAGAATCGAGAGGGTGGTGTCGAGGCCCACGTAGTCGGTCAGGGTGAACGGGCCCATGGGGTAGCCGCAGCCCAGTTTCATGGCCGTGTCAACGTCCGCGGGAGTGGCGTCGCCCCGCTCGACCAGGCGCATGGCCTCGGCCATGTAGGGCACCAGCAGGCGGTTGACGATGAAGCCTGGCGTGTCGGCAGCAGCCACGGGGGCCTTGCCCACCGCCTTGCCGAAGGCCATGGCCGCATCGAATGACTCAGCAGACGTGGCGGGCGTGCGCACCACCTCGACCAGCTTCATCAGCTGCACGGGGTTGAAGAAGTGCAGGCCCACCATCTTGTCGGGCCGGCCACTGGCCTCGCCCATGGTGGCCACGGGGAACGAAGACGTGTTCGAAGCAAAGATGGTCTCTGGCTTGCAGAGACCGCCCAGCTCCTTGTAGAGCGCGGTCTTGATGTCCAGATCTTCGATGATGGCCTCGACCACCAGGTCGCAATCGGCCAGATCGGTCAGATCGAGGGTCCCGCTCAGGCGACCGTTGGTCTCGTCGGCCTGGGCCTGGGTCAGCTTCTCCTTCTCGACCAGCTTGGCCAGGCTCTTGTGGATCCGGCCGAGGCCCTTGTCGAGGGCGCCCTGCTCGGCCTCACGGACGATGACGTCGCAACCTGCCTGGGCTGCCACCTGGGCAATGCCGTGACCCATCAAACCGCAACCGATGACACCGACCTTCTGGATGGCCATGAACGCTCGCTTTCTGCTGCTCTGGGAGTGCGAAGGGTGAAAATCTGGAGGGTGCTGGGCACCCGCTGGGGTGCGGAGGCCATGGAGACCCCGGGAAGCACCTGGGTGGCGCCGGCTCGGGTCGTTCTGGAGCACCGTGTGATGGTGCCCATACCCGGCAAATCAGCGCCAGAAAGGCCGACCATTATGGTGATTGCCTCGACTCGAAGCAAGCCAGGTGGGGCGAGGTCCCTGAGCCGCCGCCGGACCGTTCAGGGCATGGGCAGACCCGTCAGAAAGGCCCCAGGGCTCTGGCCGCAGGTTTGCCGCCCGCGCTCAGGGCTTGGGCCGCCAGATCATCACCACGTGGGGCCCCAGGCCGGGGACCTTGAACTCGTTGCTGTCCACCAGGAAGCCCTGGGCCGAGTAGAAGGGCAGGGCGGACAGGCGCACGTTGGCCCAGACCCCGCCGCCGCGCTTCTCGACCACGGCCTTGACCGCGCTCAGCAGGCGGGCGCCGATGCCCTGGCGCTGCCGGTCTGGCGCGACCGCCATGCCCCGCACGCGCCAGACCTCGCTCTCCAGATCATCCCGAGGGTCGTGAAAGACGGAGACCGCGCCCACGATGGCCTTGCCGTCCTTGAAGACCATGTGCAGGGTGCGGGAGTCGTCGTCCCCTTCATATTCGGACGATTTGGCCGCTTTGCCGGGGCGCAGCACCTCGCGGCGCAGGGGACGCACATCTTCGGCTTTGACCAGGACCAGCTCGACCATGGGCGGAGTGTAACGATCGGCGGGGCTGAGCCAATCCCCGTCCGCTCTGGCAGCCATGGCCGTTCATGTTGCCCCGGCAGAAGACGAGATCGCACCTGTGCTGCAGCCTTCAGCACCGACAGGAGGAAACCGGATGCACATGACGACCGCCTTGAAGCTTGCCTGGACCCTGGCGGGCACGCTGGCCCTGAGCCCCCCCGCCGTACAGGCTGGCGACCCTCCTGCCCTGGGCGGCGTGGCCTTCGACGTGCTGCCCTTTCCGGCCCCGTCGAACTCGGCCCTCGGCGACGTGGACAACGACGGCGACATCGACGTGATCGCCCAGCACAGCTTCGTCATCAGCCGCGCCACCCTGTCCCGCTCTGATGGCAACGGCCTGCTCGCCGCACCTGTCGAGGTCGCACAGTTTGGAGGCGTGTCCGCGTTCACCGCGCCCAACCGCACAGAGCTGAGCGACGTCAACGGCGACGGCAACCTTGACCTGCTGGCCCTGCCCATGTCGGTCTGGCTCGGAGACGGCACCGGCCTGTTCGCCCCGCCCCTGTTCATCGACTGGCAGTCCTTCATGGACCAGCCGCTCACGTCCCGCACCGGCGACATCGATGGAGATGGCCTGCTCGATCTCGTCCTGTCTGGCCTCACCACCACCGCTGGCGGTTCGACCGTCTCGGTGCAGGCCTACGCCGGGCAAGGTGACGGCACCTACCTGCCCCTGCCCCCTCAGCCCGCACTCTCTCTCTCGGGCATGCCGCAGTTCGAGCTGTTCGACGTCGATCACGACGGCGCTCTCGACATCGTGGGATCAAACCTGGCCCTGGGCACCATGGCCGCCCTGCACGGTGTGGGCGACGGGACCTTCCTGCCCGCCGTCAGCCTGGTGGCACTGCCCGCCACCGCTGGTCTGCCCACCGCCTTCGCCGACCTGAACGCCGACGGTTGGGTGGACGTCCTCCTCGGTTCAGAACTCAACCCACAGCTGTGGGTGGGACTGGGCGGACCGAGCGGCGACTTCACTCTCTTGCCCCCCGTGCCCCTGCCCATCCCCGTGGACACGTCCCCCACCGCATTGGTGACCGGCGACTTCGACGGCGACGGGCACCTCGACGTGGCCAGCTCGACCTTCGGCGTGGGCGGCGTGTGGCTGCACACGGGCGATGGCACAGGCGCCCTGTCGCTCGTGGGTGAGATGCGCCCCGGCGACTGGACCTTCGGCCTCTCGGTGGCTGACCTGGGCAACGACGGGCGAGACGACGTGGTGGCCTGCTCCTGGGCTGGCGACGACATCATCGTCCTGCACGGCGCGACCGACTCGTTCGTCGACATCGGCTTCGGCGGGGGATCGCTGACGCTCACCGGCGCTGGCTCGACGATGCCCAACGCGCTCACCACGCTCAGCATCGCCGGCGCCGCAGGACAGCCCGTGGCCTACCTGTCTGCGCTCAACCCGGGCTTCTTGGCGTTCGCGGACGGCGTGCTGCTGCCCTCGACCACCGGGCTGCTCAAGATCACTCCGGCGGATGCGCCGCTCGCATTTCGCTGGCCCGGAGACATTCCTGCAGGGACACAGGTGCTGGTGCAGGCTGCGTCAGGCGGCAGAGTGTCCAACGCCCTGGCCGTGGTGGCGCGCTAG
>CAZIAK010000029.1:0-65975 GCA_964537035.1 uncultured Phycisphaerales bacterium | reverse complement strand
CTAGTCCGGCAGAACCGGCAGCTCTTCGTCGGACGGATGGCTCTGCGCCGACGGCGCACGGCGCATCGTCTCGTAGGCCAGTGTCACCGCTGACGGATCGCCGTCGACGACGAAGCCGCCGTTGGCCAGGTAGAAGCGGTCACCGTGCACGCCGGCGCTGCGGTCGAGGCGCTGCTCCTTGCCATGACCGTCGTGGGTGAAGCGGGCCTCTTCAAGCGCCAACCACTCACCGGCGGTGGTACGCACCCACTGGTTGTGAAACTCGCAGACACGGCGCAGCTGGCCGTTGGCACCGCTGAAGTTCTCGTTGAACGAGTACAGGCCGTGGGGCAGCTGGCCGTCCCGGGGCGCGCGGAAGCTGGCGATCAATCCCCACTCCTCTCGCTCTGGAAAGTAGAACCAGCCGGTGTAGGTCGTGAACGTGCCCTCGGCCTCGGCGTGGAGCAAGAAGCGCAAGGTCTCCCCGAGTTGCCAATCGTAGACAAGGTGGCTGTGGCCCCCCGTGCCTTCGTTGCCGAAGTCGCCCGCGTCCACGGCGTCGCCCTTGGCCAACAGCTGCACCCGGTTCTCGGCGGCGACCTTGCCGCGGGAGATCGCCTCGTCGCCTGCGTCCCAGACCGAGAAGATGAGCCGTCGCTCGGTGGGGCTGTTGACCTGGCAACCGAAGTAGCCGCGATGCCAGCCCGTGGCCTCGTAGTAGGTCCACAGGGGGTCCGTCTTGGGAGTGACCTCGCAGTAGAACCACTCCACGTCGTCGCTGGCTCCTGCTGGCACCGGGTAGCCCAGATGCACCGACGCCGCGTTGCGCCGTTCGACAGGGGAGAAGTGGCAACCCTCAGCTGCGGCACCGCTCAGAACGAGCGCTCGGAGCGCCGGGCCTGCGTCGGCGTCGGCATCGGCTGCCAGAGTCAGCGTGAGCCGGTGATACCCCCGCGATGAGATCTCGAAGGGGCCAAAGGTCAGCGCATCACCCCCGCCGCCGCTGCGAGCCTCGAAACTCTGAGCGTGATCAGTTCGCGGACCACGGGCCTGGCCCCCTGGCTGAGGAGCCACGGTGAGACGGAGGACACTCGGGGCCCCGTCCTCTTCCAGCAACACGCGCACTGCAAGCGAACCCGTATTCGCGAGGTCGCCGAACCAGCTCAGCGAGCCGCTCCAGTGGCTGACGCTGCCGTCTTCGTGGCGCCGCATGGCGTGGGGATCAGGCTCGGCGAACGCCGTGCGAGCGGGGATGGACACGGGGGTGCGCTCATCCGCCACAGCACCAGGAGCAGGCTGAGCGGTCAGGGAGACTGCGAAGAACAGCGACGGGGCGATGATCATGGCGCCCACGATAGCCATTGACTGGCTGGCCTCGGCGTCCGAAGAGTGAATCGCCCCCATCGCTCGATCGTGGGGCACACTATGCTGCCAACCCGAGGGCCCCGCCGCCCTCGGCCCTGACGGCCCCTCTTTGGTCTGCTTCCATGCTGCGCCCCCTCTACCTTCAGCTTGCCCTGTCTTCGTGCGTCCTCGTGTGGCTGAGCAGCGCAGTCTGCGCTGGCGTCGTCCACGACGAGACCGTCGATGGCGACCTCTCCAACAACGCCAGCGCGCCCACCGTTCTCGCCTTCGGCCCCGGGAGCAATCTGGTCAGCGGCTCGGTGACCCTGCAGGGCGACATGCGCGACTACATCACCTTCAGCGTGCCGCCCGGGCGGGCCCTCGTCGCCCTCAGGCAGGTGTTCTACAGCGACGGCGCGGGGACGTTCGGCAGCGTGGGCTACCACGCCATCAAAGAAGGAGTGACGAGTCTGGAGCCCGGCTTCGGCACGGCCAACAACTTCTTGGGCGGCAACCACATGTTCAACGAGCTGCCGGGGACGGACCTGCTGCCTTTCCTGGCGGCGGCGCTCACCAACGGCACAGGCTTCACCATCCCCCTGGGCCCTGGCAACTACAGCTACGTCATGCAGCAGTCGGGCAACCAGCACACGAGCTACACCCTCGAGTTCGAGATCGAAGACGACTGGACCGAGGTGGCCGGCGCCCTGCCCGGCGTGAACGGCGAACCCCTGCTCGTGGGATCGGGCTACCTGACTGCGGGCAGCCCGAACCTGGTGGTCCTGTCCAACGCGGCGGCCAATGCGCCGTGCGGACTCTTCGTCGCCACGAGCAGCACACCCGTGCCCTTCAAGGGCGGCATGCTGCTGCCCTTCCCGTTTGCGATCCCACCGATCTTCTTGACCACTGACAATGATGGGGGTTTCTCCCTGCCCTTCACCCTGCCAGCAGGCGTGCCCCCGGGCACCGAGCTGTGGGTGCAGTGGGCCGTTCAGGACGCAGCGGCCGTTGTCGGCGTGGCCCTGTCGAACGCTTCCCTCGGCATCACCATGTAGGGGCTCACGGCGAGGACAGGCGCTGGTCCTCGGGTGGCAGGTGCCGACGGGGCGGACACAACACTCAACGCCGTGCCGCAAGCCCCCTACTCGTCGTCGTCGAGCAGCACTTCGATGGCGGACAACTCGAGGCCCTGGTGCACGTGCATGCGCACGATGACGGCCACCCGGTCGAGCATGGCGGTGCGCACGAAGAGCGCTTGCTCGACCTGTTCGCCTGGCCCCAGCAGACCCAGCTCATACACCTGATGCACCAGTGACGCCTCGCATGCGAAGGTCTCCGCCACGGTCTCGATGGCGATCCAACTCTCGCCGTGAAGGGTGATACACACGCTGGTCATGGGGCACCGTCCGCTGCGGCTCTGGCGCCGCCGCCCACGCCCGAGGGCCCCGACGCGGCGAGCTGCTCCAACAACTCACGCTGTTGCGAAGTCAGGGTTTCGGGCAAGGTCAGCTGCGCCACAGCGAACAGATCGCCCTGCACGCCACCGTGTTTCAGCCCCTTGCCTCCGAGGCGAAAGCGTGAGCCGCTGCGGGTGTTCGGCGGCACGGTGAGCGTGACCTCACCCTCGGGAGTGAGCAGGGGCACCCGAGCGCCGAGCAGCGCTTCCCACGGAGCCAGGGGCAGGTCGCACTCGAGGTCTCGGCCCGCCACGCGAAACATGTCGTCGGAGACGATGCGAATGGTCAGCAACAGATCGCCCTCTTCTGCACCCGCATCACCGGGCTCGCCCAGGCCCCGCAGGCGCATGGTCTGACCGTCGGCGATCTCGTCAGGGATGGTCACGTCGACCGTGCGCTCGACCCGCTTGTGTCCCACGCCCACGCAGGCCGGACACACGTGGCGGCCCACGAAGCCCACGCCGCCGCAGCGCTCGCAGGTCTCCAGGGCGGGCAGGGTCACCCGTCGGCGACCTCCATGCTGCGCGTCTCGCACGCCCAGGCCCAGCTCGGCACGCACGTCGGCGCCCCGGTGAGCGAAGCGCTGATGGCGCTGGTCGTTCGGGTCGACGTCGCGGGAGAAACGGTCGCCGAAGAGGCTCTCGAAGAAGTCGCTGAAGCCCCCGGACCCGAAGCGCGCCTCGAAGTCCTCGGGGGACATGCGCACGTCCTCGGCGCCCGGCTGGAACTCCTGGCCGTGCTTCCAGTTCTCGCCGAACTTGTCAAAGCGCTCGCGGGTCTCGGCGTCAGAGAGCACCTCGTAGGCCTCGCTGATCTGCTTGAATCGGCGCTCGGCCTCGTCGCGATTCTCAGCCGACGCCTTGTCGGGATGCCACTTGAGCGCCAGCTTGCGGTAGGCCTTCTTGATGACCGCCGGTACGGCGTCGCGGGCCACGCCAAGCACTTCGTAGTAGTCCTGGAACTTCACTCGGTGATGGTACTTGGGGCGAGCCTGCTGGCTCAACGGTCCACAGGACACAGTTTCGGCCGGCAAGGGAGGCACCACCTCGGCCGCGATCTTGCTCGTCGACGGCCCTCTGCGGTGCGGCGGGCGACGCCACGGCTACGGCCCCGCCGTAACGCTCACCGCGCGCCGGAGAGATACGCAGCCACCTCCGCCGTCGGCGGGTCGTCGAACAGCTCCCCTGCGGGCCCCGTCGCGCTCAGCTGCCCGCGATCTTCGCTGTAGCCGAACACGGCCAGGTCCGTGGCCAGCCGGCGAGCCTGGTTCAGGTCGTGGGTGACGATGGCGACGGCCAGCTGGCTGCCCAGCTCGCCGATGAGATCTTCGATCACACCCGCAGCCCGTGGATCGAGGGCAGACGTCGGCTCATCGAAGAGCAGCGCCTCCGGTTGCAGGGCCAGTGCCCGGGCGATGCAGAGGCGCTGCTGCTGGCCGCCGGAAAGGCTCAGCGCGGGAGCGCCCAGGCGATCCTTGACCTCGTCGAAGAGCCCCACCCGTCGCAAGCTGTGCTCTGTGATCCTGGCCAGCTCGTCCCGATCGCGGGTGCCGTGTTCGCGCAGGGCCAGCTGGATGTTGCGCTCGATCGAGAGGGGGAACGGGTTGGGCCGCTGGAAGATCATGCCCACACGCTGGCGCAGACCCGGCGGCGCGAGCTTGGGCTGCAGCACGTCCACGTCGTCGACCAGCACCCGGCCGCTGACCTTCGCGCCGGGGATCAGGTCACTGAGCCGATTGAGCGCACCGAGGAAACTCGACTTGCCGCAGCCCGAGGGGCCGACCATCGCGGTGGTGTGGCAGCAGCGCAGCTCCAGAGAGACGCCCTCTACGGCCAGGCGACCGCCGTAACGGACGGCGACATCTTCGGCACGAATCATGGGGCCAAGCTCCTGGTGAAGCGCCCGGCGGCCAGGCGCACCAGCCCGTTGAGCAGCAGGAGAATGATCACCAGCACCACGGCGCTGGCGTAGGCCCGACCGTCACCGCCGGGGATGTTCATGGCCAGATCGTAGATGTGCACCGACAGGGCGCGACCCGAGTCGAGCACGGTGCCCGGCATGCGCGTCACGTAGCCAGAGGTGAAGATCAGCGCGGCGGTCTCCGAGAGGGCCCGGCCCATGGCCAGCACCAGGCCCACGGCCAGGCCCGGCGCGGCAGCGGGAAGCAACACGCGCACCAGGGTCGTTGTCCGCGAGAGTCCCACGGCGCTGGCGGCGAGTCGCTGCTCTGGGGGCACCGCTCGCAGGGCTTCCTCGGTGGTCCGAATCAGCAGCGGCAAGATCATGCACGCCAAGGTCAGCGCGCCCGAGAGAATGGAGTAACCGAGGCCCAGGGCGAGGCAGAAAAAGGCGTTGCCGAAGAGCCCGAAGACGATGGACGGCACGGCGTTCAGCATGTCCAGGCTGCCGCGCACGAGACCGGCGAAGCGACGGCTGCGCCAGGCTCCCTCGGCGAGCAGCACGGCGGAGGCCAGGCCGATGGGCAGGGCGACGGCCGTGGCGGTGCCGACGATCCAGAGGGTCGAGGTGATCAAAGTGGAGATGCCCCCCGCCCGCCCCGCGTCGAGGGGCGCGGTGCTGAGAAAGTCGAGAGAGACATGGGCCAGGCCGCGCCAGGCCAGATCAGCGACGATCCAGACCAGCGCCGCGCAGACGCCCAGGGAGACGACCCAGAGTGCTCCCACACTCAGCTTCTCGCGGCTCATGGTGCTCGGCCCCGCAAGTTGGAGACCGTGGCGCGCTCCGCATCGTTGGCGCGCACGGCATCACCGCCACACTTGCAATCACCCCCGCGCTTGGCAGTTCCATCGCGCCAGACACTCTCCCTGGTTCCGGCATCACTCCCACCCCCGAACATCGCGGCGAGGACAACGAAGAGGGCCACGGCGAGCATCAACATCAGTCCCACGACGAACAGCACCGAGCGGTGTTCGGCCGTGGCATAGCCCATCTCCAGGGCGATGTTGCCGGTCATGGTGCGCAGGGGATCGCGCAGTCCCTTCGGCCAGGCCACCACGTTGCCGGCCACCATCAGCACGGCCATGGTCTCGCCGATGGCACGGCCCGTGGCCAGCACCAGCCCGGCCAGCACACCGCGTCGGGCCGCTGGCAGGGCCACTCGCCGCGCTCTGGTGAGGGGGCCAAGACCCAGCGCTGCCGCACCTTGAAGCAGCTCATTCGGCACAGCGTTGAGCGCCGCCTCGGTGGAGAGCGCGACGGTGGGCAGGATCATCAGCGCCAGCACGATCGACGCCGCGAGCAGGCCCTGGCCCGAGCCGTGGCCCGCGCCGATCAGGGGAACCAGCACGACCAGTCCCCAGAGACCGAAGACCACCGAGGGGATGCCTGCCAGCAGTTCGACCAACGTGCGCTGCACGCGCGCCACGGCCCGGGGCGCGATGAGCGCGTTGAAGAGCCCGGCCGCCACGCCGACGGGCGCCGCCAGAAGCAACGCGCCGCAGCTCGTGGCCAGGGTCGCCGTCGCCAAGCGCAGCAAACCGAACTCGCCGTCCTCGGGATGCCAATCGCCGCTGCCCACAAAAGCCATCAGGCCCTGCTGCGAGAGCGCCCCCCGAGCCTCGCCGAAGACGAAGCCCACCACGAGCAGGATCAACGAGGCCGAGAGGATGGCCGAGCCAGAGAGACACACCGCGAGGACGCGATCCCGGCGAGGATGGGCGACGCTCGTCAAAGCTCGGCGACAGGCACGAACGACTCGCGCCGCACGAGATCGGCCTGACCTGGGTCCCTGGCGAACTCGATGAAGGCTCGGGCCAGGGGGCTGGGATCGCCGGTGCTGACGAGATTCAGCGGACGGCCCATGGCGTAGCTGCCATTGGCGACAGCAGCGGTCGTGGCGGGGACGCCGTCCAAAGCCAGCAGCTTGATCGACACCCCCGCCTCGATGTCGACTTCCGCAGTACCAATGGACACGTAGCCGATGGCCCCCGGCGTGCCGGCCACGGTCTTGATCGCCTGCTCATTCTCGCCCGCGATGAGGTCGGGTTGCACATCGCGAGCTGCGAGACCGAAGTGCTCCAAGAAGACCTCCAGGGTCGCCCGCCCCGCCGCCTTGTGCACCACCGTGATCGGCCCGGGCACGCCGCCGACTGCGCTCCAGTCTTGGACCTCGCCGGTGTAGATCGATCGCACGTCGTTGCTGCTCAACCCGTCGAGGAGACAGTCGCCATCAACGATCAGGCCCACTCCGTCCCGGGCGATGGTGTAGGCGGTCAGGTCAGCCTCCGACCCGTCGAGGGCCCGGCTGGCCATGCCCAGATCGGCGTTGCCGGCCCGAGCGTCGGCGATGCCCCGACTCGACCCTCCCGATTGCACGTCCACTCGCACCTGATGGCGTTGCTCGAAGCGCTTGCCCAGCTCGGCGGCAAGAGGCGCCACGGTGCTGGAGCCGGTCAAGGTCAGGGTCTGGGTCTGCAGGGCGCTGGCCTTGCCGCCGCAAGCGAGGGTCGTGGCGCAGAACAGCGCCGTGAACCAGAGGCACAGTTTCATCATCAGCAGCCGATCACGGACGGGGAGGCTTGAAGGTGAGCTGGCAGCAACCCAGGTCGAGCGCGTCGCCGTGGGAGCGGGCCGAGACCACGTGGTAGCGGCGGGCCTGTCCTTCGGCGACGGAGCGCACCAGATCTGCCTCGCGCAACACCTTCAGATGGTGGCTCAGCAGGCTCTGCTCGATAAGGAGCAGCTCCACCAGTTCGCTGACCAGCCGCGGCGACTCGCTGACCAGCCGCATGACCTCCAGGCGGGTCGGGTCGGCCAGCACGCGCAGGCGCGCCGCGCAAGAATCGGCAGTATCAGGCTCGTTCATGGCCCCTCATGGGCCGTACATGAACCGTTATTCAAGTTTCTTTTGGAACCGCCGGGAGCACGGCGACTTGTGGGCCAGACAGAGCTTGGTTGTCTGTTCATCGTGGACGGTGGTTGCCGAAATGGCGTGCATTTCGGCAATGGACTTCATGCGCCTGCAGCCCCTGCAGCGCAACGATGCGCTCTTCTCCTCGGGCCGGGGCAGCCACGGAGTCGTTCACTCCAGCTGCACACCCAGCCCATCGGCGATGCGGTTGGCAAAAGCGAAGTAGGCCGCCACCAGGTTCGTCTGCAAGGTGGGCCTCGCCGGACAGGCCCACCTCCTTCCGTCAGAGATCTCCGGAGCGGAACCCATAGTGGGAAGATTCCTCCGGAGTGGCCAGCTCGAAGACGAGCTCGCGCACCGGCGAGGAGAGCTGGCGCGTGACGGTAAGCTCGCCGCCAGGGGCAGCCACCGTGACGAATTGCCCGGTCTCACTCCGCACATGATCATCGAGTCCGAGGACAAAACACCCATCGACGTCGGTCACGGCCCGCTGGACAATCTGAGGAGGGAACTCGACGGGCTGAGACTTGTAGAAGGACGACGCGGCGGGACCGAGGGCGGCCTGGGAGGCGGCCATGCCGTTGGCGAACGCCAAGGAGACAGGTGCCCCGGCCACAGGCTCGCCGTCGAGGAGCACCTGCCCGGTGAGCGTCGGCAACGCCTCCATTTCGATGGGCACCTGGACCACGTCACCCAGGATCGTCCAGGCGAAGGTCGGGCGGCTCCGCGCCTGCGGGTGAAACACGTAGACGTCGACACGGGTAGCGGGCAGGTCGTCGAGAAGCACCGTGGTGCCGGGCGGGACCTGCAGTGGGTTCAGTCGATGCCAGGGATAGGCGGGCGCGGGCATGCGGCCGCTGAGCCGCTGGGCACCGGTCGGGAAGACGTAGACCATGGCGTCGCCGCGTGCGCCAGCGATGGGCGGCACGGTGATCTCCATGGCGCAGGCGTCTCGCAGCACGACAAGAGCCAAGGTGTCGCCAGATGCTGGAAGCGGCAGACGCTCCGAGTAAGAAGTGAACCCCGGCGCGCTGACAATCAGCAGCGCGTTGCCTGACGCCCGGCGAGCGATGCGGTAGCCCCCCTCGGCGTCCGTGATCGTCTCGTGCCCGTCCAGGGACACGACGGCGCCGGCGATGGGAGCGTGGCGATCGCTGCGCACCGCCCCCGTCACCAGGCCGAAGCCTCCCAGATCGACTGAGAGGTCGACCACCTTGCGGTGCCGCAGCAGCAGCTCCCTCGTGCAGCGCGAACCGTCGCTACCCCATGCTGTCACCATGGCGAACCCTGGGTAGAGGTCGGTGGCGACGAAGCTCCCGTCCTCGCCGCACCCGATCTCAAGGCCCTTGTTGGGCCCGGCGTCGAAGCTCAGCGTGAAGCGTTCGCCCGGGCGGTCGACGCGACGCAAGGTGCCAGACACACTCGCGGTGCGACCCTCCCGCGGAACCGAGGGGCCGAAGTGTCCGCTGATGGCTGCCGCCTCCAGCCGCGAGCCAGCAGCTGCTCCGCTCTCCAGCAGCTCACCAATCGGGCCATGGTCTCCCTGATCATTGACGAAGGCTGAGAGCCCGAGGCTCGCCCGCACTGGCTCGACCGTCGGCATCTCGAGCACGGCCCGGGTGCCGCGTCCGTCGGCACCGCTCGCCGCGCTGTCGCCGCCCCCAGCGACCGACATGGCGAGCCAAACACAGGCGGCCAGGCTCCCGGCCAGGGACGAGAAGAGGAGGGGCCTGGTCATGGCTGGTACTCGTACGCGCCCATGTCCACCAACTGCGAGCCAGCTCCGCTTCCGTCGACGATGCGCGGGTTGCCGTCGAGGTCGATCGGCGGCAGGGGCTGGATGCCAGCCTGCGCCGGGTCGGTGTCGACAATGTTGAAGCCGGCGTCGATGCACGGCGAGTTGATCTTCAGACGCAGGTTGCCGCTGACCTCCGAGACGAACTGCGGGTCGAGGCCGATATTGGCCACTCCAATCAGTGCCGTCCCGCCGAGCCCAAGCCCTTCGACGCAAGTGAACTGGACCTGATTGAGCGCGGGGATACTCGAGGTGTTGCCAGCCACGTTGAGCTGACTGGGCTGATTGCCGGCACCGTTCAACCCCCGATTGCCCCAAAGCACGCTGTTCTGCGCGAACAACGACGGCCCTGAGAAGCCGCCGGTCATGACGAGACCACCCATGTTGGGGTAAGAAGAGGTGTTGCCAACAACGGTCGAGTTGAGCAGATGCAACTGGCTCGCCCCGATCGCCGAGTCGTTATCTGCGGAGATGGCGCCGCGACCGCCAGCATTCCCCCAAAACCGGCAGTTCAACAGGACCAGGTCGAGACCCAGGGCGAACTGCCTCCAGTGCATACCCGCTGCCGCGGTGTTGACACCGTCGGCAACGAAGTTGCCGACCAACTCGCAATCCAGCAACATCGCTCCCGCGGTGAACAGTCCTCCCGCAGGGATCCCCGCGCCGCCCGAGTTTTGCGAGACCTGAGTCCGCTCCAGCCGAACGGGCGTATACACGAAGGGTCCACTGAGCGGGGCTGCGTAGATCCCTGCGGATTGCTGGGAGCCGTTCGTCGTGTTGGAGGCCGTGTTCAGGCTCACCTGGCAATCCAGCAGCACCGTCCCCGGGGCCTCCGTGAACAGACCAGCGCCGCGCATGCCGCCAAACCCGGTTCCTGCGCTCGACTCGCCGTTGGCCAGGATTGTGCAGCGGTCGAACAGCGCACCGGTCGAGTTGCGGTTCACCGCGGCCCCCGCGCCCGCTTGGGTGGCTTGGTTGTTGTAAATCAGCAGATTCCGGAACCTCTGCTCCCCCTCGACAAAGAGACCGCCGCCCGAGTTGGTCGAATCGACGCCGGTGATGATCACGTCTGCGTTGCCGTCCATGACGGTGAAGCCGTCCAGGGCTCCAGAGCCCCCGGGCGGACCCCAGACCACCGAGTAGCTGTTGTCCGCGTCACTGGAGAGGATGCCGATGTTGCCCGACAGAAGCGTCTGGTTGGTGAGCGGGTTGGGGTCGCGCTCGCCGAGGATGGTCTCGCTGCCCACGAACCCGCCGTAGACCGTCACGTTGTCCGGGAGCATGAACGCGGCCGTGCGATCGCTGGGGTTGCTGGCCGTCACCGGGGTGTGCAGGCCCTGGGCCACCCAGATGACTGACACGTCGTCGGAGGGGATCCCGTTCTGGTTCAGCATGACGGCCGTGGCGAGGGCGGTCGCCAGCGGCTGCGCGTCGTCCCAACTCAGCCCTGAAGCCAGCGGGTCGCCGTCGACCCGAGCGTAGACCGTGTTGGCGGGGATCAGCGGGAAGGGATCCGCCAGGTCGTCCAGCCCGTCAGAGTCGGTGTCCGGGTTGAGCGGGTCTGTGCCGGAGACTAGCTTCTCCTGATTGTCGTCAAGCCCGTCGCCGTCGCTGTCGGCGAAGCGCGGATCGGAGTAGACCATCTTGGGGTACACCAAGTCGGTAAGGGTCGTGCCCGAGACGGGGTTGACGCCCGCCATCCAGCCGACCTTGACCTCGTCGGCGTCGAGCAGTTCGTCGCCGTCCGTGTCGTCGTCCAGGTCATTCGTGCCGTAGAAAGCCTCCTCGATCTCATACAGCCCGTCGCCGTCCTGATCGCGGGTGTAAGCCAGGCGGTAGCTGTCACCGGCGTCCACCCTGATCGAATTGAAGTCGACGATCGGCCCGGCGAAGTCGGGATCGTTGGGCGTGTTGCTGATCACGGTCCAGAACGCCGTCGGAGGGTCCGCCTCTGTCACGCCTCCGGTGTAGGTCTTGCCCTTCACGCTGGCGAGCACATGGAGTCCTGTGCCGACGAAGACGCCCGAACCAGGTGCGGTCTCGACCATCTTCTCCTCGACGGTGTAGCCGCCGACGGGCAGCGACCCCGGCGTGCCCTCTGCAATGCCCAGGATATCGTTCAAGACCTCCTGCATCGTGACACCGGCGAGGTTGCCCGAGGCGTCGCGCCTGGCGTTGGTGGCGACCCGGTAGCTCTCAATCTGCCCCGCTCCGAAATCGATCTCGACCAGGGCGGTCTGAGTGAACGTGTTCTCGGTAATGAAGTCGAAGTCGATCCCATCGGCGTTGGTCATATCAAAGACGCTGGGCTGTAGGATCAGCGAGCTCGGATTGGAGAGGAATGACTTGATCACCGCGGCGTCTACGTCCGTGGACGACACCTGGAGCACGGGCGACCCTTGGCCGGGTGCCAGTGTGACCTGACTCAGCGCGGGAGTCAGCGTTCCCATCACCTTGAAGCCCTGCTCGGCTCCCGGAATCGACGGTGGCTCGAACTTGAGCACGGTGACGCCGAGGTTGGTCAGGGTAAAGGTCGACAGGCCATCGTTGACGAGCTGAATGCCCATGCTGATCGTGCCTGAGGACGATGTTTCGGTCATCTCTGTCGAGTCGCTGAAGTACTGCGAGTAGGACTCACCCGACTCCTTGGCTGACTCGCTGGTCATCGAGAAGCCGGTCTCCTTGGCGACATCGATCGAGGTGCCGTAGGTGAATCCCAGCTCGGTGGAGACACTCGTCTTACCCGACGGCGGGACGCTCGCGTCCGCCTCCACGCTGACGGTGGTCTTGATGCTCTCCTCCCAGTAGGCACCCACAGCCATGGACGAGCTGCTGCTGTTCTCCAGCGCCTGCGACGAGCTGGTGCTCTTGCTGAACTCGGTGCCGTACTCGATCGACTGGCCGACCGTCTCGGAGTACTCGACGTTCAGGCGCACGTCGAGGTCGCCCACCACGTCGAGCTTCGACGTGGGCAGCTCTGCGATCAGCGGGTGGAAGAACGAGCTGCCCAGCTCCTCGAAGTCGGTGCGGCTGTCGCCGTCGGTGTCGGCCAGGGTCGGCGAGGTGCCCAGGGTGTTGACCTCGAAGCCGTCGAACAGCAGGGGGTTGGGCGACAGGTTGCCGCCGGGCCCGCGGGCGTCCGCGTCGGTGTCGACGCTGGTCGGCGAGGTCAGCCACTGCTGCCACTCTTCGGCATCGGTTAGCTGGTCGTTGTCGGTGTCATCGTCGTTGGGGTCGGTCTTGATCGCGTACTCGACGAAGTCATCCAGGCCGTCATCATCGCTGTCCGGGTCGCTGGGGTCGCTGAAGACGACCTTGATCACCGCGGTGTCGATGCCGAAACCTGTCTCGTCGACGACGATCAGCCAGCCCTGAATCTCCTGCTCGTCGGTCAGGCCGTCGCCGTCGGCGTCGGTGCCGGTGCCCACGTTGCCGGGCGGCGACAGGGGAACTGGGCTGGGCCCCGAGAGCTTCGGCCGCGCGGTCCCGGTCGACTGTTGCGCCGCCGTCGGTGTCACGGAGAGCGCTACGGCAACACAAGGCGCCCAGAGCAGAGTCAACGGAGACTTGATCACGTGGAGATCCTCATGAGTGGAACACTGCAGATGGAAATGTCGACACAGAGGTCGTCTTTAGGCGAGGAGGCTCTGTGCGATCAAAGCCGAACCCCTGCCTCCCTCTACAGCGCCAACGGCGCACGAGCGACCCAGCCGAATCTCTCACGGCCCTTCGAGCAGGGGTAAGATGACACCAGACGAGCTGACTCATGGAAGACACCCCCTCCCGTTCCCCGCATGACGACAACTTGTCCGGGCCTGTCGACGGCCTGCCAAGTGCAGAACAGCTCGTGCCCCTGGTCTACGACGAACTGCACCGCCTGGCCAAGCGCTTCCTGTCCCGCGAACGCCACGGCCACACCCTGCAGGCCACGGCCCTCGTCAACGAAGCCTGGCTGCGAGTCGGCGAGCACAGCGACATCGACAAGGAGCACTTTCTGGCCCTCGGTGCCCAGGCCATGCGCAGGGTGCTGGTCGACCACGCCCGGCGACGGGGCCGGCTCAAGCGCGGCGGCGAGTGGCAGCGCGTCACATTGGCCGAGCCGGTCACACCTGGCGGCTCGCGTGACGTGGATCTGGTCGAGATCAACGATGTCCTCGACCGGCTCGCAAAGCGCGACGAGCGCTCCGCCAAGGTGGTCGAGCTGCGCTTTTTCGGTGGCCTGAACATCGCCGAGACCGCCCGCGTCCTCGGCATCTCAAGGAGTTCCGTGGACAACGACTGGTATGCAGCCCGGGCCTGGCTGGCAAGGGAGCTACGGGACAAGGACGAAGCGTGACCGAGGTCTCTTTCGGTCGCGTGAAGCAGCTCCTGGGTGAGTTGCGCTCCATGTCCCTTGAGCAGCGTGAGGCTCACCTCGGCCGGGAGTGCGGTGACGATCAGGCCCTGCGCCTCGAGGTCGAGTCGCTGTTGGCGGAAGCCGAGCGCCAGCCAGCGTTTCTGCGGGAGGCGGCGGCGGATGCTGCCGGGCTGTTCGACCTCACCACCCCCGAGGGCCTCGCAGCCAGGGAAGGCGCCCAGCCGGTGACTGTGAATGGCTACCGCATCCTGCACCGCATCGGCGCCGGTGGCATGGGCGCCGTCTACGAAGCTGAGCAGGACAACCCGCGGCGGCGCGTGGCTTTCAAGATGATCCGCGCGGGCCTCGTGACCCACGAGACGTTGCAGCGGTTCCGACGTGAGGCCGAGTTGCTCGGGCGGCTTCAGCACCCAGGGATCGCCCAGATCTATGAAGCTGGTACGGCCGACCTGGGTGACGGCGAGCAACCGTATTTCGCCATGGAGCTGGTTGAGGGCCGACCGCTCACCAGCTATGCGAACGAGCAGGGCCTCGATACGACCGCGCGGCTACAGCTTTTTGCCTCCGTCTGCGACGCCGTACACCATGCCCACCTCAAGGGTGTGGTGCACCGCGACCTCAAGCCCGACAACATCCTGATCGCCGAACACTCGACAAGCTCGACAGGCACTGCCATGGCCATAGGCGCCTCGCCAGGTCAGCCCAAGGTCCTCGACTTCGGCGTGGCGCGCGCCACGGACCCAGCCTCCCAGCTCATCACCATGCAGACCCACACCGGTCAGCTCGTGGGCACTCTGCCCTACATGAGCCCGGAGCAGGTCATGGGAGAGAGCGATTCGATCGGCGTCCGCAGCGACGTCTACTCGCTGGGAGTGCTGCTCTTCGAGCTGCTCGGACGCCGACTGCCATACGATCTTCAGGGGCAGCCCCTACCCGAGGCTGCGCGCATCATCCGCGAGGAGAATCCAGACCGGCTCGCGTCCATCGACACCGTCTTTCTGGGAGACCTGGAGACGATCGTCGCCAAGGCCCTCGAGAAGGAGCCGGAGCGACGATACGGGTCAGCCGCAGAGCTGGCCGCCGACATCTTGCGGCACCTGCACCACGAACCGATCACGGCTCGGAAGGCCAGCAGCCTGTACCAGCTGCGCAAGTTTGCGCGCCGCAACAAGGCCCTCGTGATCGGCACCAGCGTCGCCTTCCTGGCCCTGATTCTCGGGCTGGCCTTTTCGATCCGCTTCGGCCTTCGCGAGGCGCACGAGCGCTCCCTGAGAGAAGAGAACGAAGCCGAAGCACGCTTTGCCACCTACCGGGCGCAACTCGGCATGGCCCTCATCGCCCAGGACCCGGCCGTGGCAGTCGAAGCCCTGGCGGAGGCACCAGCTGAATACCGGGGATGGGAATACGACTGGTTGTCCTCGCGGGTTGCGCCCCTGCGTTTCAACTACCAGGTCGCCAATCTCTCGGCCGACGGAGGGGCGGAGAGCGCCAGCGACGCCTCCGGTCCTGGCAAGAGTTCGAGCCCCATCCCGGGCGCCGTGGCGTTCCGGGACGGCGCTCCCGTGTACGCCCACGCAGGAGCCGATGGCCTTCACCTCGTCGACCTCGAGACAGAGGCGAGTCGGTTGATCGCCCCTGGGCTGGGGCACGTCCGTGCTGTGGCGCTGTCCTCCGACGGGAGTCACGTAGCGGCGGTCGCCGCCCAGCCGACCCGCCTGCTCGTCTGGCGTCTGGCGTCAAGCACAGCCGAACTGCGACTCCAACGCGACCTTCCCGACGATTGCAATAAGCTGGCCCTGAGCACGAATGGGGAACGCGCCGCCATCCACGCGATGAATGGCGACACTCGCGTGTTCGACCTGGCTGACGGCGAGACCGTGATGTCCTTCACTCTGCCGTCTGTCGCAGAGTCCTTGGTGCTCTCGCCAGATGGCTCCCAGCTCGCCCTGGGAAACCGAAGGGAGAGAACGCGGCTCGTCAACGCCAAGGGCGAGAGTCGCCTGCCCTTCACGAGCCGCACCCTCGCTCGAGGACCGGATGGCCGTCGCATCGTTTCCTCCAGCGAAAAGGGACTCCGCCTGCATTCACTCGACACCCATGAACCTGACAGATTCATGGGCAACTACACCGACATCCCCCTTGCTCTGGCGTTTTCCCACGACGGTGCACAAGTGGCCAGTGCCACACGGGACCGTGTCACCGTGTGGCACGCTCAATCCGGAGAGCGTCTCTCCAACTTCGCGGCGCCGGCAGCGGAGATCGCCCGGGGACACTCTCTCGCCTTCAGTCCGAGCGGCGAGGTGCTGCTCGCAAGAACGAACACCGGGGCTTGTGCCTGGGGACTGGGCGAGCACAGCAGCCTGACTCTGGAGGGTGAACTGGCCTTCGGCTACGAGGCCGTCTTCAGTCCCGATGGCCAACTCGTGGCCGCCGCAGGCGGCGGAGGCGAGGTCAGGATCTGGGACGCCTTGTCCGGGGCCAGCCTGGCCGTGCTGCCCACCGAGCTGAGGAACGCGTTCGCACTCGCCTTCTCAGAGGACGGCTCCCGGCTCATCGCGGCCTCGGGCAAGCTGGCCCATGTCTGGGACCCGGCCCTTGGCATGGACAGTCGCGAGGACCTCCAGCGAGGCGACGGACCGCCGATCCTCTCGGTACCGAAGGGCGCCTGGTTCGACCTCAGCGGCGGGGGTAGCCGGATCACCAGCTACGAAGGCTACCGGCAGTGGATCGTCAGTAGCCGTGACGGCCAACGCCTGCTGCGAGGCACAGAGCAGGGCTTTGAGCTGATCGACAGTGCGACCGGCAACGTGCTGGCCTCGTCGTCAGCGGCGTCTCTCGCGGAATCAAAGCTCGCCGACAAACAACCAGCCGTAGCGCTTTCTCCTGACGAGAGCGGTGCTGCGACGGGCTACGTCGATGGCAGCATCGCCCTCTGGGACCTCGCCACAGGCGAACGGCGGGTCGAGCTGTCCGGCCACGGCGACCTCGTGTACTCGCTCGATTACTCTCCGGACGGCACGCGGCTGGTCAGCGGCAGCCGCGACGGCACATTGCGGCTGTGGGACGTCGATCACCAACGCTCCCTGCTCGTGCTCCGGGGCCACGACGACTATGTGCACTCGGTGCGCTTCAGCCCGGACGGCACGCGCATCGTCTCGTCATCCGGTGACGGTAGCGTCCGCCTCTGGGACTCCCGTCCGTTGACCGAGCGACGCCGTGCGGAGGCCCAAGACGCGGCACGGGTGGCAGCGCTTCGGCCGCGCGTCCGGCAACTGATCGACGAGTTGAGGGCGGGCACCGCTGTCGCCGCCCAGTTGCGCTCCGACCGTGAGCTCACAGAAGCTGAACAGGGCACCGCGCTACGCCTACTGATGTTGGAACTAAACGGGCCGTAAGTGCCCCCAGAGCCCAGTGCCAGCGAAGCCAGCTCGCCATCGTGCGCAGCGGTGCCGGAGTCTCCGCGCAACCCTACGGCCCCGAGGGCTCCTCCAACTGCACACCCAGCCCATCGGCGATGCGGTTCGCGTAGGCGAAGTAGGCCACCACCAGGTTCGTCTGCAAGATGGCCTCGTCGGACAGCCCCACCTCGCGCAACGGGTCCAGGTCGCGCTCGACCATGGCGGCTGGCGTGCGGGTGAGCTTGTCGGCGTAGACCAGCAGGGCCCGCTCCCGGTCGGTGAGGTCGGCGGAGCGCCAGTCTTGCAACAACTGGGCGATCCAGGCGGCGTCACGGCCTTCGCGGCGGCGGACGAGGCGGGCCAGACCGGCCCGGTGGTGCGCCACTCAGTAGCGACAGCCATTGGTGTTCGAGACCACCAGCCCGATGAGTTCCCGTTCGTAGGTGAGCACCTCGCCTGGCTTGTGCAGGATCGTGTGGTAGAGCCGGGCGTGATCGCCCAGGGTCGCCGGCAACAGCGAGTGCACCTTGAGAATGTGGTCGACCTTGCCCGTGGCCGGGTCCCGGTCCTTGGCGTAGGCCTCCGCCAACTCGCCGGTGGCCTGGGCTTCAGGGACGGTGGCGATCCAGGCCACCCGTCGCCGGGCGCGCTCGCCGTCGGTCAGCGGGTTGCAGCTGTCCTCTGTTTCGTGGTGGTCGTTCATGTCGTCGTTGTCGTTCATGGCCAGGCTCCGCGGCGGACGGCTGCCGATCTTCATACCTTGACGGCGATCTGGGCACAGATCGTAAGCTCGGCGCGGCTCAAACGGCTCCATTCATCGCCACGCGCCACTCATCGCCACGCCTCGGAGACCTCGCCCATGTTCATCCCCATGCTGCAGCGCCAGCTCGGCTTCAACCAGTTCGCCATCGAGAAGAACCTGGAGGGTCTCACCGACGACGAAGCGCTGCAGACTCCCGTGGCCGGGGCCTCCAGCCTGAACTGGGTGCTTGGGCACATCCTGGCCACACGTCGCTACCTGCACCAGATGACTGGCACCCAGGCACCGTGGGAGACGGGCGACCTCGACGTCTACAACCGGGGGACCTCTCCCGACAGCGCGAGCGCCGTGCCCCTGTCGACGTTGCTGAGCCACTTCTCCGCGTCCCAGACTGCGCTCATGGAGGGCTTGAGCGCCATGAGCGAGGCGGACATGCAGGCGGAGCCGAAAGACGTGCCCCTCGGCGAGAAGAGCAAGGCCGAGGCGTTCAGCGGGCTGTCCTTTCACGAGGCCTATCACGCGGGGCAGCTGGGGGTGCTGAGGCGGGCCGCAGGAAGAGACGCCGCCATCTCCTGAGCCGCGCCTGAGCAACTTCACAACTCCGACCGTTGACGGCGACCGGCGCCCACAAAGACACTGCGCCCATGGGACGACTCGCCGGATTCATCACACTGTTGCTGGGCCTCGCAGCGGTCATCGCGGCCTGGTGGTGGCTGGGCCAGGAGCGGGAGGACGGGGGCGACGACTTCGGCCGCCCGCCGTTCGTGCTGCCGGTCACCCTGACCACCGTCGAGCTCGACGACATCCACCCCTCCATCAGCCTCACGGGGACGGTGCGCTCCCACCGCTGGGCAAATCTGGCCCTCGAGGTCTCGGGCACGGTGAGCGAGCTCTCCGCGCGCAAGGCCGACAAGGTGCGCGCCGGACAGCAGCTCGCCCGACTCGCCGACCAGGACCACGCCCTCGAGCTGGCCCGCAGCGAAGCCGACCTGGCCGTCTCCCGCAGCAACCTGTCCCGGCTGGCCGCTGGCGAACGGAGCGAGGTGCTCGCCCGACTCTCTGCCGAGGTGGACGCCGCAGCAGCCGAGGCCACCCTGGCCAAACTCGAGGTGCAACGGCGCCAGAGCCTGGCCGCCAGCAACGACGTCTCACGCTCAGAACTCGACCAGGCCCTGGCCACCGAGCAGGCCGCCAATGCTCGTCACGTCGCCTCAACTCAACGCCTGGCAGAGGCGGTCGCGGGCACCCGCAGGGAAGACCTCGACGTCGCGGCAGCTCAGGTCAAGGCCGCCGAAGCCCGGCGTGACCAGGCGGCCCGCGCCCAGGCCAAGACGATCTTGCTCTCGCCCTGGGACGGCACCATCGTGAATCGCTACCACTCGGTGGGCGACGTCCTGTCCCCGGGGGCGCCTCTGTTCGAGCTGGCCGATCTGGCCAACCTCGAGGTCGAGGTGGAGGTGCCCGCCGAGTACGCCCTGCGCCTGGGCGACCGGCCCGCGGTCGTCCTCACCGTCGACGAGGCCCCTGACTTCAGCCTCTCCGCCGTGCTCGACGCAGCGGTGCCCACCGCCGACCGCGTCAGTCGCAACTTTCTCGGGCTGGTGCGCCTGACCGCCGACGCCGCGACCCAGGCCGTGTTGCACCCGGGCATGTTCGTGCGCGTCGAACTGGCCCTGCGCTCCGCTACCGACATGCCCGTGGTGGCCAGCGACGCCGTCCGCATCACCGACGACGGCGCCGTCGTGGTGCTGGCCGACGAGACCGGATCCGGCGCGGGCGCCAGCCTGACTGCCCGCTTCGTGCCCGTGCGCATCGTCGCCAGCGCCAACGGCCGCTCCGCCGTGCAGGCCCTGGCGGGCGAGCTGAACCCAGGCGACCGGGTCGTGCTCACCGGTGTCGACAGCGCCTACCCCGGCGTGCCCCTGGGCCCCCGGTCGAGCGGCGACCACGCGGACAGTACTGACAGCGCAGACGGCGCGCCATGAACCCGATCCAGGCGGCGGTCGAACGGCCGTACACCATCGCGGTGGCGGTGATCCTGGCGGTGCTCTTCGGTGTGCTGGCGTTGCTGGACATCCCCGTGCAGCTCAAGCCCAACGTGGCCACGCCGCAGATCGGCATCGCCACCACCTTCCGTGGCGCCAGCGCGGTCGAGGTCGAAGAGCAGCTGACCCGCGAGCTCGAAGAGGTGTTGCAGAGCGTCGAAGGCCTGGTCGAGATGGTCAGCACAAGCTCTGAAGGCGTGAGCAACGTCAGCCTCGAGTTCGCCTACGGCACCAACACCCAGCTGGCCGTGGTCGACGTGATCAACAAGCTCAGCCAGGCTTCGCGGCTGCCACTCGAAGCCGACGAGCCCGTGGTCACCATCGACGCCACCCTGGGGCGCGACACGGTCATGTGGATCGTGGTGGGCTCTGGCTACGACCCGGACACCGTGCGGCGCATCGTCGAAGAGGACATCAAGGCCCGCATCGAGCGACTCCCGGGGGTGGCCTCGATCTTCATCGCCGGTGGCGCCGACCGCGAGGTGCAGGTGCGCATCGATCCGGACGAGCTGGTGGCGCGGGGCATCGCCATCGGTGATCTGTTGTCGGCCCTGTCCCGGGGCAACATCAACGTGCGTGGCGGCACGGTGGAGACCACCGGGCGGCAGCTGGTGGTGCGCACCGTGGGTCGCGCCCCGGACATCGAGCAGCTGGGCCGCATCATCGTCAAGGAGACAGCCGCCGGTTCGGTGCGCCTCGACGAGGTGGCCAGGGTGGTCGACACCCACCAGGAGATGACCGGCTTCGTCAACATCAACGGCGTGGACGGGGTGGCCCTGGGGGTCAACCGGCGCCTGGACGCGAACGTTCTTGAACTCGATGACGCGCTGGTTCAAGCCCTGCACAAGATCAACGCCCAGTACGCTGCCCGGGGCATCGACATCCACCTCTGGCCCACCTACCAGGAGACGGACTACATCCGCCAGGCCTTGTCGTTCGTGACCAACAACCTGGTGCTGGGGTCGATCCTTGCGGTGGTGGTGCTGCTGCTCTTTCTGCGCAGCGGCAGATCGGTGCTGGTCATCGCCCTGTCCATCCCCATCTCGCTGATCACGGTGTTCATCGTGCTCAGCGCTCTGGGGCGCACGCTCAACGTGATCACTCTCGCGGGTATCGCCTTCGCCAGCGGCATGGTGGTGGACAACGCCATCGTCGTGCTGGAGAACATCTTCCGGCATCTGGAGCAGGGCAAGAGCTCGCTGGCCGCAGCCATCGCCGGGGGGCGCGAGGTGTGGGGAGGCGTGCTGGCCTCGACCCTCACCACCATCGCCGTCTTCGTGCCCATCCTGCTGCAGGCCGACGAGGCCAGCGCGTTGTTCGCGGACATGGCCCTGGCCATCTCGTCTGCGGTGGCCTTGTCGCTGGTGGTGGCTCTGACCGTCGTGCCGGTCATGGCCTCCCTGCTCTATCGCAAGTCGGCCCCGGCCGGTGTGGTGGCCGCCTCGGAGACCCCCACAGACTCAGCGGCCCACACCGGGCTCGGTCTCGTGGGGCGGCTCTACAACCGCTTCACCGATGCGCTCTGCCGACGGAGCGCAGCGGCCACCGCGGGCAAGGCTGGCTTCTCGCTGTTGGTTCTGGCCATGGCCCTGGCCTCTCTGCGACTCACGCCCCCGGCCGAGTACCTGCCCACGGGCAATCGCAACCTGGTCTTCTTCTTCGCCGACCCGATCCCGGGTACGCGCCCCGAAGCGGTGCGGGAGAACTTCGCCGCCTTCGAGCAGTTCGCCCTGTCCCAACCTGAAGCCGACCGCATGTTTGCCGTGGGCGGACGGTTCTTCAATGGCGGCGGCATCGTGCTCAAGGACGAGTTCTCCGACGCGGCGACCTTGGCGGACTTTCACCAGCGGCTCTTCCGGCCTGCGGGAGACATGCCCGGCTTTCGCTTCGTGGTGCCCGTGCGCAGCAGCCTCTTTGAAGACCCGGGCAAGCAGTTCGAGGTCGAGCTGTCGGGCCCCGACCTGGCCGGGCTGGAGCAGGCCAGCGCCCTGCTGGAAGCCCGGCTCGCCGCCGTCCCCGGCATCGACTTCGTGCGCAACTCGCTGGTCATGGGCCGGCCGCAGCTGACCGTGTCCATTGATGAGAATCGGGCCAAAGACCGAGGGCTCGACACGGCCTCCATCGGCGAGGTGGTCTCCACGGTGGTGGCCGGGCGGCGAGTCTCGGCCTTGATCGACGCGGGCCGCGAGGTCGAGGTGAACGTGGTCGCTCCCCAGGCCCGGGTGTCCACCCCCGCCGAGCTCGCCGCGCTGAACTTCATCGCCGCCGACGAGCGGGTGGTCAACCTCGGCTCGGTGGCCACGGTCGAACAGACCATCGGTCCCCAGAGCATTCGGCGACTGGAGCGTGAACGCAACGTGCTGCTCACGGTGAACATCGCCACGGACGCTGCCCTCGAGCGGGTGGTGGCCCAGGTCGAAGACGAGGTCTTCCCTGCGCTCTCCGCAGAGCTGGGCCCGGCCTACACCTTGGGCGTGGGCGGCTCAGCGGACAAGCTCAAGCAGACCCTGCAATCGCTCTCCGGCGGTTTCGGTTTCTCGGTGCTGATCATCTACCTGCTGCTGGTGTCGTTGTTTCGCAGCTGGGTCACACCCATCGTCATCCTGGTCACCGTGCCCCTGGCTCTCACCGGCGGGCTGCTGGGGATTCGCGTGGCCCACGAACTCTCCGGCGGCCAGGCGGCCTTCGACGTCATCGCCATGTTGGGCTTCGTGATTCTGGCCGGGCTGGTGGTGAACAACGCCATCCTGATCGTGCACCAGGCCAACAACTTCCGCGCCGAGGGAGTCGACAGACGACGGGCCCTGGCCCTCTCTGCCCGCTCCCGCCTGCGCCCCATCTTGATGGCCGCCATCACCACCATCTCGGCCATGATGCCCCTGGCCATCGGCGGCGGCGCAGGAGCCGAGCTCTACCAGGGCCTGGGCGCGATCATCGTGGGCGGCCTGACCCTGAGCACCCTGTTCACCCTACTGCTCGTCCCCGTGCTGCTCTCCCTGGGCCACGACCTGCTGGACATGATCGAAGGCTGGCGTGCCCCTCAAGAGGTTGCCGTCACCACGAGCTAACCCCCCGAAAGGCCACAGTCACCAGGACTTCCACCGGGGAGGGCGTCCCTGTTTCTCACCAGGGGGGTCTGAAGCGAGTGTGGAGGCAAAGCCGACCCTGTCTGAGCGAAACGGCCCCCCTGGTGAGAAACAGGGACGCCCGGCAGCACCCCAGGCCTGTCGACCTGTTGCACTGCCCCCTATCGGGTGTAGCCCAAGGCCCGCAGCTGCTCCTCATTGACGTCGAACGGCTCGACACCGCTCAAGGGCAGTGTCGCTCCGAGGTCACGCCGGGACTCGGCCCAGCTGAGCATGCGAGCGAAGGCGCCCGGGTGCTCGGCGGAGATGTCACGTGTGTCGCCGGGGTCTGCGCGCCGATCAAACAACTGAGCGCCGCCTTCCTGATCGAGGACGAGTTTCAGGTCGCCGAGAATGACGCCTTGCAGCGCGATGCGTTGGTGCCGGTAGGCCGA
The DNA here is from genome assembly GCA_964537035.1 of uncultured Phycisphaerales bacterium. Taxonomy (GTDB): domain Bacteria; phylum Planctomycetota; class B15-G4; order B15-G4; family B15-G4; genus CAZIAK01. The sequence continues at coordinate 42,450 of CAZIAK010000029.1, read as the reverse complement.
TGAAAACGCCATGGGTTGGAGCGCTGCTGACGCATCCTCGCTGCTGACGCCGGCGCCCCCTCCTGCGCGACCGCTGTCCGGCGCACGACCTGCCTTCTCGCCCATCAGGCGCGGGGCCAGTGAACGGCCAGCAAGATCTGACGGCGAGGGCACGCCGCACAGATCCAACAGGGTGGGCATGACATCGACGGTGCAGGCGGGGTCAGGGTCGACACCCTGCACCACTCCCGGGCCCGCCACGATCAGGGGGATGTCCACACACTCGGCGTCGAGAGAGTGACCGTGCCCCCAGTGCCCATGCTGACCCAGCGCCTCGCCGTGATCGGACGTCAGCAGCACCAACGCATGGTCATCCCCGGCCAGAGTGGCGAGCAGCCGACCCACGGTGTGATCGACCGCACCCAGGTTGCCCCGGTAGAGATGGCGTACGTGGTCGGCCTGCACGGGCTCCAACCCGTCGTGGACCTTGCTGTCCGCGTGGGCCAGCAGCTCGTCCTGGCTGCCGTCGGCCAGAGGACAGCCCGGCGCCAGCTGCCGTTGCACGGTCAGGTTGCGGTCGTAGGGCGAGTGGGGACGGCGCAGGTGCACGTAGAGCAGATAGCGATCGTCGCGATGCTCTTCCAACCAACCCACCACCGCCGTGCCCATGGTCAGGGGATGGGCGCCGGCCTTGATCGAGTAGTAGTGATAGTCGTCGAAGCCTCGGTCGAGCCCGAACACCGCCGAGCCGTAGATCATCTCCACGAAAGCCCCGGTGAGCCAGCCGGCGCGCTGAAACAGTTCGGGCAGCATGGGCAGTTCGGAGCCCAGGCGATGGCGATTGGTGATCACCCCATGGTGCTCTTGCAGCTGGCCGGTGAGCAGCGAGACGGTCGACGGCAGGGTCCAGGTGTTGTTGCTGAAGGCCCGCTCGAAGCGCACACCACGCTCTGCCAGCTCGTCGATCCGCGGTGTGAGCTGCTCCGGGCCGCCATAGCAGCCCAGGTGCGCGGCGTGGGTGGCGTCGATGACGATGACCACCACCCGCTCGATGGCGGCGCGAGGCTCGACCACGCTCTGGCGATCGACAGCAGACGGATCAGCGGGAGCGCCCTCAGTACAGGCCGCAAGGAGCAGGAGCACCGCCAACGCAAGGGTCGCCAGACGCAGACCCTGACGGCCCACTCCTGGCGACCCGCTGCGGAGAATCAAGCACTCGCCGGTCGTCGGGTTGTGACGCGCATGAAGCGCAGCCTGGTGTGCATCGTCCATAGGGGACGTACGCTAGCACGAACGTCAGCTCAGGGAGCGGTGCCCCCGAGACCGTTGCTCGCTGCAAAGCCTGCCGGACCCACGGGGTCGAACACCCACTCCTGGAAGTAGGTCACGAAACCCGAGGGCACGCCGCTCGGCCAGACGGACGACAGCTCAAGGAGCCCGCCGGGGCTGGTGGTCAGACCCAAGATGACGAAGTCCGCATCGGGAACGAGCACGCCGCCCTTGAAGGGCGCGTTCAGTGCCGAGAGCCCCATGATCAGCCCGACCGAAGCGTTCTCCAGGGCGTTCTCGAGTTGCAGCGTGGCTACGCTCCCCGCCGAGAGGTCGCCGAAGCCGGACAGGGTGGGCTCGCCGTGCGTACCGGCCAGGCCGTTGCCCAGGTCTTCCCAGGTCTCGTCGATGGTGACGATCCAGGCGCCGCTGTTGCCCCAGCCGCAGATGACCGTGCCGTCGTCGGAGATGCCGGTGCAGTTGCGCACGTCGCTGGCCGAGACGCTGACACCATTGGCAGCAAGGAAGTCCTGCATGGTCATGGCGCCGCCGCCCTCGGGCCAGATCACGGCCGTGGCCGTGGGGAACTGCAGGCGCACGCCGACCGCCACGGAGCCGTCGTCGGCGATGCCGTTGGCGTAATACTGGCCGCCCAGGCCGGTCACGTTGGGCAGCAGGTCCAATCCACCGCCCGCGGTCCAACGGTAGCCTTGGTTTTGCGTCGTGCCGCAACAGATGCTGCCGTCTGTGTTGACGTCTGAGACCTCGCCCAGGCCGTTGGGGTTGCCCGGGGTCGTGGCCACGAACAGCTGGGTCAGGTCATCCGTCCAGAGACAGGCGCGGCGCGATGAGCCACCGCCGCCGGCGAGGCCCTGGTCCCAGCCGCCAGCGACGAGGCCATTGGCTGAAAGCGCGGATGCCCGGGCGCTCGACGTGGCGTTCTGCTTGGCCAGCAAGGTGATGCCCACGCCATCGGTCCAGCGAATGGGCCAGGTCTTGCAGGCCTGCCAGGACATGCCCGCAGCCGTGCTGCCGTCAGCCGAGAGACCGAAGAGGTGGCTGAGATCGGCTCCGCAGCTATTGCCCGTTGCGTGGGTGCCCTTGAAGGACAGACCGTTGGTGCTGTCCCAGACCGCGGCCTCTTCGATGTTGCCGCCATTGAAGAACGGGCCCGCGGCGATGGTGCCGTCGTCAGTGACTCCCCAAAGAGTGCCCGGAGCACCGAAGCTGGTCACCAGCCCGCCAGCCTTGGACCAGAGGAAGCCCGTGCCCACGACGAAGTCGCCGTTGGCCGAAACCCTGATGGCCTGGGCACCTCCGCCCGGCGCGATGATTTCGAAGGAGACAGCCTGCGCAGCGGCCTCAGGGGAGGTGGCAAGCAGCAGGGACACGACGAGGCAAGCGAGGCTCTTCATGGTACTGGGTCCAGAGTCCGGGAATGAGGTGGGGGAGGCAGCCTATGTCCGTCATATTGTCCCGTCAAGTGTCCCATGGGACGTTGTGTTGGGTACACTCGATACGGTAGCGATGCTACGCTTCCCGTGTTGTTGGCCCATTCAGGGCCTCAAACGCCCTCTCCCCGCCCATTCGGTAGCTCTAGCTTGATCGAAGCCGAAAGCCAGGCCAGCCCCGATCTCCCGCCGTTCCAGGTGCACTTGTTGGAGGTCTTCCAGAGGTTGAGAGCGTCGTTTACCCAGGCCATCGGGGCCATCGGGGCTGATCCGAGGCGAGCCCGGGACCTGGCCCGCCGCCTGGGGATCAGCCGCAGCCTGGCCTGGCGCGTGGGCAGGATCGCCACGGCCATGGAACCCGCTGATGCCGTGCCCCATGTCCCCGGGCAAGCGGCCTTCGAGGTATTCGTCAAGGCCCTGACCGCTGCAGACGTGCCGGCAAGGACGGTGCTGGCCGTGCGCCAGGCCATGTCGGCCTACGACCAGATGGCCGCCGTCCACTCGGGTGACCGGAGCAGCCTCGAGCAGCTCGCCGCGGGCATGACCGGCGAAGGGGGCGCAGCGGATCGGCTGGAGCAGGGGCGACGACAGGCCTTTCTGGGCATGGGCAGCACCTGGGGCGTGCAGGCCGAGACCCAGTTTCGTACCTGCATCAGGGCGCCGTCGAACGACCGAGGCGAGCCTCGAACCGACTTGGCCGTCCTCGAGGGCATGGTCGGTCTTCGCCGAGTGCGAGCCGACGCCCGCTGGACCTTGTTCCGCCACCGCTCGCGGATGGACGACGGCAGCCTGATGACCGCGGCCGCTGACGAGGCCATCGACCCCGAGGGGTTGGACAACGGCCTGCCACTCATCCGCGCCCACTGCTCCCCGACCATGCCCTCCCTGGAGCGCATCATCTCGGGAACGGAGACCAGCTTCGTGCTGCCCGCGGGGCCCGTGGGCAAGACGGCCGCCTTCCACTGCGTCTTCGGTGAGATCCGCCGGGCGATCTTCCCTTCGGTGAGATCCGCCGAGAACACCGAGGAGCGCCTGGGCTGTCTGCTGATCACCCCGGCGGAGCGGGTCCAGTTCGACCTGATCGTCAGCAAGGAGCTGCCCTGGTCCCACGATCCTGAAGTCGGCCTGTTCTCCATGCTGAATGGGCGCGGGTCCACGCTCGTGGGGCCAGGGGGCACCAACCGCCTGCCTCTGCTCGAGGACGTGCACGATCTGGGTTGGGGCGCAGAGACCATGGCCTCTGCCCATGTTCCTGGCTACGTAGACCTGCTGCACATGGCCTTCGAACGAGGCGGCTGGAACCCCGAGGACTTCAAGGGCTTGCGCTTCACCATGCGCTATCCGCCCATCCCCACTGCGGTGGTGTTCACCTCCCCCCTGCCTGAGCCGGACTGACCGCCCCACCTTGCTGGCGGTGACCGCCGCCACGGCTCGCCTGCTTGACAGCTCCCTTGCCTTGTTGTATATACATCACACATGCCCAGAGCAGCCAAGGACCCCGCCGCGATCATCTCTGCCGAGTGCACCCTCGTGCGCATGCGCATGCTCAACCGGGTGGTGACCAAGATCTACGACGACGTCCTGCGCCCCCACGGCCTCAAGGCCAGCCAGCTGAACGTGCTGGTGGCGGTCTCGCGCATGGGACCCACTCGCCCCAAAGACCTGGCCGCCCGGCTGTTGCTGGAGCGCTCGACCGTGAGCCGCAACGTGGACCGCATGGTCGAGAAGGGTTGGCTGTCCATCGGGCGAGGAGACGGCGACGGTCGCAGCCACGATCTGTCCCTCACCGCCAAGGGCAGAAACCTGCTGAAACAGCTGCTCCCCGATTGGCGTCGAGCCCAGAGAGCGACCAGGAAGCTGTTGGGCGCCGAGACCGTGGCCAGCCTGAACTCCGCGGTGGACGGGTTGCGCACGGCCAGCTGAGTTTCTCTTTTTTTGCTCCATTTGTTGTATATGCACTCAATCTCCCAGAGACGAGACCATGACCATCACGTCCAGCACAGCAGTGGCCGCCACACGGGCCAATGGGGCAGTCCGACCCGCCCTCGATGCCGAGGCCTTGCGCGTCATGGCCCGGGAGGCGGGCGCCGACGATGTGGGCGTGGTCTCTCTTGATCGCCCAGAGCTCGCAGACGAGCGGGCCCACATCCTTGAAGCCTTCCCCTGGGCCAAGAGCCTGGTGGCCTTCGTGTGCCGCACGAGCCGCGAGCCCATTCGATCCCCCGCCCGGTCCATCGCCAACCACGAGTTTCACGAGACCGGCGAGGACGTGAGCGCCGTGGACCGCAGGGTCGTCAGGCAGCTCGAGGACTCCGGGCACCGAGCCGCGTCCGCGCCCGTGGGCTTTCCCATGGAGATGGAGAAGTTCCCCGGACGCCTGTGGGTCATCTCGCACAAGACCGTCGCCGAGGCTGCAGGGCTGGGACGCATGGGCATCCACCGCCTGGTCATCCACCCCCGCTTCGGCAGCTTCGTGCTGCTCGGCACCATCGCCACGGACATCGAGGTGGTCCGGCACGACCAGGACCAGCCCCTCGACGGCGACCCGTGCATGACCTGCAAGCTCTGCGTGGCCGCCTGCCCCACGGGAGCGATCAAGAGCGACGGACAGTTCGATTTCTCCGCCTGCTACACCCACAACTACAGGGAGTTCATGGGCGGCTTCACTGACTGGGTCGAAGACGTGGCCGACGCGAAGGACCGCTTCGACTATCGCGAGCGGGTTTCCGACGCAGAGTCCGCGTCCATGTGGCAGAGCCTCTCATACGGCGCCAACTACAAGGCCGCCTACTGCATGGCCGCCTGCCCCGCCGGCGACGACCTGATCGCCGACTACCTGGCCGACCGCAAGGACTTCGTGCAGCGCATCGTCAAGCCGTTCAGGGACAAGGCCGAAGCGATCTACGTGGTCCCCGACTCCGACGCAGAAGCCCACGTGCAAAAGACCTACCCACACAAGACGATCCGAAGGATCAACGGCAGCCTGCGCCCCCGGACGCTGCAGGGTTTTCTCAACGGGCTGCCGCTCGTGTTCCAGCCAGGCCAGTCGACCGGCCTGAGCGCCCGCTACCACTTCACCTTCACCGGTGCGGTCGGCGGCGCCTTCGTTCACGAGGGTCTCTACGAGCCCGGACACCTGAACGCGAACACAGACCAGCCTCCTGAGGATCCCACCCAGCCTGTCCACGCGACCTGCGTCATCCATGAAGGCAAGCTGACCGTGACCAACGGCCACCAGGGTCAGCCCGACCTCAGAGTCCGAGCCGATACAGAGACGTGGTTGGGCTTCCTGGCGGGAGAAAAGAAGCTCGTCTCCGCCTTGCTCACCCGCCGTCTACGGTTGTCAGGCGACCCGCGCTTGCTGGTGCGCTTCGGCAAGTGCTTCCCCAGTTAGAGGGCAGCGCCAGCCCCCAAAGCACAAACCAGTGCAGGGCCATGGTCGCCGTGCCTCCGACGGGGAGGGCGGCCCTGTTGCTCACCAAGGGGGGTCTGGAGCGAGTTCACGAGGCGCAGCCGAGTTGTCTGAGCGCCACGGCCCCCCTTGGTGAGCAACAGGGCCGCCCGGAACATCGCAGACCAAGCGACCTATGGCGCTGTCACCACCAACACTCGTCCTGAGTAGCCGCAGGTCACCAGCACGTTGCCGTCGGCGCGCAGGGGCAGCTCGCCTGCGGTGAGGTGGTGCAGGCGGTCGCTGTCCGTGGCGACCACCACGGGCTGCATGCCCTCGGCGGTGTAGCGCATGACCACCACGTTGCCGTCGTAGCCCGCAGTCGCCATGGAAGGAAATCCGTTGAAGCTGTCCAGGGGGGACATCACCGCGCCGCGCAGCTTGTCGCTGCTCTTGTACACCCAGCCTGAGCTGCCACCGGCAACGAGCACCAGGGCGCCGTCGTCGCCGGCCACCAGCAGCCGCTCGCCGTCGCAGGCGATGCGCGCCCGGCCGGCGCCGTCACGGTCGACCACGTTGCTCACCCAACCTGCGCTGGTCCCCCGCACCTTGACCACGGAGCCGTCGGTGCAGGCGATGGCCGCGCCACCCTTGTAGGTCACCGCTGACTTGCCCGCGCCGGGGAGCCTGACCCCGTCTTGCGCCTCCCAGCCCTCGGCGCCGCGCACCAGGGCCACGGCTTCTTCGGCAAAACCGGCCACCAAGATGTCGAGACCAGGACGGGGATCGAGGCCGCCCACCACCACCGCGTGCAACAGCGCCGGCGATCGGTAGAGCTCTTCGACACGCCAACCCGAGCCGTCCCGAGAGATGAGATGGGCGGCGCCTTCGCCTCCCGCAGACTCACCGCCCCGAGCCATGCCCACCACGGCGATCTCAAGGCCTGCCACCTCGGGCAACAGATCGCCCACGGAGCACTGGATCATCTCGCCGGGCAGCTGCACAGCGCGCTCGTGTGTCCAGACACCGTCGTGGTACGAGATCACGTACACGCTGCCGCTGGCGCCCAAGGCCACGATCTCGTTGCCTGGCCAGGTGGGGTCGACGTCGCCCACCGCCACGCAGCCCAGCTTCTCGCCGAGCTCGGCGGCCACATGCACCGACCAGCCCGCTGCCAGATCTACGGTTTCGGCCGCCGTGTCGTCCGCCATGACCTCGGCCGCAGCGGCACCTGCCGACGCGGACCCTGTGGTCGACTCAGCGGTCTCATCGACCTGACCCAGAGCGTGGCCTGCAGCGAGAGACAGGGCGAGACAAGGCATCCATGCCGACATCCATGCCGACATCAACGCCGACATCAACGCTGCCACCCACGGTCGACGACCTCTGAATGTGAGCTGCTGCTCGTTCAAGACCTTCGCCTCACGCTCATTCGTCGACGAACCCATGCAGCGAACTCCTTTGATTTGATGTGGACTGGCGATCACGCGCCCGTCTCCTTGCGACGCAAGCGCCAGACAAAGTGCTGGGCCAGCAGGGGCTCCAGAGGGCGGGGGACCACGTAGCGCACCTTGTACTTCGCCCCCTTGCCTGCCAGTCGGGCGAGCTTGCTCAGCACGACCTGCTTGCCGAAGGACGCGTAGCCCTCGATCTCGAAGCCCGCCGCGGCCAAGGTGGCCTTGAGCGTCTTGCGCGTGAAGAAGCGGTAGTGGTAGCCCTCCTGCTTGGGAGGGTGACCGGTGAGCGTGCGAATGCGATAGGTGAGGTGCACCACGTTCGGCGTGGTCACGATCAGCCAGCCCCCCGGGCGGATCACCCGGCCCAGCTCGGCCACCAGGTCTTCGGCCCGCACGATGTGTTCGATGACCTCGATCAGTGTGGCCCCATCGAGGGCGTCATCCTGGAAGGGCAGGCCCTTGTTCAGGTCTGCCGCCAGCGCCGGACGCCCCGCCTCGCCCACCACCTGGGCGTTGCTGGCCCAGAAGTCCAGGCCCATGGAGGCGTGGCCGTCGGCTGCACTCAGCTCGAGAAACTCGCCCTGCCCGCAGCCCATGTCGACCCACCGCCCGGCCTCCGCAGCGGGGGGCAGCAGTCCCTGGGCGTAGCGGTACCAGGCCCGGTCGGGAAGGTGCTTGCGTGTGTCGTCGGAGCGGTGGGCAGAGGTTTCGGCCAACGACGACATGACGGCAACTCGCGCTCAGGGCAGGGCCGATGCAGCAAAGGCTGGTCATCGACCCACTCATGGGAAGCGAGCGAGTCTAGCCCGTCCCCTCAAGGCGAGACCAGCCCGGACTGGTGACGAGCGGGGGACATCTGCCGCGACGGTCTGGGGCCCTGGCGGTACCATGAGCCGCCACACCCCTGAGAGGCTCAGAATGGGAATCGTCCGTGCGCTGATCGTGGCCGTCGCGCTGGCCGGGCTGGCTGGTGCCCAAGAGCTTCCCGCCGGCGCTCCCACCCAGGTGGCGCCCCCCAGCGTCGAGCTGCGGTCGGACCCGCCCGCTGAAGTCCTGGGCACGTCGCGAACGGCTGCCACCGTGCTCTGCGCCCGATCAGCGGACGGCACCACGTCGGCCTGGCTCGGCGATGGCACAGGCCTCGTGATCAAGGGCTGGCTCGGCCCGAACGGACCTCTCCTGGCCATCCGCCCGGGAGCCTACCCGCGCTTCACCTCGGACGGTCGCCTGATCGTGGAGGCAGGCCAAGACGATGGGCGGCGCTTGCTGCGCTCGGCGACGTGGGTGCTCGACCCGGGCCAGACCGAGCTACGCAGCCCCCGCGAGGGAGAAGGGCTGCCGGACTGGCAAGCTCCCCGTGACTCCACCCAGGCTCAGAACTCCGTGGCGATCAAGGTGGCCGTGGACGCGGGCCATGGTGGCAGCGACAGCGGCGCCGTGGGCAACGGCCTGCTGGAGAAGGACATCAACCTCGACGTGGCCCTGCGCCTCGCCGACCTGCTCGACGACGACAGCGCGGACACCAGCGGCGGCGGCGACTGGGACGTGCTGCTGACCCGCTCCAGCGACGTCTTCGTCTCGCTGCAACAGCGGGTCACGCTGGCCAACAGCTTCGGCGCGGCGAGCTTCGTGTCGATCCACTCGAACTCGTTCAGCGACCCCCAGGCCAACGGCACGGAGACCTATGCCTGGGCCGAGGGCACCACCGCCGCCATGCTGCGGGACAAGATCCACGGCGAGATGATCGCCGCCTGGGGACTCACCGATCGGGGCACCAAGACGGCAAACTTCTACGTGCTGGTGAACACGTCCATGCCTGCGTCGTTGTCGGAGATGGGCTTCATCACCAACCCGGGCGACGCGGCGTTCCTGGGCAGCGCACAGGCTCGGCAGGACATGGCTCTCGCGCACCTCTTCGCCATGCAGGCGCACCACGGCTTCGCTCCCTACGAGCCGGGCGGCGGGCCGACGGCGGGCACGCTCAAGGGCATCCTTCATGACGGCACCGTGGGGACGGGCGCGCCCATCGCCAACGGCACGGTGGCCCTGGCCGACGGGACGTTCACCACCACCAACGCCGCCGGCTTCTACTCGTTCGCGCTGAGTTCTGGCAGCTATCAATTCGCTGGCACGGCTCCGGGCTTCGCTCCCGGGCAAGCCAGCGAGACCGTGACCTCGGGCGATGTGTGGGAGAGCCTGGGCTTGATGCCCGCGTCATTGCCAACCATGAGTGTGTCTGTCTCAGGCAACGACCTGGACATGGACATCATGGGTGACACGGGGAGCTTCGCCTGGCTGCTCTACGCCTTCATGCCCGGCCTGCCGCTGACGCCTGTCGGTGCCAAGGGTGTGCTCTGGCCCGACCCCACCACCATGGCCATCCTGCCGCTGACGACAGTCCCCGTCGGTGGCAACCTGCACCTCGACATCTTGCTGCCGTCGTTCCCCGGCGTCAGCCTGCACTGCCAGGCCTATGTGGGGCACCAGGGTTCGATGCGACTCAGCAACGGCGCGGCCTTTCCCCTGCCATGACCCTCGCTCAGCCCTTGCTGAAACGGCCAGCCCGGCTGTCCCGTTGGGCGTCGCTCGCTGTCTTGTTCCTGGGCGCGACGGGCTGCGGGCCCGCAGACGCTCTGGCGCCGAGGCCAGGCAGCCACCTGGTCTTGATCTCGATCGACACGCTCCGCGCCGACCACCTGAGCTGTTACGGCTACGAGAGAACGACGTCGCCAAATCTCGATGCCCTGGCCCAGCAGAGCCTGCTCTTCGAGGACGTGTTGTCCTGTTCATCGAGCACGGCGCCGTCGCACATGTCCATGATGACCGGGGTGCTGCCTCTGGTGCACGGCATCGAGAACGAAGTGCACCACAGCCAGGCGCCGCAGGCACCGCTACTTGCAGAGATACTGGAAGAGCAGGGCTACGTGACGGCGGCTTTCGCCGATGGCGGGCATGTGAGCGAGAACGAAGGCTTCGACCGGGGCTTCCAGCACTTTGATTCGCGCTACGAGTGGTTCGAGAAGAAGCTCGACCGGGTGCAGCGATGGCTCCGCGAAGCCGATGACAGCGAGCCCACCTTCTTGTTCGTCCACACCTATGGAGTGCACGCGCCGTACCTGCCGGGCGAGGGGCACGACCTGTTCAGCTCGCCGAGCTATCTCGGTGTCCTGAACAGCCGGGTAGAGTCGTTGCAGGACCACCTCTCACAGGCCGCTGCTGACGAGTCGGGGCAAGAGCTGGCGCGCATGATGGAGGATTTCTGGAGAGACAAGAAGACGCTGGGCGCCGCCGACATCCAGCACCTGGTCGACCTTTACGACGGCGCCATCCATCGGGTCGACGCCGGTGTCGGACGCCTCCTGGCCACTCTCGATGCCGAAGGGTGGCTCGACAATGCTTGGGTGGTGGTGACTGCCGATCACGGCGAGGCCTTCGCGGAGCACGGCACGTTTCAGCATCGCCAGGTGCACCAGACCGAGCTCGCGGTGCCGCTCATGATCAGGCCGCCTGCCGGCTACCTCCTGGGACATCGCAGCGCCACCCCCATCAGCCAGCTCGACCTGCCGCCCACGTTGCTGCACCTGCTCGACTTTCCCACCCCGCCCCACATGCAAGGCCAGAGCCTGCTGCCCTTGACCGAGGCCGCTCCGTCGCGGCCACGCTTCGCCACCGGTGGCGAGTCCCTGCTCTTCGACGTGGCCATCGAGAATGATCGCAAGCTGATCACCATGGACAGCTCGCCGCGCATGGCCTACGACCTGTCGACCGATCCGGGCGAGGCTCGCGACATGCTGAAGGGCGCGTCAACCGACGACGCAGGTCAGCCGCCGTGGGTCCCCATGCTGGAAGCGCGCCTTGCAGAGATGCGCGCAGACGCCGAGGTCCTGCGCAAGCTCCTCGGCGACCCGCTGAACACGGGGCCGCTCAGCGAAGAAGAGCTGCAGATGCTCCGGGCGCTGGGGTACTTGAAGTAGGCAACCGACCGGCCGCACTCAGAAGAACGACGCGATCCACATGTTGCTCACGGTGCTGGGTGCGGCGGCTACGCCAAGAGCGATGAGCTGCAGGTAGAGCTGGGCGCCGATCAGGTTGGGATCGCTGGGCACGGCGAAGTCGAGGTCGATGAGCCCTGCGCCGTCCACGGGCAAGGGCAAGAACAGGCTGGGTGCGCTGGGCGGTGCGGTCATCTCGAGGCCGCCGGGGAGCGTGACCAGCTGGTCGCTCGCGGCGATCACCAGCCACGCGCTGGCGGTGCCGGCAACCACCGCGCCCTGGATCTGCGTCACTTGGCCGACCTTGACAGGGTTCGGGCTGGTGAGCAGATCGGCGGTCCATCCTGGGCTGGTGCGGATTTCGGCGCGTAACCAAGAGCCCGGGGCCACGTCGACCAGGAGTGCCTCCTCTACCGGATCGGAACCCACGTCATGAATCAGGCGACCGTCAGCTGTTGTCACCATGTAGGCGGGGCGATCGGTAAAGCCAGAGACCGTCAGGCGAAAGCCGTCGGTGTCCGCGCTGCCTGCCTGCAGGGTCACGGGCAGCTGGGGCGTGGCCCGGGCGTCGAGCGCAATGTGGCTGGCGTTCTCCACGTCGAAGAGTGTCAGGCCGTGCTGGCCATGACTGGCAAACCTGGAGAAGGCCCCGACGTCGCGCTGGGTCACCGTGGCGTGGGACACGGTGCCGCTCTGATCGAGCAACGCCCGCACTGTCGGGGGCCGCCGCTGGGCCCGCAGAGGATCCATGAAATCGCAGAGGCTGACCACGTCAAGCACGGCCCAGGTGTGGGGCATGGGCTGAGGCGGAAACCCGCCAAGGGTGCCGCTGACCACCGAGGTCACGACCTGACCGCCCAGGCTCTCCAGCAGCCGCTGGCGCACCGGGTTCTGGGCCAGTGGCTCAGGGACCGTGTCGCCAGAATCCCAGGTGAGGAACACCGGCGTGGTGCCCAGGTTCGTGGCCATGGACAGCTCTGGCAGCAGCGTGCCCGGCAAGGCGGGGTAGGTGTTCTTGTCGAAGTGCAGCCCGCTGGCCTGCTGGTACAGAAACGGCACCTGGTTCGGATGGGCGCCGAAGTTGAACGGGTTCTTGAGCAGGGTCTTGGTGGCCTGGTTGCCTTCGAAGTAGGTCATGGTCCAGTCGGACACGCCAGCGACCATGCCCACGCCGGCGATCATCACGCCGTCCGGGTCACGGTGGCGGGCGCTGAAGTTGGCGCTGATCCCCGCGCCCATGGAGAAGCCCACCATGTAGAGACGGTCGGCGTCGATGGCGAACTGGTCCACCATCCACGAGATCGCCGCCTCGGTGTTCTGCTGCGAGACCGGTGAGCCGAACAGCTGATCGTCGATCCCCGTGGGCGACAGGTAGGCCCAGCCCCGCAGGTTGGCCTCCTCATCAAGCATCGACTGAGCCGCCGGTGACTTGGCCGACGCCCCGAACCCGTGATAGGCGATGAGCAAGGGGATGGGCTCGCCGTCCGGGTCGTAGTTGTAGGGCAGCATGTACTGGAACACCTCGCCCTTGCTGGTCCCCGTCCCCCCCGGCCCCTTGGGGATGAAACCATCTTGCAGCACCGGGTCAGGCACCCCGCCGTAGGCCGAGGTGTCGGGGGTCACCGGCACCCGATCGGCGAAGAAGATCGAGTCGCGAGGGCTGCTTGCGGTGACCGGCGGCAGCGGAGCGAAGCCCAGGTCGCCGATCAGGGCGATGCGCTCTTGCCGGGCCAGGTGGTCGACGAGGTCGAGGCGGTCAGCCTCCTGCGCGGCGCCTGCCGTGGCCAGAAGGGTCAAGGCCAGCGCGATGGGCAACGCAATGAGGGCTGGGGAGGTGCGGGGCATGGCAGAAACGCCGACAATGGACGGGCTGGCGAAGCCTCCAGTCTATCCCGTGCTGGAGAAGGCCGCTGCCGTTGGCGGCAGCAACCAACGCCAGGTCAATCTGGCCGGGCTGGACGAGGCCCTCCCACCCAGGGCACGCCGCCCTCGCTCTTCACCCCAGCAACAGCGGCAACTCTTGGTCAGTAGGCCAACGTGACGCTACTGCCAGATCAGCCAGCGTTGATTGGGGTCGCTAGGGAGATCCACCTCGAACTCGGTTCCACCCAGCACGCGCGTTCTGATGATACGCACGCTCACGACCACATCCCCGGCCTGGGACCCAGGACTCAAAAACTCCTGACGCTCCACTGAAAATGGCCGCCACACCCCATCCGCCACCGTCTTGTGATCGCCAAAGACAACCTGCCGGCGTAGTAGACCCGAGGGGTCCAGGACTGATATCGAGGCTGGATGGCTGACCGCTCCGTTGTCATCCAGTTGATAAACCTTCGCGGCCGCGCCCTGGCTAGGGTCATGTAGGCGGGTCACCGCTGTCACCGATGTCGCGGCATCCGTCGAAACGGCGTAGTCGAGGTCCTCAAACGTAGGAATGTCGAAGGGGTCGACCAACCAGCGGTAGAGCGGCCACACCGAGAGGGTGAGTGTGGGCAGCACTTCGTCGAGCGCAGCAGATCCAACACTCCAGGCCAACCCGTCCTCGGCTTGGTTGGACAACAGTGCGACCGCTGAACCGTCACAGATCAAACGGCGGGAGAGTGGATCCACGACGCCGTCCTTCGCGGCGAGGACGGTCTCTGTAAGGTCGAAGCGCCCGTCAGCGAACAAGCGACCCTGGAGCTGCGCGACATGTGTGTTCGTATACGGAGCCCCGTGGGTCACCGTCACCTCAGCGGTGAGCTCAAGCCCCTGGATCACTCCATAGTCAGCCAGCACGTCAGCCAGGGGAGCCGCGATCTGGGTGACGCTCGGGGACTGTGCCGCGTCGTACGCGGACATGAAGACGTTGGCGACGCTCTGGTTAAGCAACGGCTGTGGATCGCCCATGCTGATCGTGTAGATCTCGCCGGACGGCGATGTGACGACCGTCCCCACGTCATCCATCGACTGGCTACCGAAATTGCACCGAGTCGTCGAGGCGGACCAATCGAAAGTCTCAGTGATGCTCGGTGGCACGCAGGACAGGGCCGTCACGATTGCCTCAGGGACATCATCCCACGAGGGGAAGCTCCCCCCGGTCACCAGTCCCAGGAGGTCAGGGCAGGCCCCCCCGTTCAGCAGTTGGATAGACACTTGATAGCCGTTGGGATTGCAGTCAATGCCCGTGCTGGTCCCTCCGCAGCTGTAGACAGTTCCAGCGTAGTTGGCGGCACCTTTCAAGCACTTGGATGGCGAAGTGAAGCCCACGCCAGCAACGTCAATGCTGAACGTGCCGCACTGCTCCTCCAGCGAATTGTGAAAGCCCGCCACGATCTGCACGGTTCTTGACTGGTCGTTGCAGCCCGTGGACGGTTGGGCCGCCACTCTCCCCGAACAGGCCCACAGAAAGACAATGCTCGTTGAGATCAACCTGTACATGTCTTGCTCCCTTCGACTCGTTGAGTCTGTCACCCACCAGCTCTCGCCCATGCCGTCACCCGGCCCTAGAACGCTACCACCGCACCACCGCACGATCAAGACGCTCACTGCCAC
Source organism: uncultured Phycisphaerales bacterium (assembly GCA_964537035.1). GTDB lineage: Bacteria > Planctomycetota > B15-G4 > B15-G4 > B15-G4 > CAZIAK01. Next base: position 27,377 of record CAZIAK010000029.1, on the reverse strand, counting down.
CTGCTTCCCCTCACCCCACCAGCAGCGGCAGCTCGTCGGTCAGCAGCGAAGCCCCCAGAAGCTCGCCCCGCTCACCGAGCGTCGGGCAGTTCGGGTTCCACTTGTGCCGCGTCCCCGCCTCCAGCTTGCGGGCCGAGACCAGCAGGTCGTGCACGGTCTGACGTTTGTACAACTCGGCGGGGAAGCAACGCACCTGGGCCTGAGCTGCCAGCGACTCGAAGTCCGGCAGCCCATCGGCGAACAGGGACGGCGCCTCATCGAGAAAGCGGGCCATGCGCTCGATGGTGCCCACGTACGTGTAGTCGCCGGTGTCGGCGCTGACCTTGCTGTAGGTCCAGTGCACGCCGGTGGACGCTGCCAGCTCGTCCTCGTCGGTGTGCTCCTCGCCGATGGCGTGCAGATCTGGCGACGGCACCGCCTCCAGGATCGACCGGGGCACACCGAGCCCCCGAGCCAGCTGAAAGACCTCGCCCTTGCTCAGCATGGCGATGGGATTGGTGTCCACCTCGCCGTCGCCGCCCTTCTGGAAGAAGCGGATGAATCGGTCTTCGCACTCGTTGCCCGTGCCATGGCGCACGCCGCCGCCGCTGAGCCGGTTGAAGCCCCGGCCGATGGGTGCCCGCAGGCAGGAGCGTATCGAGCCGTTCACCGAGCGATCGTTGGCCATGCGCTCACGAACGGCCGCCAGATCGGAGCCCGACGCCCCCAGGGCCGCGAGCATGCTCTCGTGCATGTCATCGAAGAGCTGGCTGGCGTCGAACTCGATCAGCGAGGCGCCCGCTTCGGCAGCCGCCGCCCGGGCCCGCTGGGCAAACTCGTCCGCCGAATGGATGTCGATGTAGACCGCCGTGACCCGTTCGGGGCCGAGCGCCCGGCAGAGCAGCACCAGCATGGCCGCCGAATCGACCCCTCCCGAAACGTCGAGCTCGGCCCGTTCGATGCCCGTGGCCTGGTGGTAGCGGGCGATGGCCCTGACCCGATCGTCGATCAGGCCTTGAACGTCGAGAACGGGCATCATGGTGTCCATTGAGGGGAGATGGGCAGCCGTCGGCGCCTGCAGCAGACACCGGCCAACCGGGGCGAAGTGTCGCACGAGGCGGGCTCGCGGAGAATGGCCACCCAGCGCCCCGGCCTCCCGCTCACGCATCAGCGATGCACGGGGATGCACGGGGATGCACGGCGATGGATGGGCCTCTTGTACAAATTACATACATCCTGGATTGACAATTACTGTCTTTATCGTGGACAGTGCTGGTATGTCCCAGGGTGAATCTGCATTCCCTTCTGACTTTCCGGCCGACCTTCCAGCCGGGCTGACCCCCAGGTGCTGGCTCTCCCAGAGCCCTCGGGGCGACGTGCTGGAGGTCAGCAAGGACTCAGTGGCCATGGTCCTGCGCCTGGGCGGTCCTCTCGCTCTGGGCGAAGTGGCCCTCGCCGCCAGGGTGCAGTCTCCCGGGCTGGTGGCGCCCGAATCCTGGGGCACCACCGACACCGGCCGAGCCTGGGTGCTGCGCCCCTTCATCGAAGGCCCCACCTGGGACGAAGCTGTGCGGGGCGTCGACCCGGCGAGCGACGCAGCTACCCGCCCGACCGGCGACCTTGCAGGCGAATCGGCCGGCACCCCGACCGCCGGCCGGACAAGCCCCCCCACCGCCGACCCCGCCACCCTCGAAGGCTGGGCCCTCGCCGTGCTGGAGACCCTGGCCGACCTCCACGGCGCGGGCCTGGTCCACCGGGACGTGAAGGGCGCCAACGTCATCATCAGCGCCGACGGTCCCGTGCTCATGGATCTCGACCTGCTCGTGGAGGGCGGCCACGACGCCGAGGGCGCCGGCTCTCCTCTGCACATGGCCCCCGAGGTGCTGCTCGGCCAGCCGGCGACCCCCGCCTCGGACCTCTTCGCCCTGGGCGCCATGCTGGCCCTCTCCACCGGCGACGCCCCCTCGGCCCGCTTTCACAGAGCCTTCCCCGGGCGCTCGTTCTGGGAGGCGTCCGGCCTCGACCCGAACGCCCTGCCCGGCGTGCTGGGCTCGCTCACCCGCCAGCTCGTCCGCCGCCATCCCGGCGACCGCCCTGTCAGCGCCCGGGCCGCAGCTCAGCGACTCACCAGCGATGAGGCACCCCTCCCCGCTCTCGAGGTGCCCTTTCTCGCGGGACGACACGGCGCCCTGGGGCAGCTGCTGAGCGAACTCGAGCCCGACCTCGGGGCACGCACGTGCCTGCTCGTCACCGTGACCGACCCCGAAGAGCGGGCCCCTTTGCTGGATGGCCTGCAGCTGAGCCTCACCGTCAAGGGCAGCCGGGCCTGCCAAGAGTCCCTGCACGAACCGCCGGACGAGTCCATCCAGCGCATCGCGGCACGGCACGACGATGTGGTGCTCGTCGACGGATCCACCGCGCAGCAAGCCTGCGGGCTCGGCTCGCTGGTGGAGCTGATCGTCGCCTTCAACGTGGCTCAGGCCCCCGGAACTTCTGGGAGCCAAGCTCACGGCGGCTCCGCGGGACACACTCCCGGCAGGTCGAGGCGCCCTTCCCGTGGCACGGAGCTGGGAAACGACGCGAGCGCCCTCCCTGGCAGCCCCGGCGCCGGGGCCACCCTCGGCCTGGTCCTCAACGAAGACAGCACCCAAGAGCTGCTCTCGTTGCTGCGCGAGCGCGGGCTCGACGACGAGGCCAGAAACCTGCGGGTGGCGCCGTGGCCGCGGCTCTCGGCTCGCTCTCTGGCCCGACACCTCGATCATCTCACCGGGGACGCGTCACCTGACGAGACCCGGCGGCTGGCCGGATCGCTGCACCGCCTGACCGACGGCCGCTGGTCCGATGTGTTGCGACGCCTTGTGCGCGCCCCCGAGCTGGGCGTGCTGCGCCCTGACCCGCCCCGCTACACCCTGCTCCGCGCCACCTGGCCGGACGACGAAGACGACGACGATCGAGCCCTCGACCAGCACGACCTGGCGCACCTGTCCGAACCCACCCGCCTGGTGCTGGCAGCGCTGGCCAGCTGCCACTGGTCACCCGACGCGCCTGACCTGGCAGCCGTCGCCGGCCTGGACGGAGGGGACGTGGCCACCGCGCTGCGCGAGCTCATCCGCCTGGGAGCCCTCCCTCAGGGTTCGAGCGGCAGGCAGGCCGTTCGGCTGACTGACACCCGTTGGTCCCGAGTCGCCAGCGAGAGCCTGGCTACCAAGCAGCGCAAGGCCCTCCAGGCCGCGGCTCTGAAACGAGCGCAGGCCACTCACCTCGACGACGAGATCGTGGCCCTGCAGCGGCTCTCCTCCAAGCCCGACGCCGCAGCGGTGAACGGGGTGCTCGACGCCGTGGATGGCCTGCTGGCTGCGGCCCGCCCCGCCGCCGCGCGACGCCTCGTGCAAGAACTCGCGCCCCACGTCAAGCCAGCCACCAGAGCGCGGCGCGATCTGACCGAAGCCAGGGTCGAGCTGGCCCAAGGGGACGCCCGCCAGGCCCTGAGTGTCCTGGAGAACGGCTTCCCCAAGAGCTGGAAAGGATGCGACGACGAGGTGCTCTTGGTCGCCGCCCAGGCCTGCGAGCAGAGCGGTCGCCGCGACGAGGCCCGGGGCTTGTATGAGCGCATCCACAAGGACGGTAGCACCCGCGCCCTACGCTTGCGCGGCCGCCTGGGCCTGGCCTTCAGCCACTACCTCGGTGGCGACTCCGTAGAGGCCCTCGAGCAGATCGGCCAGGACTTCGAGCCCGAGCCAGATGACGCAGCCAGCACCTTGGCCCAGCTCTTCGACGTGCGCGGCTCGGCCCTCACCGCCTTGGGACAGCTCGACGCCGCGGGCCTGGCCTTCGATGCAGCCGCCGCCCAGGCCAAGCTCTCGGAAGAGCCCCTGCTCATCGCCCGGTCCACCATGAACCGGGCCCGACTGCACCGACGGTGCGGGCGCTCGAGTGAGGCCCTCGAAGAGCTCCGTCTGGCGGTGGCGACTTTCAGCCGGGCGGGGCACGTGAAGGGAAGGGCTCAGGCGCTGAACAATCTGGGCGTGCTCCATCGTGATCGAGGCGAGCTCGCCCAGGCACAGCGGCTGCTGCTCGAAGCCCTCTCGTTGTTGCGTCGGGTGGGCGACGTCCACGGCGCGGCCATGAGCCTGGGCAGCTTGGCGGCAGTCTCCCTCGAAGTCGGGCACCTGGGCTCAGCCTTGGAGACCCTGCAACGAGCCCGGGAGATCTTCGCCGAGGGCGAGCACGAGCGGGAGCTGGCCTTTCTCGACATCCAGGAAGCCATGGCCCTGGCCCTGGTGGGTCGGCACGGTGAGGCCGCCGACATGCTGGCCGGTGAGCGGCTGGACGCACAGCGGGCGGCAGGTGCGCCGGAGCTCTTGCGGGCCGAAGCGCTGTTGCAGCTGGTAGGCGATCAGCGGGCCGAGGCCACGACCACGGCCTCACTGGCTGTGCAGAGCGCGGGGCAGGCTGGCGACAGCGGGGCGCTCTTTCGTTGCGCTGCAGTGCTCGCCGCTGCCGACCCGGACAACGAGACCGCGACCGCCGCCATGAGTGCAGCCACCGACCAACTGCAGGCGCCGGTGCGAGAAGCCGAATCGGCGTGGCGCAACGCCGACCCCACGGCACTCCGCGATCCCCCCCAGCTCGATCGCTGGATGGAGACTTTCGAGAACGCAGGGCGCACCGACCTGGTGGCTGCGGTGGGACGATGCCTGGCCGACGCCGCCGACGCAGCCGGTGACCGCTCAGCGCGCCGCGCCACTTCGGCCCGGGTGAGCCAGGCCGCGGACGCCCTGACCGATGGCCTGCCGCCAGCAGACCGACAGTCGATCCTGGACCGCCTCGATCGCCTCTCCGGTCCGTCCCGCCCCGGTGCCCAGCAGACCGCGGGCCTCAACGTCGACTGGCTGCTGAGTTGCAACCGGCGCATGGCCACGGAGACCGACCTCGAAGACCTGCTCCTGGCCATCGTCGACATGTCGCTGGAGAGGACCGGCGCCCGGCGAGGCCTGCTGGTGCTGCTCGACGGCGAAGAGGTGGCGGTGCAAGTGGCCCGCAACCTGGGCCAGACCGCCATGGCTCCCGACGAGGCCCGCTTCTCCCGCACGGTGGTGCTGGAGACCGTGCGAGGTGGAGAGCCCGTGCTGACCACCGACGCCGGCGCGGACACCCGCTTCTCCGGGGCCCAGAGCATCAGCTCGTTCGGGCTGCACTCAGTGCTCTGCGTGCCCTTGCCCGGCGCCGAAGGTCTGGGCGCCATCTATCTCGACGACGATCAACGGCGAGCGGTCTTCGACGAGACCGATGTGGAGCGTGTGCGGGCCCTGGCCGACCAGGCCGCCGTGGCCATCGGGCACCAGCGCCGACGCCTGGAGATCGAGAGCCTCAACGCACGATTGGCTGACCGGGTGGCCTTCACCGAGCGGGAGCTGGCCCAGGCCAAGACCGCCCTGCGTCGACAGGGCCGCAGCTCCACCACCGGCGGCCTGGTGGGAGACAGCGAGGCCATGGTCAAGGTCTGCAGCCTCATCGAGCGGGTGGCCCCCACCGAGCTGGCCGTGCTCATCACCGGCCCCAGCGGTACAGGCAAGGACCTGGTGGCCCGAGCCCTCCACGAATGCAGCGATCGGGCCAGCGGACCGCTGATCATCGAGAACGTGGCGGCGCTGCCTGCCAACCTGCTCGAGAGCGAGATGTTCGGCCACGCCCGGGGCGCCTTCACGGGCGCTGATCGCGATCGCCCCGGTCTCTTCGCCGAGGCCGACGGAGGCACCTTCGTGCTCGATGAGATCGGCGAGATGCCCCTGGAGTTGCAACCCAAGTTCTTGCGTGTCCTCGAGTCGGGGGAGTTTCGCCCGGTGGGTTCACGGCGCACCGTGAAGGCCAACGTGCGCATCGTCGCCGCCACCAACCGGGACCTGTTGGAGCTGGTGCGCGAGGGCAAGTTCAGAGAAGACCTCTATTACCGCCTGAACGCCATCGAGTTGCGTCTGCCGAGCCTCGACCAACGACTCGACGACATCCCCCTGCTCGTGCAGCACTTTCTGGGACTGCTGCAAGAACAGCAGGGCGCGGCCAAGCCCCTCTCCCCTGAGGTCCTCGCCGCCCTCGTCGCTCGGCCCTGGCCAGGTCAGGTGCGCGAGCTGGCCAACGAAGTCCGCCGGCTCTACTTCTTGAGCGACAAGGTGATCGATGATGTGCAGCTGGTACGCGAGGCCGCGCCAGCCCTTCCTTCAAGCTCCAGGGACAGCGCTGAGTCCATGCCTGAGTCGTTGGCGCTCGAAGACGTGGAGCGGGCAGCCATCGAGCGGGCCCTGCGGGCAGCGGGGCAGAGCAAGCAAAAGGCCGCGCTCATGCTGGGCGTCAGCCGTGCGGGACTCTACGCGAAGATCCGCCGGTTGGGGCTGGGGGACGCTCCCGGCGAGGACGACGAGTAGGGGTCAGTGCTACTGGTCGTGGTCTTCGTGCTGCTCGCAGCTCAGTGAGCCAGGGGGAAGCCGAAGGCCATGGGCAAGGGCACGATGAACGGCACCGTGCCGTCAGTGGGCAAGCCCGCGAACTTGTAGGGTCCGTTCACGGCACCGAGCCCGACGTAGAGGTTGCCTGACGACGAGAAGGCGATGGCCGGAGCGACCTCTGACACCAGGGGCCAGGTGGGAAGCAGGGGCATACCGCTGGCGACGTGCAACAGCACGGGCACCTCGAAGCCCACATCGACGGTGGCCACCATGGCCAACCACGTGCCGTCGCGATGGAGCGTGTAGCGGTCGAGGTCAATGCCGTCGGGAACCGAGAGCAGCGAGTTGAGTGCCAGATTTGACCCCGTACCCGGAACAAGCAGGCTCACATCCAGATCGACGTCGGCAGAACTGCCCGAGCTGGGTGGGGGCAGCAGGTCCTCGTCAGGCTTGGACGTCACCAGCACCTGGTCCCCCACGGAGATCAGGTCCGGCTGCTGCTCGATGCCAGACAGAAGGGTCGACACCCCACTACCAGACTGGACCGGGTAGACCCTGAACGTGGAGAGCAGCTCCTGCTCGTCAGGCAGGGGCCCGGACATGAGGAAGTTCATCCCGGTGGGATCGAAGACCACCTCTGAGAAGTAGAGGGTGGAGAGCGCAGTGAAGGGGGCGACGCTCTGACCATTGGTCAGGCTCACGTTGTGAAATGTCACCTGACCCGGGCTGGTGAGATCAGCGGCGTACATCTCTCCCGCCCCGATGGTGTCTGCAGACTGCAAACCGCTCAGGGTCAGGTCCCCCGAGAAGAAGCAGAGGATGCGATCGAAGTTGAAGGCGAGCACACCCACGATGTCGAGGTAGGCCGGAAACACGGGCGCTGCGGTGAGGTGCATCTCGGGCAGGCTGGCGTCGACCTCGCGCACATACAGCTCAATGCTCGTGCCGATGACCTTGCGGTAGGCGACCATGGAACCGTCCGGGCTCAGGGCCAGCCACGGGCCCAGGTCGTGGTCGTAAGTAGGCAGGTCGTAGTTCGACGGTGTGTCCGTGATCAGGCTGGGCAGGCCCACCGCGGGCACGGTGACGATCTGCCACGCGGCCGAGTCGTCGCCCACGATCAAGGCCACCACATCTTCGAAGGGGGCGAGGGCCAGCTCCGGCTGAACAGGCACGCCGGGCAATCCCAGGCTTGAGAAGTCTACGGGTGCGGCGTTCGAGGCTGCGCTCAGGTCGGCTCGCATGAGCACGTCATCCGCCACGAACCAGGCGCCGCCGGGGGAGACCCGCAGCGAGTCGTCGTCCACGTCCAGGGACGGCAAGGCAGAGGTGAGAACCACGGGCGCCACACCCATGGTCAGGTCGACCACCAGCACGTCGCCCCCTTGGGACAGATCTGTGGCCACCAGCGCCAAGGTCCCGTCCGTGGAGACATGGAGGGTCTCCAGCATGCCCTCCGTGCCGTCGGCCCCATCGGGCACGACCAGGGGCAGGGACCACGAGCCGTCAGGTCTCAGCACCAACAGGCCGGTGCCGCCATTGATGCCCACTCGGTACAGACTGCCTCCGCCGGGCAAGCGCACGTAGAGAGCCGCCCCGTTTTCGTCCGTCAGGCCGGGTCGGTCGAGGCGTAAACGGTCGACGGGCGCGTAACCCGCCAGGTCGACGGACAAGAACTCGACCCCTTGAAGGCTCTGGCTCACCGCGGTCGTGTTCTCGTCGTAGGCCCAGAGGGTGAAGCTGCTGCCCCCTCCTCCCTCGGCCAAGGCCAGGGGCATGGTCTGCCCCTGCGTCGCCACACCCAACATGGAGATGCAGAGGGCGACAGAAGCGGATTCGCGTAGTGAAAACATCAGAGAGGTACCTCGCTCAACGGAGCCCCGGGCCATCCCGGAGTGTGCAAGGGAGGGCTTCGGCGTGGGATGACAGCCCTGTCATCCTGACACAGGATCGGTGAAGCGAACAGGTGGGTCGGATGCAAACGGGCTCAAAGGGGCTCCTCCTCGCTGATTCTTGAGGTTCAGACACATATCGACCTCCTCAGGAGAGACGGGGCTGGCCCCCTGCCGTTACTCCGCGGCTCCCAGAAGCAGGCTGCCGCAGAACGCGGCGAACCGCTTGGCCCCGTCGAGGGGCACCAGCTGGCGAGCCCTGCCCTCGGTGAGCGGCTCGGAGGGGTCGGCCAACGCCCGTTCGATCTCCTCCAGCAAGCGCTCCGGGGTGACGTCATCGGGGTGCAAGCAGCGGGCGAGGCCCAGCTCGTCCATGCTCCGGGCCCTGATCAGCTGCTCCTGACGATGCATGACCCGGGGTATGAAGATCGCCCGCCGTGCGCAGGCCAGCAGCTCGGTAGTGGTGTTGTAGCCGGCCGTGGCCACCACCAGATCCGCCCGGGCATAGATGCTCGTGGGTGCAGGCACGAAGGTGGTCAGGTTCACCGGCAGGTCCCGGGCCTGATCCCGAAAGTGCTGCTCCCGATCGGCGCTGATGAAGGGGCCGGTGAGGATCTCGGTGGTGAAGCTGATGCGGTCTTTGAATCGGGCGAGCATATCGAGGAAGGGACCGATGACCGAGTCCGCCCCCCCGTCACCACCGCCGATCGAGACCGCTACCAGGGGCCGCCCATCGTGGGGGACCACGTCGGCGCTGCCTTCGGTCGCGCCCTCGTCTGCAACCTGCCCCGGAAGCAGATGGCTGACATAGTTGAGGAAGCGCGTCCGCTCTGCCAACACTTCGGGAAACTCGTAGTTGCCCACGGTGTCGTACACCGCCCGGTCGCCGTAGACGAGCACGTGGTCGTAGTACTGCTGCAGGTCGTCGTAGACCCCGCCTTCCGTCCACTGGGGGACGACCGTTTCGGGCGCATCAATGATGTCACGCAAGCCCAACAGACGCACGGCCCGGCCCTGCTCCTTGAGCCAACGGAGCGCCGGGAGCAGCTCGCCGTTCATGCCCAGCGGCGAGTGATCGACCAGGAGCACGTCAGGGTCGTAGTCACGAACGGTGCGCAACAACAAGTTGCTCCGCATGCCCTGGATGTTCTCTCCTGACATGGTCAGCGAGCGGGCCTCGTAGGCCGTGGGCGCCACCTTGCGAACCGCCGGCAGCTTCAGGTAGTCGGTGCCCTCCGGCATCTGGTACTGATGGACCATGGGCGAGCCCGTGACCAGCAGTGTGGAGAGGTCAGGGTGCTCGGCGGTCAACGCGCGAATCAGCTTGAGGCTACGGCGCAGGTGACCGAGACCGAACGTATCGTGGGAGTACACCAGCAAGCGGGTGGACTCACCGAACGACCGGGCGTGACGGGCACGATCCGGGTCGTGAGCCAGGGTCACGCCGTTGTGCTCATCCTGCGCAGCCACGGCCCGCGCCGAGGGTTGCAGCGCAGCCTGTGCCGAGGCTTGTACAGCGACCTGAGCTTCCATCTGTTGTTGCCGCGCCAAGGTGCCCAGGGCCGTGGTGATGGCCGCGTGGACCTCTGCGCCCGTGAAGGGTTTGACCACGTAGCCCGCCGGCAGGACGTCGCTGGTGCGGGCGATGGTCTCCGGGTCAGCGTAGGCGGTGACGAAGATCACGGCGCAGCCGTAGCGCTCGCGCAACTGCCGGGCGGTCTCCACGCCGTCGTCGCCGTTCGCCAGGCGAATGTCCATGAGCACGAGATCGGGCGCCGTCTCGGCGGCAGCAGCCAGGGCCTCAGCACCGCTGATCGCCGTGCCCGAGACACGATGACCCAGCCCGCTGACGATGCCGGACAGATGCATCTGGACGATCAGCTCGTCCTCGACGATGAGAATGGTGCGCTGGGTCATGGCACGAGCTCAACCTGGTACTCGGGGAGCGCCTGGGGCGCGCGGCCAGGGAAGTCGATGGTCACGTCCGTGCCGTCGTCCCTGCCCATGGTCATCTCTCCCTCGAGCTGGCGCACCAACATGGTCACCAGGCTTGCGCCGAGGGTGGCGGGACCGGCGGCGCCGGCCCCTCGCAGTTCGCCCGCCGGGCAGCCGCGACCGTCGTCGGTCACTCGCAGCCGGCAGAGGCCGTCAGGGCCCGCCCCCAAGGTGATGCGGATCGTGCCCGCGCCACCCGCAGGGAAGGCATGCTGAAATGCGTTGGTCACCAGCTCATTGATGATCAGCCCACACGACATGGCCTGGTCGAAGTCGACGGCGACATCGTCCACCCGCAGCTGCACGTCGATGGCCAGGTCCTGCCCTTGAGATCGGGCCAGCTGTTGTGTGAGCAGCTCCAGATAGCTGGGCACGTCGATGCGGGCCAGGTCGTCCGAGCGGTAGAGCTGCTCGTGGATCAAGGCCATGGAGCGAATGCGACCCTGGCTCTCGGCCAGGTTCGCTGCGGTGGCCGGGTCGTCGCAGTCCCCCGCCTGCATGGCCAGGAGGCTCGACACCACCTGCATGTTGTTCTTCACCCGGTGGTGCACCTCGCGCAACAGCAGCTCCTTCTCTTCGATGGAGATCGTGGTGCGTTGCAGCTCGGAGGCCATGGTGTTGAAGGCCCGGGCCAGGGTGCCGAACTCGTCCTGACGGGGCAGGTTCACCCGGGTGTCCAGACCGCCCCTGGCCAGGCGCAGAGCTGCCCGCTGCAAGGTGGCGATCGGGCGATGCACGGAGCGCCACACGGCCACCCCCAAGGCCAGGGCCAGGATCAGCGCCAATCCCGACACCGCCAGGGCCAGACGGGTGGTCTGTGCGCCCCGGGCCACGATCAGCCGCAGCTGGTCGCTGAACTCCTCCTGGCTCTCGCCCAGGTAGGCGTTGACCAGGGGTTGAAGCTCGTCCACGAGAAACGGGTCGAACACGCTGGCCACGTACTCGCCAGCAGCCGCCTCGTCATCGTCGAGCAGATCAAGGAACGTGGCCATGTGCCCTGAGAGCGCCAGCTGCCGAGAGAGCAGCCGGTCGACCCAGCGCGCGAGCGCAGCCAAGGGCGCATCGGGATCCCGGCCGGCCAAGGCTCCGTGGGCGTGGTCGAGCTCGCCGATGAAAGCCAGCTGGGCTCGCAGCAAGCGCTCCGCTGCGGGGCGTGCCGAACGAGCCTCCCCAGCAGAGCGCTGAACATCCAGGGGACGGGCCACCAGTTCGCGCACCACCGCGCGACATTCGGAGAGGGCCAACAGCATGCGGGTGGCCGTCTCGATGTGGGCCATGGCGCTGTCCGGGGCGTCCCCCCCGACCTCGTGAAGGTCGATGGGCAGATCGTGCAACCGAGCCTGCAGCGGCTGACTTCCGTCGGGGGCCGCCGCGCTGACCAGCCCCTTGATCTTGTCGCTCGCCTTGACCCCGTCGGTGCGGACCTGCCGGGCCCGCCACAGGCCGTCCTCCGGCTCACAGACGACCTCGACCCGCTGGCCCAGGGACAGATCAGCCAGGCTCCTGCCCTCGGGATCGAACGTGGTGGCCTCGTCGACCACCAGGGCCCGCCCATAGAGGGTCACCGTACTCTCAGCCAGGTTCAGAGACTGAATCGGCCCCCGCAGCCGTGGCCGCCGCTGCCAGGGCAGGGCATCGACGTCCTTGGCGATGAAGACGCCCGAGGGGTCCCAGTGGCCCTCGATCTCCAATGCCAGATCGCCCTGATCGAGCCGGGACAGATCCACACCACGCCGTGCGCCGAGAGAGGCCACGTCGCTCTGGACGCCGCTGTGGATCGTGAACGAGGCCACACCCACCACCAGCAGCAGCGACACCATGGCCAGGAAGGCCAGGATCAAGCGGGCTCGTAGACTGTGGGCGATCACGGAATCAGGCGTCCGAACAGGGGGTCACGGCAAGGGGGTCAGCTACGGATCCCGACCCGCTGGGGGCCAGGCTCCTCTTGAGGCCTCTCAAGAACCGTGCCGAAACGTGCCAGTTCACGGATTCGTGACAGAAACAACAGTTCAAAGGCATTCTGGGCTCAACGGACGCCCTCGACGCCGCACCTGGGACCAGGGCCGCGTCCAAGAACTGGTCAGTCGTCTGAGGGCTGTCCAGAATCTGGACCGAAGCCCCCAAGCCCCGCCCCAGGGCTCATTTCACGTAGCCGAGGGCCCTCAGGGCGGCCAGGTCGTCCTCGCCCAGCTCCACGCCGTCGCTGTCACTCCAGAGCCGATCGGCCACGAGGCTGCGCCCCAGCCGATCCAGGAGTCGTCCCAGGGCCATCACCTGCTCCTGCTCGTCGGGCGACAGGTGGGCGAGCGCGGCCTGCTCGCCAGGGTCGGCCTGCAGATCAAAAAGCTCAACCGTGACCGTGAAGCCCTCCGCCTGGGCACCGTCCGCGCCGAGGTTCAGCAGGCGGGCCACGTCCTCCCGCTCGAGCAGGGCCTCTTTGTTGGCGGACGGCATGTGCTTCCAGACGGTCGAGGGATTGAAGGTCACGGGCAGACCCCCGATCCAGAAAGTACCCGCGCCGTCGCCTGCGCCTGCTCCGTCGCCACCGCCTGTGCCTGCGCCATCGCCTGCGCCGTCGCCCTCTCCCTCGCCGTGGTCGTGGTCGTGGTCGTGGTCGTGGTCGTCGGCATCGTCCTGCACCCGGGACACTGGGCCTCGCAGCTCGGTGTCCACATCGGCCGAGTCGTAGCCCTTGACCGCGAGCACCGTGAGACCGTCGGCGCTGGGGGTCACCTTGACCTTGAGGCCACTGCCAACGTGCAGATCCTCAGCGCCGGACAGGGTGCCGCTCCAGCGGGTCGCCGGGCTCAAGGTCACGGTCAGGCCAGCCAGCTGCAGTTGCCCGCCGCCTTGGCCCTCCAGCACGCCCTTGATCTCCAACGGGTCATCCTTCGATTCGTCTCGCGGCTTGACCTGGGCGGCCACCAGCCCGTGGGCCCAACCCTCCGCCAGCTCGACCTCCCAGCGATCGCCCAGCAGCAGCCCCGCCGCCGGCGACGCGCCGAGGTTCGCAGTAACCGGGGGAACGAAATGGCGAACGAGCTTGTAGTCACCCGCCCGGAGCGACTGCCAGTAGCCGTTGGGGGCCTTGTGCTCGGAGAAGATCGGCGTGAGCCGGTCGGGCTGGCTCAACCGATCGACGCCGCGCAGGAGGCTCTTGGTGCCAGGGTCGACGGCCCCATCGAGGCCCGCAGCAGACAGCACTGTGGGGAAGAGATCGATCAGGCTCACCGGCGTGCTGACCTCGCTCGGTGCGATGCCCGGGCCGTCCATGATCCAGCCCACCTGGGTGAGGTTCTCGAACAGCCCGTGACCGTGCCCGAGGCGACCGTGCTCCAAGAACTCCTCGCCGTGGTCTGCCACCACGGCCACCACCAGATCGTCGTAGAGGCCCCGATCGCGGAGGGCATCGAAGAGCAGGCCCAGCTGGGCGTCCGCGTAGGCGATGGCGCCGTCGTAGAGGGCCAGCATCTGATCGTGCTGTACCTCGTCGAGCAGCAGCTCACCGTCGTTGATCGCGTCCCGCCGCTCGCGCCAGTTGTCCCCGCTGATCAGCTCGACGATCTCCGGGTCGGCGAAGCGCGCCGCCGCCTCGTCAGGGATGTCGTAGGGCCAGTGGGCGTCGAGAATGTGCAGATAGAGAAAGAACGGCCGACCGTCCTGCCGTTCGTCGAGCCAGGCCAGGGCAGCGGCGCAGATCTCGGCGGCGTCCCCCGCTTGATCGACGTAGAGATCGAAACCCTGCTCGAAGCCTCGCCCCGGGCGCAGCTGGGCGTTGCGCAGAAAGGCGGCGGTGTCGTAGCCCTGGTCGGCGAAGGCCTCCGCCAACGTGTACGAGCCCTCGCTCAGCACGTCGGTGGTGAGCATGCCTCCCCGGCGAGCGCTGCCTTCGTAGACCCCGTGCACCGCCGGCCAGCTGCCGGTGAGAAAGGACGGCACCGATGGCTTGGTCCAGGCGGCGGTGGCGGTGGTGTCCGTGAAGAGCACGCCCGAAGCAGCCAGGGCGTCCAGGGTGGGCGTGGTGGGCCGCAGCTCGTAGCCGTAGGCCCCCATGTGATCGGCGCGCAAGGTGTCGAGACAGACCAGCAGCACGTGAGGCGTGGTGGCCTTCGTGGACGGCGGGTTGCTGTTGCCACAAGCGCTGAACAGTCCCAGCAACGCTGCGGTGCACAGGGCCTGCCACGACGCTGACCTGGGCCTGGCCCACCGGTTGGTAGCCGAGCGGGGTGTCACGGGCGAACTCATGGCGAGACCTCGAAGGGCAGCATCAGTGGTGAAGCGAGGGGCTCCCCCGTCAGGGAAGCCAGCAGGTTGTGCAGCTCGATCAGCAGCGGCCCGGCCGTCCACCCCGACCCAGCGGGAGACACGACCAGGGCGTCGTTCATCACGGCGGCGACTGCTGGCTGCACCGCGCCGTTCCCATCGCGCACCACCACGCTGACCCCGTCAACGGTGGCAGGGTCGAGCACTCCGCCGTCGAATGTCAGGGTCACCGAGTCGCCAGCCATGAGCGTGGCACCCAGAGCCGGCGCAGTGGTCGCCAGAGAGAACGATCGGGGGCCAGACAGGTCGAGCAGCCCGGGCACGGCGTCCGTGACGATGGGCAGGGGCCCGGCGTCTACGGCCGGGGCCATCAGCGGCGCCATGCCCGCGCCGTCCGCAACGCCACCAGGCAGGGCGCGATAGTCTTCGAGCACGTCGACGCCGTCGGGAAACGCCGTGAGCGATGCGGGGACGGTCAGCGCGAGGGGTGCGGGGTCGACGGCGACACTGGCCGCGCCCATGCTGCCGGTGATGAGCCTGGAGACACCGTCGGCGTCGCTCTCAAGGGCAGCCGCCAGATCAGGCATGGCCGCGACGTTCAAGGTCTCGGGAGCGTTCTCGTCCCACGCCGTGACCTGGGTGTAGAGCACGGGCAGGCGACCAAGAGCCGGCTGCAACGGATCGTCTGCGGTGACCACACGGTGCGTGGTCACGGACACCCAAGGGTCCGTCTGCAACCAGGCCACACTGGACACCGCGCCGATGGCCCCGGGCTCAGCACGAGCGCCCCCGCCGCCGTTGCCCGCCACCAGCACATGGCTGAGCACCAACCCGGCCTGGCCGTCGATGGTCCGCGCGCCTGCACCGAGGTTCGCGGCCAGCACGGAGTGAGCCACGGTCACCACCACGGGGACCACATCTGACGAGACCAGCAGGCCGTCCCCGCCATTCGCCGTGGAGACCATGCTGTCGATGAAGATCGTCGCCGTGGCATCCGGGTCGAGATGCACGCCGTGCAGGCGGTTCGCCCGGGCGACCACGCCTCGCAAGATCAGCGTGGCCCGGGCTCCCGACGGGGCGTCGAAGTCCACGTCGAGCAGCAGGCCGGTGGTGCCGTTCTGCTCGAAGACGCAGTTCTCGATGCACACGTCGAAGTCGCCCCCCGGGAAGCCGAGCAGCGGTGCGGCCATGTCGAGGTCGAGGCCTTCCGTGCCGTTGCCGGCGAAGCGGCAGTCGGTGAAGCCAACGGCGACGTCCTTGAACACATCGATGGTCAGGTCGTCGAAGTCGGCACCCTCCTGCACGTTGCTCTCGAAGCGACAGCCCCGCGCGACCAGTCCTACCGCCCCGATGATCGACGCGCCCTCGGCGGCGTTGCCGAGCATGATGCAGTCCACCAGCACCATGGGCACCGCTTCGGCGAAGAGGTCCCCGCGCAAGCGCAGCCCGGGGCCGAGGCAGTTGAGGATGGTCACGCCCCGCAGCTCGATGGGAGCGTTGATGGCTTGCAGGCCCGCCTTGGCCGCGGCCTGGCCGTCCAGCACCAACCCATCGAGCACCACCAGACCCGGGCCGTCGATGTCCACGACCTGCTGGCCCGCAAGGCCCGGCAGGATGGACGGCTGCGCCACCGGGTCCCGAGTCTCCAGGGCGAAGTCGGCAGCGAAGCCACCGTACAAGTGCACGTTGGGAAACACGGGCAGTGCAGAGGGAGGATAGTTTCCTCCGGCGATCCAGATGTTGGCGCCGCCAGCGATGAGACCGTCGAGCAGGGCCGGAAACATGGTCGGGTACGCGGTGGCCGGCGAGAGTCCGTCGGCACCCACGGGGTTCGCGGCAACGTCCACGAAGACCGGCGCCCTCATGGTCACCGTGAGCAGGGTGCCCGTGGGTTCGAAGCCGCCGCTGACCACGCGCGCCAGGCCCGCGGTGAGGTTGCCACCGCTGGGCAAGCCCGTGACGATCAGCGAGTCCCCCGTGAGCGGATTGGCCACAGGCGCACCGTCGAACAGCGTGTTCGGATCGGGGCCCACGAACAGGGCCAAGACCACGGCCTGATCGGCCGCGCTCCAACGCACTACGAGGCGGTCCAGGTCAGGGACCGCTGAGATCAGGGTAGGCGCGGCCAGGGGCGCGGCCTCTTGCAAGGGCGGCAGCACCGTTGGCGGAGCTGTGGGCACCCCCGAACCGCCGCCTCCTCCCGACAGCCGCCCGCTGCACGCGGGGACGACCATCGGGAGGATCAGCAGCAGAGCACAGAGCAGCGTCTGGCGATTGGGAGACAACGCAACGCTCACGTCACGAGGTCAGTCGCAGTAGGTGATCTGCAGACCGTTGCTGAAGGCCAGCCCGAACAAGGGCACGCTCGGGTCGGGGACGAAGAACTGCACGTAGATGCTGAAGCCCACGATGACGGGGTCGACGGGCACCGCCGCAGGAAGGCTGAACGAACCTGCTCCCGGCACTCCGGCGGGACCGCTGAGGGGCAGGTTGAAGAGCAAGAAGGGGCCGGCTGTCAGGTCGATCAACAGCACGCCACCCTTGAAGGGCAACGCTCCGGCGCCAAAGCCGAGCATGACCGGCGCCACCGCGCCGCCCAGCCCGTTGGACAGCTCGACGGTGTAGTCAGGGTTGCCCAACCGCGGCGCACCGCCAGACGACGACAGCAAGGGCACCAGGCCACCTGCACCGGCGACGCCCGCACCGTACTGGGTGCTGAAGGCACAGTCGGGGAGCTGGCCGTTCACGGTCGTCGTCCCGGCGACAGCGACGTTGAAGACCTCGGCCGTGCCGTAGGGCTGGCTGAACTTCGGCGTGAAACGCACGTTCCAGGTGCCCGCCGGCACGACCACCGAATAGACCCCAGCGCCGTTGGTGTTGTCATTGCAGGTGAGCTGCTTGAGCAGCGTCGTGGAGTCCTCCACGTCGATGTCGATGCCAGCGATGGGCTGACCACCGGAGTCGACCACCGTGCCGGTGAGGGTCATGCCCGCTTCCATCACGGTCAGGCCCAGGTTCACGTTGGCAGCCACGAGCACAGGAGTGATCTCATGGTCCACCAGCTGCGACCCCGGGGGCGCACAGATCTGAAAATGGTAGTTGCCCGCAGGCACGGTCACGGTGACCAGGCCGAAGGCGTCCGTGTTGTCGCCCGGGGTGTAGAGCTTGTCGCCGGTGAGCACGTCCACCGTGTCGGTGTCAGCGTTCTCCACGGGGACGAAGCCTGCCTGCTGCACGATCGTGGTGATCTTGAAGCCCTCTTGCATCGTGATGTCGCCCAGGTTCGTGTCACCGGTGACGGTGATGTCGAAGGCCTGGGAAGCGAGCACGGGGAAGGGAACCGGGGTCGCGTTGAGGCGCAGCTCGAAGTTGCCCGTGGGGATGGCGAAGGCGAACTGGCCCAGGGCGTCGCTCTTGTCGCCGGTGAGCTCTACCTGGTTGCCCGTGTCCAGATCGACGAGGTCGAGATTGACACCATCCACTGGCAGGCCCAGGGGGTCGAGCAAGCGACCGGAGAGGATCACACCCAGGTCCATGACCACGGTGCCCATGTCCAGGGTGCCTGAAATTGGCACATCGATGATCCTGGTGATCAGGTTCGGGGCCGCGGGCCTGAAGACCACGTCATACGTGCCAGCGGGGTCGACGGTGGTGTTGAAGTTGCCGAACAGGTTGGTGCCGCCGTTGAAGACGTCGGGGTCGCCACCGCTGCCGTTGTTCTCCACGGCGATGTTGACGGAGGGCTGCACCGCGCCGAACGCGTCGACGACCGTACCGGTGATGAAAGAGACCTGGGCGGAGAGATCAGTAGCTCCGATAGCCAGGACGGCGGCGGCCAGGAGGCCAAGGGTTGGGTTGCGATTCACGGGAAGAGTGCTCCTCTGGGTGCTCGATCGAAGTGGGTCTGGTGGGTGGCGCTCACGGGACCGTCCCCCTGCAAAGAGGCGGACAGACCTGGCCGGGTAGGTGACCAAAGCAAACGGGGTGCCAGTTCGAAGAAGGCCCCGAGAACCGCCATTTCGCCCCCCCTGCTTGCCCCTGGTGTCCAGCTCTCGATCGTTTGTCCAGAATCTGTACATCGTCCACAGGCAAGAGGCAAGCAGCGGACCGGGCCCTGGCCAGGACGATGCCGATGAGCCAAGAAACGGGTCTCCGGTCCTGAGAAAGGGCTGAATCCGCCGCTTCAGGCCCTCTTGAGACCGTCGCCCCCTCATCTCACAGGGCCTCGGCGGAGAGTTGGCATCCCGGTTGCTTGGAAGATGGCCAGGCCGCCAGCGGTCAGGCCCGGAATCCGCCGGGCAGATCGACGCCCCTCGCCCAGAAAGTGCCAACCCCCATGACCACTCCCCGCATCGCCTACCTGCTGAAGAAGTTCCCCCGCCTCTCGGAGACGTTCATCCTGAACGAGCTGCTGGGGCTGGAGGAGCAGGGCGTGGAGCTGACCGTGCTCTCGCGGCGCACACCCGACGACGAACCTCGTCACCCCGAGCTGGCCGGGCTGAAGGCCTCCATAGAGGTGCTGCCGTCGTCTCGCTCACTCGACCCCTGGACGCCCCTGTTCGCCGAGCCCGAAGACGCCGGGAGCGAGAGCCTGCTCAACCGCCTGGGCGATGTGGTGCGCTCGACCCGTCGCTTCGGACACGAGCGCATGCCGTCCCTGCTCGGCGAGGCGGTGCACCTGCGGGCCCGCTGCCGCGAGCTCTCCATCGATCACCTGCACGTGCACTTCGCCACGGACGCGGCCATCGTCGCTCACCTCGTCCACGCCTTGGGTGGGCCGACCTACAGCGTGACCCTGCACGCCAAGGACATCTACCGGGCAGGGCCGGTGGTGCCCGAGCTGCTGCGCCAGCTGATCCTCGACTCGGCCTTCTGCGTCACCGTGTGCCAGGCCAACCTGCGCTATCTGGTGGACAAGCTCGGCGAAGAGGTGACCACCCGACTGCGCTGCCATTACAACGGCATCGACCTGGCCGCCCTGCAGCCCACCACGACACCGCGAGATGAAGACCACCTGCTCGCCGTGGGCCGTCTGGTCGAGAAGAAGGGCTTCGACGACCTGATCGAGGCCATGGCCCTGGTGCTTCAGCAGCGGCCCGGTTGCCGGCTGACCCTCGTAGGCCAAGGCGATCAGCAACAGGCACTCGAAGCGCTCATCGCCGCCCGAGGCCTGACCGAGCAGATCACCATGACCGGCCCCATGGACCAGGGGCAGGTGCGCGGGCTCATGGCCCGGGCCACCGTGTTCGCCCTGCCTTGCGTCATCGGCGAGGACGGCAATCGGGACGCCCTGCCCACCGTGCTGCTCGAAGCCCTGGCCGCAGGACTGCCCGTGGTGTCCACGCCCGTGACGGGCATCCCCGAGATCGTTGATGCGGGACGGGCCGGGCTGCTGGTCCCCGAACACGACCCGGCGGCGCTCGCCGACGCCATCCTGCGGCTGCTGGCAGACGAGGCCCTGCGCAAGAACTTCGCCGCCAGCGGCCGCCTGCGCGCGGAGGAGCTCTTCGACATGCACCGCAACGCCAGCACTCTGGCGCAATGGCTGACCGCCGCCCTGCCTACCGTGGCGTCCCCATGCTGATCGTCTCCGTCAATCAGGATCGTGGGGTGAAACCAGGCGCTGCCAAGGGTGCGGCGGTGCATCTCACGTCCATGCGCAGGGCGTTCGAGGCAGCGGGCGCCCAGGTCCTCGCGGTGGACAGCCCCGACCCCGTCGAAGTGGAGCGAACGCTCGCTGCAGCCCACAGCTCAGGACCCATCGGCCTGATCTACGAGCGCTATGCCCTGGGTTGCGGGACCGCCGGGCGCTTCGCAAAGACTCACGACGTGCCCCATATACTGGAGGTCAACGCGCCCCTGCTCGAAGAGGCCGCCGCCCACCGGGGCCGTGAGCGGGGCGACGAGGACGAAGCCACCGAGCGGGCCATCCTCTGCAGTCCCGGTACCTTGATGGTGGTCTCCCAACCCCTGGCCGAGTGGCTGGTCGAGCTGGGCGTGCCCGCCGAGCGCATCCTCGTCAGGCCGAACGGCGTGGACACCGAACTCTTCAGGCCACGACGCCTGACCCCCGCCAGCGACACACGCTTCGTGCTCGGCTTTCACGGTCGACTGCGCCCCTGGCACGGCTTCTCCACTCTGGTGGATGTGTTCGGGCGGCTCCTCGATCGAGGCCACCCCGTTCATCTCGAGCTCATCGGGCAGGGAGACTTCGCCGCCGAGCTTGAAGGGCGGGTGCCAGACCAATCCTGGTCCCACGAGGGCTGGGTACCCCATGACGAGGTGGGCCGCCACGTGGCTCGCTTTGACGTCATGGCCCTGACCTATCCGAAAGATGCGCCCTGCTACTTCTCGCCGCTCAAGCTGCTGGAGGCCATGGCCTGCGGCGTGGTGCCCGTCGTGCCCGCTCTGGGCGATCTTGAGTCCGTGGTGCGCCACGGCGAGAACGGACTGGTCTATCCTGCGGGGGACGTTGACCAGCTGACCGAGAGCATCGAACAGTTGATCGCAGAGAAACCCCTACGCCGCGCCCTGTCCATCGCCGCCGTGGAGACAGCCCAGAGCCGCTCGTGGCTGGCCCTGGCCCGTGAAGCCACCACTCTCGCCGCCAGATCCCCGCGAGAGGCCCCTCCGTGAAGTCCCTGCGCTCCAGCCTGCACAGCCTCTCGGTGGCCCGGGCCTTCACGCCCCAGCTGAGCGAACACAAACGCTCGCTGTTTCTCGTGGGCGGCGCGTCCCTGTGCACCGTGGCCTTCGAGCTGCTGCGGCCCTGGCCCATCGGCTTCCTGTTCGACAACGCCCTCGCTCCCAAGGGCGAACCCCGCTTCGACTTCGCCACGGTGGTCTGGGGCAGCGCCCTGGCCTCGCTGCTGGTGGCCGCAGCGCGCGCGGGGATGGAGTACTTCGGCACCTTGCGTCAGGCCGAAGTGGGGCACGCGGTCACCCGCTCGTTGCGCAAGCGCATCTTCGAACACCTGACCGAGCTGCCCATCGCCTTCCACTCACGGCACAAGGCGGGCGACCTGATGATGCGGCTCATGGGCGACGTGCCCATGTTGCGCACCATGATCGTCGACTCCGCCATGGCCCTGGCCTCACGGGCCGTGCTCGTGGTGGGCATGCTGGTGGTCATGTTGGCCATGGACCTGTGGCTGACCCTGGCGGTCTTCGCCGTGATCCCCACGGTCTTCCTGGTGGTGCGCATCATCTCGCGCCGGATCACCTCCGCCGTGCGCAAGCAGCGCAGAAAAGAAGGCGACATGGCCGACTACCTGCACGAAGCGGTGGCGGGAGTGGCCGTGCTGCAGTCGCTGGGACGAGGCCCGGACGCGGTGCGCAAGTTCGCCCGCAGCAATCGTTCCAGCGCCCGAGCGGGGCTGAAGGCCAAGCGCCTCGCCGCCCGACTCTCCTTCAGCGTGGAGACACTGCTCGCCGCTGCGGTGGCCGGCACATTGTTTCTGGGCAGCTGGCGGGTCTTTGACGGCGCGGGTGACCCTGATGGTTTCACCGCTGGCAACCTGATCATCTTCTTGAGCTACGTGCGCGGACTGCTCAAGCCCGTGCGCGCCGCCTCACGTCACGGCGAGAAGATCGCCAAGGGCACCGCTTGCGGCGAGCGCATCCTGACCGTGCTCAACGAGCGGGTCACCATCGTCAGTGCCGTGGACGCCGAGCCCGCGCCGGAGCATCCCCAGCGCCTGCGGTTCGACGGCGTGGCTTTTCAATACGGCGAAGACGACCCGGTGCTCGAGGGCCTTGACGTCACCTTCGAGAGAGGTCAGCTCACGGGCCTGTTCGGGCGCAGCGGCGCGGGCAAGTCGACCATGGCCGCGTTGGTCCTCCGTCTCGCTGACCCGGTGGCGGGCGCCGTGCGTCTCGACGACATGGACATCGCCCAGATGGAGCTCACCTCCCTGCGCAGCCGTTTCGGCCTCTGCCTGCAAGAGACCATGCTCTTCGGAGAGTCGGTGCGGGACAACCTGCTGCTGGGCGACCCCGAAGCCGACGACGAAGCCCTCTGGGCCGCCCTCGACGAGGCCGCCGCCAGCGAGGTTGTCGAGAGTCTGCCCGAAGGCCTTGACCATGTGCTGGGCGCCACGGGCAGCGGTCTGTCAGGCGGACAACGTCGGCGGCTCTCCCTGGCCCGGACCCTGCTGCGCAACCCGCCCGTGCTCATCGTCGACGAGCCCTTCTCCGGCCTGGACCGCCCTGCCGTACGCCGGGTGCGAGACAGCCTGAGCCGCCGGGCGGAGCAGGGCCTGGTGATCGTCATCTGTCATGAGGTGGAACACCTGCCCGCCTGCGATCGGGTGGTCTTCCTCGACCAGGGCAAGGTGCGCGACAGCGGCAGCCACGATGAACTCATGGAGCGGTGCGACGACTACGCGACCCTGGTCAACGGTCCCTCCGTGGCAGGTGTGCTGTGACCGGGCTGCGGCCATGGGATCGGGACGGAGAGCTGCCCGCTCGGGCCGGCGAGCCTGAACTCACGCCGCCCAGCGAGGCGCAACTGCTCGAGTTGGTCAGCGCGCATTTGCTCACGCCGGGCGCCACCGCGCCCACCGCCGCCCGCTGGGTCTACGCCCGCTGGAAACCCGGCGTGTCGCTGTGCTCTGCCTATGAGCTGCAGTTCTCCCATGGCGACGACCAGCTGGTGGTGCTCAAGCGCTACCGGGGCGACAAGGCTGCGGCCCTCGCTCAACGGGCGCAACGAGGCCTGCCTCCCTCACGAGAGCACGACGATGAGCCAGCGCAGCTGACACCAGTACCGATACCTCATGGCGACGACTCAGACGCTCCCCCGCTGGCGCCCTCGGCCATCGTCCCCGGCGAACGGCTGCACCTGTGGTGTGAGGGGCACGACCGGGAGCTGCCCGGGCAACAACGCCTGGGGGACATGCGCCGGACCAAACGTCTGCTGGCGGCTCAGGGCGTCTTCGCTCCCCTGCGTCTGCGCTCCCATCGCTCCCGGCTCTCCCGCCTGCGCTACCGTCCGGAGCGCCGGGCGGTGTACCGGCTCGATGCTGCCTTGCGCGGCGAAGACGGCACACGGGGCGCAGGCCGCCTCGCCGTGCGGGCCTTGTTGCCAGAGGTGGCTGCCAAGGTCGTGGCCCAGCGCACAGAGCACGGTGGTGCCAGCTTCTTGCCCCGCCTGCTGGCCTCCGAACCCCGCAGCGGCCTGCTCTTCGAGGAGTGGCTGGACGTGAGCGCCTGCGCAGACGACGACTTTCATAACGCGGCGGTCGCCGCGACTCTGCTGGCGCAGCTGCACCGCCCAGCCCCCGCGAGCCCTGGGGCGGCCGTCGCAGCGCCGTCCGGCGACGACCCGCTGTTCTCCTGGAACTCGGCCCTTGCTGATCTGGCTCGCACACCCTCCACGAACCCGAACGACGGCCCCTGCTACTGGACCCACGGTGACTTCCACCCCGACCAACTGGCTCTTGCCCGCGACGGTGGCGAGCCTCGACTGCTCGACCTGGATGGCCTGGCACCCGGCGATCACCACGGCGATCTGGCTGACTGGATCGCGGACGAACTCGTGGCCCGGCCCGACGTCGATCCGCGATCTGCAGGTGCCGAGCTGCTGGCCGCGTACGCCGATGCTGGCGGGCCCGTGATCGACCGCGGGCGCTTGTCTCGTGGGGTGCAGAGGGCACTGGCATGTCGTGCAGCGGCGAGCCTTCGTCGGTTGGAAGCGAACGGACTGGCCAAGGCCGAGCGCACGCTCATGCTCGCTCGAGACATCGGCGAAGGCGCCATGGCGGGGCGAGGCTGAATCATGACCGAGGTCGAAAAAGAGATGCAGGAAAGCGTGTCCACCGAACGGTTGTTGCGCATCGACCCGCGAGGCAACGACAAGCGCTTCGAGCTGTGGGAGACAGAAGACGGTCCCCAGTGGCGGCGCCTCCGTGAGGACGGCAGCACCAGGCGCTGCAAGCCAGAGAACGACCGCAAGCTGCCCCTGGCGCAGCGGCTGCCTCAGCTGAAGAGCGGCGCGGATGTGCAGGTGCTCGCCTACCGCCCGGGCAAGCGCGTGGTGCTAAGGCTCACGGACGAGCGGGGCGAGCGAGTGCTCAAGGGCTACCGGGAGCAGCGTTTGGCGGCCGCGGTGCAGCGTCATGTGTGGGCAGCGAGGGCCCTGCTCACCGCGCCGGTGGTGGCGGTCGACGTGGTCGATGTGTGGGAGCAGGCCTCAGCGCTGGAGTTCAACCTGGCCCCGGGAGATTCTCTTGATGTGTCCGGTGAAAACCGCTCGGTCTTTCACCACATCGGCGTGAGTCTCCGCCAGCTGCAGTCCGCTCGCCCCTTCGACAACGCTCCCCGACACGACGCCCATCATGAGCTCGATGTCCTGGACGGGCTCGCTGCCGCCATGGGCCGGGCGGGCATCCCGCGTCCCCCTGGCTTCGACACACTGCGGGCCGCGCTGCCTCTCACCACAGCCCTGCTCACCGCGCCCCTCTCCCCCGCCCATCGCGATCTTCACGACGGGCAGTTTGTCGCCGACGGGCCCGCCTTGACCCTGCTCGACTTCGACCTGGCCTGCCTGGCGGACAACGCCCTCGACGCGGCCAACCTCATGGCCCACCTCAAGCTGCGCGAGCTGCAAGGGCTGAACGGCGCCGACCAAGACTCGTTCGAGCGCTGCGGGCAGGAGCTGCTGGACGGTCTTGCCAGGGGCGACCAGCCTGACTTCGCTGACCGCCTTCGCTTCTACCAAGCCACGACCTCTCTGCGCCTGAGCCTGATCTACGGGCTCCGGCCGCCCTGGGCCCACCTGTCGCCGGAGCTGATCGACATGGCCCGACGGTGCCTCAATGAGCGCTAGCCGCTCGCGTGGGGAGCGTCCCGCGCCGCCCGGTCCTCGACGGCGCCTGTTGTCACCCCCACCTGTTGCGGGGCGCTGGGCCTGCGCGCTGATTCTCTCCCTGACCTTGGCCCACGGCTTGCTGGCTCCCGAGCTGCTGGCCCAGGACGCGCCCCGCAGCCTGCGCGACGAGTTGGTGGTGGGACATTGGGCACAGGTAAAGGGTGAGCTCGATGACAACGGTCGCTTCGTCGCCATCGAGCTCGAGCTCGGCGAGCCCGGTGATGAGGAGTCGTTGCTGGGCCTGGTCACCGACGCGAACGCCTCCCGAGGCCAGTTCCTGCTGTTGGGACAGCCCGTGGTCATCAGCAGTCGCAGCGAGTGGAACGGGCTGACTTTCGCCGAACTCACGGACGCAAGGATCAAGGTGTCCGGGCACTATCGCGGGCCGCTCAAGTTCTCCGCGCGCAGTCTTCGGGGCCGCTCGGGCACGGGACGCTCACGGATCGAGGGACGCATCGACCACATCGCCCGGCACCCCGGCGGCCTTGAGCTGCGCATGCTCTCGTTCACGGTGTGGTTGCCCGACGCAGCCGAGGTCCTCTCGGAGCAGCCCGCTGGAAGTTGGGCGTTGGCGCCCGCACGAACCAAGCTCCCCGCTGACAGGGAGCGCGACGAGGAGGATGACATCCCCGGAGCCATCTCCCTGGGAAACAACGTCTCGCTCGGCATCCAGATCCAGCTGCAACAAGACGACGAAGACGAGTTCGATCTCGACGACAACAAGCTCGGGGACAAGAGCCAACGCGGCCTCTCGGCCAAGGCCGAGCTGATCTGGGAGCCGAGCAACGACGGCTACGCCCTGCTGCGCTTGCGTGCCCAGCGGACGTCCCTGCGTGATGCCAACGACCCCAACCTCACGGAGACCGACGGCAACATCGCCGAGGCCTATGGCTACTGGCGCGACCCCTTCGACGCCGGCTTCGATCTGCAGCTCGGACGCCAGGACTTCGACGAACCCCGAGAGTGGCTCTACGACCAGAACCTCGACGGCGGCCGGCTGATCTGGCGCCAACCCGGCTGGGCCCTCGAACTCTCCGCCACCACGACCCTCACCGAGGGCAGCCGAGAAGACCGGGAGACGGACAACTTCATCGCCTACCTCTCCAACGACGACAACAAGCAGCACCTCGCTGCCTACGTCATCGACCGCCGAGGCAGGGGGACGACCACCACGGACCAGCCCTTGCACGTGGGCGTGCGGGCCCTGGGCGAGTGGCTGCCCGATCAGAAGGTCTGGGCCGAGGCGGCCCTGGTGCGGGGCTACGGCAACGGCGTCGACTTTCGAGGATGGGCCGTGGACGTGGGCACCACCCTCGACCTCGATCCGTTCAGCATCACCCTGGGCGCGGCCCGAGGCTCGGGCGACGACGACCCCATCGACGACGTCGATCACTCTTTTCGCCAGACCGGCCTGCACGACAACAACGGCAAGTTTGCCGGGGTCACATCGTTCAAGACCTACGGCGAGCTGGTTCAGCCTGACCTCTCGAACCTCGACATCTTCACCGCCGGGCTCGGCATTCGGCTGGCAAAGAAGACCTCCCTCGATCTCGTCGTGCACAAGTACCGGCTGGTGGAGACCTGGCAACTCGACCCGCTGCTGTTCCCCAATCAACCGCCACTGTTCTTGTCGAGCCTGCGCATGCGGCCCGACGGCCGACATCACGACCTCGGTTGGGGCGTCGATCTGATCCTGGGCATTCGAGAGACCCGCGCCTGGGACTTCGAGGTGATCCTCGGCCTGTTCGAACCGGGCGCCGCGTTTCCCGGTGCTGACCGGGCCTGGGTCACACGCGCCCAGGTCAGGCACCGGTTCTAGGCTGCGTCCAGTCGGGGCCAGTCGCAATCCCCGGTCATGACGTGGCAGACCCGCGGCGCCGCCCTGCTATCGTGTCCCGCCATGGACCGCGACGAGATCGTACTCAGCTTCTTTGA
>CAZIAK010000028.1:53819-69217 GCA_964537035.1 uncultured Phycisphaerales bacterium | reverse complement strand
GCAGACATGCCCGGGAGGGGGGCCGGGGGCCGACATCGTACCCAGGGGCGAGGCTCTCCGGTGGGCAAATGTCGCAGCGGCCGCGACATCCTGCAGAGGCAGGGAGAGCTCCCACGCAGCGTGTGCTGAAACCCGCCAGACATCGGAGCACTCTGAGCACAGGCTGCTCAGGACGACCCGGCCAGGCTCAGACCAGAGTGGCGTCCGGGTCCCAGCGGATGACCGCGCTTGCGGTGGTCATGCCCGCGCCGAAGCCCACCAGCAAGACCAGGTCGCCCTTCTCGAGCCGACCCTTCTCCACCGCGTCGACAAGAGCCAAGGGGATCGACGCCGCCGACGTATTGCCCGTGGTCTGCAACACCGTGGCCGTGCGATTCATGGGGATGTCGAGACGCTTGCAGGCCGCTTCGATGATGCGGATGTTCGCCTGGTGTGGCACCACCAGCGCGATGTCGGAGGTGGAGACACCGGCCCGCTCCAAGGACCGCTCGGCGGAGTTGACCATGAGCCTGGCCGCCCGGCGGAAGATCTCCTTGCCGTCCATCTGCAGGTAGCCGCCCACGTCGGCGTAGATCGCCTTGCGCAGGTGTCCGTGGGAGCACAGATCCCAGCCCAGCAGGCTGTTGGTGTCGGAGCTGGCCCGCAGCACCACGGCGCCCGCTCCGTTGCCGAACAAGATGCCCGTGACCCGGTCGGTGTAGTCGGTGATGCGGTCGAGGGTCTCGGCGCCGATGACCAGGATGTTGTTCAGCCCTTGACCCACAAAGCCGTAGGCCGTGACCAGGGCGTAGACGAAGCCCGAGCAGGCGGCACCCACGTCAAAGGCGCCGCACTCAAGACCCAGGGCGTCCTGCACCGTGGGTGCGGTGGCCGGGCAGGTCTGATCGGGAGAGGTCGTGGCCAAGACCAGCAGGTCGATGTCCTTCGGGTCGATGCCCGCGCTCTCCAGGGCCTTGCGACCGGCTTCGGTGGACAGCCCGGACGTGGTGCCCCCCACCCGACGCTCGCGGATGCCCGTGCGCTCACGGATCCACTGGTCGTTGGTGTCCATGGTCTTGGCCAGATCGTCGTTGGTCACGACCTGATCGGGCAGGGCCGAGCCCCAACCAGTGATGAAGGCGCCGTTCATGAACCGTCCCGAGAATGTGTGCGTGACGGGAGTCCCCTCCTCGTCATGTCTGGACCAATCCCGGATCATACCCGGACGACCCATCGTCGCACGACCCCCTGGCCTGAGCCCCCTCTCAGGGGGTTGCGCCCACCAGGTCTGCCAGCTGGCGGATCGTCTCGGGCCCGTGCCCCGCGTAGTGGTTGTTGGCGTAGGCGTAAACCCGATCGACCCGCTGTGAGAGGCCCTTGAGCAGGGTTGCCCAGCGTTCCAGGCTGGGTGTCTGGTCGATGACGATGCGATCAAAGGCGGTCGTGCGGGCCTCTACGGCCTTGCGATCGCCGATCAGGCGGCAATACGTGAAGTCGGCGCAGAGCGGGTCGAGGCCCTCGCTCCAGACAGCCGGGTGGGTCATATACGAGAGCTCCACCAGCACCAAGGCCACCCCGTGAGCGGCCAGCAGGCTGGTCAGCCGCTGGTCGATCCAGGCCTGGTTGCGCACCTCGACGGCGTAGGAGAACCCGGTGGGCAGACCCTCCAGACAGCGATCAAGCCGCTCCAGGAAAGCCCCTTGATGGGCAAAGATCGAGCGGTTGAAGTAGGGAAACTGCAGCACCAGGGGACCGCAGCGCTCGCCCAGCCGCCCCATGACCTCCACGAAGCGCGGAACCTCGTCGGCCAGGACCTGGGGCGACAAGACGACCGATCCATCGGGCCGGGGCCCTTGGCCACCGTGGACCACCGAGCGGGGAAACTTCGCGGACAAGACGAAGCCCTCGGGTAGGGCCGCCCGCCAGCCATCGACGGTCTTGGCGCTGGGCACCCGGTAATAGGTGGTGTCCGCCTCGACCGTGCCGAAGCTCTGGGCGTACTGACCCAGCATCTCAGCCGGCCTGGTGCCCGGGGCGTAGAACGGCCCGACCCAACCCTTGCTCGACCAACTCGAAGTGCCGTAGAGGATGTCACCCACCATCGCATTGTGGCCCGTGGTGCCCGCCCCCGCCACCCTGCCGGTTGCCCCCCGGCCCCACGGCTTGGCACACTCCGCCCCATGCTTGCTCGCCTCTTCTCCCGCCTGCTCGGACGTCGCCCCATGGACATGCCCAACTTCTCCCTGCCCACGGCCGACACGGCCACCACCACCGCCTCCGGCCTGGCCTACGAAGTGGTCACCGAGGGAGAGGGTCAGTCGCCGAGCGCCACCGATCTGGTCACCGTCCACTACGCGGGCTGGCTCACCGATGGCACCCCCTTCGATTCGAGCTACAGCCGGGGACAACCCGCCACCTTCCCGCTCAACGGCGTGATCGCCGGGTGGACCGAGGGCGTGCAGCTGATGAAGCCCGGCGCCACCTACCGTTTTCTGATCCCGCCAGAGATGGCCTACGGCGCGAGCGGTGCACCCCCGGTGATCGGCCCCGGCGCCACGCTGGTGTTTCAGGTCGAGCTGATCAAGGTCGGCTGACGGCCGAAGCCATGACCGCTGATCTTCTGCCCTGCGTTGAGCTGGGGCCACAGCGCGGCGCCGAGGCCGGGGTCATCTGGCTCCATGGCCTGGGCGCCGATGGCCACGACTTCGTGCCCATCGTCCAGGAGCTGGGCCTGCCCGGGGCGGAGCGGGTGCGTTTTGTCTTCCCCCATGCCCCGTCCATCCCCGTGACCATCAACGGGGGCATGGTCATGCCCGCCTGGTACGACATTCTTGAGGCCGATCTGCAGCGGCGCCACGACATGGACGGGGTGGCCCGGTCCGCCGCCAAGATCCGGGCCCTGATCGACCGCGAGCTGGCTCAGGGCATGGCACCCGAGAAGCTGATCCTGGCGGGCTTCTCACAAGGCGGCGCCATGGCCCTCCATGTGGGCCTGCGAGCCGGACTGCCTCTCGCCGGGGTGATCGGCCTGTCGTCCTACCTGCTCAGCGACGAGCCCACCGTCGTCCCTGGCCCCCGACCGCCCGTCTTCATGGCTCACGGGGTCTTCGATCCCATGGTGCCGCTGGCTCGGGGGCAGGCCTGCTGCGAACGCCTGGGAGAGTGGGGTGAGTCGGTAAAGTGGCACGAATACCCCATGGAGCACGAGGTCTGCGTCGAAGAGATCGAGGCTCTGGGCCACTGGATGAGCAAGCGACTGGGGCTCTAGCAGGCACTGTTCCTGCATAGAGTGAATTCCGTCTCAACTGGCACGCCCAGCGGGACGAAGGAAACACCGTCAGCCGAGGTGCGGTCGTCGCTCCCTCTGGTTGGACCCTGTTTCCCTCTGGTCGCGCTCGATGATCGACGACGTCCCTTTCGACGGCGAGGACAGTACCGCCGCCACCGAGAACCGCTCCGGCGATCCCCCCACCGACCAGGGACAGGACGGTGTGGGCGGTATCGAGGTCTTTGGAGCTGCCCCGCTGGTCGACGACGAGAACCCCGAAGAAAAAAGGGCGTCCTCCGATCTCATTGCCGTGGCAGAACAAGCCGAAGAAGATGAGGCCCCTGCTCCCGCCTCGCCTGAGCCCTCTGGCGAGCCCGAGGCGTCAGCGCCCAGCGAGCCCGCGGCCTCCACGCCGAGCGAGCCCCTGACGCCTACGCCGAACGCACCCCAAACGTCCGGCCAGAGCGAACCCGCCGCCCCGAACCCTGCCGCGCCCCACCAACCAGGGCCCCGCCACGAGGACGCTCCCTCCCACACCGTGAGCGGCACCCTGGCCTTGCTGGATGGCCGCCTGGCGTCCATCGAAGACCAGCTCGACAGCTTGTCGCGCATGACCGGGCACCTGCCCCCGAAGCTGCGCACCCTGGGCACCAAGGTCGAAGAGCTGGCCGCTCCCCTCGCGGACGCCAGCACCCGCTCGCTCATGGTCGACCTGTTCATGGTCGACGACCTGAGCCGGGCCGCCCTCGCCCGAGGCGACGACCCGGAGGCCGCGACCCGCGCCCTGGGTGCGGTGGTGAAGATGCTCGAGAACCTGTTCGAGCAACGGGACGTGACCACCATCCCCACCGACGGTCTCTTCGACCCGAAACTGCACCAGGCCGTGGACCGCCTGCCCGTGGACGACCCCGCACACGAAGGACAGATCCTGGAGGTCTATCGCCAGGGCTTCCGCTCGGGCAGCCGGGTGCTGCGCTTCGCAGAGGTCGGTGTAGCCCACTACCAGCCCGAACCGGTGGACCCTGACCACGCAGACGCCCCGCCACCAGCAACAGACGACTGAGACAACACCCCCTCCGCACACCAACGCCAACACGAACCCGCACCTCTGGGCCGCAGCGCTCCTCCTCCCGCAGCGCCCATATCAGACACACCCAAGGACAGTCATCATGACCAAGCGCTACGGTATCGACCTCGGTACGACCTACTCCACCATCTCTCGTTACGACGAGTCCCGCTCGGAGGTCAAGGCCCTCCCCCTCGAGTCAGAGGACGGCGAGACGTCTTCGCTCCGCTCCGTGATCTACTACCCGCCAGAGGGTAGCCCGGTGGTGGGTGAAGTGGCCTGGAACACGCGCAAGCAAGACCCGGACCGGGTGGTCGTGGGCGTGAAGCGACGCATGGGCGACGACTGGACGACGGAGCCCATCAACGGCCAGCGCATGACGCCCCAGGGCATCTCCGCGGACATCCTGCGTTCGCTCAAGGAGAACGCCGAGATCGAGATGGGCGAAGAGGTCACGGACGTGGTCATCACCGTCCCCGCCTACTTCGGTGAGCGGCAGTGCGCCGCCACCATGGAAGCCGCCGCAGCCGCCGGCCTGAACGTGCTCAACATCTTGAGCGAGCCCCACGCAGCGGCGGTGGCCTATTCCATCGAGCGCTCGGTCTGCCTGACCGACAAGCACGTGCTTGTCTACGACCTGGGCGGCGGCACCTTTGACGTCACCTTGATCAAGCCCGTGCTGCCCGAAGGCGAAGACGAGCAAGGCGTCTCGAACTTGACCCTGAACACCCTCTGCAAGGACGGTAACCGTGAGCTTGGCGGTCTCGACTGGGACGACGCCATGATCGACCTGGTGGCCGAGAAGTGCCTGGAGCAGTTCGAGCACGATCCGCGACTGGACAACCGCAGCCTGGCCATCCTTCATGACAACTGTGAGAAGGCCAAGCGCGCCCTGAGCAAGAAGACCAGCGAGACGGTGGTCGCCGACCTGGCCGGCCACATGATCGAGGTCACCCGCTCCGAGTTCGAGGAAGCCACGTCTGGCCTACTGCTGCAGACGCGCATGCGTCTTGAGCAGGTGCTCGCCGACGCCGCCGAGAACCACGGCATCAGCGCTGACCAGGTGGACGTGCTGATCTGCGGTGGTGCCACGCGCATGCCCATGGTCAAGTCCATGCTCAAGGAGGTCTTCGGCACGGAACCCCTCGAGTACAAGAACCCTCAGCTGCTCGTGTCCTGCGGTGCGGCCTACGTCTCTCACGCCATGGACCCCGAGGCCACGATCCCCCTGCCAGGACCGGGCGGCGAGGCCAGCGACGAGAAGGCCGTGGCCATCAGCCCCGACTCGATCACCGACATCACCTGCCACGCAGTGGGCATCCAGGTCATCCGTCGGGGAGCCGACGGGGAGCCCACGCCGGCCAACGCCGTGGTGCTCGTGAAGGGTACGGAGTTCGGTGAGCGGCGCGAGTTCGTCACCGAGACGCTCTTCGATGGTCAGACCGAGGTCTGCATCCGCCTCTTCGAAGGCGAGTCCGCGAATCTGGACGACTGCACCCACCTGATGGACTTCAGGATCGAGGGTCTTCCCGCCGAGCGGCCCCGGGGTCGTCCCATTCGCACGACGCTGTGGTTCGGCGCCTTCGGCATCATCACCGGCAAGGCTGTGGACATCGAGACCTCCCGCGAGATCGACATCCATTACGACCGCTGGAGCAGCCTGGAAGCTGCGGCTTCACAGACCGGCGCCGAGACGTCTGCTCAGGCTCGTGCCGAACAGGCGCAGGCCGAAGCGCCGGTGACACAAGAGACGGTTCAGGCAGATCCTGCGCCGGCAGAGGCTGCACCCGCAGCACCGGTCGCTCACAGCCAGGAACCCCAGGCCGCCAGTGGTCCCTTCGACCCGAACGAGCACGACGGTGACGACACCATCGAGGTCTTCGGCGCGGAGTCGCTTGAAGGTCCGGAGAACCTCGAAGTGGTCGAGGAACTCGAGGAACTCAACCCCGACGAGCTCGAACTCATCGAGGAAGACACGGAAGAACACGTTGAGCAGTCGCCTACGGCGGAGCAGCAGCCAGACGTCCCCACGCCCGACCTGCCGTCCAAC
This sequence comes from uncultured Phycisphaerales bacterium, assembly GCA_964537035.1. Taxonomy (GTDB): domain Bacteria; phylum Planctomycetota; class B15-G4; order B15-G4; family B15-G4; genus CAZIAK01. Next base: position 62,854 of record CAZIAK010000028.1, on the reverse strand, counting down.
GATGCAGACAACGGTCTCACCACGCCCATTCGCATTCTCTGATAGCTGCACGACAGGAGTCGTCCCTTGACCCGTCGCCCCTCTGGTGCCACGTCGATCCACAAGGTGCGCGAGATGTTCGCCGCCGTCTCGCTCCCCCTCTGCGATGACGGAGCGGCCATCCAAAGCGCTGCGGACGCTCAACGGAGCGCCCGCAACCGCGAGCTCAACAGCACCAAGGGCACCACTTCAGTGCGGGCACAGGCCTGGTTCGAACAAGTCGACGCTCTGCTCAAGAAGCGCGAGCAACTCCTCTCCGGCGCCTACCAGGACTTCGTCAAGCTTGGCGACGCGGTCCTGGGGGCGGCGGGCTTCGGGGGCAAGCGCAAGGTGGCCAAGGGTGGTCGCCGTGCGCTGCTGGACCTGGCCCAGACCTGGTGTGGCGCACGGGAAGACCTGGCTGACTATTGGGTCGAGCAGTTCATGAAGGAGCGCAAGCTGGGCACACGCCCCGTCGGCGTGGGTTCGCGCCAGAAGCTGACGGGCCTGTCTCACCAACCCGCGCAGGAAGACGCTGCACCGAAGAAGCGCAAGCAGTCCTCGCCGACGCCCCCCGCAGTCAAGAAGAAGAAACGCAAGCTCCAGGCCCCCGTGGCCAGTGCCTCCCCCATCGCCTTGGCCGAGAAGAGTCCCCCGGCTGCATCGAAGCAGACGAGCGCCCCCACACAGGCTGCCCAGGGCTCTGCGGCGAAGGTCACACAGCCCAAGAAGGAAGGCCAGCAGAAGAGCGGGTCCAGACGTCTGTTCGCCATCGCCGGTAGCGCCTTGGCCGTGGCCGCGGTGCTGGGAGCGGCGGCGCAAGGACTGATCCCCCTCGACTTCCCCGGAGCCTCGGCGAGCGACGCACAGGCCACGTCGACTCACACACTGCTCACGCTCCCCATCGACGCCACGGAGTCTCAGCCCACTGCCGCAGAGACCACGGGGTCGCTGGCCATGGAGGCACCCGGCGACGACGACGCGAAGCTGCCGGCCATCAGCCCGGGCGAAGAGGCCAGCGTGCCAGAACCTGTCGTCGACGTGAGCGCCCCCTCTTCAGAACCAGAGGGTCTCCCCGCTGCTGTTGACCCCGCTGTTGACGCTGTTGACCCGAACCCCGCGACTCTCGCGACGCCCTGGACTGCCTGGGCCATCGCCCCCCCGACCCTGGCCTTCGCAGGGCAGACCCTGCAGCTGCGCCTCGAATGCGACAGCCTGCCAGACGGCCGCCTGCATGACCTGCAGCTGCAAGGGCTCAAGGTCCGCGACATCGAACTCACCGCCGCGCACACCGAGATTCAGTTCGACGTCATGCCCCTTCCCGAAGATCACTTCGACGGACTGGCCACATGGTCGTTCACCCTGAAGGATGAAATGGGGCTGGCGTCCCAGCCCATTCAGGGCCAGTGCCAGGTCTTGCCCCCCGCTCGCTGAGCCGACACTCTCGAGGCCTGCTCGCCCCGCGACACCTCACGCACAGCCTGCTCACCGCAGATCAGATCGGCGGGCAGGGCCCCGTTTCGGGCCCAGCTCGTGAGCTGAGACGCCGTGGTATTCTCGACGTTCCGTTCCTCGGTTCGAGAACTGAACCATGGCCTCCAGCAACAGCGCTCTCGCGATCCGTGCCTCTCGGCACCTGACCTTGTGCGGGGCCATGGCGCTCGTCTTCTGCGGGAGCTCAAGCTGCCACTTCCACAGCGGCAGCAGCAGCCACGATCACTCGGCGCACTGCGACGAGAATCATGTCGACGGGGACGAGATCTGCGATCCCCAAGGGGCTCCTGCAGCGGACGATGGCGCAGCGGAGACTCCTGGACCGGAAGTCGTCATCGTCGCACCGCGTGGCTCTTCCCTGCGCCGCACATCTCCCAGCCGCAGCCAAGGACTACAGCAGGCCCGAGACCTGGCAGCTGGCCAGGGGCGTCTCGAATCTTGGGCGACGAACACCCCCGTCCTGTTGAGCGTTGTTGTTGGCGATGAGTTCATCGTGGTGAACGTGGTCCAGGGGGCCAACTCCGACGTCGCGGCACGTGTGACCGGCTCCGACACCGGCCAGAGCCATGCAGATCCAGCCACTGCAGCGGCAACCGAGGCCGCCACGCACCTCGAACTGGTCTTCGACCGTCACGGCCTGCTCTTGGCCCGTAGCCCCGGCGTACCGCGCGGCCGCTGACCACTCATCGGTGTCCGACAGCCGCCCCGCTGCTGACCCGGCCACGCACTGCGGTGTGCGCCCCTCCCGATCAGGGCAGAGGCAGGCCCATCTCGGCGAACTGTCGGTCGGCGGCCTCGGCCCAGCCCTTGTTGGCCAACGGGCTGGCAGGACTCGGGTGCAGCACCCTGCCGAACTGCACGTCGGCATCCCCCAGGGCCAGCCGCGCCCGCGCTTCGGCGAAAGCACCGATGCCGATGACCCGCTCGGGCTTCAACAGCGCCACGACCTCTTGCAACGCCTTGTCGCAGACTGCGAACAGCGCCTCTCGCTCGGCCGCCGGCAGCTTGTCCGGCGTGTGGTTGCGACCGGTCTCCTGCAAGAACACGAGGGGGCAGAAGTTCCAGACGAAGAAGCGCTGGAAGAACGCCTCGGGTGTCCCGAAGTGGTCCTTGGCCCAACTCCACACCCTCCGGCCCGAGACTTCGCTGCGAGGACAGTCGAAGCCCTTGATGGGTCGCTTGGGGTGCTCGTTCTCGGGCCGGCCCACCTTGCCCCTGATGCCCATCCAGTCTCGCACCGCCGCCACCTCCCCGAAGGGCACGCCGGTCTGTGACATGCCGAAGGGGCCGGGGTTCATGCCCAGCAACAGCGCTTCGATGCCCATCTGACCAAAGCGGCGCAGGTATTCGCTGTGACAGGCGCGGGCGTAGTCGAGCGGGTTGTAGACGTGAGTCACGGGCGGCGCAAACTGCAAGGCGCCCACACCCTTGGACAAGCGGTTGGTGATCGTGGCGAGGCTCATGGGCACAGTCTAGCCACCGGCGCGGGCGCAATAGGGAATCTGCCGACCGCGGCTGCTACGTTGCAGCCATGCTCAGATCCTCAGCCCTGCTCACGGGGGCGCTGCTGGCAGCGCTCGTCTCCTGCAAGTCGACTCCGTCCGCTGACCTGCCCCCCGACTACACCCGGCCCCTGCCCGACGGCGCCCCGGCCCTGCTGCTGGTCCCCCACGATGAATGGCCCGAGATGAGCGGGCAATGGAACGAACGGGATCAGCTGCTGCCCGCCCTGCGCAACTCGAGGGCCTGGTTCACCCGGCCCAGCACCACCGGGGCGTTCCCTGTGGAGGGCGTCAGCCATGCCCTGGCCGCCGAGACCCTGGCTCGGTTCGAGACTCTGCTCCTGGACAGTCCCACTGCCGAGGCCTTCGCCCGGGGGCTCAAGCGAGACTTCGACCTCTTCGCCAGCGCGGGCTGGGACGGGCGCGGGGGCGGCGTGCTGTTCACCGGCTACTGCACCCCCATCGTGGACGGCCGCATGGACCGGGACGCCCAGCACACCTGGCCCCTCTACGGTCTGCCCGACGATCTGGTGAAGGCGCCCGACGGGTCTATTCTCGGGCAGCAACGCCTGGACGGCAGCCTGGGCCCCTACCCCGACCGCCGCACCATCGAACTCAGCGGTATGCTCGGCGGGCTTGAGGTGGTCTGGTTGTCCGATCCCCTCGATGCTTATCTGGCCCATGTGAACGGATCGGTGGTGGTGCGACTGGGCGACGGCACCCTGGCCCGGTTCGGCTACGCGGGCAAGAACGGCCACACCTACGCGTCCCTGCGAGAACACCTGGTCGAGGCGGGGGCGGTGTCCGCCGCAGAAGCTGGCCTGCCCTCGCTGCGAGCCTGGGCGGCGGCCACGCCCCTGGCCAAGGTCGTCTCCACCCTCCGTCGCAACCCGTCCTTCGTGTTCTTCCGGCCCATCACCGGAACTCCCCACGGCAGCCTCAACGTACCCGTCACCGCCGGACGCACCCTGGCCACTGACAAGAGCGTGTTCCCCCGGGGAGGCCTGGTCTTCGTGGACACCGACCTGCCCACCGGCCCTCGGGGAGCGACCCGTCCCTTCCAGCGCTTCTTGCTCGACCAGGACACAGGCGGCGCCATCCGCAGCGCGGGCCGGGCCGACATCTACCTGGGCAGCGGAGCCGATGCAGAGCAGATCGCCGGCGGCACCGCCTCCGAGGGCCAGATGTACTACCTCTTCTTGCGGTAAGAGTCTGCGCCACAGATTCGCAGCTCAGCGACCCTCCCTGAGGGCCTTCATCGCAAAACAGATCGCAGAGCGTTGGCCTGGCAAGAAACAAACCCAAGGAAGGCCAGAGTCTCCTGCCTCTCCACAGGCGAGGTCGTCCCTGTTTTTGACGAGGGGGGTCTGCAGCGAGTGTGGAGGCGCAGCCGACCCTGTCTGAGCGAAACGGCCCCCCTCGTCAAAAACAGGGACGACCGGAACAGCGCAAAGAAGGTGATCTCTGGCACGCCCCCAGCTCATCCGATCCCAGAGTGGGAAAACGAGATCAGGGCCCTATCATGCCCCCATGCGCATCGTCTCCATCGGCGGCGGCCCCGCGGGCCTCTACTCAGCCATCCTGCTCAAGCAGGCCTTCCCTGACGCAGACGTGATCGTCTACGAGCGCAACAAACCGGCCGAGACCTTCGGCTGGGGCGTTGTCTTCTCGGCCGAGACGTTGAGTCACTTCCGCGAAGCGGACGCTCCCACCTACGACCGCATCACCGAGCAGTTCATCTACTGGGATGACATCGAGACGCACTTCGGTGGCACCTGCGTGCGCTCGACGGGACACGGCTTCTGCGGCATGAGTCGCCAGAAGCTGCTGGTCACCTTCCAGGATCGCTGTCGTGACCTGGGCGTCGAGCTGCGCTTCGAGCAGGAGATCAGCTGCGTCGAAGACGTGGGCGAGGCCGACCTGATCCTCGCAGTCGACGGCATCAACAGCGTCATCCGCGATCAGTTCTCCGCGACGTTCGAGCCGTCCCTCGATTGGCGCAAGTGCAAGTTCTCGTGGCTGGGCACGGACATGCCCATGGACGCGTTCACCTTCTTCTTCAAGGAGAACGAGCACGGCCTGCACCGTATTCACGCCTACCCCTTTCAGCCGGGCCTGGGCACGTTCATCGTCGAGTGTCTCGAAGAGACCTGGAAACGGGCCGGCCTCGACAAGGCTGACGACGCCACCACCGTGGCCTACTACGAGAAGCTCTTCGCCGACGAGCTGGGCGGACACAAGCTGCTGGCCAACAACTCGTTCTGGCGCACCTTCCCCACCGTGCGCAACAGGCGCTGGCACCACGAGAACATCGTGCTCATGGGGGACGCCTCCCACACCGCCCACTTCTCCATCGGCTCAGGCACGAAGCTGGCCATGGAGGACGCCATCGCCCTGGTGGACAGCTTCAAACGCCACCCCGGTCTCGACGTCCCCGCCGTGCTGGCCCGCTACGAGGAGGAGCGCTGGCTCGACGGCTACAAGCTGCAGAAGACGGCCCAGACCAGCCTGGAGTGGTTCGAGAACACCGAGCGCTACTTCGACCAGCACCCCCTGCAGTTCAGCTTCAACCTGCTGACCCGCAGCAAGCAGATCACCTGGGACAACCTGGCCCTGCGCGACCCCGAGCTCGTAGGACAGGTGCGCGAATGGTGGTGGGATCAAGCCCGCGACGAGTACACAGCGAAGGGCGGCCAGAGCTGGCCCGAGCGTCTGCCACGGGAGAACGACGGCTCGGCCCACAGCGCAGCCGCTGGCGAATCTGGCCGAGCGCCCGTGCCCCTGTTCGCGCCCATCAGGGTAGGCAACCTCGACGTGCCCAATCGGGTCGTGGTCTCGCCCATGTGCCAGTACTCCGCGACCGACGGCCTGGTCTCCGACTGGCACCTGGTGCACCTGGGCGCCCGCGCCACCGGGGGAGCAGGGCTGATCATCAGCGAGATGACCGATGTCTCACCCGAAGGGCGCATCAGCCACGGCTGCGCCGGGCTCTGGACCACCGAGCAGGCCCAGGCCTGGCGACGCATCACAGACTTCGTGCATGGCAACAGCCCGGCGAAGATCGCCGTCCAGCTGGCCCACGCCGGGCGCAAGGCCAGCTGCGAGCTGCCCTGGGACGGAGACGCGCCGCTGACTGACGACAGCGCCTGGCCCACCCTCGGCCCCTGCAATGAACCGTTCACAGCGGGCGCCCCGGCCCCCAAGGCCATGGATCGGGCCGACATGGACCGGGTCAAGGCCGCCTTCGTGGCCTCGGCAGAGCTGGCCAGCGACGCCGGGTTCGACATGATCGAGCTGCACATGGCCCACGGCTACCTGCTCAGCTCGTTCCTGTCCCCCGCCGTCAATCATCGCGAAGACGAGTACGGGGGCAGCCTTGAGAACCGCATGCGCTTCCCACTGGAGGTCTTCGCGGCGGTTCGGGCGGTCTGGAAGGAGCGCCCCCTGGCGGTGCGGCTGTCAGCCACCGACTGGTTGGAGGAGCAGCCGGGGCGGGGCATGACCATCGAAGACACGGTGGAGGTCGCCAAGGCCCTGGTCGAGTTGGGCTGCGACCTGCTCGATATCTCGACCGGGGGCAACACCCCCGAGAGCCGGCCCGTCACCGGTCGCATGTACCAGGTGCCCTTCGCCGAGAGGGTCAAGGCGGCGGTTTCCGTGCCGGTCATGGCGGTCGGGGCCATCCAGGGGGCCAGCCACTGCAACACGATCCTGGCCGCTGGCCGGGCCGACCTGTGCGCCATGGCCCGCCCCCATCTCGAGAGCCCCTCCCTGGTGCTCTCGGCGTCGGCCAACTACGCCCAGTACGACCAGTGGTGGCCGGAGCAGTATGGCCCGGCTCGCCCCCGTCCCCGCAGCAAGGCCCTCCCAGGCCGTTGAGCCTTCTCTGGCGAAGAGGGCCTCCAAATGAGTCACGTCGGCCACTGTGCGCCGTATTGTCTCCTGGACCCGGTGTTGGTCCCGGCGGGCGCCATCCGTCCCCTGACCGGCCACACCTCTCTCCCCTTTCTCTCCGTTCCAGCCAGCAGCTTCTCGCCGAGCCGAGGCGCTGCGCCCAAGCTCCCCTTTAGATTCGTGTTCCACGGGGTGCTTTCGTCCCCTATCCTGTCCACCGAAGGTGCCCCTGCGGCACGAGTGCTCGAGTCAACCCATCGGCAACAGCCATGGAGCCCAAGATGACCTTCCCGAACAAGATCCTCGCCCCCGCCATTCTCCTGTTGAGCCTAGGGGCTCCAGCAGCCATGGCGGACACGCTCACCGTGCCCGGCGATTTCCCGACCATTTCTGCGGCGGCTGCGGCGGCCGCACCCGGCGACACCATCTCCGTGGCGAAGCAGGCCGACGTCAGCTACATCGAGAACGTGGTCCTGGCCACGGACGATGTCACCCTGACCACGGCCAACGCCGAGATCGACCCCCAGGCCTCGGGCACGGCCCTCACCATCACGGGCGACCGGGTCAAGGTCTCGGGCTTCACCATTCGCAACAGCATCAACTTCGGTATTGCCGTCACCGGCGACGATGTCTCCATCATGAACGTGACGGTGGTGTCCTGCTTCGGTACGGGCATCTCGATCCTGGCCGATGGCGCCAATGTCAGCGGCTGCCGTGTGCGCCACTGCACCGGTTCTGGCATCGAGTACGGCTCGAACGGCGTGCTGGGCTCTGGCACGTTTGAGCGCAACATCCTCGAGCTGAACACCGACTCGGGCATGCTGCTCAGCGGCGACCGGCTGAAGGTGAACGGCAATGCCATCACCAATAATGGTGGCGACGGCATCCTCGTCTTGAACGGCGGCTTCCTCGCTCCCGACCCGTCGACCCTCATGGGCAACACGGTGATGAGCAACAACCGCAGCGGCATCATGGTCCTCGACCCTGGCGCCGGCACCATGACCCTCTTCGGCAACCAGGTGCACCAGAATGGCCGCAACGGCATCGAGGTGAACCTGGGCGCAGGCGTCAACGTGCAGCGCAACTTCGTCAGCAACAACTCCCGCGCTGGCATCCTGCTCGAAGACACGGCCTCCGCCTCTGTGGTGGGCAACAACGTCCGCAGCAACGCCCGGCACGGCGTCGAGGTGACCAACAACGGGCCAGGCGGACACCTCATCGCCCGCAACTACACGTTCTACAACGGGCGGGACGGCCTGCACGTGCAGGGCTCGGGCAACGCCATGCTCGACAACTTCACCTTCGACAACCTGGGTGACGGCGTCGATGTGGTCGGTGACGGCCCCACGCTCAACAACAACGTGACCAACAACGTGGTCTACCGCAATGGCCACGAGGGCATCGACAACTCGGGCATCACCACCCGCGTGGTCCTCAACCGCAGCCTGATGAACGGTAGTGGCGGCGACGGCCCGGACATCGCTGGCGCCGGCAACGGTGCCATCGGCACCTTGGGCGTCTTCATGCTCAACACCACCGGCGACGACACCTCCGACCCGGCCATCGCAGCGGCCACCTCGCAGGTCGTGGACATCGACTGAGCCTGAGGCTCACAGCCTGGCAGGCCAGCGGCCTGCCTGCACCACGCGAGCGCCCGCCGATCGAGGCCTTCGATCGGCGGGCGCTCGGTCAATTCCGGGGTCAGCGCTACAGGTCGGCCGCCTATTGGTGCTCCGGGCGGGCCTGTTTTGACCAGGGGGGCCGTTTCGCTCGAACAGGGTCGGCTTCGCCTCCACACTCGCTTCAGACCCCCCTGGTCAAAACAGGCCCACCCTCATCGGTGGAACGGCTGCCGACTGTGGCCTTCCGGGGGTCGTTTCTGGCGGGCTGAGATCGCACCCGGCTCCTAGGCGCTCTCGCTTCTAGGCGTCGGCCTGTTCCCACTGGGTCAGTCTGGCGCCGTACACATCCCCCCACCACCGTAGGCGCCGACCGCTCCGCGCCCGCGGCAGCCCATGGTCACCCCGTGGCAGCCCATCGTCACAAGGCAATGCACAGAGCGTCGGTATCGCGAAAGCGAAGACAAGGAAGGCCAGAGTCTCCTGCCCCTCCACGTGCGAGGGCCGC
>CAZIAK010000028.1:50786-53719 GCA_964537035.1 uncultured Phycisphaerales bacterium | reverse complement strand
GGCGCTGACGTCACCGAGCTTTGACCACGAAGTTGACGATGCGCCCAGGCACGGCCACCACCTTGACCACATTGCCGAGGGTCAGCAGGGCGGCGATGCCCCCGTCGGCACGGGCCAGGGCTTCCAGGCCTGCTGAATCCGTGCCCTCGGGGACATCCAAGACCGTGCGCACCTTGCCGTTGACCTGAATGGGCACCGGCACGGTCTCGGTGGCCAGGGCCTGGGCGTCCACCTCTGGCCAGGACACCCAGGCCAGGGTCTCGGTGGCGCCGATGCGCGAGTGCAGCTCTTCGGCCAGGTGAGGCGCGTAGGGCTCGAGCATGACCGCGAAGTCGGCCGCCAGGGTCCGAGGCATGCCCACGCCCTCCTTGGTGACCACGTTGACCAGCTCCATCATGGCCGCGATGGCCGTGTTGAACGAGAGCGTGTCCGTGCCGCGAGTCACCTTGTCGAGACAGACGTGGAAGGCCCGGGTGACGTCGCTGCTGGGCGCATCAGAGGACACCCGATCACCACCCTCCTGATCGACGAACAGCCGCCAGGTGCGCTTCAGGAAGCGATGGGTGCCGTTCAGACCGCTGGTCTGCCAGGGCTTCGACTGGGTCAGTGGGCCCATGAACATCTCGTAGAGCCGGAAGGCGTCCGCCCCGAACTGGTCGACCATCTCGTCCGGGTTGACCACATTGCCCCGGCTCTTGGACATCTTCTCGCCGTCTTCGCCCAGGATCATGCCCTGGTTGAGCAGACGCTGGAACGGCTCCTGGCAGCTCACCACGCCCAGATCGAAGAGCACCTTGTGCCAGAAACGGGCGTAGAGCAGATGGAGCACGGCGTGCTCTGACCCGCCGATATAGAGGTCGACCGGCATCCAGTAGCGCTCCTTCTCGGACGAGAAGGCTTCGACATCGTTGTGCGGGTCGAGGTAGCGCAGGTAGTACCAACAGGAGCCCGCCCACTGGGGCATGGTGTGGGTCTCTCGGCGCACCGCCTCACCCGAGACGGGGTCGGTCATCTCGACCCACTCGGTCACGTTGGCCAGGGGCGATTCGCCCGTGCCCGAGGGCTCGTAGCGCTCGACCTCGGGGAGCACCACGGGCAACTCATCGACAGGCAAGCTGGTCACCCGACCATCAGCGTGGTGAACGAGGGGGAACGGCTCGCCCCAATAACGCTGCCGTGAGAACAGCCAGTCGCGCAGCTTGAAGTGGATCGAACGCCGCCCCAGCCCCTTCTCTTCGAGCCAATCCGACATGGCGGCGGAAGCAGCCGGGATGTCCAGACCATCGAGAAAGTCTGAATGGATCGCCGGCCCGTCGCCCGTGTAGGCCTTGCCCTCGAAATCCTCTGGAGGCTGGACCGTACGGACGATGGGCAGATCAAAGGCCTCGGCGAACTCCCAATCGCGCTCGTCTTGGCCAGGCACGGCCATGATCGCCCCGGTGCCGTAGCTGATCAGCACGTAGTCGGCGACCCAGATGGGGATGCGCTCGCCGTTCGCCGGGTTCTTGGCGTACGAACCGGTGAACACCCCGGTCTTCTCCTTGCTCAGCTCGGCCCGCTCCAGGTCGGACTTGCGCGCCGCCGCATCGCGGTAGGCCCGACATGCGTCGCCCTGCTCCGCGCCCACCAGCTCTTCAAACAGCGGGTGCTCGGGCGCGATGACCATGTAGGTGGCGCCAAACATGGTGTCTGGCCGCGTGGTGAAGATGCGCAGCACCGGCCCGTCATCACCAGGAGACCTGCCCCCAACCGTCTCTACCTTGAAGTCGACCTCAGCGCCCTCGCTGCGACCGATCCAGTGACGCTGCATCTCCTTGACGTGCTCGGGCCAATCGAGATCGTCGAGCCCTTCGAGCAGGCGCTCGGCGTAGGCAGTGATCTTGAGCATCCACTGCTTCATGGGTCGGCGGATCACCGGGTGGCCGCCCACCTCGCTGGTGCCGTCGGCCAGCACCTCTTCGTTGGCCAGAACCGTGCCCATGGCAGGACACCAGTTCACCGGCATCTCCGCCTGGTAGGCGAGCCCCTTCTCGAACAGCTGCAAGAAGATCCATTGGGTCCAGCGGTAGTAGCCCGGGTCGGTGGTGTTGACCTCCCGATCCCAGTCGTAGCTGAAGCCCAGGGCCTTCAGCTGCCGGCGGAAGTTGTCAATGTTCGCGGCGGTTGTCTTCGCAGGATGCACGCCGGTCTTGAGCGCGTACTGCTCGGCGGGCAGGCCGAACGCGTCCCAACCCATGGGGTGCAGGACGTTGTCACCCTGATGGCGCCGGAACCTGGCCACGATATCCGTGGCTGTGTAGCTCAGCGGATGGCCCACGTGCAAGCCCGCGCCGCTGGGGTAGGGAAACATGTCGAGGACGTAGTACTTCGGCAGGGAGAAGTCGTCCTTGGCTGCGAAAGTTCGCTGGTCAGCCCATTGGGCCTGCCAGCGCGCTTCGATGGCCGCGTGGTCGTAGTGTCCGGTCATGGTCTCGCTGGTCATCGTCAGGCGGGAGGCCCGCTGGGAGGAGGCTCGTGGTGGCTTGGGGCGGCCACAGGGTAACGAGCCCCGATCGCCGTTAGAAAACCTTTGCACCAAGGTCGCGCCTTGCCGTAGATTCTCGCCCCACGACCCGGGGTTTCTCCGGGTGGTTCGTGGGCGGTTAGCTCAGCTGGTAGAGCGTCTGGCTGGCAGCCAGAAGGTCAGGGGTTCGACCCCCCTACCGTCCACCATTCGCCCCCCCTCTTGGGCTGGCGGCGAGCTGACCCAGGCCAGCACCAGGCCAGCACCAGGCCAGCACCAGGCCCGGGCTCCCCAGACCCGCAGGGCCCGCCGCTCCAGCCCCTGGCCCAGCCCCTGGCCCGGCCTCCGCTCAGCCAGGCGCCGGTCCGGGGACGAGGCTCCAAACACCCGAAGACAGGCCTCCAGGGGCCAGGCGCCCCCGATCGATATG
>CAZIAK010000028.1:0-50686 GCA_964537035.1 uncultured Phycisphaerales bacterium | reverse complement strand
GGCTCCAAACACCCGAAGACAGGCCTCCAGGGGCCAGGCGCCCCCGATCGATATGGGCTGCAGCCGATTTGATACCGAATCAGTCAAGTCACTGGGGGGGAAGGACGAAACAGCTCTCACGACGTCAGGTCGATCGTCTCCATGAGGCGACCCCGAGCCGTCCTCACTTCACGGAGCTTTCAGTATGTCTTCCCAAAACCGCAAGCAGGCCGGCTTCACCCTGGTCGAGCTGCTCATCGTGGTCATCATCCTCGGCATCTTGGCCGCTGTGGTGATCCCGCAGTTCAACAGCGCCGCCAACGAATCGAAGGAAGCCGCCTTGGCCTCCAACCTCGCCACGGTGCGCCAAGCCATCGAGATGTACAAAGTGCAGCACGATGACTCCTTCCCCGATGGTGATACCGATTTCGTTCTTCAGCTCACCGGCACGACCGGCGTAGACGGCGCGACTTCCGGCACCACCTACGGTCCCTACATCCGCAATGATCTGCCCAACGAACCGTTCAGCGGCAGCAACGTCATGAAGTACGACGTGGCCATCGACAACACCGGTGGCTGGCTCTTCACCAGCTCGACCGGCCAGTTCCAGGCCAACAACACGGCCACCGGCCCGTCGGGCATCGTGCTCAGCGACCTCTGATCCCCCCCCCGTTTCGAGCGGCACCCTCCTCCACTCGCAGCAGTCAGCCGCCTGACTCTCCCATGAAGACCCCGGCGCGGATCCTGTCCGCGCCGGGGCCTTTTTCGTTGTGGCCTGACCTCGGCCAGAGAGCACAGGGAGTTCTGCGCGAGCGGCTGCCTGACCACTCAAGTCACACCCCGCCGAAGACGATCTCGCCCTCACAGCCCCACCCGACAGACCCGAGAGCAGAGCCATACCTATGAGACCCCCATCTTCACTCCCCGGCAGCACCTCGACGATCCCAGCACGGAACCAGCGCGGCTTCACCTTGGCGGAGGTCCTCGTGGCCGGCGTTCTGGGCGCGATCCTGCTGACCGCGGTCTCCCACGCCACGTACTCCTTCGCCCTCACCGTCGCGCACCTCGAGGACACCTCTGACCAGGCTGACGACGAAGACACCGTGATGCGCCTGATGACCCGGGACATCCGCGAAGCCTGGTGGGCGGACATCGAGTCGCCCTCGCACCTGAAGCTGCTGAACGACGAAGGCGGTTACACCGAGTACTACCTGCAGAACGGTGACGTGGTGAAGATCCGCACTGATGGCAGCATGGACACCCTCTTCGAAGGCGTGGCCAGCCTGGTCTTCACCGGCGCCAGCGACGACCGTTACCGCGAAGGCCCCCTTACGGCCATGAGCGGCCTCTGGTACGACCACGGCAGCACCAGCTACCCCTTGCTGCCACTGGCCCTGTCTGTCGGCAACAACCTGGCCCTGGGCATGACCGTGCCGGCCATGGATTCTGATCTGCCGACGATCGTCTCGAGCAGCAGCGAGGAGGTCACCAGCACCTCCCTTGGCTCGCTCTCCGTGCCACTGGCATGGGTCGCCGGCAGCACCCCGCAGAACCTCACCATCAGCGTGTATGAGACCCGCGGCCCGGGCGAGGCGGCTCCTCGTGGCTCGGCCCTGGGCAGCGTCACCGTCGCCGGGACATCCCTTCCCGTGGCGGTAGCGTCAGGATCGACCTGGGAGATCCCCAGCACCAACGTGACCATCAACCTGAGCAACATGGGCGGCGCCCTGATCCCCGGAGCCGGCTACACCCTGGTCTTCTCCGCTGGAGGCGACGCCCAGCTGATCGTGGCCGCCCAGCCCATGCTGTCCAGTTCCACCGCTGACAAGCTGGCCATCAAGGACGCGATCCCTGGCTCCCAGTATGTGGAGACACCTCTCTCGGTGGACTTCAGCGTCTCCGGCAGTCACAGCCTGACCTCTACCACCACAACCGCCACCTACACCAGCATCACCGTCGTGCTGACCCCCGACTACCGGCCCAGCCAGACCCGCTCGGCGTCGCTGCTCAGCCAGTCTCTCAACGAGAGCGGTTGGTACGGAGCCCTCGAGGGTGAGACCGCCCCGTGAACAAGCCTCACGCCTCCCGCCACCCGCTGTTGAGCGCGGCCCATGCGCTCCGACCCCAGCCTTCCCCTGACACGCAGAGCCCCATGAACCTCTCCCCCAGGCACGCCGCTCCCCGCACCACGACGCCCGAGCCCTCGACGGAGCGACGCCAACGGGGTTTCACCCTGGTGGAGCTGCTCATCGTGGTGGTCATCCTCGGCATTCTGGCCGCGGTGGTCGTCCCCCAGTTCAGCGGCGTCTCCATCGAGACCAAAGAAGCGGCGCTCGTGGCCAACCTCAACACGGTACGCCAAGCGGTCTCGCTCTATCGCATCCAGCACAACGAGATCTACCCAGGGCAGGTCGATTGGAACAGCCTGCTCACCCAGCTCTCTACAGGGACCAAAGAGGACGGCACATCGGGCACCCAGTTCGGGCCCTACCTGATGACGAAGTTCCCCGACAATCCCATCGCCAAGAACAACTTGGGCAAGATCGTCAACGACATGTCGGTGGGACCCAGCGGCACGGAAGGCTATGCCTACGATCCGATCACCGGTGAGCTGCGGGCCAACCTCAGCGGCAACTCACTCAGCGGCAAGGCCTACTGGGACCTCTGACCCTGGCCCGACCCCTGGCTGGCGGAGGAGCGCTTGATCGCCCCGCCTCGCCAGGGTCCTGCATTCTTCTTGAACAGTGCAGGCCAGAGGGTCAGAGATTCGTGTAGGCCGGTCCGCCGCCTTCGGGCGTGACCCACTCGATGGCCTGGTACGGATCCATGATGTCGCAGGTCTTGCAGTGAACGCAGTTGCTGAAGTTGATCTGCAAGGCCTGCCGTGCCGAGCTGCCCGCCGCGACCTCGCCCTCGCCGTCGACCATCTCGTAGACCGACGCGGGACAGAAGTACTGGCAAGGGTTGCCGTACTCTTCGGCACAGGTGGTCGAGCAATGCTCGGCGTCGACCGTCAGCTGCAAGTGGCAGGGCTGATCTTCTTCGTGCTTCGTCCCCGAGAAGAAGACGTTGGTCAGCTTGTCGAAGGTCAGCTGACCGTCTGGCTTGAACGGCTCGGCGTGACGACGCTTGCCCGAGCCCTTGCGGCCCATGCGTTCGTGCCCGGCCACCACGGGGTAACGCTCTCTCGTGCCCCGGCCGCCGGTGATCATCTGCAGGCCGATGTGAAACACGGCGCCCAGCCCGATGCCATGAGCCACGGCCTGGTGGAAGTTACGGAAGCGGTAGAGCTCCTTGCCCAGCCAGGACTCTTTCAGCGCCGTCTCGTAGCCCGCCAAGACCGTGCCGCTGGCGTCTTCGGCGAGCAGGGCAGCGAGGGCCGCCTCTGCTGCGAGCATGCCTGACTTCATGGCCCCGTGGATGCCCTTGAGTCTGGCGGCATTGAGCGTGCCCAGGCTATCGCCGGCGAGCAGGCAGCCATCCACCCAGGGCCGGGGCATGGACCACCAGCCTCCCGCGGGCAAGGTCTTCGCGCCGTAGTGCACCCGGGTGCCGCCCTCGAGCAGCTGGCGCACGTAGGGGTGGGTCTTGAAGCGCTGAAACTCCTCGTGGATGTCGAGGGTCGGGTCTTCGGCCTCGAGCCCGACGATGAGCCCCAGGGTCACCTGGTCGTCGCCGGTAAAGTAGATGAACGCCCCGCCGAAGAGATCACGAGTCAGGGGCCAACCCGCTGTATGGATGACCCGCCCCGCCTGGGCGCTGGCGCCGGGGACTTCCCAGGTCTCCTTGACGCCGGTCTCGTAGACCTGAGGGTTCTCGCCTGCGATGGAGAAGTGGCGCAACAGCTGCTTGGTGAGATGGCCCCGGGAGCCGTCGCAGAGCACGGTGACCTGGGCCCGAATCTCAACCCCTGGCTCGAAGTTGGACTTCTCCGTTCCGTCCGCAGCCACACCCTTGTCGTTGGTGATCACGCCCTTGACCACGTCGTCTTCGATGATCAGCTGCGATGCCGGGAAGCCGCCGAACAGGTTCACCTCCGCCTCTTCGGCCTTGTCAGCCAACCAACGCACCAGGCTGTTGAGCGAGCCGGTCCAGAAACCGTCATTCTTCATCCACGGCGGGTGGGGCAAGGCGTAGCTGCCGCTCTTGGTGAGCAAGCGCATCTCGTCGCTGGTCACCGGAACCAGGGGCGGGTCCTGTTCGCGCCAATCGGGCAGCAGCTCATCGAGCCCCCGGGGATCAATCACCGCGCCGCTGATGGCGTGGGCACCCACCGGCTCGCCCTTCTCGACCAGGGCCACGAAGGGCTCGTCGAGCACCTTGCCCCCGCTCTGCTGGGCCGCCGTGTTGTGCTCCTCGATCTTGCGTTGCAGGTGCATGGCGCCGGCCAGGCCGGCAGGACCACCCCCTACGAAAAGGACATCGACATCGAGGACTTCGCGCTCGGCGGCCATCCTATGGCTCCCTGGTGGATCAAGATCAGCCGGCTCTCCAGGTGGTGCCGTCTACCGATCTGAGCCCCACAGGATAGGCGTCTACAAGGGCCAGGCAAGAGCCACGACCACTTGCTTTGCCGGAGCGCGACAAGGCCTGGGAGTCAGCTGCGCTCAGCCGCCAAAGGCACCCTCGAGGGACTCCGCCAGCAGCTCGCCCCCCAGGTACGCCCGCTCATCGAGAAGCTGGCCAGCCTCGTCCCAGAAGCGCCAGGTGCCTGAGCGCAGGTCGGCCACCCGGGTGCCCTCGACGGTCTTGCGCCCCCCGCGATCCCAGCTCACGTCCCGGCCTTCGCGCAGGCCATCGACGTACTCGGTCAACCCGGACTGCACGCCGTTGTCGTGCCAGAACGTCCTCCAGCCCACCCAGTGACTCCCTTGCAGCCGCTTCATGGACTGGGCCGTGGTGCCGCCGGTCGTGGGATCGATCGTGCTCTCGAAATAGCCCACCGCCTTGCCCTCGGCGATCCAGAACGACTCGACGCTGAGCAGGCGCCCCGCCGGGTCCCAATGGCGCCACTGGGAGGACGGCAAGTCAGATGCCCAATACCCCTCGGTGGAGACCACCCCGTTGCCGTGCCAACGACGTTCCAGCCCTTGCCGGCGCCCGTTGATGTAAGGCACCAGGACTCGCAGGCGGCCGTTCACGTCGTACTCTTCTCGAGGCCCGTCGAGCACGCCGTCGTGGACGATCTCGACCAGGCGCAGCCCGCCCCCTTGTGAGAAGTAGCGCATTTCACCCACGGGCACGCCGCTGTCGTAGGTCCCGGACGACTCGACCGTCCCATCAGGGTGGTAGACCGTGACCCGACCATGGCGGACCCCATCTCTGTAGTCACCACGCTCCCGGATCTGGACGTCATTCCACCAGGTCTCGAAGGTGCCGCTGTATCCCGGCGGGATGTGCCGAAACTTGACCGCCTCATCGACGGCGCAGCTGGCAGTACCGAGGGCCAGAACAAGGATCAGCAGGGCTTGGTTCGGCTTCATGCGCTCAGCTCCTGGGCCCGGGGCGCGGGTGCCTGCGCACCCTCGTCTACCAGGCCGCCGTCGTGCAGGGTCAGCAGGCGATCGGCCTTGCTGGCCAGCTCCCGGTCGTGGGTGACCATGACCAGGGTCTGGGCATACTTGTCGGTCAGCTCGAAGAGCAGCTCGGTGATGGCGTCGCTGGTGTGCTCGTCGAGATTGCCTGTGGGTTCGTCGCAGAGCAGCAGCCCTGGCGTGCTGCACAGGGCCCGGGCGATGGCCACCCGCTGGCGCTCGCCTCCCGAGAGCTGAGCTGGCCGGTGACCCGCCCGATCATCGAGCCCCAACTCGGCGAACAGACCGCGGGCCCGCTCCTTGCGCTCGCGCTTCACGCCCAACCAGGCCAAGGGCCCGTGGGCGATCATGGCAGGCAGCAGGGCGTTGTCGAGGGCCGTGAGCTCGGGAATCAGATGATAGAACTGGAAGACGAAGCCCACCTCGTCGTTGCGCAGCCGGGCTCGCGCCCGACGAGACAAGGTGGTGGTCTCCTGGCCCCGGATCTTCAGCGATCCAGCGTCTGGTCGGTCGAGCAGGCCCAGCAGATGGAGCAAGGTGCTCTTGCCCGCGCCACTGCGCCCCATGATGGCCACCTTCTCGCCCGCCATGAGGTCTAGCGAGGCACCTTCGAGCACGGGCACGGGCTTGCCGCCCATGCGGTAGTGCCGGGTCAGGCCATTGGCCGAGAGAATCGCCGTCTCACTCATGCCTCAGCGCCTCTACCGGGTCGAGACGAGCAGCACGCCAGGCGGGGATCATGCAGATGGTCACGGCGCCCAGCACCGTGGCCACGGTGATGTACAGGTTCGCGGTCATGTCCAGATCGATGGGGATCTCGCTGAAGGCATAGACGTTGCGATCGAAGATCTGCACGTTGAACTGCGCCTCGATCCAATCCTTCACGTCGTTGATGTGAGTCGCCAGCCAGACCCCTGAGCCCAGGCCCACCAGCCCGCCCACGAGCGAGATGGTCACCCCCACCATGGCGAAGATCGAACCGATGCCCCTGGCCGTGATGCCCATGGCGGACAGGATGCCGATGTCCCGCACCTTCTCCTGGACCAACATGGTCAGCACCGAGAACGAGATGGTGCAGACCAGCACCAGGAAGAAGCCCAGGATGACCAGCAGGATGCGCCGCTCGTTCTTCACCGCCGCCAGCCAGGTGCCGTGGCGATCTTCCCAGGTGTCGACGAGGCAGCGTTCGCCCACGTCGGTGAACTTGACGCCCAGGGTGTCCCGCAGCTGGCCCAGGCGCTCGACGGGTTGCCAGTCTGCGGTGGCTGTGACGTAGAGCTCGGACAGCTCGTGTTCGGTACCCGCCCAGACCCGGGCTACCGAGCCATCGATGTAGACGATGCCATCGTCGTTGCTGTGGCCGCTGTTGAAGGCCCCGGCCACGATGAAGGTCATCACCGTGGGCAGAATCGCCTCACCATCCAGATCGATGCCGTCGGGCAGGGTCACCAGGTCGATGGCGTCGCCCCGCTGCAGACGCCAGACCTCCATGGAGGTCTCGCCCATCAGCAGCCCCGGGTTGTCCGCGTTGCGCAGACGGGGATCACGGATGTCTGCCTCAGCGATGTAGAAGGGGTCGTCGGGATCTTCGACCTGGAACGAAGCTCGACGGACACCCGCCAACGACGCAGAGAGCTGTGAGGCGGCCAGCTCGGCGGTGATGTCGAGCCCCTGCACCAGCACCTGGCTGCGACTGGCATCCATGGAGTTCCAGAGCAGCGGGTTGTTGTGGGCGTGGACCTTGAAGATGGCCGGGCGCACGAGCCGCGAGGTCACTCCCGCCACGCCCTCCGTACCCAGCACAAGCCCCTCCAGGGCGGCCCGCGAGCTGGGCCCGTCGCGCTGCAAGGGGAAGACCACGATGTCGGCCGTGCTCCCTCGAATGATGTTCTCCGTCTCGCGGAGAAAGCCGTTCATGATCGACAACACCACGATCAGGGCCATCACCGACAGGCCGATGGACACCATGGCCAGATAGCTGACCGGACGTGCCAGCGTGTAGCGTCCAGCAAGGAAGAACCGATACATCGGTGCTAGGTGGCTCCGTCGGAGACGTCAGAGGCCTGGCCAGCCTCTTCTGCCGAAGCGGCTGGCTCAGCTGCCGACTCTTCGCCAGCCTGCACGGGCCGCAGCAACGGAAACAAGATGACATCGCGAATGGTCTGGGAGTCTGTGAGCATCATCACCAGACGGTCGATGCCGATACCGATGCCCGCCGCAGGGGGCATGCCGTAGCTGAGCGCGGTGACATAGTCTTCGTCGACCTTCGCCGGCGTCTCAGGATCGCGAGAGGCGACCTGGGCTTCAAAGCGTCGCAGCTGGTCTTCGGGATCGTTGAGCTCGGAGAAGGCGTTGGCCACCTCGATGCCGTCGATGTACAGCTCGAACCGCTCAGCCAGGCGCTCGTCATCGGGGCGCTGCTTGGAGAGGGGCGAAAGTGAAAGCGGAAAGTCAGTCACGAAGGTCGGGTTCAGCAGATGGGCTTCGACGCATTCACCGAACAAATCGTCGATGATCTTGTCGAGGTTACGCCCCTCGACAGGCAGCCGTTGGCGTCGAGCCCCTGCGAGCACGGATTCTTCGTCGAACACATCCACGCCCCCGTGTTCCTGGAGCAGCTCGGCGTAGGTCGCCCGGGCGAAGGGCCGTGAGAAATCGAGCTGCCGACCCTCGCGTCGCAGGGTCGTCTCAGCGTCCCCCTCGTCGCGACGGCCATGCCCCACCACGAGCTGGGCCAGCAGCTCTTCGGTGGACTCGATCCAGTCGTCCATGCGAGCGTAGGCCCAGTAGGCCTCCAGCATGGTGAACTCGGGGTTGTGCCGGGGAGAGAGCCCCTCGTTGCGGAAGTTCCTGCCGATCTCGAAGACCCGCTCGAAGCCTCCCACCAGCAGCCGCTTGAGGTGCAGCTCGGGGGCGATGCGCAGGGTCAGGTCGAGGTCGAGGGTGTTGTGGTGGGTGAAGAAGGGCTTGGCCGCCGCGCCGCCGGCGATGGCGTGCAGCATGGGCGTCTCGACCTCCATGAACTGGCGATCTTCGAGATAGCGGCGCATGTCCCGGACAATGGCCGAGCGGGCCCGAAAGCGGTCCTGGCTCTCGGTGTTGGCGATCAGGTCGATGTAGCGCTGGCGATAGCGGGTCTCGACGTCGGACAGCCCGTAGTACTCGCCGGGGGGCGCGGCCAGGCTCTTGGTCAGCAGCTGGGCCTGGTCGCAGAAGATGGTGACCTCGCCCATCTTGGTGCGTCCCAGGCGCCCCACCGCGGCGATCACGTCGCCCAGATCGAGGCCCTTCTTGAGCAGCTTGAAGAGTTCGGGACCCAGAACGGCCTTGCGCAGGAAGAGCTGGACCCGGCCGCTGCCGTCCCGTAGATCAACGAACATCGACGAGCCCATGTCGCGCAGGGAGGCGATGCGACCGGCCACGGAGACCGATGGGCCCTCTTCTTGATCGGGGTCTGAGTGCTCCAGAACCTCCGCGATGAGGGTGCGGTCAGGCAGCGTAGAACCGGCCGGATAGGGCTCAACGCCCGCCTCCCGGAAGCGCTGCAGCTTGGCTAGACGGTCGGGCGCGATCTCCATGGCGGCGATCCTACCGGCTCCCTGCCCCCCGAAACACCCCGGGAGCAGAGGGGGCTCTTGATCCGGCACACCCCAGCTTGGGACCATGCCCAGTCGTCCGCCCCCATGAGAATCCACATGACAGCCAAGGTCACGGTTGACGGCCCCTGCCGCCGAACCTTGAACTTCTCCATCGATCGTTCACAGCTCGACGATGAAGTGACATCCCGCCTCTCCGAGATCGCCAAGAAGACCGAGTTCAAGGGCTTCCGCAAGGGCAAGGCTCCCGCCTCCCTGGTGGCCCGAACCCACGGCGATGACGTCCGCGAAGAAGCTCGCCGCAAGATCATGGGCGAGGCCTTCGCCGAGGCGGTCAAGGAGCACAAGCTCAACCCGGTGGGCGACCCTGAGATGAACCTCGAGCAGCTCAAGGACGAGAGCGATGCTCCGTTCACGTTTGAGTTCGCCATCGAGATCGCTCCTGACATCGAGATCCAGCTGCCCGAGCAGTTCGACGTCACCGTCACCTTGCCCAACATCGACGACAGCATGATCGACACAGAGGTCGACCGGCTGCGTGAGCGCTTCGGCAAGATCGAAGAGGCCGCCGATGGCGACGTGATCGGAGACGAGGCCATCCTTGAAGGCACGGTGGTCTACACCATCGACGACGTCGAGCTCGAGCCGCGCACCGAGCGCCCGGCCTTCACCAAGCACGATCTGGTCGACGGCATTCGCATCGAGGGCAGCAAAGAGGTCTTCGAGGGCGCCTCGGTGGGCGTCACCGTCGATCTCTCCGTTGAACTTCCGGCCCACTTCGACCCCGTGGAGCACGCGGGCAAGACGGCGAAGCTGACCTACACCATCGACCGCTACCGGGTGGTCGTCCTGCCCGAGCTCGACGAGAAGCTGCTCCAGCAGCTGGGCCAGGAGTCTGTCGAGGAGCTGCGGGGCAACATCCGCAAGGGCCTCGAGAATCAGCGGGCCTCGGCCCACGACGAGCAGGTCAACGTCTCGATTGAAGAAAACCTGCTCGGCGCCCACGTGTTCGAGCTGCCCGAGCGGCTCGAGGCCCGCAGCATCGATCGCCAGATCCACCAGGTGGCTCACCGCATGATCGAGGAGCAGGGGCTTTCGTCAGAAGAGGGCCACGCCAGGGCAGAGCAGCAAAGGGAGCGGATCTCCGACGGCACCCGTCGCGGTCTGCGCCTCGCTTTCATCTACTCCGAGATCGCTGGCGCACAAGATCTCAGCGCCACCGTTGAAGAGGCCCTCGGTCAGGTGCGAGCCTTGGCAGAGCAGCAAGGTCAGAATCCTGACGAGAGCGTCCAGTCCGCGATCCAAGAGGGCTGGTTTGGCGACGTGCAGGAGCAGATCACAAACGACAAGGTCCGGGCGTGGCTTCGCGAGCGCGCTCAGGTCACCGAGCAGGCACCGCAAGAAGCGGACGCCGGATGAACACCCGACAGACCCCCGGAGCAACGACCCAACCGATGGCACAGCAAGACCCGCAGGGCATCTACCTTCCGTACGTGATCGAGAAGACCGGTCGGGGCGAGCGGGCCTACGACATCTACAGTCGGCTGCTCGAAGATCGCATCGTCTTCATCGGTTCCGAGATCAACGACCACGGCGCCAACTCGGTGGTGGCCCAGCTGCTCTTTCTCGAGAAAGAGAACCGCTCCCAGGACGTCAACATGTACATCAACTCGCCGGGAGGCAGCGTGACCGCTGGCCTGGCGATCTATGACGCCATGCAGCACGTGGGTTGCGACATCGCCACCTTCTGCATCGGCCAGGCTGCCAGCATGGGCGCGCTGCTGCTCACGGCTGGCACCAAGGGCAAGCGACACATCCTGCCCCACTCCCGGGTGATGATTCACCAGCCCTGGGGTGGCGCTGGCGGCACGGCGGCGGACATCCGCATCCAGGCCGACGAGATCCTGAAGATGAAGAAAGATCTCAACAAGATCATCGCCAAGCACACGGGCCAGACCGTCAAGAAGGTCGAGAAGGACACCGATCGGGACAACTTCCTGTCCGCTGAAGACGCGGTGGCCTACGGCCTTGTTGACGAGATCATCAATCCAGCAGATTCTGGTCAGAGCTGACCCCGGCAACCCCCTCCCATCACCTGAACTGACAGACCATGGCGAACGGCGACGGCCAGAACACTCATGAGGAACGCTGCTCCTTCTGCATGAAGGCGCGGCCGAACCTCATTGCTGGTCCGCCGGACATCTACATCTGCGCCGAGTGCATCGAGCTGTGCAACTCGATTCTGGTGGGACAGCGGGCCGAAGAGAGCCAGCGCGGCAGTGGCGGTGGTCTCGATCTCAACCTCGAGAAGCTGCCCACGCCTTCTGAGTTGGTGTCCAGGCTAGACCAGTACGTCATCGCCCAGGGTCACGCGAAGAAGGTCCTGGCGGTGGCGGTGTACAGCCACTACCGGCGCATGCTGGCCCGGCAGATGCGCACCACCGACGGCCGCGGTGTCGAGATCGAGAAGAGCAACATCCTGCTCATCGGACCCACGGGTTCGGGCAAGACCCTGCTGGCTCGCACCTTGGCCCGCATCCTCGACGTGCCCTTCGCCATCGCCGACGCCACCACGCTGACCGAAGCGGGCTACGTGGGCGAAGACGTCGAGAACATCATCCTGAAGCTGGTGCAGGCCGCCGACTACGACATCCCCAAGGCTCAGCAGGGCATCATCTTCATCGATGAGATCGACAAGGTCGGTCGCACCACGGGCAACGTCTCGATCACTCGTGACGTGTCCGGCGAAGGGGTGCAGCAGGCGCTGCTCAAACTGCTCGAGGGCACGGAGGCCAACGTGCCCCCGGCGGGCGGTCGCAAGCACCCTGAGCAGCAGTACATCCACGTGGACACCCGGGACATCCTGTTCATCGTGGGCGGCACCTTCGCTGGCATCGAGTCGCTCGTCTCTCGTCGTGTGGGCGGCAGCGCCATCGGCTTCCGGGACGTCAGCGGTCCTCGGGCCAGCACGGCTCAAGAGACCAACAGCCTCATCGCACGGGTGAGCACTGAAGACCTTGTCGACTTCGGTCTGATCCCCGAGTTCGTGGGCCGCATCCCGGTGATCGCGCCACTGGCCTCCCTCGACGCTGAGCAGCTCACCCGCACCTTGACCGAGCCACGCAATGCCCTGGTCAGGCAGTACCAATCGCTCTTCGCCCTCGAAGACTGCGAGCTCGAGTTCAGCGACGAGGCCCTGAACTTGATCGCCGAGCAAACCCTCGAGCTGAAGACCGGCGTGCGCGCCGCCCGCTCCATCGTCGAAGGCAAGCTGCTCGATGTGGTCTATCACCTGCCGGACAAGGGCCCGCACCTGCTCTACACCGTGACCCCCGAGTTCGTGCGAGGCGAAGCGCCCATCGCCATCGAACCCATCCCGGGCAACGTGCAGCGCGAGTCGGCCTGACGGCTCGGGCCACCCATGGCTCCGGCGCCCGAAGACCCAGCGCAAGACCAGGCACCTTCGCCGCTCCCTGCCCTGACGGACCTCGACCTGCAGGGCTACGACGTCCTGGCCCAGGTCCCCGGGGCCCGCAGCTTCACCCCCCGGCAGGTACGCCGCTGGGTGCTCGAACGGGGAGCTCAGTCGTGGGAGGCCATGACCGACCTGTCCAAGGCCCTGCGGGAGGAGCTGGCCCGACGGTGGGTCGTGCGCAAGGGCGTCCTGTCCCGACGGCACGAGAGCAGGGACGGCACGGTCGGGCTGCTCACGCGACTGGCGGACGGCCAGCTCATCGAGTCGGTGTCGATCCCCGAGGGCGACCGGCACACGCTCTGCATCTCGTCCCAGGTGGGCTGCGCTGTGGGCTGCTGCTTCTGCGCCAGCGGACTCGACGGCGTGATCCGCAACCTGAGCCAGGGCGAGATCCTCGAGCAGGTGCTGCTGGCCAGGGAGCAGCGGCCTGACCAGCCCCTGACCAACTTCGTGTTCATGGGCTCGGGCGAACCCACCCACAACATGGCCGCGGTCCTGTCCGCCATCCGGCTGATGAACGCGCCCGAGGGCCTGGGCATCGGGGCCCGGCGCATCACCGTCTCGACCGTGGGCCACCCGGCAGCCCTGGCTCGCCTGGCTGCAGAGCCGATCCCCTTCAACATCGCCCTGTCACTCCACGCGCCCGACGACGCCTGGCGCGAAGAACTCATGCCCGGGTTGGGTCGCAGCCACCTGGCCGAGACCCTGGCCGCAGCGAAGGCGCGCTTCTTGAGCCACGGTCGACGGCTCACCGTCGAGGTGGTCGTCCTGGCGGGCATCAACGACACCCCCGACACGGCCAGAGGCTTCGCCAAGCTCCTGGCCGGCTACCCCGCCGCGGTGAACCTGATCCCCTTCAACAAGGTCGACGGCCTCGACCTCGCGCCGCCCCAACCCCAAGACGTGGACACCATGGTCGACATCCTGCGAGCCGCCGGAGTCACCACCACCGTGCGCCGCCCCAGAGGCCAGGACGTAGGAGTCGCCTGCGGCCAGTTACGCCGCCGAGCCAAGGGCGGTGCTGCCAAAGACGAGGTCTAGCCTCCACGGCTCACCAGGCCCTGGCGCACCCGCACCCGCACCCAGCCCAGCTCAGCCCAGCTCAGCCCACATGGAAACAGGGTTGACCCCAAGGCTCACCAAGCCAGCAAGTCCCCGGCCGCACCTGTGACTCCGCCACCAAGAAACGAACCCCCGAAAGGCCACAGTCGCCTCTCCTTCCACCGGCGAGGGCGTCCCTGATGCTCACCAGGGGGGTCTGCAGCGAGTGTGGAGGCAAAGCCGACCCTGTCTGAGCGAAACGGCCCCCCTGGTGAGCATCAGGGACGCCCGGACCCTCGCCAACAAGAGAGCGACCTGTAGCGCAGCCCCCCTACCGATTGCGCTGCCGAGGCTGACGCTGCCCATCACGCTCCAGCCCCGAGGCCTTGCTGGCCTGGCCGTGCAGGGTCACGGTGGGCACGCCACCCCGAGAGCGGAGGATGATCTGCACCTCGGACGGAGCGGGCACTCCCAAGGGCCAGGTGGTCTCCAAGAACTCGTTGACCGCCTGGGCTGAGAGCTGACCGCTGGGAGCCGTTGGCAGCTGTGTCCCGTCGAGGGCCGCCTGCTGCCGCTGCATGGGCACGCCATCGCTCACGGACCCGGACAAATCAGGCCGCAGGAAAGCGCTCGTACCGTCGCTCATGAGGCCTTGGTCGTTGAACGCGCGCCAACCGGCCAGGCAGACCAGCATCACCGCCGCCGCCGCGCTGAGCTTCTGAAACGAGAAGATGCGCTGGCGGGGCCCGGGGCTCGGCGCCTCTGCTGCGGGCCCGGGCTCGCCCACGTCGATGCGGGCCATGACCTCTTCGGCGAAGCCATCGAGGATGCCCAGGGGCAGGGGCTGCTCGGCCAGTACGGCCAGCCGGCTGCGCATGGCGCCCAGCTCACGAAACTCGGCGAAGCACACCAGGCAGTTGTTCAGGTGCGCGTCGACCTCAGGCCCATGGCGAGGGTCGAGATCGCCACCGACGTGCAGGGGCAGCATGTTGCGGACGGTACGGCAGGTATAGCGTTGTAGTTTCACGGCTCAGGAATCCAGCGTTGCGGTGTCTGAGGAAGAGGCGTTGGCGCGTTCGGCGCGAGCGATGTCGAGATCGGTCTTGCGACGGGTCTCGTAGCGGGTCCAGGCCTCGCGGAACTGTTTGCGAGCCACATGGAGGCGCCAACGCACGGTGGCATGGGTGATACCGGTGATGTCTGAGATCTGCTTGGAAGAAAGTCCCTCGAGATCGCGCAAGGCCAAGACCGTGCGGTACTTCTCGTCGAGATTGTCGAGCACGAGGCGGACCTGGGCGGCCAGCTCCCGCGAGCCCTCCTTCTGCTCAGGCGCGCTCTCGTCAGCGAGGCCTTCGCGAAACAGGTCGATGTCCACGCCCTTGTGGCGCTTGTTGCGGCGCAGGTGATCGATGGCCAGATTCACCGTGATGCGGTACAGCCAGGTGGTGAAGGCCATGGAGAAGTCGAACCGCTCCAGAGCGCGCCAGACCCTGACAAAGGCCTCCTGGGCCACATCGCGAGAGGCGTCGGCATCGCCGACGACCCTGTACGCCGCCCAGAACGCCCGCTTTTCGTGACGCTGCACCAGCACGGTGAAGGCCTCCGTGCTGCCGTCCAGGCAGGCACGAATGATCTCGTGATCGTCGCGAGTCTGTTGAGTGATAGGCATGAAAAGGGAGCTCGGGGGACCGGAGCCAGGGAGACCGGGCCGTGCAGGGCCTCTTACGCCCCCCATCTGCCAGGTGATGGGATTGGATCCCAGGATTCTAGCCCGGGCCGGTGGGCAGCCCGCCGACCCCATGCCAAGACCGCTCAAGCGGCCTCAGGAGCCAGGCTCGGTGCTGAGCCATCCTCCGCCGGGCACACGGCAGCCCAGCGAGCCCTCAGCCAGGGCTGGCAGCGCTCTGAAACGGCCCGATCTTGCGGTATTTCTCCGCCCGTTCGGCCAGGAGCTCTTCTGTGGACAGGGCGGAGAGATCGTTCAGATGGCGACTCACCGCCTCGCCCAGGGTGCGCGCGATGGCCCGCTTGTCCCGGTGCGCCCCCCCCATGGGCTCGGCCAGGATCTCATCGGCCACCCCCAGCTCAAGCAGCATGCTGCTGCGCAGCTTGAGCGCTCCCGCCGCCTCTTCGGCCCGGCTGCCGTCCTTCCACAAGATCGACGCGCAGCCCTCAGGCGAGATCACCGAGTAGTAGCTGTTCTCAAGACAGAGCAGCCGATCGCAGACGCCGATGCCCAGGGCACCGCCGCTGCCCCCCTCGCCGATGACCGCCGTGACGATGGGCACGGGCAGCTTGCTCATCTCGAGGATGTTCCAGGCGATGGCGCTGGCCTGGCCTCGCTCTTCGGCGCCGATGCCCGGATAGGCCCCCGGAGTATTGACCAGGGTCAAGATGGGCAGACCAAAGCGGGCGGCCAGCTGCATGCAGCGCAGGGCCTTGCGATAGCCCTCGGGATGGGCGCAGCCCCAGTTGCAGGCGATGCGCTCCTTGGTCGTGCGGCCCTTCTGGTGGGCCACCAGAAGCAGGCGCTGGTCGCCCAGGGTGGCCAGGGCCGTCACGATGGCCCGGTCGTCGCCGAAGTGACGATCGCCGTGAAGCTCGACCACATCGGTGAGCAAGGCCTCGATGTAGTCGCCAGTCACGGCCCGCTCGACGTGGCGGCTGAGCTGGATGCGCTGCCACATGGTGAGGTTGTCCTGCACCTCTTGGAGCAACCCGTCTCGCTCGGCGGTGACCTTCTCGATCTCGGCCTCGAGTTCGCCAGCCTGGGCCTCATCAGCAGAGGCCAGCTTCTCGGTCAGATCTTCGAGAGCGTGGTCGAGTTCGACCACGGGCCGCTCAAAGGCGAGAGTGTTCTTGAGTGCGTCCTTCTTCGATCGAGCCATGACCGGCAGATCCTACCCCTTGAGCGGGGCCTGGCACACGGGGCTCCCGGCACGAATCCGCGAGAGCCCCGTGGTCTCTGCGGCCGGCGCTGAAAAGTGGCCGCCACCATGGCTAGAATGGCGGACTTCCCCCTGTTCGGGACCGCTCTGTGGCCAGCTCTCGCACCGACGGCGACTCCACCGCCGTCTGCATCGAAATCTCGATCCGGCCCGGGCGACGGGACGTCCTCGGGTCTCGCCTCGCCGCTGCCGCTCAAGAAGCCGGCCTGCGGCTCCCCGATGGCCTGCAGACCCTGCGCGGGCTCTCCCTGCACATTGCAGGAGGCCTGCCCAGCGCCGAGATCCTGGCCGAGCGGCTCATGGCTGACCCGGTGATGAACTCCTGGCGTGCCTATCTGCCAGATGAGCCGCCCCGGGCCGCCGACACCCGCCGCCTCGAGGTCGTGCGCCGCCCCGGCGTCATGGACCCCACGGCCCAGAGCGTCACCCGCGCCGCCGCGGCCCTGGGCCTTGAGGTCAGCCATGTGCGCTCCTGGACCGGCTTCTTGTTCCCCGGCAACTCCGACCCTGCCCAGCTCCAGCTCATCGGCGAAGAGCTGCTGGCCAATGACATCGTCGAAGAGCTGCGGCTCGAGCCCACCACGGGCGTGCCCCCGGCCAGCGAACTGTCGGCGAGCGAGAGCACCCTGCGGCACATCCCCCTGATCGCGGCGGACGGCGAGCAGCTCGAGCGCATCAGCGTCGACGGTTGCCTGGCCCTCGACCGGGTCGAGATGCGCGCGGTGCAAGAGCACTTCGTCGGCCTGGGCAGAGAGCCCACAGATATTGAACTCGAGACCCTGGCCCAGACCTGGTCAGAGCACTGCAAGCACAAGACGCTCACCGGGCTGGTCGACTACGAAGGCGAGCCTCACGACAACCTGCTCAAGTCCACCATCGCCCGGGCGACCCACGAGCTCGACCGTGACTTCTGCCGTTCGGTCTTCGTGGACAACGCGGGCGTGGTCGACTTCGACGACGGCCACTACCTGACCTTCAAGGTCGAGACCCACAACCATCCCTCGGCCCTTGAGCCCTACGGCGGCGCGGGCACGGGCATGGGCGGCGTGCTGCGGGACACCATGGGCACCGGCCTGGGCGCGCGCCCCGTGGCCTCCACCGACGTCTTCTGTTTCGGCCCCCACGACCTGCCCGCCGAGGAGTTGCCCCAGGGCTGCATGCATCCCCGGCGCATCATGAAGGGCGTGGTGTCAGGGGTGCGCGACTACGGCAACCGCATGGGCATCCCCACGGTGAACGGCGCGGTGTGCTTCGACAAACGCTACGTAGGCAACCCCATCGTCTACTGCGGCTCGGTGGGATTGCTGCCGGTCGAGCACCTGCCCAAGGCGGTGGGCGCCGGTGACCTCATCGTCGTGGCCGGTGGTGCCACGGGGCGCGATGGCATTCACGGCGCCACGTTCTCCAGCCTGGAGCTGCATAGCGAGAGCGAGACCGTGTCGTCGGGAGCGGTGCAGATCGGCAACGCCATCGAAGAGAAGCGCCTGCTCGACGCGCAGATGCAGGCTCGCGACCGGGGGCTCTACAGCTCGGTCACGGACTGCGGCGCGGGCGGGCTCTCGTCGGCGGTGGGCGAGATGGGCGAGCAGGTGGGCGCCCACATCGTCCTCGACACGGTGCCGCTCAAGTACCACGGCCTCACCTACACCGAGATCTGGATCTCCGAAGCACAAGAGCGCATGGTCTTCTCCGTGCCGCCCGAGCATCGGGACGAGATCCTCGCGCTCTTCGCCTCCGAAGACGTGCCCGCCACGGTCATCGGCACCTTCGACGGCAGCGGGCGACTGACCGCCGAGTACAACGGCGTCGAGGTCATGAACCTCACCATGGCCTTCGTCCACGACGGCTTGCCAAGGCAGACGCGCACAGCCACCCGTCGTGTGCGCCAGCTGAGTGACCCCACATTGCCTGGCGTCGATCAGGCCGGCGCGTTGCTCCTGGGCTTGCTGGCCATGCCCAACATCGCCAGCAAGGAGTGGGTCATTCGGCAGTACGACCACGAGGTGCAGGCGGGCTCGGTGATCAAGCCCCTGGTAGGCCCCCAGCGGGATGGTCCCTCAGACGCGGCGGTCTGCGCCCCCGTGCTGGGCAGCCGCAAGGCCTTCTCCCTGGGTTGCGGCATCAACCCCTGGCTGGGCGATGTCGATCCCTATCGCATGACCCTGCACGCCATGGACGAGGCCCTGCGCAACGTGGTGGCCGTAGGTGGCGACCCGACCCGAGCCTCCATCTTGGACAACTTCTCCTGGGGCAACTGCGAGAAGCCGGACAACCTGGGCGATCTGGTCGAGGCCTGCCTGGCCTGCTACGACGGTGCCATGGCCTACCGCACGCCTTTCATCTCGGGCAAGGACAGCCTCAACAATGACTATCGGGTCGGGGCCGAGTCTCTCTCCATCCCGCCGACGTTGCTGATCACGGCCCTGGCTCTGGTAGACGACCTGGGTGGCACGGCCTCCATGGACCTCAAGGCGCCCGGCAACGCCCTGGTCATGGTGGGGATGAGCGGCCCTGAGCTGGGTGGCAGCCACCTGGCCCGGCACCTGGGCGCCTCGGGCGCAGAGGTGCCGCCCGTCGATCTGACCCTGGCTCCCGGCCTGCTCAGCACGGTGCACGGCGCCGTGGCTGCGGGTGACGTCGCCGCTTGTCACGACCTGTCCGAAGGCGGGCTGGCCGTGGCCGCTGCCGAGATGGCCTTCGCCGGTTGTCTGGGAGCAGAGCTCGACCTGGCGCCCATGCCCTGCCGGGGCGATGTCGACTCGCTGCGCAAGCTGTTCGGCGAAGGGGCCACGCGCTTCCTGATCGAGGTTCGTCCTGAGAACCAGGGCGCTCTTCTGGCCCGCCTCGAAGGCGTGCCTCACGCCGTCATCGGGCGCACCGTCGAGACACCGACCCTGACCATCGTCGACGGCTCCACCGAGCTGCTCTCCGAGCCCATCGAAGCGCTCCGCCAGGCCTTCACAGCCACCCACGACCTCGACCGCGAGCACAGCCCGTCATGACCCAGCCGTCCGTCTTGATCCTTCGTGCCGCAGGGACCAACTGCGAGCGGGAGACGGCCTTCGCCTTCGAGCACTTCGGGGCCGCCTCGACCACCCTGCACGTGAACGCCTTGCTGGCCGACTCCGAGCAGCTGCTGTCCCACCACATCCTGGCCATCCCTGGGGGCTTCAGCTACGGGGACGACGTGGGCGCGGGCGCGGTCTTCGCCTGCGAGCTGGGCACCCGCCTGGCCGACCCGCTGCAACGGTTCATCGCGAACGGCGGCCTGGTCCTGGGCATCTGCAACGGCTTTCAGGTGCTGGTGCGCCTGGGCCTGCTCCCCGGCCTGGCCCAGACCCTGGGCAAGCAAGAGGTGAGCCTCACGGACAACGTGTCCCACAAGTACGAAGACCGCTGGGTGCGCTGCGCCGTGCAGAGCCGCCGCTGCGTCTTCATCGGTGACATGGAAGCCCCGGACCTGCCCCTGGCCCACGCCGAGGGCCGCTTCGTCTGCCTCGACGACGAGCTGCAGCGACGGCTCTACGACGAAGACCGGGTGGTGCTGCGCTACGCCGACGCCCAGGGCGAGCCCACCCTGCAATACCCCCACAACCCGAACGGTTCCGTCGACGGCATCGCCGCGCTGACCGACGCCACGGGCCAGGTGCTGGGGATCATGCCCCACCCCGAACGGGCCTTCTTCAGTTTTCACCACCCCGAGTGGACCCGGGCCGCCCAACAGGGGCCGCTGCCCGACCTGGGGCCCGGCGCCCCGTTCTTCGAGAACGCCTGCCGCTGGGTGACCGCCAACCGCTGAAGGGCGTGGGCCGGGAACGGCCTGCGGTCACAGGCTCAGCAGCAGAAGGCGGCGATCGCGTCTTCGTAGAGCTGTTGGCCCGCGGCGAGCTGCTCAAAGGCCACCGATTCATCGACCCGGTGAGCTTGCTCGATGGAGCCCGGGCCGCAGACGACCGTGGGCACGGCGAGGCCCCCGCGATACAGCTCGGCCTCGGTGTAGAAGGGCACCACTCCGGGTGCAGACCCCGTGGCTTCGCAGAGCCAGCGCACCAGACGGTCGCCTCGAGGCTGATCAAAGGGAGCACGCAACTCGTCCCAATGCACCACGCCCTGCACGCCGGGGACAGCTGCGCAGGCCCGCTCCATGCATGAGCTCATGCGCTGGTGGAGTTCGTCCAGGTCTGTTCTCGGCAAGGGCCGGTACTCGACGGTGACCTGCGCCGTGGCGGGCACGATGTTGCGCGCCGAGCCAGCCGAGACGATGCCCGTGTTCAGGGTGGAGCAAGGGGGATCGTGCGCGCCGTCCGGGTCGCCTTCGTCGCGCAAGGTCTCGCGCAGCTCGTGCAGGTTGCGCAGCAGGCCGCCGAGGGCCACGGAGGCGTCTGCACCGGCCCATGGGTTCGAGCTGTGGGCTGGCTGGCCCGTGAGTTCGAAGCGCACGGCGCCGTAGCCCTTGTGGCCTGTGATCGGCACCAGGCCCGTGGGCTCGCCCACGATGCACCGGGCGTCGCTCAGCTCGCCGAGCAACCCCGCTTGGTCTACCAGGGCCACGGCGCCATGACAGCCCACTTCTTCGGCATAGGTCCAGCAGAGGACCAGGGGGCGAGACAACTTCTGCGCCTGGGCCGCCGCCGCTTCGAGCTGCGCTGCCACGGCGCCCTTCATGTCGCAGGTTCCCCGACCGTAGAGCGTGGACCCTGCCCGCTCCGGGGTCGCGGTCGCACGCTGCCCTTCGCTCCACGGCACGGTGTCGATGTGCCCTGCCAGGACGAGCCCAGCCGGACCATCCCCGCCGAAGCGCACGATGAGGTTCTGCTGAGGCACGCCGTCGTGGGAGCCGTCTTGGACTGCGGCAAGGCCGCCCAGACTGCGGGCCTCGTCAGCCAGCAACTGCACCAAGGGATTGGTCGACAGGCCTGGGGCCGTGTCGACCGAGACCAGTCGTTCCGTCAGGGTGACCACGTCTGCGCGCATGGTCCCATCCTACAAACCGATGGGTTCACCGTGTGCGCAAGAACAGCGAGGCCCTACTTCATCACCTGACTCAACTTGAACATGGGCAGGATCAGACTGGAGACGATCAGCGCGACCACAGCACCCATGATGATCGTCATGGACGGCTCGATCACAGCCACGAAGGCCTTGATGGCGCTGTCGACCTTCTTCTCGTGGTGGTGGGTGATGCGATCCAGCACGTGGGGCAAGGTACCGGAGCGCTCACCCAGGGAGATCATGGCCGCCTCTGCCGGCGGGATCAGCGGATCATTGAGCAGGGTCTCGGAGATGTCGCTGCCGTTCTCCACCCGAGCTTGGGTCTCTTCCCAAAGGTCGACGTACTTGCGGTTGCCAGAGACCTCTGAGGCCAGGCCCAGGGCGTCGAGCACGTTCAGGCCAGCGTTCATCATCACGCCCAGGACGTGGAACGAACGGGAGATCGAGACGGCCTTGATCAGCTTGCCGAAGGCCGGCAATCGCAAATAGACCGGGTCGAGGAGCCGTCGACCTTCTTTCGATTTCATGGCCATGATCACGCCGAACAGGCCCAGGATGCCCGCAGGGAAGATCCAGTAGCCATCAGACTGAAGCAGCGCGGACAGGTTCAGGAAGAACCGTGTGGGCGCTGGCAGCAACTCAGGCTTGTCGCCGAACAGGTCGGCGAACTTCGGGAAGACGTTGATCAACAGGAAGATCACCACGCAGGTGGCCATCACGGCCATGAAGATCGGATAGGCCATGGCGCCCTTGACCTTCTTGCGCGTGCCGATGTCCCGCTCCATGAACTCGGCGACCTTCTGCAGCATGCCACCGAGGTCACCCGTGGCCTCACCGGCTCTGACCAGGGCGATGGCCACGGGCGAGAAGGCCCAGTCTTGGCGAGCCATGGCCACCGACAGGGGACGCCCCTCTTCGACGTCGGAGCGGATCGCGCCCACAAAGCGGCCCAGGTGCGGGGTGCCCGCCTGACGCTCCAGGACCTCGAGCGCCTGGGACAGGTTCAAGCCCGTATCGAACATGATCGCCAGCTGGGTGACGATCTCCAGGATCTCGTTCTGGGGCACCTGCATGCGCTTGGAGGTCACGTCCCACCAGGCCTTGACCCGGTCGATTCTGGACGAGTTCGAGAGGCCCAGCGAGGGTTCCTTCGGGAGGGTGCTGCTCATCGGTCGATCTCCGCGACGCGAATGACTTCATCCAGGGTGGTCAGACCCTCGGCGACCTTGGCCAGCCCGTCGTAGGCCAGCTCCTTGTGACCGAGCTCCGCGGCCTTGTTGCGCAGGCGCAGGAGAGACGGGTCGTTGGTGATGATGTCCCGCATCTCGTCGTCCACGACGAACAGCTCGTGCACGCCGACCCGGCCGGCGAAGCCGGTCCCGCCGCAGGCCTTGCAGCCGCCCCCCACCATGAACTCGCTGCAGCTGATCTCATAGCGGTCCAGCAGCTTGCGATCAGCGTCGCTGATGGGGTCGGGGCGCTTGCAGTGACGGCAGACCCGGCGCACCAGACGCTGGGCCAGCACGCCGTTCATGGCGGCCGCCAGCAGGTAGGACTCCACGCCCATGTTCACCAGACGAGGGATCGCCGCGATGGCGTCGTTCGTGTGCAAGGTCGAGAACACGAGGTGACCTGTGAGGGCCGCTTCGATGGCGATGCGTGCCGTCTCTGCGTCGCGAATCTCACCCACCATGATCACGTCCGGGTCCTGCCGCAGCAGAGAGCGCAGCGCCCGGGCGAAGGTCAGGTCGGCCTTCACGTTGACCTGCACCTGGTTGATCATGGGCAGGCTGTACTCGGTAGGATCTTCAACGGTGCAGATGTTGCGCTGCACGTCGTTGATCGTGGACAGCGCGGCGTACAGGGTGGTCGTCTTGCCCGAGCCCGTAGGCCCGGTGACCAGCAGCACGCCGTTGGGCTGGGCCACCTGCTCGTCGAGTGTGGTCAAGATCCGTTCAGAGAGCCCTAGCGAGGACAGGTTTCTGACCACGGAGCTGCGGTCGAGAATACGAATCACGACCTTCTCGCCGCTGTAGGTCGGGATCACCGACACGCGCAAGTCGATGGCGCTGCCGCCAGAGTTGACCCGCATGCGGCCGTCCTGAGGCGCCCGCCGTTCGGCGATGTCCAGGCTCGACATGATCTTGATGCGGGACACGATGGCCGCGGCCAGGCCCAAGGGCGGGTTGATGTTGTCGTCCTGACGCAACATGCCGTCCACGCGAAAGCGAACACGCAACAGGTTCTCGTCGGGCTCGATGTGGATATCGCTGGCACCATCCCGGATGGCCTTCAGGATGATCACGTTCACGAAGCGCACCACGGGAGACTCGCCGGCCGCTGCGGCCAGGTCGGTCTCTTCGATGTTGGCTTCGATGACCTCGAGCTCGTCGTCGCCGACCTGCTCGCCCACATCGCGGATGATCTCGTCCACCAGCAGGGAGGCGACGGCGTCGCTGCTGCGGGACAGGCCCTCCAGGATGTCCTGGGGGTGGGCCACCACCAGGCGCAGCTTGAGCCCGGTCAGCCGGCGCAATGAATCGATGGTGAACAGGTCGGTGGGGTCTGCCACCGCGCAGGTCAACTCGCCATGGACCCGGTAGAGCGGCAAGACCTTGTGGGCCACGGCCCAGTCCTTGTCGAGCAGCTCCGTCACCGCGCCGTCGCCCAGGCCGGCGATCAGCTGGACGAAGAGCAGGCCGTTCTGGATGGCCAAGGCACGCAGCAACATCTTCTCGTCGACGATGCCCAGGCGGACCAGCTTGTGGCTCAGTTCCTCGTCCTGCTCGGCTTCTTCAGCCAGCAATCCCCGCTGCAGTTCTTCTGCGCTGACCAGTTTGGCGTCGCGCAGGGTCTGCTCCAGCAAGCTCTCCTCCAGCCCTAGAACTGTCATGAGACCACCGCTCCTGCAGGACCTGCACTCTGGGCAGCGTCTGCGGCCCCGTCGTCCGAGCCGCTGTGCACGATCTCCAGGCGCTCCGCCAGGCCGGTGACCGCCAAGGCCAAACCGAAGACCTCTGACGGCCCGCTGATCTGAAAGCCCAGGCCCCGACTGCGCAGCAGGGCGTCAAGTTCGAGCAGGGCTTCCAAGGTCTGCGAGTCGAACTCCGTGACTCGCGAGACGTCCATCAACAGGACCTTCACGCCCTGGCCGATGAGCTCTGGCATGGCCTTGCCCAGATCGGCCAGGGCCTGAGGCCCCAGATCCCTCCCTGCCTCCACCCGCTGGATCATGTCAGTCCTCGTCAGCCGCGAGGGCTGCCCGGCGATGGTCATCGGCGATCCGAGAGTCGATCTCGTCGGACATCTCGACCACACCGTCCATGAGCGGGTTCAGCTGCATCACCCGGTCGCAGAGCGAGCGGGCTTCCCGGAGCCGACCAGCCTCAAGGGCTTCACGGGCGTCTTCGAGAGTGCGCGTCGAGTGGGTTGTGCGGGACACCGGGCCAAAGCCGTCCACGAAGACTTCACTGCGCTTGGCGGCTTCCTTGATGATCAGCTCGCCGTCCTCGAAGATCTCGCCGTCTTCAAGGATGTGAGGCGTGATCATCACGATCACTTCACGGCGCTCGATCTCGGTGTTCTCGGAGGAGAACAGCCAACCGATCCAGGGCAGGTAGCCGAGGAACGGAACGCGCTTCACGGTCTGCACTTCGCGGCTCTCGATCAGACCGCCGATGACCACTGTCTCATCATCGCGGACCATGACGTTGGTGGTCACCTCTGAGGTGAACTCTGTGGGCAAGCCCGTGGCGGGGTCGATCACGCCACTGCTACGCTCGGGATGGATCTCCAGGCGCACGAAGCCGTCGTTGCCGATGAAGGGCCGGAAGCGCAGCTGGGTGCCGACCTCGAGAAACTCGACGGTCTGCTGGCTGATGCCATCGCTGACCGTGGTCCCGCCGAAATAACCCAGGCGGCCACCGATGATCAGCTCGCCGGGCATCTTGTTCAGCGCCAGCACCTTGGTGTTGGCCAGGACGTTCGTGTCCGCCACGGACTGCAGGGTGTCCAGGAAGGCGGAGATGTCACGACCGACGAAGCCCACCCGCAGGCCGTCCGATCCGGGGCCCGCGGTGAATCCCTGCTGGAAGCCGGACGACACGCCGCTGGGGGTGATGAAGGGAGCACCAGCCGCCACACCAGCCGGGCCGAGGGCGCCAGCCAGCAGGGTGGTGGCGGGCGAGAAGATCCTCTGGGGGTCGAGGATGTTCTCGAAGTCAGCCAGGTCGGCGCCGCCCACCAC
This sequence comes from uncultured Phycisphaerales bacterium, assembly GCA_964537035.1. Classification (GTDB taxonomy): domain Bacteria; phylum Planctomycetota; class B15-G4; order B15-G4; family B15-G4; genus CAZIAK01. The sequence goes on along the minus strand of CAZIAK010000028.1, from coordinate 24,875 downwards.
GCTGAAGTCCACACCGAAGCGGTTGGTCTCGTCCAACACGACCTCAAGGATCTTGGCCTCGACGAGCACCTGCCTCGGGCGGGTGTCGAACTGTCGGTAGAGCCCCTTGATCCGCTTCAGCCCATCCTCGTTGTCGATGACGATCAACATCTCCTGGATGGTCGAGTCGATGCCGCCGGCGCCGCTCTCGTCCGACGCGATGCCCTCCTTGGGCGCCTCGGAGACGATGATCGAGCCAAAGGGTGAGAGGAACTTGGTCAGATAGGTCTGCAACTCGGCCGCTGAGCGGTAGTTGGGGTAGAAGACCTCTTCCACCAACGGATCCGTGATCAGGCTGATCTTGTCTGCTTCGAGGATCGTGTAGATCTGGCCATCGAAGTACCAGCCAAGACCGGCCGGGTTGAGGATCCAGTTGAGCGCCTCTTCCAGGGTGGCGTCAAAGAAGTTCACCGTCACGGGCTTGTTCAGGTCAACGCCGGCGATGATGTTGACCTTCTGCTGCACCGAGATCATCTCGACGATCTGGCTGAGAGAAGTGTCACGGACGTTCAGCGTGATCGAATCACCATTGGAGGTCATGCCCACTGCGGGCTCGGTGACGTCAGTCTGCGACGTCCCCGTCGTGATGAGCGACGTGCTGAGAATCAGGAAGGTAGTGAGTATGTGTCGAAGCATCGTTTGAGTTCGGTTCGGGAGGGGGCTCGGGATGCGAAGCAAGAATCGCCAGCCGGTTCGATGTGAACCGCTGCGAAGGGAGGGATCTAGGGGCCCGCGGTCGGCAGCTCAGGAGCCACCGGCGGCGGCGTCGGTTGGAAGAGTGGCATGGCCACGCTGACGACGCGGTTGGAGGAAGATCGCAGCGTGACGGAGCGGGATGAGATGGAGTCGAGTGACCAGCCCTGGAGCATGTCGCCGACGTAGCGCAGGTCTCCATCAATGACCGCGACATCCAGTTCGCCTTCGCGGCCAATGAGGGTCGCGCTGAGGAGGATCGTCGGCGGGGGCAACTCTTCAACGCCCGCATCCACCGGTTCACTGAAGCTCCAGAAGCTCTCGAAGGCACCGGGATTCAGGCCGCCCCCACTGTCAGCAGTGCCACTCAGCGCCAGGTTGTTGGAAAACTCGGTAGGATTGGCGGCGGCGGCAGAATCACCCGTAGCCGGTGGCGCGACCGCAGCTCCCACAGCGCCGTCGGCTGCGGTCGACGCCTGGGCAACAGGAGCGGAGCCCTGGCCAAACTGCAGGGCGACAACGGCCACCAGGACCACCGCCAGGGCTGCAAGAATGGTCAGCTGCCGCTTCTGGCTGCTGGCACCAGGAGTGGGAGTCTTCACCTGCGGGGTTCTCAAAGGTCTGCCTCCAAAGGCACTGCAATCTTCATCTCGACCGTGCGTCGGCCGAGACCGGGATGGACTTCAAGGTGGATGACACGGTTGACCCAACGCAGCCCTTCCAGGCCGAGCAGGAACTCGTGCAGTTGGCTGGCGTCGCCTTCAACCACCAGCTCCACGACAAACGTCGAGATGCCGTGGATCGGCGAACCATCGGTTCTATCGATGGACACACGCTGCAGTCCTGATTCCACGAGACCAGCGGTCAAAGAGGACTCGAACTGGAGCCGAGCCGCCGAGGAATCCGGGCACAAGAACAAGGTGCGCTCTTCCAAGGACGACTCAGCGGCGGCAATCTGTGCATGCATGGAGACGATCTGCTCCTGCACGTCGTCCGCCGCGGACGAGCTACCGAGCGACTCGATTTCAGATTCGAGCTCAGTGATGCTCTGATGGATGGGATAGAGCAGGCCCGCGGCCCCGATGATCACGGCCGTGGCCGTGATAGCGATCTGGCTAGAGAGCTTCATCTCAGCGGGTCTCCGCCCGGGCGTAGATTCTGAAGCGTTCGCCTTCCATGCCGTTGTCCAGCAAGGTGCGTTCGCTGGTTTCGATGCGGACGTCTGCGAAGGCCTCCGAAGCGAAGAGGTCAGCCGCGAACCGGCTCACGGCCACGTCACTCCCCGCCAGGCCGCCCAAGCGCACGACCAACGAGCGAGGCACCGGGCCCACGGGCTTCTCTTCTTCGGAGCCGCGGCGACCGCGCTTCTTGGTCTGCACAACCACGGGGGCGTCCTCGACGTCATCAACGACGGTGGACTCGAGCATCACGTCCTCTGGAGCGGCGTTCAGCACCAGGCTGAACAGGCGGGACATGGCATGCCCCGGCTGCCCCCGGGTCACCTCGGCCGCGAGAGCCTGGCTGCCTCGGAGTTGCTGGTCGAGCTTGGCCAGTTCGGTGCGGGACTCGGATTCGACCCGTAGCCGGGTCTCCACGCTGAGCTTGTCCGCCTTCAGGACAGAGATGCGTTGGAAGCCCAGCACACCCACCACCACGGCCGCCGCAGCGGCAGCAGCAATCATCACCATGCGCGTCTTGCGCACCTGCCGACGGGTGCGCAGCTCGCGCTCCTCCGGCGGGGTGAACTCGGCCAACACGGCGCCCTCCATGGCCAGGCCCAGGGCCTGGGGGTCATCCATGTCAGCCATCGTCGTCTCGACGGCCAGGCCCAATCCCTGGGCCATGGCCTGCATCTCCGGTCCGAAGGAGCCGCTCACCGAGAGAGAGTCGAAGCTGCCAGAAAAGAGCGAGCTGGCTCGGGTGATCGTGGCCCGCAGTTCAGCCGCGGACATGGGCCCCTCCACCACTCGACAGAACATCAGCTTCGAGTCCACGCCGGCCAGGATGATGTCCTGGCGCTCGCCGCGCACCAACCGCAGCTGGTTGCCCGTGCCACTCCAGGCTCGCCAGGAGGCCAGGGCCGCGGTCTCGACGCCTTGCACGGTGAGAGCCTGCTCGCGGCAGGCTGCCATGACTGCAGCGATCCGTTCCCGGTTGACGGCGGCGAGAATGACCATGGACTGCTCACCTCGCCCCGTGGCCGGAGCCACGGATACACCGAGCACCGAGGTCTCGTCGTTGAAGACCGGATCGCCCTTGAGACGCTCAGCGGCCAGACCCTCTGCCGCGTTGGAGGAGCGACTGGGGACCACCATGGACTCGACGAGGACAGAATCGCCCTCCAGCCCGACGACGATATTGCGCCCTGAGAACGGGGACGACGACAGCAGCTTGCGCATACTGCGCTTCATGTCGTCGCCCAGGGGCACCTGGGAGGAGACGATGCGGCCATCGATGCGTTGGGCGGCCCTGAGGACCTGATCCGCCACAACGATGCCGATATGACTAACCTTCTGGGATTTCACGCTTCTAGGGCTCCGGCGACAATTCACTCTGATCAGGAACCTATCGTCGTCTCGGCCAGCTTCGCCGTAGCCGAATTCAGGCTCAGAGCACGGGAGTACTTCCCGGCAGTGAGTCCCAGCGTGCCTTCGTACTCGAGTTCGCCCTTGGTGTTGAAGAGGATCAACGGGCGATCGAATCCGAACTTGGCCGAGCTCATGACCGCTCCTGTCGGCTGTCCGGGCGCGGGAGTGAAGCGCACCACAAACGGTTTGCGGGTCAGCGGGTCCACCACAGGGGCGCCGACCTCGTTGACCACGGCGATCCACTGAGCGCTGGTGTCGAGGCGCACCGCGTGTTTCTGGCCCGTGTGGTAGGCCAGGGACTGGGCGTGGTCGATGGCGTCCTGCACCTCGAGCTGCAGCACGTCCATCTTGCGCTCGTAGCTCACGGAGGCGGCGGGGACAGCGATCGCTGCCAGGAAGCCGATGACCACCACCACCGCCAGCAGTTCGAGCAGGGAGACGCCAGCCTGGCTACGTTTCTCAAGCGTCAACATCGTAGGCCTCGATCGCGTCCATCTCGTCGCTGGTGAAGTGCTCGGTGGGGAACGAGATGTAGGTCATCCGTTCCGACCCCGGCTCGACGAAGCTGGGAAAGTCCGTAGGGCCTCGCTTGAAGCCGGGGCGCGAGATGTTCGAAGAGATGCTCTCAGCGCTCTCGCTCACCACCATCTTGCGCAGCACGCCCTTGCAGGGCAGGTCGACCTCTTCGGCGACGATCATGCCGCGCACGTCGAGACTCGCGTCCGACTCGGCCTCGATGAGCAGGTCGGGCCCACACAGGGAGAGGCCAGGTAGGTCTGTGCCCTCACGGAAGGTACAGCCACCCTTGATGGTGACCTTGGGTCGCCCGCCGCCAGTGGCGAGTGGGTTGGTCTCGTCCAGAGAGGCGCGAGTGAGGATGGTCCCGGTGAAGTTGCAGTCTTCGAGCACCAGCTCGGCACCGTTCTCCAGCAGGTAGACCCCTGACACATCGCTGCTCGGAGTGAAGACCAGCATGCCGGTGACCATGGTCAGACCAGGAATCAGCAAGACCTTGGACCCCTCGCTGTCGGTCAGCCGAGTGCGCTTGCCATTGCCCTGACTGCCAGGCACGACCTTGGCCCGACCACGAAGGGCTGCGTCCCGATGGGAGTTGCCGCTGGCGTGGTGCGCACGGACATTCACGTCGCGTTTGTCGTGACCATCCTTGACCCGCTCGCTGCGCACTTCGTCACCGTGAGACGTGGTGACCACGGTGTCTTCGCCGTCCGCCTCTGCTCCGGGGGGCTGCCCCGAGCGCATGAGCTCGCGAGTTCTCTCGAAGCCCGAGCGGCTGGCTTCCTCGGTGCGGCTGGCACCGGTGGACATCTCCAGCTGCCCCTTGGCCAGCACGGCGTGTCGCGCCCAGCCAACGGTCAGGGATGCGGAGACCGCCGCCACAAGGAGTGCTGCAATGAGCACCCAACCTTGTTCCTCGGGGTTCGACCTGCCCCTTGCGAGGGCCGTCTGCTGTGTTCTGTGCATGTGTGTGTTCATGGTTGTGTCTCTGTGTGGCTCTCTGCTGGTTCTGGACCGTCGGCGTCCTGCGCCGTTACGCGTCGTCCTCGGGCTCGGTCATCCACCACTCGAACGAGTCCACCTCGACCTGCCCCTGAAGGACGGTGACGCGCAGGCGCACCTGCGTCTGGCCGACGAACACGTCCGGGTCCACCACGACCGTGGGGTTGTCCAGGTCCACGAAGTCGATCTCGGCTTCCTGGGTCCAGTTGGGATGGCTGGTCACGGTGGCGTACGAAGCTGACCGCGGCGGGTTGAACGACTCCTCGTGCAGGTCCCAGAACTCGACCACGTCCGGCCCGAAGACCGCGGGGTCACCGGGATCTGACTCCCAAGGCAGCAACAGCGCCGCCTCGTGGATTTCCTGGGCCAACATCAGGGCCTCGTGGGCCCCTTCCGCGAAGTAGTTGTAGACCGTGGCAGACTTGGTCAGCGAGTTGGTGGACCCCACGATGGTGAGGCCCAGGATCATCGTGGCGATCATCAGCTCGGCGAAGGTCGTCCCTCTTTCTCGCCGGGATCCAGCTGCTGCCGTGCGTTGGTCGGTGGGAGTTGTTGTGATGGGTGTATGCATGGTGTTGCGCTCCTGTCGTTGTGGTGCCGATCGGCTGGCGGGGGCTTGCCGTGGGGCAGCCGCCACCGCCGGGCGGGCTTGTGTTGCTGGCCTGTCCCTGGCTGCGTCGACGACTCGGCGGCAGGCCTGGGCTGGGCACATGATTCGGGGCTCCTGAGAGGCCGAGGCCCCGAGAGGCCACGGTTCATATCTACGGATGCTGATGTTTTTGTCGGCCCGGGCAGGGGGCGACTTGACGGTCCACAGAGCTCATGTCTCGCCTCGACCGGGCGGCTCGCCATCCCAGGGCCCGGGCGCTTCTCCCAGACTCTGGGCCGGGCTGCTAGTCCACATCTTCCGATGGCTCTAAGGTTGGCCATGGAAAGGGCTTGCAGCTCTATCCACACGAATCCACAAAGTTCCTTGGGGATGGCAGAAGACAGGCCCCAAAATCGTCGATCAGAGACATGGGACTTTGCCCTCCCAGGGGAGACCTCCTCCCGATCCCCCTCTGCGCACCGGGGCGCGCCTCACCGCGTCCTCTCTTCCGTTTCGCCATAGGCTCACCAAGATGATCCTTCGCTGCTGCATCGCCCTCCTCGCCCTGTCCACCGCCCTCTCCGCCCAGCCCTCTGGCGGTGTAGGCAATGGCGGTGAGAGCGGTGTGGTCTCGCCCTTTTTCCCCATTGGCGGCCTGATCCCGGTGGCCTCCGCTGGTGGCGGCGGTCAAGGGGGCGTTCCGGGCGACTCGGGTGTTCCGGGCGACGGTGGCGGCTCGGGCCCTGTGGGCACGGTCGCCGTGGGCTCTCGAGCGGGCCCGGGCCGGGCCAGCACTGCCCGGGGCGTGAGCGCCGCAAAGGGCGGCACCCGCGCTGGCAACGCCGGAACGTCCCAGCCCTTCAACTACGTCATCAATGATTCGTGGCAGATGTGGTGGGAGACCAACAAGTTCGACTTCATCGACCTCCACCGTGTGCAAGACGCCCCCCTGACAGGCCAGGGCCGGCTGATCGAGACCGAGACCCAGCGTGACAAGCGCCTGGCCCAGATCCGTGTGGTCCTCGACACCACCGTGCTGCCCCTTTTTCGCCAGCTCACCGAGGCGCCCGACCCTGCCGTGCGCGCCTCGGCCGCCGTGGCCCTCGGCAAGTTGCAAGACACCGAGGGTGCGATCTTGGCCAAGGCCATGCTCGCCGATGGCAGCTGGAATGTCCGTCTCGCGGCCATGCTTGCCCTGGGCATCACCGAGTCCGGGCGAGCGTCCTACCAGCTGGTGAGCATAGCCGCAGACGCCAAGTTCGGTCGGGAGCTGCTCGACAACAGCGGGCTCTCTGACCAGGAGCGGGGCACGGCCCTGCTGACAGCCGCCCTGCGAGGCCAAGGCAGCACGGAGATCATCCTGGACGAGCTGCTCGAGGAGCCTGACGAGGTGCCGAACCAGCTGCTGGCCACGGCCTGCGAAGCCGCAGGGCTCTCGCGTAACACTCGACATATCACCTCCCTGACCACCATTGCTCGCGATGAGTCCCACCCCGAGTTCATCCGCTCTGCGGCGCTGAACGCCTTGGGACGTATGGGCGACCCTGCCGTGGTGCCCACCCTCCTCGCAGCCCTTGACCAGGGCATCCAGCCTCGTCGGGCTGCGGCCATCGGCCTGGGTTACACCGCCCACGGCGGGCTCTCGTCCGTCATCGACCGGCTGGTCCTCGCCGTCGAAGACGACAGCGATGCCCCCACACGGCACTTCGCCGCCATCACCCTGGGGCGGTTGGGCGGTGAGCAGGCCCGCGCCGCCCTCACGAGCCTGTTCGTCAAACCCTCCTCAGACATGCGCCCCTGGCTGGCCCTGGCATTGGGCCTCAGCGAGCGCAACAACCCTCAGGGCGAAGTGCCCGCGCTCCTGGCAGCCAAGGCCGAGCGAGAGTCCAACGCCAACAGCTTGGCCGCCTACATGATCGCCTTGGGACTCAGTGGCGGCGACCAGGCCTTCGATACCTTGAGCCGGTACATCGATGACAGCAAGGTGCTCACCGCCAGCTACGCCGCCCTGGGCTTGGGGCTGTCTGGCCACCGCGACGCCCACCCCGTCCTGCGCGACGCCCTGAAGAGCAGCTCGTCTCCCATCTTTCAACAGCGTGCTGCCCTGGGCCTGGGTCTGCTGGGCAACAGCGCCGTGGTCCCCAGCCTGGTAGGCCTGATCCAGAACAGTGGCAACGCCCCCGTGGCCAGCTTCGCCGCCCTGGCCATCGGCTTCCTGGGGGACGAGAACGCCCTGGGCCCCCTGCTCCAGATCATCGAGAAAGAAGGCCCGTCGGGCATCGCCACCACCTACGCCATCTCTGCCGTAGGCCAGCTCTTCGATCAAGATCGTCGCCCCGCCCTCTCCCGACTGGCCTCGGGGGACAACTATCTGGCCCGCTCCAACGCCGCCAACAACCTGCTCCTACTGGGCTTCTGAGCACGGCCTGAGGATTCCTGGCCGTCTCCCAGGTAGACCTCGGCCGCAACGGGTCTATACGGTACGACGGCGCGGAGGCGACCCCGCGCTCGGCGCACCCGGCGGCTTCGGGCTCGCGTCTTCAAGATCTCTCGGAGCGGGTTCCATGCGCCTGGCCATTCTCTTCGTTCTTGGCACTCTGCTGACCCTCAGCTCTACCACCGCCCAGCAGGACACAAAGGGCCTGGCTGACGATCTGGTGCGCCGGGTACGCAGCCATCAGAACGCCGACTGGAGCTACGGTGACAGCCTGGAGGACACCGCCAGGGTCCTGGATCTGCTGGCCCGGTCACCCCGACGCTACAACGAGCTCGACGGCCCGTTCTTCCGCCGCGCCGCCGAGCTGATCGCCGGCGCCGAGCCCGGTGCCTTGTCCGAGAGTTGGGTCGCCCTGGCCCTGGCCAGCTCGGTCACCCCCTCCCTGCGCAGCGCCCGCGACCGGGCCCTGCAGCGCCTCGCCGCCAAGCCCTTTCCGGCCACAGACGAGATCGCACTTCTAGCCCTGCGGGGACAGACCCAGCTGCCGGTCGATTGGCCAGACGACCTGCCGGCAGGCGACCACAGCCCTGCCTTGCTGACCCTGCTGGCCGAGCAGCCCGAGGCGGTTGAGCCGCCATCTCCCGAGGAGACCTTGGCCTGGTCCCGCTGGGCTCGGGCTGCCAGACTGCGAGGTCTGACGCCCGAGGAACGCCCCGAGCTACCCCAGGTGTGGGGCGATCTTTCACTGGCCGAACTGCTCGACGCCCTGGCCCTGGTCATCACCCTTCATGGCCTGCCCGACGGGGCGCCTCATGCCTTCGAGGTGCCGCCTCTGCCAGAGAAGGTCGAACAGCCTCTGGACCTGGCCCGCTCCCTCGAGCAGGGCCTGGCTTGGTTCGCCGCCCATCAAGACGGGGGCACCTTCGGACTGGGTCTCCCGGGCTGGGACGGCCCCGAACCGGGCATCACCGCCCTCTGCCTGTCTGCGGTCATGGGCGCCAGCGACCAGCTGGGCCGAGAGCGGCCCGACTACGTAGACGCCGGGCTCGACTTCCTGGCCTCCCAGGCCCGCATCGACGGCGGCATCTACGACTACGGCGTGAAGGTCTACACCACCTCGGTGGCCATTGAAGCCCTGATCGACGGTGGCCGAGAGCAAGACCGACCGCTCATCGACGGTGCCAGGCAGTTCTTGGTGGATGTCCAGGCCGACGCTGGCGAGGGCTACTCCTCCGAAGCTGACCCCCACTTCGGTGGCGTGGGCTACGGCGGCGATGAGCGGCCCGACCTGTCCAACACGCACATGGCCCTGGAGGCCGCCAAGCGTGCAGGCGAACCGACAGACTCCCGCTTCTTCCGCCAGGCCCTGCCCTTTCTGGAGCGCAACCAGAACCTGGGCGAGGTCGCCGCGAACAGCTGGCCACGCGCTGCCGGCGGCACCATGGTGTCAGGCACGGACGGAGGCGCCACCTACATGCCCGGCAACAGCCCCGCGGGCGAAGATGACCTGGGAGACGGGCACTACACGGCGCGTTCCTACGGCTCCATGACCTATGCCTTGACCAAATCGTTCCTGATCTGCGGTCTCAGCAAAGAAGACGCACGGGTCTCTGCGGCCGTCCGCTGGCTCGCCGACCACTTCACCCTTGAGACCAATCCGGGCTTCGCTGACCCGACTCGCGGGTCCGACGGCCGCTACTACTACTACCTTGCCATGGCCCGCACCCTGCATCTGCTCGACAGCGACCTGGTCGATTCAGAGGGAAACACCATCGATTGGCGCCACCGCCTCGACCAGCACCTGCGCCAAGAACAACGGATCGATGGCTCATGGATCAACGAGCACTCCGCCCGCTGGCTGGAGGGCGCCCCCCCGCTCTGCACCGCCTACGCCGTCCTGGCCCTTCTCGGCGCGCAGCAGAGCTAGCAGCCGGTACTGCGGCCGCGCCCGGGGGAGATGCCCACGAAAAAACGACTTCCAGGCCAGCTCCTCAGCTGGCACTCCCGAGTGGGTGCGACGGCCCGGGCACACAGAGAGGGACACTGACATCCGGTTGGCGCCTCACCCAGGGTGGGTTACGATCAACCCCCTATGAAGCTGTTCAATTTCGTCCTCGCTACCACCGGCCCGACGCTGACGAACGTCAAGATCCTCAGCCGGTACGCCTACTCCCTCACTCGCCACATGACCCCGCGCAAGCTGCTGAACCTGGCTCGCGTCGAGTGGTCTCGCTGGCGGGGGTCTGACGTCGTGGGAGGGTTTCCGTATGTCCTGAAGCTCGAATCGACGAACGTCTGCAACCTCGAGTGCCCCTTCTGCCTCGACCGCGATCGCAGTGAGATCAGCGCCGATGGGCGAGGCTTCGGCAAGATGGACATCGACACCTACAAACGGGTCATCGATGTGCTGGCGCCCACCACCCTGCGCATGAACATGTACGGTTCGGGCGAGCCGGTCATCTACCCCGACGTGTACGAGTTCATCCGCTACGCCGCCGACAAGAACATCGGCGTGACCATCAGCTGCAACCTGGCGGCCTTCAAGAAAGAAGACGCTGAGAAGCTGGTGACCTGCGGGCTCGAACACCTGATCGTCAGCTGCCACGGCGCCAGCCCCGAGACCTACATCAAGTACAACGTGGGCGGCAACTTCCACAAGGTCCAGGAGAACATGCGGGCCATTGTCGAAGCCAAGCGTCGTCTGGGCAAGAAGCTGCCCTTCGTCGACTGGCAGTTCTTGCGCTTCAGCCACAACCAGCACGAGATCCCCCTGGCTCGCCAGATGGCGAAGGAGATCGGCGTCAACGCGATCCGCTTCATCAACCCGAACATCCCACCCGAGCACAAGGAAGAGTGGCGGCCCCGGCGAGACGACGAGGTCAGCGACGCCAACTCAGGCGAGGGCAAGGTCAAGGCCAGCCCTGGCGTGGCCATCTCAGAAGAAGACCAGGCCGTGGCTCGGGGTGAACGCGCCGTCGAAGAGAACTCCAAGCGCCCCACCGCCGACGTGAGCTCTTGCTCCTGGCTCTACCGTTCGATCTTCTTCAACTGGGACGCCAGCATCCTGCCCTGCTGCGACGGCACCACTGAACCCAGCCACGACCTGGCTCGCTGGGAAGGCCAGAGCCGCGAAGAGTTCGCCCAGTTCTGGAACAGCGACATCTACCGCTCCTTGCGGCGCATGGCCAACTTCAAGACACCTCGCGAAGAGATGGACACGAAGTACACCTGCGCCAAGTGCATCAAACCCCACATGCCCTTCGTGCTCTACGAGCGAGGCTTCAAGCTGCCGCGCAAGATCGAGCGACAGATCTTGAAGACCGAGCCGGATCTGCCAGAGAAGCGCCAGGAGTGGGTGCGCACTCGCAAGACGATCTCCGAGGCTGTGACTCGCGGGCAGTAGGGTTCTTGGGGGGCACCGCCCTCCATCGTGGAGAGATCCACTGCACGGCGCGGGGGCCAAGATCGTCTGTCGACTGGGCGCTCGGGGTGAGTGCATGCAGCCAGGCATCGTGGGGGCTCTTGCGCCTGGGGGGGCTGGCGCGACTGTTGAGGCGCCAGCCGATCTGTCTGAGCGACACGGCCCCCCTGGCGAAAGACAGGCCAGCCCGCAGCACCCCACCAGCAGTTCCAGCAATCCCCCATCAAAACCCGTCAGGCAGGAACCTTGGTGCTCCGCCGCCGCCGGGTGCCATCGAGCACTTTCTTCCGGATACGAATGGACGTGGGCGTCACTTCGACCAGCTCGTCCTCTTCGATCCACTCCAGGGCCTCTTCGAGGGAGAAGAGCCGCGGTGGTGCGTAGCGCAGGGCCCGGTCGGTGCCGCTGGCCCGCACGTTGGTGAGCTTCTTCTCGCGGGTGGGGTTGGCCTCGATCTCGACCGGCTTGCAGTGTTCGCCGATGACCTGGCCGGCGTAGACAGCGTCGGTGGGCTTGACGAAGAAGTCGCCCCGATCCTTGAGGCCGTCGAGGGCGTAGCCCGTCACCGCGCCGGTGTGCGAACTGGCAATGGCCCCTGCCTTGCGCCGGGGCACCGTGCCCTTGAACGGCTCGTAGCCCCGGAGAATATGGCTCAACGTGGCCTCGCCGCTGGTCAAGGTCAGCAACCGACTGCGCATGCCGATCAGGCCCCGAGCGGGGATGGCAAAGACCAGCCGGGTCATGGCGCTCTCCGCCTGCATGTCTTCGAGTTCACCCCGACGACCGCAGACCAGCTCGATGACCTTGCCCGACATGTCTGACGGCACGTCGACGGTGAGCTCTTCGAAGGGCTCGAGCCGCTGGCCATCCACGAAGTGATCGATGACCCGGGGGCGTGACACCGCCAGCTCGAAGCCCTCACGACGCATGGTCTCGATGAGGATGCCCAGGTGCAGCACACCCCGGCCAGCCACGGAGAACGCGCTGTCGCTCCCGCCCGTCTCGATGCGCAGAGCCACGTTGCTGCGCAGCTCGCGCTGCAAGCGTTCGCCGATCTGGCGACCGGTGACCAGCTTGCCTTCCTTGCCGTTGAACGGTGAGTCGTTGACCAGGAAGTCCATGGAGATGGTCGGCTCATCGATGGAGATCATGGGCAAGGGCTCGATGGCCCCTGGATCGCAGAGGGTCTTGCCGATGGAGATCTCGGGGAAGCCCTGAATGGCCGCGATGTCCCCCGCCCGCATCTCCGTGGCCGGGACGCGGTCAAGGCCCGAGAAGCTGAACAGACCGTTCACCCGGCCCTGGTGCTTGCTGCCATCAGGGTCGGCCACCACCAAGGCCTGGCCGTCCACGAGCACGCCGCGCTGCACACGACCGATGGCGATGCGCCCCACGTAGTCGTTGTGATCGATACTGGTGACCTGCAGCTGCAGCGGGCCTGTGTCGTCAAGACCAGGCCCCGGGATGTGCTCCTCGATCGCGGCGAAGAGACAGGCCGTGTCCGTCTCAGGACCTTCGGGCTCTGTACGCACCCAGCCATCGCGGCCTGATGCGTAGAGCACGGGGAAGTCGAGCTGATCGTCACCTGCACCCAGCTCAACGAACAGATCGAAGACCTCGTTGAGCACGGCGTCCGGGCGGGCGGTGCGCTTGTCGCACTTGTTGATCACCACCATCACCTGCATGCCACCGCTCAAGGCCTTCTCAAGCACGTAGCGAGTCTGGGGCATGGGCCCTTCGAACGCGTCCACCAACAACAGCACGCCGTCGGCCATGCGCAACACCCGCTCCACCTCGCCACCGAAGTCGGAGTGACCCGGGGTGTCGATGATGTTGACCTTCATCTCGCCCCGCACCACGGCGCAGTTCTTGCTGAGCACGGTGATGCCCCGCTCGCGCTCGATGTCATTGCTGTCCAGGACACAGTCGACCCGTTCCTGGCCCTCGCGAAAGACGCCCGCATCAGAGAGCATGGCGTCGACGAGGGTCGTCTTGCCGTGGTCGACGTGGGCGATGATGGCGACGTTGCGGAGCTTCACGAGGGTGACCTGACACAGAGAAACGGAGGGTGACAACCGACCCCCCATGACACCACATCCAGCCCTTTCGGTCAGCCTTCGATTCCCCCTGCTGGGCAGGCCCGGCCTCTCTCAAGCCCCTCGCCAAGCCGCCAGAATCAGGGGTAAAGGCCCCTCATGGAGGTCACGGCGGCCACCCGCGAGATGCCCTCCATGTAGGCACCTGTGCGCATATTGACCCCTGAGTCCTTGGTGCGCTGCAGCACCTGCTGAAAGGCCTTGCGCATGATCAGCACCAGCCGATCGTTCACGTCTGACTCCTCCCAGAAGTAGCCCATGCGGTCCTGGACCCACTCGAAGTAGCTCACCACCACCCCGCCAGCGTTGGCCAGGATGTCCGGGATGACGAAGATCTCCTTGGCATCCAGGATGGCGTCGGCCCGGGCCGTGGTGGGCCCATTGGCCCCCTCCACGATGATGCGGCAGTTGAGGCCCCCGGCATTATGAGACGTGATCTGGTTCTCGGACGCCGCCGGAATCAGCACCTCGCAGGGCAGCATGAGCAGCTCTTCGTTGGAGCAACGATCGCCCCCCTCGAAGCCCTCCAGCGAACCGTTCTCCTCGATGTGGGCCAGCACGGCCTTCACGTCCAGGCCCTTCTCGTTGACCATGCCCCCGTCGATATCCGAGAGAGCCTTCACCCGCACGCCGATCTCGTCGAGCAGGGTGGCGATGGTCCCGCCCACGTTGCCCGAGCCCTGAATCACCACGGACGAGCTGGCCAGATCGAGCTTCATCTCCGACGCGGCCTCGCGCACCATGGACAGCAGCCCCCGGCCCGTGGCCGCCTTGCGCCCCATGGACCCTCCCAGGCCCCAGGGCTTGCCGGTGACCACGCCGGTGTGGGCCTCCCGGCGATGGACCGAGTAGGTGTCCATGATCCAGGCCATGACCTGTTCGTTGGTGTACATGTCCGGCGCCGGCACGTCGCGGTCAGGGCCGATGATGTCCATGATGCCCGTGGTATAGCGCCGGGTGATGCGCTCCAGCTCAGCCAACGACAGCTCGCGCGGGTTGCACAGCACGCCGCCCTTGGCGCCGCCGAAGGGCACGTTGACGATGGCGCACTTCCAGGTCATCCAGGCGGCGAGGGCGCGCACCTCATCGACGTCGACGAAGGGCGAGTAACGAATGCCGCCCTTGCACGGCCCCAGGGCGCTGTTGTGCTGCACACGCCAGCCGTCAAAGACCGCCACCTTGCCGCTGTCCAGCTTGATCGGGATCGAGACCTTCATCTCCCGCTCGGGCTTGGTCAAGATCTGGTACAGCCCGTCGTCGAGTGCGAGCTTCTCAGCTGCCAGGTCGAAGCGCGCCAGCATGGCCTCGAAGGGGTTGTGTTCCGGCGCCTGGAGAACAGGGCTGGTCGCAGGCTGGGTCAAGCTCATCGCATGGAATCCTGTGGTCGGCATCGGGGAGCCGCGGCATGGGTCGAAGATCTGATCAAGCTCATCGGCTGATCAGGGGCGCAGGCGGTAGAGCAAGACCTGGGGGTCGCCGCTCAGGGACACGGGGGGCGGGCCGCCCAAGGCGTCGAGGGCCTGGGGCAGGGCCGGGTCACCGGCGTCTGGCCAGAGCACGAACCAGCGGGCCGAGGGCAGCAGAGCCAGGGCCTGCCCCAGGTCGACCGCGCGCCCCTGGCCATCGCCCCGAATGCCTCCGCGGACCGGCCTGTCGGCGTAGTAGCTGATCTCGGGCCGGGAGACGATGTAGTCCCCCACCTCCATGCCGTCCCAGAGCACGTTGACCTCGAAGTTGGTCAGCACCCCGTCGCCCGGGGCCGTGTGCTGCTCCATGGCCTGCCCCAGCATGGCGGGCAGAAGGTCGATCTCTTCAGCAGCCCCAGCCCACTGACTGACGAGGCCCACAGCCCCCAGCACGACGGCAGCCAGGCAGGCCCCAGGGCGCAGCCGGGCCAGTCCCAGGGCCAACCCCGCTGCCAAAGCCGGGGGCAAGGCGAAAAGCCAGTAGCTGTGCAACAGCATCCCGGCGGGGAAGAGCAGACAGTGAACCAGGGGCGGTGCGAGCAGCAACAGCAGCAGCCAGCGCACACCCAGAGCAGAGGCCGACCGAGAAGATCCTGGTCGCAAGGCGGAGAAACACAGCGCAGCGAGCAGCAGGGGCCAGAGGGGCAGCAGCTCCATGCTGGACGTAATCCAGGGCCCGAGGGCCTCGCCGATGGACCCCTCCATGGCTCCCACGCCCCCATCGACCCGCACGCCCGCCGCCCCCAGGACACGGCGCCAGGACATGCCAGGGAGGTTCGAAAGCCAGGCCAGCCAGCCCCCGAACAAGACCGCGACCCAACCGCCCAGGGCGGCCCAAAGCCCCAGGCCCCGCCGGCTGAGCAAGGCGTGTGCGGCGCACCCCGCGCCGTAGTAGAGGCCGAACCAGTCGAACCAGGACGCAGCGGCCAGGGCGACCATCCAGGCCAGGAGCCAGGGTCGACGCGCGCCGCCCTGGAGCAGTCGGGCGTAGGCCAGCAGGGTGGCCAGCCCGCAGAGCAACACCAGGGGGCCCTGGACCTCGACGTGGGTGCCGAAGACCACGGTCATGGGCATGGCGCCGCAGAGCAGGGCTGCGGCCCCGCCAGCCAAGGGCGTCGAGACCGTCCCTACGAGCAGGGCCAGGACGGCCAGGCTGGATAGGGTGGCCATGAAGGAGAGCAGCCGGGCCAGACGCTCAGATGGACCCAGCAGCTTGAACGCGATGCCGGTCACCATCATCACCCCGGGCGGGTGGTGCGCGTAGGGGTCGAGCCCATCGGCGGGCGGCGGCCGTCCCGAGGCGGGAGCCATGTCCATCAGGGGCGCAGCCCCGGCGTGGCTCAAACCCCAGCGGGCGTAGTTGCGAGCGATCAGCGCATAGCGCCCGCCGTTGTGGGCCTTCCAGCCCCGCTGCCAGGGCCCGTCCAGATCGGGAGACATGCCGACCGCCGCCACGACCATGCCGCCCACAGTGAGCAGCAACGCCAGCAGCCACTGCCCTCGGCCGGAGCGCGGGTCCACCCTGTCGGTGGCCGTCACGCCCTGCCCCGCCTTCACCGGGGTCAGCCGTCGATGCCCGGAAGCACGGGCATCTCGCCGTCGAGTTCGAGATCGATGGCCAGGCAGAGCACGTCATCGCAGCCGGGGATCTGTCCGACCTTGCCCGCATCTTTCTCGGTGCAGAGCAGCTGGGCCGTGCCAGCTTCGGCTCGCACCTGGGCCATATCAGCGGCGGTGAAGGCGTGGTGATCTCCGAAGCCCATCAGGCCCTTCACCTCTGCGCCCAAGCCAGAGACGGTCTGGGCGAAGGCGTCCGGCGACGCGATGCCACAGAACAAGAAGATGTCGAGCCCGGCCAGGTTGGTCAGCGGGTCGAGGGTCTCGGCCGTCACCGAGCGCACGCCCAGGGGGCGGTGGTGAGCCAGGACCACTGGCAGATCGCGGCGGCAGGAGCGCAGGCGCACGATGGCCGCGCTCAGCTCAGCCGGCTCAAGCCCATCGGTGTGGGTCAGCACTGCCAGGTCGGCGCGGCCCAGACCAGAGGGAGACTCGCGGAGCCCACCCAGGGGCAGCTGAAAGCCGTTGCCATAGGGAGCCCGGGCGTCGACCACGGCGATGTCGAGATCGCGGTGGAGGCGGCGATGCTGGAAGCCGTCATCGAGGAGGATCACCTCGGCTCCCTCGTCCACCGCTTCACGAGCCCCCAGCGCCTTGTCGGGAGAGACCACCAGGATCGCCTCAGGCACCCGGTCGGCGATGAGCCGCACCTCGTCTGAGCGCCCGGAGTCATCCGCAGCCGCGCCATAGCCCCGGGTGACCACGGCCACCTTCTTGCCAGCGGCCAGGGCACGCCGGGCCAGCTCGATGACCAGGGGCGTCTTGCCCGTGCCGCCCACGGTGATGTTGCCCACCGAGATCACCGGCACGTCGACCTTGCGAGGCGTCAGCAGCCCCCCGTCGTACAGGGCGTTCTTGGTGCTGCTCAAGAGCATGTAGATCAGTTGCAGGGGCGCCAACACCAACCGCAGCACCAGGATCAGTGGCGAGGTCTCACGGGACAGCAGGCGCTGCGAAAGGCTGGTCATCATTTCTCGGTCTCGGGCGTGCCACCGCTGGCATCGCGGGTCTTGGTCTGTTTCGTCGTGGAGTCGCTGGCCGCCGGGGTCTCGGCCTCGACGGCTGCAGGTGTCTCGACCACGGCTTCAGCAGAGGGTTCGCTGGGTGGCGCGGTCTCCGCCACGGTTTCGGGGGCGTCGACAGCCACAGAGGGTGCGGCTGTTTCAGGGGCCCTATCTTTCTGGCCCAGCAGCTCTTGCGCAAGGGCCAGGTAGTCCACTGCTCCAGGGCACTCTGCGTCGTACTCGAAGATGGTCTTGCCGTGACTGGGCGCCTCGGCCAGCTTCACGTTGCGGCGAATGACCGTGTCTTGGAAGATCGAGCCGAAGTGCGACTTGATGTCGGCGATCACGGCCTTGCTCAGATTGGTCGAGGGGTCATGGCGACAGCTGACCATGCCAGTGATGCGCAGGTTCGGGTTGAGTCGCCGACGCACCAGCTGCACCACGTCCATCAACTTGCCCAGGCCCTGCAGCGCGAAGAACTCGGCCTGGATGGGCACGAACAACTCGTCGCAGGCCACCAGGGCGTTGAGCGACAGCAGGCCCAGGCTCGGGGGGCAGTCGACCAGCACGAAGTCATAGGAGTCGTCGTCGAGCCGGTCGAAGGCGTCCCGCAAGATGACCTCGCGCCCGACCTCGTGCACCAGCTCGAGCTCGAGGCCCGCCAGGTCGACCGACGCCGGGGCCACGGAGAGCCCCTTCTGACCCGTGGGTCGGGCCACCGCGTTGAGCTCGGCCCGGGAGTGGAACAGCTCGTAAAGGGACGCTTCGACCGTGTTCGGGTCAAGGCCCAGATGCACGGTGAGGTTGCACTGGGGGTCGAGATCGCAGATCAGCGTGGAGCGACCCAGGCGAGCGAATCCCGCTCCCAAGTTGACAGTGGTCGTCGTCTTGCCGACGCCACCCTTCTGGTTGATGACCGCGATGCGTCTCATGGGCTCCATTCACCTCGGTGTCAGCTGCACACAACCGTCGCTCGGTGGCAGCGCCAGACAGGGAGATTGGGCTAGAATCCCCGCCGTGACCACCGACGCCAAGCAACTTTTCGAGACCTCAGTCGAGCAGGTGGCCGCAGGTCAGGTCCGCAAGGCCCTGGCGACCCTGCTCGATGCCCTGGTCTGTGACCCCCGCCATCAAGATTCCATCGAGGCCGCCGGGCGCATCTGCCGCATGCTCGGCGCTGCCGAAGACGCCGAGCTGTTCGAGCAGCTAGGGGGCGATCCGGACAATCCTGAGCACCTCTTCTGCCTCGGACACCGCCTGGTGGCCCAGGATCGCCCCGATGCGGGGGCTGGCCTGCTGCTCCGGTCGCTGAAGGCCCTGCCCCCGGACGGGGTCGAATCCGCCACGGTGCGGCGCGAGCTGGCCTACGCCCGCTTTCTTGAGCGGCGCTTCTCTGACTGCCTCTCGACCCTGGCGCCCCTGGCCAACAGCCCCGATCTGTCCGAGTCAGAGACCCTCGACGTGCTCTTGCTGCAGGCCGAGGCCGCCCTCTACGCGGGCCGTCGAAAGCTGGCTGCCCAGCTGCTCGACCCAGCCGAGGAGATGGGCAGCAACGACCGGCAGCGGCAACATCTCGACGCCCTCCACGCCCTGGTGGGCCGGGCCAGCCACTGGCCGGAGCAACTCACGGACCTGGGCCTGAGAGAGTGGCACTACATCCAGCATGGGGGCGTGCTGCTCAAGACGGCGGGTGGCTACTTCGAGGACGGCTCTCTCGCCGGGCGCTTCGAGGTGCTCGACCTGAAGCCAGACATGGTGGCCTTCCTGCTGCAGCGCCTGGCCCACCTGCTCAACAGCCGGGCCCTGCTGCCCGAGGTGGTCATCCCCACGGGCCCGATCTCCGCTCCGTTGGCCATGGCCCTGGGACAATACTGGCAGCTGCCCGTACTCGACGAGCTCACCGATCGGCAGGGACGGGATGCCCTGTACGTGGCGGCGAACGCGGCCGAGTTCACCCCGGTCGCGGCGGGCCTCGCACACCATCGAGCCGAGCTGCGCCTCTTCGCCCTGAACCTCGACTGGTCCCAAGATGCGGTCACCTGCCCTGAGGTCGTGGGTGTGCTCTCCCGGCGCGTCTTCCTGCCCTGGGAGACCCGCTACTCCGTGGAAGCCGGCAAGAGCGAGATGGAGGAGACGGCGGCCGACCCCCGTTCGGCTCCCGAGATCGCCGTCGATCTGGTGGCCGCCATGGCTGCCTTGCCGGATGACGGCGGTGAGGCCCGCAACGCGTTCGAATCGTTTTATGCGCCCCTGACCGCGGGCCTGGTGCTAGGCAACGAGCACGCCCACCCCCTGCGCAGGCAGTTCACCCACGTGTCTCCCGCCTGGACCCCCATGCGCCGGCCCGGCCTCGCCAAGCCCGAATGACCCCTCCAGACATGACCAGCCTGCTCCCCCGTGTTCGCGAACTCTGCGATCTCGTCGAGAACCCTGCCCAGTACCTGGGTGGCGAGTTCAACATCATCGTCAAGGACCCCAGCACGGTCCGTGGGCGCATCGCCCTCTGCTACCCCGACCTCTATGAGATCGGCAGCAGCCACAACGGCTCGCAGATTCTCTACGACGTGGTCAACCGGCGTGACGACCTCGCCGCCGAGCGTTGCTTCACGCCCTGGCCGGACATGGCAGAGCTCATGCGCGAGCGCGAGCTGCCCCTGTTCACCCTCGAGAACCACCTGCCCGTCCGCGATGTCGACGTGCTGGGCTTCACCCTGCAGACCGAGCTGACCTACAGCAACATCCTCGAGACCCTCGATCTGGCCGGGCTGCCCCTGCTCAGCGCCGATCGAGACGCGACCCACCCCCTGGTCATCGCCGGCGGACACGGGGCCCACTCCCCCGAGACCCTGGCCGAGTTCATCGACGTCTTCATGCCCGGTGACGGCGAAGAGACGGTGTGCGCCCTGCTCGACCTGGTCGTCGCACAGCGCGCCAAGGGCATGAGCCGCGACGAGATGCTGCGGGAGATCGCCACGACCTTCCCCTGGGCCTATGTGCCCAGCCTCTACGAGGTCAGCTACGACGGGCCGGCCATGACCGGCATCACGCCGCGCTTCGAAGACGTCCCGGCACGCATCAAGGGCGCTTCGATCTTCGACTTCAGCGCCATCCCCGTGATGACCCGACCTCTGGTGCCCAACGCTCGCAGCGTGCACGAGACCGTGTCCATCGAGATCATGCGCGGCTGCACCCGGGGTTGCCGCTTCTGCCAGGCGGGCATGATCACCCGGCCCATGCGCTACCGCACCGTCGAGCAGCTGGTCGAAGGCGCCGAGGCGGCCATCGATGCCACGGGTTACGACGAGGTCACGCTCACGTCCCTCTCTTCAGGTGACTATCCCTGGATCGAAGAGCTGCTGGTCGAGATGGACAAGCGCTTCACGCCCCGTCGGGTGTCGGTCTCCCTGCCCAGCCTGCGCGTGACGGGCGAGCTGGCCCACCTGCCCGGGCTGACCAACGCCGTACGCAAGTCGTCGCTGACCTTCGCTCCAGAGGTGGCCACGGATCGACTGCGCAAAATCATCAATAAAGACATCAGCAACGCAGATCTACTGGCCAGCGCCGCGGCCGCCTATGAGGGCGGTTGGTCCACGATCAAGATCTACTACATGATCGGCATCCCCGGCGAGCGCGAAGAAGACCTCACCGCCATCGTCGAGTTCGCGGATGAGCTGTCCCGCCTACGGCAAAAGGTCACCGGAAAGGGCAAGGCCAAGATCAACGTCACCGTGACCACGTTCATCCCCAAGGCCTTCGTGCCCTTTCAGTGGGACGGCATGATGGACCGAGACACGGTGCGGGCCAAGCAGTCCTGGATGCGCGACCTGAACAAGAACCGCGCGGTGAAGCTGAAGTTTCACGACACGCACCAGAGCTGGCTCGAGGGCATCCTCTCTCGGGGTGACCGGCGGCTGACCCCGGCGCTCATCGCCGCCTGGCGCAACGGGGCCCGCTTCGACGCCTGGAGCGAGCACTTCGATGTGCGACACTGGGAGGCGGCCTTCAAGAGTACAGACATCAACCCGGACGACTTCGCCTACCGCGAGCGGGGCCGCCACGAGACCCTGCCCTGGGACCACCTCGACATCGGCCCCGACCGCGACTACCTCTGGACCGAACGAGAGCGGGCTCGCGACCTGATCCAGACCGACTACTGCGTGGGCAAGGTCTGTCACGTGTGCGGCGTGCCCCCTTCGCTTTGCTTCGCCATCAAGCGCGACATGGGCCTGTTGGGCACCAAGCGCCGGGGCATTCTCGAGATGGATGAGAGTGGCTCGACCGTCGGTGTGTCAGGTGTGGACGCGTCTGCAGCGAAGGTGCTCACCGTGCGCAGTGAGTCCCCTGTGCGTCAGGCCAGGGTCAGTGCGGGCTCTGGCAGCTCGCTGTCGTCTGCCGCGCCGTCGGGGTCAGGGCCCACAGCCTCGGCCCCCGCCCCCACGTCGACGGCATCCGATCCTTGACGGACCGCCCCTTCCAGCGCGCGCTGGGCTACTTCCCGCAGGTCAAGCGACAGTGGCTCTGGGGGATGGCCGCCATCGTGCCCGGCGCCGGGCTGCCCATGGTGGTGTTCTACATCGTGGCCCAGATCATCGATGGCATCGACAAGGGCACGCTGGAGTTCTCTGACGCGGTCAGCGGTTCGCTGCTGGCGGGGCTGCTGGTGGTGGCGGCTTCGTTCTCCAAATACGCCATGCGGCTGCACATCACCGGGGCCTCTCGAGACTTCGAGCGGCTGTATCGCCAAGACCTGTTCGCCCACCTGATGAGCCTCTCGCCCCACGACCTGTCGAGCATTCGCACGGGCGACATCATGTCCCGCTCGGTGTCCGACATCGAGGCGGTGCGCATGCTGTTGGGACCGGGCGTCATGTACAACGCCCAGGCGCTGGTGGTCGTCCCCGCCGCCCTGGTGGCCATGGCCGTGACCGACCCCTCGCTCATGCTGGCCATGCTGGTGCCCTTCGTGGGCCTGGCCATGGTGATCAAAGCCGCGTCGCGCCCCACCCAGCGCTGGAGTCAGCGCACTCAAGAGAGCCTGGCCGACGTGTCCACCGTAGCCCAGGAGAGCCTGTCGGGCATTCGGGTGGTCAAGGCCTTCGCCGCCGAGCCTCTGACCGCATCGGGGTTTCGCTCCAAGGGAGCCAACCTGCTCCAGGCCAACCTGCACCTGGCCACACTGCGGGGCATCACCTCTGCGGGTGTGACCGCCGTGAAAGAGCTGGGGGTGCTGGTCATTCTCGCCGTGGGCGGATGGCACGTGGTCTCGGGCGACCTCAGCAAGGGCGAGCTGTTCTTCTTTCTCATGCTGCTGGGATACGCCCTGTGGCCGCTCATCGCCATCGGTTGGATGCTGGGCATGTATCACCGGGCCGGTGCCGCCGCGCGACGTCTCGAGGAGCTCTTCGCCCTGCAGCCGTCGGTGGCCGACAACAGCCCGTCCCAGCCTCGGGCCGAGCAGCCTGAACTCCCCGGGCTCCCCGCCCTTCCCGCTCTCAAGGGTCAGCTGCAAGTGAGCCACTTGTCCCATGCCTGGGACGGCGCGCTGGTACTCGACGATGTGTCGTTCACCGTCCCCCCGGGCACGACCCTGGGCATCACCGGGCGCACGGGCTGCGGCAAGAGCACCTTGGTGCAGCTCATGGCCCGCCTGGTCGACCCCCCGCCCGGCACCGTGCTGCTCGACGGCCACGACATCCGCGAGCTGCCTTTTGAGCAGTTGCGCGCCACCGTGGGTGTGGTGCCCCAGGACACGTTCCTGTTCAGCGAGACCATCCGGGAGAACGTCGCCTTCTCCGGGGACCACGTGGGCGAGGAACAGGTCCTGGCCGCCACCAAGCTGGCTCAGGTCCACGACGACATCGAGGGCTTCCCCCACGGTTACGACGAAATACTGGGCGAACGGGGCGTGACCCTCTCTGGCGGACAGCGCCAACGGACCGCCATCGCCCGCACCCTGGCCGCAGCCACCCCCGTGCTCCTGCTCGACGACTGTCTGTCTGCGGTCGACTCGGTCACCGAGCAGGCCATCTTGCGCAGCCTGGAGCAGACCCTCACCGGCCGCACCTCCGTGGTGGTCAGCCACCGTGTGGCGGCCCTGTCTCTGGCCGATCAGGTGCTCGTCCTCGACGAGGGACGGGTGGTCGAGTCGGGCACCCACGACGAGCTCGTGACCCTCGGTGGCCTGTACGCCGAGATCGAGAAGCGGCAGCGCATCGAGGCGGAGATCGAAGCCCTGTGACCCCGCCCCCACCCTCCACCGAGACTCAGAGCTTCAAGCGCATCGGTGGCGCCACGGACCGCCGACTCCTGGCACGGCTGCTCGTGTTCGCCCGCCCACACGTGGTGGTGCTGAGCTTCACCGTGCTGCTGCTCATCGCGAACCTGGGCCTGCGCCTGGCCGGGCCCTGGGTCATCCGTCTGGCCATCGACGGCCCGCTCACCACCGCCACCGAGACCCGGGGCACACCAGCGTTCGACGGCGACGCCCTCGCCAGCGACGTCAGCACCCTGGCCCTGGGCTACCTGGGCATCGCCGCCGCCCTGTCGGCCTTGCTGGTGCTGCGCGAGTGGATCATGAACCGAACGGGCCAGCGCATCGTGCTGACCATTCGCAACACGCTCTTTCACCATGTGCTGCGCCTGCCCAGCGCCTGGTTCGATCGACACCACGTGGGCTGGACGGTGACCCGCACCACCAACGATGTGGACGCGCTGTCAGAGCTGTTCACCACCGGCGTGGCCACCATCGCCTACGACATCCTGACCATCATCGCGGTGATCGTGGCCCTGCTCCTGCTGTCACCGAAGCTGGCCATGGTGGCCCTGCTCATCCTGCCGCTGATGATGTTCGTGTCCTTTCGTTTCCGGCTGAAGGCGAGGCTGGCCTACCGGGCCACGCGCAACTCGCTGAGTCGGCTGAACAGTTTCCTGCAGGAGCGGCTCACCGGCCTCGACGTGGTGCACCTCTTTCGGCGCGAGCACGCGTCCGCGGCCACCTTCGCTGGCCTCAACAGCCAGTACTACGAAGACAACATGGTCACCGTGCGGCACTTCTCCCGCTTCTTCCCCACGGTGGACGTGCTCTCCTGGTCGGTCAAGCTGGGCACCCTGTGCTTCGGCTGCTGGCTGCTGCTGGAGGGCGAGCTGACCCTGGGCACCTGGATCAACTTCTGGCTGCTGCTCGACTTCGTCTTCGAGCCCATCCGCGAGCTGGCCGAGCGGTACAACGTGCTGCAGGCGGCCATGGCTGCTGGCGAACGCATCTTCGGCATCCTCGACGCCGAGACCGAGGCCGGCCCCCGCTCCGTGGCTGATTCGGTGGTGGCGGCTGAAGCTGAGGAGCGGGCCGCCGAGGCGACCCTGCCTGACCAGGTCAGTGCCAGTGCCAGTGCCAGTGCCAGTGCCAGT
>CAZIAK010000027.1:46434-69755 GCA_964537035.1 uncultured Phycisphaerales bacterium | reverse complement strand
ACGAAGGCGCAAACGCGTTCGCAGCAGGAGTCCGTGAATAGGTCGGACTAGGGCGTTGCGGCCGGAGCGTGCTGCTCGGCCACGGACATGGTGCAGGGCAGCATGATCTCGAACGCCGCGCCGCCTTCGGTGGGGTTGGTGTCCACCTCGATGGTGCCGTTGTGGGCCGTGACCAGGTTGCGCACGATGGCCAGCCCCAGGCCGGTGCCGTTGGCCTTGCCCGCCGTGGTGAAGGGCTGAAACAGACCCTCTTTGGCCTCGTCGGGGATGCCCGGGCCGTTGTCCGCCACCCGGATCACCACCCGGTCTTCGCCGGCGCTCGTGCGGATCCAGACCTTGCCCTCATCGGGCTTCTCTGACTGCACGATGGCGTCCCGGGAGTTGTTGACCAGGTTCTCGATCACACGGGTGATGCGGTCTCGGTCGATGTCCAGCATCACCCCATCGCTGCCCTGCTGTTCGTGAAGCAGCGTGACCCCCACGTGACCGAGTGACGCCTCGGCTTCGGTGCAGAGCCTGGTCATGAACTCGCCCAGATCCGTGGGCTCGATGTTCAGGGTGACGTTGTTGCCGCGCACGAACTCGAGCAGCTCCTGGATCATGTTGTTGACCCGGGTCACGGTGCTCTCGATGGCGGTCAGGTCTTCGTCGTAGTTCTCGAGGTTGCCGGCCACGTCGGCGACCATGCGCAGCAGCTCGATGCGGTTGAAGATCGCCGTGAGCGGACCGCGCATGTCGTGAGCGATGCTGCCGGTCATCTGGCCCACGGCGACCAGGCGGCTGTCCCGCTCGTCCAGGGCACGTTCGATGGCGGCCATGCGCAGCTGGGCTGCGACTCGGGCGGTGAGTTCGCTGACCTCGAAGGGCTTGCCGATGTAGTCGACGGCGCCCAGGTTGAGGCCCTTGACCACGGCCTGGCTGCCGGTCTTGGCGGTGAGCATGATGATCGGCGTGGTGTCGAAGAGCTTGTCCTTGCGCAGCTCGGTGACCATCTCGAAGCCGTCCATGTTCGGCATCTGCACGTCAGAGACGATCATGTCCGGGCGCACACGGCGGGCCTCTTCCAGACCCTGGGCGCCGTCTTCGGCGGTGACCACGCGGTAGATGCGGGCCAGGGACGACGAGACGAAGGCGCGCATGTCCGGGTTGTCTTCGACCACCAGCACGAGCGGTGCGTCCGCCCCGGCCTGTTCGAGATCGACGCCGTCCTCCAGGCCCGGAGTGGCCAGGTCGGCGAACTTGGTGGCGTTGCTGTCGGCGCGGGTGACCGTCTGCACCACCTTGCCCTTCTTCTCGGTCTTCGGGTCCTGGGCCGCCGCGGCCTCGAAGTCGCTGGCTTCCAGGGTGGGCAGCTCGATGCGGAAGGTCGTGCCCTCACCGAGCTTGCTGGTCACCGTCATGCGACCGCCGTGCAGCTCGACCAGCTCCTTCGAGAGGGCGAGGCCCAGGCCCGTGCCCTGGATCTTGCCGCCCTTGCCGCCGTCGACCTGGTGAAACCGGTCAAAGACCTTGGCCACGTCGGCTTCGGGGATGCCGCAGCCCGTGTCCGCCACCTCGATCCAGACGAACTCTGGCTCGTGGCCAGCTCGCACGGTGACCGTGCCGTCGTCCGGGGTGAACTTCATGGCGTTGGAGAGCAGGTTGGCCACCGCGGTCTCGATCTGCTCGGCGTCGATGGGCAGCTCGGGCAGGGTGTCCAGGCCTTCGCCGGTGAGGGTCATGCCCCGCTGATTGGCGTAAGGCGTGGCGCCGGCCAGCAGCTGATCGAGCACCTCGCCCACCTGGCCCACGTCCCGGTTGCAGTCCTGGCGCCCGGCCTCCAGCTTGGAGAAGTTCAAGATCATGTTCACCTGCCGCAGCAGGCGGTGAGCGTTGGCATCCATCGACCGCAGCAAGGGCGCCGTGTCATCCACCGCCCCATTGATGATCTGTTCGAGGGGGCCGAGGATCAGCATCAACGGTGTGCGCAGCTCGTGGCTCACGTTGGCAAAGAAGCCGGTCTTGGCCTTGTCGAGTTCTTTCAGGCCCTCCATGGCGACCTCGAGGGCGAGGCGCATCTTCAGCGCTTCTTTGCGCGACTTCTCGATGGCCCACGACGCCCAGCAAGTGAGCAGGCAGGTGCCCAGCAAGAAGAACACGGGCATGAGCACGGTGGCCAGGGTGGGCTCGCCCACGTTGAGATTGGCCAGCACGTAGGTGCCGCACACGGCGGCGCTGTAGATGGCAGTGAGCTTCACCCCCCAGGGCAGGAACAAGCCCACCAAGAAGGTCACCAGCATGATGCCCATGAAGTAGTTGCTGTCGAAGCCGCCCATCTTGGTGGTCATCAGCACCACGCCCGAGGCTCCGGCGTAGACGATGACCATGGCCAGGCTGCGGGCGTTCTCGCGACCGAATTCGGTGTAGCTGAGCGCGATGATCACGCCAGCAAGAGCGACGGTGGCTCCCCGGATCCACATGAAGTCCAGCCACAGGTCCGGCACCACCAACAGATCCAGCCCCGAGAACAGCGAGTACAGGACCATGCCCACGCCCAGGCCCAGGCGCAGGCGTGAGATCAGCAGATCACGCCCCTCTTCAAGGAAGAGCTGGGTGAGGCTCGTCTCTTCCTCGACAGTAAGAGAGGTGCTGTCCGTCATGGACTGGTCGACCTGCTGTGGAATGGCTGAACGGACTCCGGGTGTACGCATCACCCGGCCGTCCTCTCCCTTCTCGGCGCTCAAGACGTCCCTCCTTGATGGACAGTCAGCGATTCATGGACCGCCAGCCACCAAATGACGGGCCGAAACGGCTGAGATCCCAGAGCCCTTCATCGTTCCGCCCAGGCCATGGGCATTCTCCGAGCAACTCAGCTGATCTCCCTACAGGTCCTCAGTGCAGGTGCCGATGAAGCCCCCATGGCACTCATCCTGATCGCAGACGACGACCCTGAAATCCGCGCCTCCCTGGACAAGCTCCTGAGGATG
The DNA here is from genome assembly GCA_964537035.1 of uncultured Phycisphaerales bacterium. Classification (GTDB taxonomy): domain Bacteria; phylum Planctomycetota; class B15-G4; order B15-G4; family B15-G4; genus CAZIAK01. The sequence continues at coordinate 66,789 of CAZIAK010000027.1, read as the reverse complement.
GTCGGGCACGAAGTCCAGCTCGCCAAGGATGGGCACGAAGCCGTGCGCATCCTGGAGAACGAGACCTTTGACCTGATGATCACGGACATCGTGATGCCCCGTCAGGACGGCCTGGAATGCCTCATGCACACCCGCAAGAAGTATCCAGACCTGGCGCTCATCGCCATCTCAGGCGGCGGCAAGGACCGCACCGAGAACTACCTGAAGATGGCCAAGGCCTTCGGCGCCGCGGAGGTCTTCATGAAGCCCTTCTCGCCCAAGGCCCTGCTGGCCAAGGTCGCCGAGCTTGTGGCAGTGCAACCTCAGCCCAGCTGAGCAAGTCAGCTCCCTCCTCAATGACAGCTGGTTCCTCTCCACCAGCCATTCGGGGCAGCTCGTGAAAGACGACGCCGCCGGGCGTTTGGTCTCTCTCTGTTTATGCCAGCGAGGGTTGGGGCGCCGACTTGCCGCAGGACGGCCCAAGCAGCCCTTCGAGAGTTGTCAGATCTCGCCGAGCAACCTCGGAAGCCATGCTGGCCACCATGCGGAAATAGGGCAGCCGCGTCTTTTGGTGGATCTTCTCGCAGAGGTCATCGACCCACAGGACGACATGACCGGCCAGGAAGTCTCGCTGCATCTCCCTGGCGCGAGACAGCTTGGACGTGTTGCCCTCCGCAGCGAACTCGACCTCTTTGGCGCAGAGTTCGCTCAGGTAGTTCAACTCCAGCCCGATGTGGTCGGGGAGTTCCTCATACTCCTCGGCGATCTCAAGGGCAGCCAGGCGGTACCACTGCATGACATCCATGGCTGGCTGCCCCATCAACAACCCCTTGACGGGCTCACCGGCAACCTCTCGCGTATCACGAAACACTGACTCGTAGGGAGTCACGTACTGCGGTCCGGGCACGATGAAGAGGTTTGCGAACTCCTGGCGTGCGCTCTCCAGGCCTTCGGTGCTTGCGGCAGAAGCCAGACGGTCCTCGCGCATCACCGAACTCTCTGCTTCGCGGAAGAGCACCTTGGCCGCGTCGATAAAGGGCTGCTGACGCAAGGCGTTCAGAGAGTCTTCACAAGGCGGCTCGCTGAAGGCCGAGGCCAAGTACGCGTAGAGGAGTTGCCGCGCGGGTGCAAGGTCGGCCAACCTCTCCAGGTCGTCTCTCGATGGCTCTCTCATGGCTCCTAGTCCATCAGCACGAAGTCGATGTTGGGGCCCGTCAGGCTCGGATCTACGAAGCCCGAAGGCTTGCTGGTTGTGGAGCCCGTGAAATCGCCTTGATACTGCAGCGCGCCGGTGAGACACGCATCAGAACAGGCTGGGTTCAGACCAGCGTCGATACGGTGGACGCACATCGTGCACTTGGAGACCTTACCTGTGCTGGAGTCGATGCGAGGGGCGCCGTACGGGCACGCGAAGGTGCAGTATCGGCAGCCGATGCACTTGTCCTGGTCAATGAGCACGATGCCGTCAGCAGCCCGCTTGCTAATTGCATCCTCTGGGCACGATGCGATGCACGCGGGGGAATCGCAGTGGTTGCAGCCGGTGGAGATGAACTCCCTGACGGGGACGGGGTAGGCGCCGCTCTCGCGCTCGATCACGAAGCGCCAATCTGTCTGAAGTGGAGTCCTATTCTCAGCCTTGCAGGCCACGAAGCAGGAGCGGCAGCCAATGCACCGTTTGAGGTCGACGATCCATCCAACTTGAGTCATCTTCGTAACTCCTTTCGAAGGCCTAGAGCTTCGTAATCTGCACGCGCGTGTCGCTGTAGGACGCGCTACCCCCGACCTTGTCTTGCAAGGTCACATTCTGCATCAATGGATCCGCGCGCATCAGCGGGTTGGCCGCGATGCCCTTGGCTCGAGAGGGGTCGCTATCCGAGGCGACGCCATCGACGGTGTGACTCTTGGAGGACATCTCCCAGTGGCCGAAGCTGTGGGCAATGGCCACGACATCGGGCCGCAGAGTCTCGGTGACCTGCACACGACCAACAAGCCCCGCCGGAAGCGAGGCCGACGTGATGCGGACCTCGTCGCCAGTACGCAGCTTGCGAGCCTTGGCGTCGACTGAATTCATCTCGACGAAGTTCTCCGACTGGATCGACATCAGCCACGGGTTGCTGGCCGTTCGAGCCATGCTGTGCCAGCTCTGTTTGTAGGTGATCAACGTGAGCGGGTAGTCGGTGTCCATACCGGCGATGGGATTGTCGAGGGTATCGGCAATGACGTCGGACTTCGCAAACCCGTCGCGGAGGACACCCGTCATGGAGTCTCGTGACTGAGCGAGCGTCTCATTGAAGAGATAGAACCGCGTCTTGAAGCGATGGGCCATCTTGTCGCCGTCGTAGAGCTGGTCGAAATCCTCGAAGCGACCGCCGCGGGCGAGGACGTAGTCCATTCCTGGCCCTCCGCCCTCATCCCCGATGTTGTTGATCAGCTGGCTGTGGTAGTCCCAGGCCCTGTCGAGTGGCGTGGTGCCCCCGTTTTCGTCCAGTAGATCCATGGGCAAACCCATGCTCTTGCCCAGACCAATGAGGATGTCCTCAAGGGTCTTGGTGTTTGGCAGGAACGGGGTGTAGTTCATCTGCGCGTCGAAGGACCCCACGACCGGTTGACGGACACCGCTGGTCTTGGTGTTGATCGCAGAACCAACATGAGGAGTGCTCCAGCGCTCCAGATAGGTCGAATCCGGCAGGATGTAGTCGGCGTAGGCCGTGGTCTCACCCATCTCGATGTCGATGGAGACGATCAGCGGGATCTTGGCCTGGTCTGCGAGCACCCGCTGAACGGTTGCCTTGCCGGCGGGCGTGGAGTAGGCAATGTCGTTCCAGTAGAGAATGAGTGCGCCAACCGAGTAGGGATAGGCGTCCTCGATACTGGGGATGACCTCTTGGTAATTGAAGTGGTTCGCAAAGGGGAACCACGGCCGCCTCGCGGGGTAGCCGTTGTTGGCGAATTCGGCGGTGTTCTCGTAGTCAGAGAGTACGCGTGTGACCTGAATGCCAGTGGGAGAAACACCTCCCACGACAGTCTTGGGGCTGTACTTGTTGCCAGCCTTCCCACCAGTCTCGTGCCAATGGCTGCCGCCGAAGACATGGCCGCCCTTCCAGTTGAAGTTTCCGAAGAGCGTGTTCAGGTTGATGATCGACCACGACGTGTAGGTGCCGTTGGTGTGCCCGACGGGACCACGGTAGTGCTCGATTGAGACCTTGCGCCCGTGAGACGAGAGCTCAACAGCCAGGGCTTCAATGTCGGCCTTGGCGATGCCACAGATGGTGGCCCATGCGTCGACGGTCTGCGCCTGCGTCTGCTCTGCGTAGAGCTCAAAGCTCGTCTTGCAGAGGATGCCACTGACCATCACCATGCCGGGAAGCAGATCGGCAGTATCGACGCTGTCGTATTGCGCCGGGCCACCGCCTGACCAGACGACGAAGTCCTGGTTGGTGCCACCCAGCCCAGCCTCGTCCGAGCGGAGATAGGCCGTGGCGTGGCCTCCAACGATCTTGACCAGGAAGGTGGAGTCGGTTGTGTTCAGTTCGCTTGTCGGGTTGCTCGCCGCATCGTGAGGCCTCTGGAGGAAATCCGTGTTGTAGAGGCTGTTGTCGATGATGTAGCGGCCGAGCGCCAGGGCCAGGGCTGCATCCGTTCCTGGCACGACCGGCAGCCACCAATCGGCCTTGCTGGCAGTGACGTTGAAGCGGGGGTCGACGACGGCCAACTTGCCGCCATTCTCGATCATCTCGCTGAGCTTCCGCGCCTGAGCCACGAAGGGGAAATTCGCGGACATGGGGTCAGTGCCAAACCAGAGCACACATTCGCAGTTGGCGAGATCCGTACTGCCCTTGGTCGCAGCCTTGTCACCGAAATCACCGTTTCCGGTCGCTAGGGCGTAGCCGACGTGGTGACTGGTCTCGCAGATGCTGGTGTGATCGTGTCGCTTGTTGATCGTGCCAAAACCATTGCCCCAGAATCGGTCAGTGAACTCTTTCTGCCCGTGTTCGTTGCGGCCACCACAGAAGACGACCTTGTTGGCCATCGGTCCAAGTTCAGGCGCAGAGGGATCGACGTTTGTCGCCAGATCTCGCAGCGGCGTGAGCTGATCACCGATCTCACTGAAAGCCTGGTCCCACGAGATGGCCTGCCATTGCCCGGCACCTCTGTCGCCCACTCGCTTGAGCGGTTGTTTGATACGCAACGGGTTGTACAGCACCTGGATTCCGGCCTGTCCCTTGGCGCAGAGGTGGCCGGGGACCGTCCTGGCAATCGCCGGGTCGGTCGCATACGGCAAGTGCGGCTCAAGGGTGTTGGGGTGATAGGGGTTCCCGTCGATCTTGTCGAGCACACCGTTCACAACCTTGCAGCGAACGCCGCACGCGCTGTGACAGGCCAGGCAGACGCTGTACTTGATATCGACCTGTGCGTCAGTCTCGACCAGGATCGGATCGCCAAAGTCCTGGGCTGCGGCACTGTTGACGGTAAAGAACGTCGTCCCAATGGCGGCGCCCGCTGCGAGCGCGCCTGACACCGACACAAAAGAGCGCCGCGTCACATCGGATTCCAGCCATCCCTTGGTAGCTGGTTTGTGGTTTGTCTGGCGGTCGATTGAAGTCACCACGAGTTCCTCCTGATCAGTCGTCTGCCCTGGGCAGACCTTCTTGAGGGCGCTATGCCCGTCTCGGTGATTGAGTCATTTGACCCACGCTGCCTACTGGTAGAACGGAATCGTCAATCCAGCACCGTGGCAGACGTTGCAAGCGAACATGTCGACCTGCCTTCGCAAACCCGAGCCAGATTCATTGACCAGGTTCGCCCCGTGCTTGTGGCAAAACAGGCAGCGTGCGTTGCCTTCGCCGAACAGAGCCGAGCCTGCCATGGTCGAATGCACGGATGGCGTGACGCCATCGAGCGCAACCTCGGTCATGCGGTCGCCGTGGCAGCTGATGCAGTCGCTGTCGTAGTCGGCGGACGACGGGTCGTGAACCGCGATGAACGCGAAGTCAGTGTCAGCGGTGGGTAGCTGCGCCTGGATGCCCAGAGCCCCCCCGCCACTGCTCCCTCCCCCGCAGGCCGTGATTGTCGCCAGGACGACGAGCGTGGCTGCGAAGCCGGGCCAGCCGGCTCCTCTCTTCTCTTTCGTGGCTGGCCGAGACGTGCGATTGATCATCCTCTGCTAGCTCCTCTGCCCGATGGCTTGCCGTGGGGTCCGAAGGGTCGACTTGCTCGAAAACGGCCTGAGGCCGAGGGGGCTCCGAAGGGGCTTGGCGTCCAGCAAAGAGAGATCACCTGTGACCGGGCTGTCTTTCTTGCGCGTCCGTTGCTCAGTGCAATTGACGCGAAATGGCCAACTGTCCTCGGAACCCCGGCTGCCTCGCCGCAGGTTCTGATTCGATATTGTCGGGACTCCGCTGGGGGTGACAATCAGCAGTTGGCCGCAGAAGGGCGCAGGGAGTTGCGTACCTCAACAACCGATACATGGCCCCGAGAGCATCTCGGGTGCAGGGGCCTCGTCGGGCCCGGGCTGGACGGGTGGAGTCATCTGTCCGGCAAGCTCTGTCGGGAGTTCCTCAGCGTGCCCAATCTCGGTTAATGATGTCGCCACGGCGTCCCCGCTGAGAGTACACGTCCGGTGTCCAGACGAACTCGGGCAGCCGGCGGATCGTGAAGCTCTCCGTGAGTGGCCGCTGTAGCAGGCCGCGAGCGAACGCCCATTGCGCGGCCTGGCAGGCGAGTAGCTCCTGCTGTGTGCAGTGGCCGCCACGCACCTTGGTCTCCAGCTCGCGGAGCGCCTCGGGGAAGAGCCCCGGCCGCAGCGCGACCTCGACCGTCTCCTGGGTCGAGAAGCGATGGATGAGAAAGCGCGAGCCCATGGACGGGTCGATCTTCTGGGTGCCGAAGCGAATCCGCCCACCGGTGAGGTAGGCGGCCACGTCACCGAAGCAGGGCGAGTTGTTGGTCAAGCAACCGGTGTCCGTGCGGTCGATGACGCCCTGAGGATAGAGCTCATCGAGGCCAACCCTGAACGCCGCCGCGGCAGTCACCAGACCATCACAGGCGTGGCCGTGCATGCGCACCAGATCGTTCAGGGTCAGCTCCTTGAGCAGGGCGTCGTAGGGTCCAAGGCTGCTCTCTGTGTCCCTCACAGAAAAGGTGGGCGAGAAGGTCGAGGTGGTCAGCCAGTCGATCGGCGTTGTGGGCTCGGGAGAAAGCGGTGCGTCGCCGGGTCTCGTGGCCTGCTGCGTCGGAGCCGTGCAGCCACCCGTCAGCAGGGCCAGTGAGACCGTGACCGCCGTCAGCGAGATCGTGTGAGCATTCATGGCGCGTGAGGGCCTACGAGACCCGCAGGGCGGAGAGCCAGGCCCGGACCTTCGCCTCGCTGGGCACGCTGCCCGAGTGGACCAGCTGCTCGTCGATGACCACACCGGGTGTTGACATGGCTCCGTAGCCGAGGATGGCGCTCAGGTCGGTCTCCTTGATCAGCTGCAGCTCGAGTCCCAGCTCCTGGCCGACCTTCTCGACGAGTCGGGCGGCCTTCTTGCAGTTCGAGCAGCCGGGTCCGAGGATCTTGATCGTGGTCATGAGTCTTGCTCCTGTTGTGTCGTGAAGCGGTGAAGAGGTTCAGGCCAGGACATCAAAGGTCCAGCCAACGAGGGTGAAGGCGACGGCGAGAATCGACGCGTACACGGCCAGACCACGCCAGTGGATGACCTTGCGCAGGATCAGCATCTCGGGCAGGGACAGGGCGGCGATGCTCATCATCAGCGCCAACACCGTGCCGATCGGCACGCCCTTGCCCAGCAGCGCTTCGGCCACGGGGATGACTCCGGTCGCGTTGCCGTAGAGCGGCACGCCGAGGGCCACGGCGGCGGGCACGGAAAACAGGCTGCTCCCGCTGCCCAGGTGCTCGGCGACCCAGGCTTCGGGCACGAAGCCATGAAAGAGCGCGCCGGCCCCGACGCCGATGAGCACCCAGCGCCAGATGCGTCCGACGATGTCGGAGACCTCCCCCAGAGCGAAGATGTGGCGCTCGTGGAAGCCACGCGGCGGCGCGGTGGGCGGCGCGTCACCGACGTGGATCTGACGCACAGCGTCGGGCACCCAGCGATCGGCGCCGAACAGTTCCATGGCCACGCCCCCGATCCAGGCCACGACGAGCCCTGCCGAGACGTAAAGCACGGTCAGATACCAGCCGATGGTTCCGGCCAGCACGATCACGGCGACCTCGTTGATCATCGGACTGGCGATGAGAAACGAAAAGGTCACGCCGATGGGAATGCCCGCTTCGACAAAGCCCACGAACAGCGGCACCGACGAGCAGGAGCAGAACGGCGTGACCGCCCCCAGCAGAATGGCCAGCGTGCGCGAGAGCCAACGCGGTTTGTCCCGCACCATGTCGCGCACCCGCTCGGGGCTGAGCATGGCGCGGACAAATCCCATGGCATAGATGATCAGCACCAGCATGGTGAAGATCTTGGTCACGTCCTGAATGAAGAAGTGCAGCGCCGCTGCGAGGGGTTGGTCGCTCTGCAGGACGCCGAGCCTCTCCAGGGCCCGGATGGCGACGGTGGCGAGCTGATCGAACATGGTCGACGATCTCTGGCGAGTTGTTCAGGGAAGCGTGGCGATGACGTAGACGGCGCAGGCCAGCAGCGCACTGCCGGCGAGGCCACGTAGGCGAGCGGTGGCCCCACCGCCCTTGCTGATCCAGGCGCTCAGACGCAGCCCGAGCTGGCCAGCCATGACGACGGCGGCGACATGTCCCAAGGAGAAGGCGCTGATCAGTACGACAGGGAGCAGGGTGTCGCTCTGCGCGATACCGAGAGCGGCGGCGAGCACCGGCGCGAAGAAGGCAAAGGTGCAGGGTCCGAGGGTCACGCCAAGGAAGAGACCCATGAGCGCGGCGCCCCAGCTGTTGCGGGGGATGCGGTCGGGGGGAATGGAGAGGAACGAAGGGAGGCTCAGGGCGTCCAGAAGAAACAGCCCGGCGAGAAGCAGGGCACTGGCGGCCAGCCATGGGCCCAGGCCCCAGAGGTCCCCGGCGATGCGCCCGGCGGCGACGGTCGCGGCGCCCACCACGGCGAGGCTGACCAGGAGGCCGAGGGCCAGAGCCAGGCTCAGGCGCAAGGTCGAAGCGCGGACATCCCTGCGCACGAAGGCCACGGCCAAAGGCACGCTGGTCAGGTGGCAGGGGCTCAGGGCCACGCTGGCCAGGCCCCAGCCGACGGCCGCGGCACTCGCGACCAGAGCGTGTTGGTTGAGGGCCTCAGAGAGCCAAGGGAAGATCGTATTCACGGCTTCGGTGAGTTCGATGGGAGCGGAAAGCCGAGGTCGGCCCAGCGTTCACGGATCGCGTTGGCGGCGAGGAAGCCTTCGTGGCGCGCCAGCTCGGTCCCGTCGGGACCCTGGAAAACCTGCGTGGGGATGACCCGGATGCCAAAGGGCTCGGCCTGGTCGGGGTGCTTCCAGACATCGATGAAGTCGACCTGAAGCCCGGGGCCGTGCTGCTCACGCAGATCGGCCAGCACCGGGACCATGGCCTGGCAGCTGGCGCAGCTGTCGGAGCCCAGCTCGATCAGTCGCGGCCTGGCATTGAGCGCGTCGGAGACCTGGGTGAGCAAGGCCGCCTCGTCGAGGCCAGGCTTCTGCTCGGCAAGGCCAGCATGCTGGGAGCGCCACAGCAGCGCGGCCCCGACAGCGACGAAGGTGAGCAACAGGATCTTCCGGGGGCGACTCATGGCGACTCTCGCGATGTCTGTTTGCTTGAAGGGCAATATTGCCAAATAGCCAAATAACGATAAAAACGCATGCATGTTGCGTGCCGAATTGACACTCAGGGGCGCTCCTTGAGGACCTCTCCCGCGCAGCGGAAGAAGTTCATCACGCAGGGAGTGAGCAGCTCGTAAAAAACCGTGCTGCCCTCGCGGCGGCTGTCAACGATGCCAATGGCCCGCAACACGCTGAGGTGTTTTGAGACGGTCGACTGATCGAGGTCAACGAGCCGCGTCAGATCGCCCGCCGAGCACTCGCCTTTGCTGAGCCGATCGATGATGCGCAGTCGCGACTCGTTGGCCAGGCCCTTGAGGATGTTCGCTTGACCCTTGAAGTCGACAGGGGATGTCTTGCAGCGTGCCATGGTGGGATTATATGCCTATATTGCCAAATAACCAAACGACATCTTGAAGCGACGGTTGGCCTCGGCGCGCTGCTCTTCGTAGGTGACCACGCAGTCGTCGCAGCGCAGCGCTGTGCCCGGAGCTGCGGCGCCAAGGCCTTCGGCGCCGCGGAGGTCTTCATGAAGCCCTTCTCGCCCAAGGCCCTGCTGGCCAAGGTCGCCGAGCTTGTGGCAGTGCAACCTCAGCCCAGCTGAGGGACGGACGAAGCGAACTCCGGCGGGACGCCGTCAGCCAGCGGACCCAAGACCCTCGTGCTGACTCAGGTGGTCTCCCGCCCTCTCGGTCCCCCGGTCGCTCTCCAGCTCGCTGCCATGCCGCTCGATCTCGTCGAGCAAGAAGCTCAGATCGCCCCTCGTGACTCGAGCGTTGTTGGCCACGTGTCGAAGCACGGGGACGCCATCAAGGGGCGCGTAGTTGATCAGCAGCCGGCCGTCGGCACGTAACCGTCGGCGGATCTCGATGGCCGTCTTGCCCAGGGCCTGATCGCGTCGCGGGCCGGTCTCGCCTTGGCGCAGAGACTCGGGCACCCAGTGGAAGCACGTGTTGCAGCCCTGAGGGTCGCGCCGGACCTCGAAGCCCTCCCGCTCAGCCAGCATCTCGCGGAACGTGGCGGCGATCTCGAACATGCGATCGATGCGCTGGGCGTGGCCCTCATCTCCGAGAGACTGCCACGAGAGCCAGAGCTTCAGCGAGTCGACCCGGCGGCCGCACTGCAGGGTGATGTCGCCCAGATCGAAGCGAGCGTCTTCGTCCCCATCGTCGTGAAAGAGATAGTCGGCGGCCATGGAGTTGGTGGCCGCCAGTCGCCCTCGCTCGCGCATGAGCAGCGCCGAGCAGGCCAAGGGGATGCCCATCATCTTGTGCGGGTTCCAGGTCACCGAATCGGCCCGCTCGCAGCCAGCCATCAACGACCGGTGCTGCGGGGACAGGAGCACGCCGCCACCGCAGGCCCCATCGATGTGCAGCCACATCCCATGGCGCTCGGCGATGTCCGCCAGGGGCTCGAAGGGGTCGAACGCACCGGCCACCGTGGTGGAAGCGGTGGCGCTGAGGAAGAACGGCTGGTCGCCGTCCGCGACCACCTGGGCGAGCAAGGCCTCGAGCGCTTCTGGGTCCATCCGTCCCACCGCGTCTACCGGCACCCTGCGCACGGCGGCGGTCCCCAGGCCCACCACGCTCGCCGCTCGCTCGATGGAGTAGTGCGCCTCTTCGGACATGAACGCCACCAACCTCGATGTGCTGTCCAGACCCTGCTCCTTTGCGTCAGGGCAGCGGCGGTTTCGGGCAGCGAGCATGGCCATCAGGTTGGCCACGCTGCCTCCGGGGGTCAGCACTCCCTCGCCCAGGTCGCCGCTCCAGCCCACGTAGCCGCACATGTGCTCCATGAGCGTGGTCTCCATGAGCGTGACCACGGGCGCCACCTCGAATGTGTACATCGAGGTGTTGATCAGGGCCGTCATCCACTCGCCCAGGAGCCCGGCCGGGTCGTGGTCTCCGAACAGCTGGTTCGAGAAGCCCGGATGCCCGGTGCGCACGCTGTAGTGCAGGGTCTGACGGACGTCGTCCAGCAGCTCCGGCAGAGGACGCCCCTCGCTCGGGAGCGACATGTTCATCTGCTCAAGCAGCTCGGCGGCCGAGACCGGCCGGACCACAGGAAGGGAGCGGTTTTCGTGACCGGCGAGGTACTCGCTGGCGATCCGAGACGCCTCCTGGATCAGGAGCTGGGTGTCCTGCACTACGAACCTCCTCATGGCAATTCTTGACAAAACGACATTTTGGTAGAGAGATGGCCATCTGCCATCCGATGGCCATCCTCGCAGAAAATGATGGCAAAATGGGCATTTTGGCCTCATTTAGGCTGCATTGGGGGAACAGGACCGCTGTGGGGGCGCAGAGAGCTACATCTGTCAATTGCGTACAGACGACCTGGTGATATAGTGCTCTATATCACACCAGCACAAGAGTCAGAGACCAGTGCCCATGCAACTCCAGATCAACCCCGCTGATGCCGTGCCCATCTACCGCCAGATCGTGCGCCAGGTGATCAAGGCCATCATGGCGGGTCGGCTCGAACCGGGGGAGAAGCTGGCCAGCCATCGCGATCTGGCCGGGCTGCTGGTGGTCGCCCCGCTCACGGTCAAGAAGGCCTACGACGAGCTGGAGCGCGAAGGCTGGATCGGCACCCGCCGAGGGCGGGGCACCTTCGTCAACGACGTCCAGCCCGACATCGACGTCGAGGCTGTGCGGCAGCGCCTGCGCCACACGGCCCGCCAGCTCCTGACTGACGCGGCCCTGGCCGACCTGCCGCTGACCGAACTCATCGAGCTGCTGCGGCAGCTCGACCAGGAGACCCGATCATGAACCTGCTCGAATGCAGTGACCTCCACTTTGCCTACGCTCCGAAGGCGCCCGTGCTCACGGGGCTCGACCTGCGAGTCGCCCAGGGTCAGGTCGTCGGCCTGCTGGGCAGCAACGGCGCGGGCAAGACCACGCTCATGCACATCGCCCTGGGCATGTTGCGCCCCCAGCGTGGCGCGACCCGGGTCTTCGGCATCGACCCGCTCGTCGACCCGGTGCAGGTCAAGCAGCGGGTGGGCTTCCTGTCCGAGCAGCAGCTGTTGCCACCGGGCATGCGTGTGCGGGCCGTGCTCGACTTTCATCGCCAGCTGTTTCCGACCTGGGACAAGGCCTTGGAGCACGATCTGCTCGAACGCTTCCCCCTCGATCTGCGCACCCGGGTAGCGCACCTGAGCAAGGGTCAAGCCAGGCAACTAGGGCTGCTCTGCGCCGTGGCCCACCGCCCGGAGCTGCTGCTCCTCGACGAACCCGCTGGCGGACTCGACCCTGCCGCTCGGCGACAGTTCCTCGAGGCATCGATCCAGCTGCTCAACGAGTCGGGCAGCACCATCGTCTTCAGCTCGCATCACATGACCGACGTGGAGCGCATGGCCGATCGCATCGTGCTGCTCGACGGTGGGGGCCTGCTGCTCGACGGCGCCCTCGACGAGCTGCACGAGCAGTACGTGGTGGCGGTGCTGCCCGGCAGCGGCGCCAACGCACAGAAGCTGGCCGACCTCCACAGCTGCCTGCGCGTCCGTCGACACAAGAACACCGTGCACGCAGTCCTGCGAGGAACGTCCGAAGCTGTGGGGGTCAGCCTGGCCCGGGAGCTGCCGGAGGCCCACGCCGCCTGCCAACACGTCCCCCTCGAAGAGCTGTTCGTGGAGCTGCTGGGGGTCGACTCATGATGGGCTTCTTGCTGAAGAACGACCTGCTGCGCTTCACCGTGCCCGCCATGTGGGCGCTGGGTCTGGTCTACGGCGTGGTCATGGCCGACTCCGCGAACAAGGACATCGCCACGGGCTTCGGGCCCCTGACCATCGACCCCAACAAGACGTTTCTCGAGTGGATGATGGTGAACACGGTCATGATCTGCGGCCTGGTCCTGGGCAGCATGCAGGCCTTTCGAGTGGCCACGCCCTTTCAGCGCACCCTGCCCATCGACGCCCGAGCCCTGTTCTGGGAGCGCCTGGCGGTGACCCTGGCCGGTGTGCTGGGTGCGTCCCTGCTCTGCAGCGCGTCTTTCATGTTGAACTACGACCATCCCGTGCACCCGCTGCAGTTGGCCTTGAGCGTGAACGCGCAGTCGCTGATCGTGCTGGTGCCGTTGCTGTTTCACAGCGCGCGGGTCCAGACCGCGAAGGGCATGCCCTGGTATCTCTTCGCCCCGCTGCTCGTAGGCCTCGTCTGGTCGGGAGTTCAACTGGGCATGCGCAGCTACTGGCCGGCCACGCTCTGGCTCACCCTCTCCGCCGCCCTCGCCTGGTCGATCAAGAAGCGCCTGCCCCGAAGCTTCGTGCTCGCTCACGGGAGCCGCAACAGCAAGTTCGGCGACGCCCTCTCTACCTTGGGAGACAGGCTCTGCGATCTCCCCGGGTTGGGCCCAGCGCTGACCCTCGACCGCAGCCTGCGCCAGCCCCTCGGCCTCAATCCTCGTCACCTGATCATCTTCTTCTCGCTCACGTTGTTGCTGGGAGTGGTCGCGCTCACCCGATCGCCGTGGGGCGGCCTGCTCGCCGTGGTGCTGCTGCAGATGGCCTGGTTCTCACGGTGCGCGATCGGCGCTGGCAGAGTGGCTCACCTGCCCATCACCCGGGAGCGGCTCTTTCGCCACGCGGTGCTTCCAGGCCTCGCCCTCCTGGCCGCCACAGCCGTGGCCGACATGGCGGGATGGTGGACTCCCAGCCCCACCTGGCCAGCTCTGCTGGTGCTGTGGGCCTTCACCTGGTGGCAACTGCTCTCGCTCTTTGCCTCTCCGGCTGGGTCGCTGTCTGCGCTCCCCGTGTCCAAGCTCGTCGCCACAGGCTCGTACCTGATCGTCGTCACCGGCATGGCCTTCGACCACGAGCGGCTCGGCGCTCTCGCCCGCTGGCTCACGCAGCAATCCCCCGATCTGCTCTACCTCGCCGCTGCAGTCGCCTGGCTCGCCAGCGTGCTCATCTTGCGCCGGACGTTCCTGCGCGCCGACTCCATCCCTCTCACTGCGAGTTCATGACATGAAGATCGCCCTGGCACTCTTGGTCGTCCTCGGCCTGCTGTTGTTCTTCTTCTTCGCCTCCTGAATGGACCGCGAACAGGTTCGAGCGGGCAAGTCCACCAACGCACCCACGCGCTGGTAGACTGCCCGCTCGCCGCTCACGCCCCACCCGCCCGGACACCGAAGCCCTGCAGATCACCACCCTCGACTGGTCGATCATCTTTGGCTTCTTTGCCCTCTCGCTGGGCATCGGCGCGTGGGTGTCGCGACGCGCGGGCAAGAACACCAGCGAGTTCTTCCTGTCGGGGCGCACCATGCCCTGGTGGATGCTGGGCATGTCCATGGTGGCGACCACGTTCTCCACGGACACGCCGAACCTGGTCACCGACTTCGTGCGCCAAGGGGGCGTGGCCAAGAACTGGAGCTGGTGGGCGTTTCTGATCACCGGCATGGTGACCACGTTCCTCTACGCCAGACTCTGGCGGCGCAGCGGCGCGCTCACCGACATGGAGTTCTACGAGCTGCGCTACTCCGGCAAGGAGGCGGCGTTCTTGCGGGGCTTCCGCGCGCTCTACCTGGGCGTGGTCTTCAACATCTTGACCATGGCCGGGGTGACCCTGGCGGCGATCAAGATCGGCGGGATCATGCTGGGGCTCGAGCCGCTGCAGACGATCCTGGTGGCCTCCATCGTGACGGCGATCTTTTCGTCGATGGGCGGCTTTCGCGGCGTCATCCTCACCGACTGCGTGCTCTTCATCACGGCCATGGTGGGCGCAGTGGTCGCGGCGTATTACGCACTGGGTCACGAGCAGGTCGGCGGGCTGAGCGGGCTTCTGTCCCACCCCAACGTCGCCGACAAGCTGGCCCTGCTGCCCTCGTGGGAAGCAGACAAGGACCTGTTCATCACCGTGCTGCTGATCCCGCTCGCGGTGCAGTGGTGGGCGGCCTGGTATCCGGGAGCTGAGCCCGGCGGCGGCGGCTACGTGGTGCAGCGCATGCTCGCCGCCAAAGACGAGCGACACGCCCTGCGGGCCACGCTGTTCTTCAACGTCGTGCACTACGCGGTGCGGCCCTGGCCCTGGATCCTGGTGGCCCTCTGCTCGTTGGTGGTCTACCCCGACCTGGCCAGCATCTCCGAGGCCTTCCCCAACATCGCGGCGGACAAGCTGGGCCACGACCTGGGCTATCCGGCCATGCTCGCCTTCGTGCCCAGCGGCTGGATCGGGCTCATCCTCGCCTCGCTCATCGCCGCCTACATGTCGACCATCTCGACCCACCTCAACTGGGGCGCGTCGTACGTGGTGCACGACTTCTACCATCGCTTCCTGCGCCCGGACGCCAGCGAACGTGAGCTGGTCTGGGCTGGCCGGGCCTTCACAGTGGTGCAGATGATCTGCGCCGCAGCGGTGGCGCTCATGCTGAGCAACGCGGCCCAGCTCTTCGACATCATCATCATGTTCGGCGCGGGCACCGGGCTGATCTTCTTGTTGCGCTGGTTCGTGCCGCGCATCAACGCCTGGGGCGAGATCGCGGCCATGATCGCCTCCGGTGCCATCGCCCTCACCTTCACCTTCTTGCCCTGGGATGACGCCAGCACGCCCGAAGTGGTCGAGACCCTGGGTGCCTCCTTCGGGTACTGGAGCAAGCCCCTGGCGGTGGCCCTGACCACGGCGATCTGGATCTTGACCGTGTGCTTCACACCGCCGGTCGACCCCGAGCGACTGGCCGCCTTCAACGAGCGCATCAAACCACTCAGCACTCCCTTTGGGTGGGCGTTGTTGGCCACGGTGCTCGGTTGCCTGACCGTCTACGCCGCGCTCTTCGCCACAGGCTGGTGGATCTATGGCGAGACCACCAGCGCCGCGGTGGCCACGGCGATCACGGGAGCGGCCGGCGTCTGCCTGGCCCTGTGTCTGCCCAAACTGCTCAGGCCAGAAGCCGACGACGGCGCCAGCCCGAGCTGATCCTGCCCTGGATCCTCCGTCGAGACCCCGGCTCACCACGTTGCCCTCAGCAACCTGGCCTGACCTGCGGCAACCTCACCAAGCCGTCAGCAGAACGTCACCGGGCGTCTCGGCGAACCCGCCCCCCGCCGAGAAGTCCGTGCAGTGCTTCGGGGCACACATACAATGGCTCGACGCGCCCTCGCTTCGAAGGCTGCGGTGGAGGATTGCCACCCATGGACTCCGAATCGACGACACCCGCCGAGGCCCAGGCCCAGCGCCGGGCCGAGGTTCCCGACCGGCTGCAAGAGCTGGGCGGGTTGGCCCCGGGCGTGGCCCGCCAGGTCTCGCGAGACACGGGCATCCCCGAGGCCGACGTCTACGGCGTGGCCACGTTCTATCACCTGCTCTCCCGCCCAGATCGCAAGCTGCGGGTGTGCACCGGGTTGTCCTGTCGCATGGCGGGCGCCGACGACGTGCTCGCGGCCGCGGGCAAGGCCGGGCTGCCGGTCGAAGGCGTCTCGTGTCTGGCCGGATGCGACCGTCCCCCGGCTGTGCTACGCGACCGCCGGGTGCTGCCCGAGGTCACCGTCGCCGACATCGATCGAGCGGGCGACGACTGGTCGTCACTCACCTGCGCAGCCGACCCGGGCGACGCCCCCTGGAACGGCGTCATCGGCCCGGAGCACGACGACCCGAAACACCTGGCCCTGAACATGGCCGCCGCTCCCGAGACCGACGGGGCAGCGTTTCGCCGCGCCGCCGAGATGGGTCCCGCGGCGCTGTTCGACGCGTTGGAGGCCTCCGGGCTCCAGGGTCGAGGTGGTGCGGGCTTCCCCGCCCACATCAAGTGGCGCGCCGTGGACAAGCAAACAGAGAAGAAGCGCTACGTGGTGCTCAACGCCGACGAAGGCGAGCCAGGCACCTTCAAGGATCGCGAGCTGCTCGTGCGCAGGCCTGACCTGGTCGTTCAGGGGCTGGCCATCGCTGCCGCAGCCACAGGCGCCCAAGACGTCTACCTCTACTTGCGCGGTGAGTTCGGCGTGCCCTGGGGTGTCATCGAGCGGGAGATCGCCCGGGTCACCGAGGCCAAGCTCTACGGCGACATCCACTTTCACATGCACGCCGGGCAGGGCGCCTACATCTGCGGCGAAGAGACCGCGCTCATCGAAGCCCTCGAAGGCAAGCGGGGCATGCCTCGGCTCAAGCCGCCGTTCCCCGTCGAGGTGGGACTGTTCGGCAAGCCCACGCTCATGCACAACGTGGAGACCATCGCCTGCGTCCCCTCGATCGTCATGAACGGCGGGCCCTGGTTCTCGGACCTGGGGCGCCAAGAGTCTGGCAGCAAGCTGTACTGCGTCAGCGGGCACATCAAGCGGCCCGGCACCTACGAGCTGCCCTTGGGCGTGACCCTCGACGAGCTGGTCGAGGCCGCTGGCGGTTACGTCGGCGAGCTCAAGGCCTTCAGCCCTGGAGGGGCCAGCTCGGGCTTTCTGCCCGCGTCCATGCGCACCGTGCCCCTCGACTTCAAGTCGCTGGCAGACGTGGGCTCCATGCTCGGCTCGTCGGGCGTGGTCGTGCTCAACGACACCGTGTCCATCCCCTGGGCGGTGAAGCAGCAGCTGCGCTTCTTTGAGGACGAGAGCTGCGGTCAGTGCGCGCCTTGTCGCATCGGCACGTTCTACCTGCACAAGATGCTGGCCAAGCACACCACCGGCGAGACCGTCAGCGGCGCCAGCCCTCTCGACAAGGTGGCCGACGCCGCCTGGCAGATGAACGAGGGTTCGATCTGCGGTCTGGGCCAGGCCGCGGCCCTGCCACTCACCACAGCACTTCAGCACTTTCCTGAGGAGTTCCGTTCATGATCGCTCGCAACACGATCAAGCTGCAGGGGCGCGACTATCCGTTTGCGCCCGGCGAGACGATCCTTGAGGTGGCCCGGCGTCACAAGGTCGAGATCCCCACGCTCTGCCACGACCCCCGGCTGAAACCTGCGGGCGCCTGTCGCACCTGCCTGGTCGAAGTCGATGGACAGCGGCGCATGCCCCCGGCCTGCGCCACCAAGGCCGCCGACGGCATGGTGGTCAGCACCGAGAGCGAGCGCATCGACCGCCACCGCAAGACCCTGCTGGCCCTCTACATGACCGATCATCCCGAAGATCGGGAGGCCAGCGAGAAGGGCGCGCCTGACCAGCTGCTCGACATGGTCGAGCGCTACGAAGCCCCCACCGACTGGGGCGATCTGCAGTGCCGTCGCGACGGGCGCCCCGACGACCGCAACGCCTACATTCACTTCGACCCCACGACCTGCATCACCTGCGCACGGTGCACCCGTTACTGCGACGAGGTCGAGGGCGTGTCGGCCATCACCCTCACGCACCGGGGCATCGAGACCACCATCTCGACCGTCGACAAAGAGTCGTTACTCGACACCACCTGCGAGCTGTGCGGCGGCTGCATCGACGTGTGCCCCACGGGCGCCATGGGCGAGAAACGCCCCCTGGTCAAGGGCGACAAGCCCGAGCGCGAGCTGACCAAGGTGCGCAGCACGTGCAACTACTGCGGCGTGGGCTGCCAGCTCGACCTGAACGTCGACACCGAGGCCCGTGGCGGCCTGGGACGGGTGGTCAAGGTCACCGCCCCCGAGGCCGGCACCACGACCAACGACGGCAACCTCTGCGTGAAGGGCCGCTTCGCCTACGAGTTCGTGCACAACGACGAACGGCTGACCACGCCCCTGATCCGCGGCGCCGACGGCGAGCTGCACCCGGCCACGTGGGAGGAAGCCCTGGCCCGCACCGCCGAAGGGCTGCTGGGCGTGAGAGAACGCCACGGAGCCGACGCCCTGGGCTTCGTCAGCAGCTCCCGCTGCACCATGGAAGAGAACTACCTCGTCCAGAAACTGAGCCGTGCCGTGTTGGGGACGAACAACGTCCACCAATGCGCGGCCACATGACACGCTCCTACCGTGGCCGGTCTGGTCACAACGTTCGGAGCCGGCGCCATGACCAACTCGATCGGAGAGATCCGCGACGCGGACTTCTTGTTCGTCATCGGCTCGAACACCTCTGAAGCCCATCCCATCATCGCCATGGAGATGAAGCGGGCGGTGAAGCGCGGGGCCACCATGGTGGTCGCCGACCCCCGCTCGATCTGGATGTCGTCCATCGCCGAGAAGCATCTGAAGATGATGCCCGGCACGGACGTGTGGCTGCTCAACGCCATGGCCCACGTGATCGTCACCGAGGGCCTGGTCGACAAGGACTTCATCGCCACACACACCGAGGGCTTCGCTGCGGTGCAGGACGCCGTGGCCAAGTACACCCCCGAAGAGGCGGAGAAGGTCACCGGCATACCCGCCGACGACATCCGCTGGGTGGCCCGGCGCTATGCCACCACGCCCCGCGCGGGCATCTACTACACCCTGGGCATCACCGAGCACAGCCATGGCACGGACAACGTCTACGCCCTGGCCAATCTGGTGCTCATGACCGGACACCTGGGCAAGCCCTCGTCGGGCATGAACCCCCTGCGCGGACAGAACAACGTGCAGGGTGCCAACGACGCGGGGGCCACACCCATCTTCTACCCGGGCTACCAGAAGGTCGACGACCCGGAGGCTCAAGCCAAGTACGAGGCCTCGTGGGGTGTGAAGCTGAGCCCCGATCCGGGCATGAACCTGAACGTGATGATGAAGGCCGTGGGTGCGTCCATCAAAGGCATGTACGTGATGGGCGAGGACATCCTGCTCTCAGAGCCCAACGTGACCGCCCTCGAAGAGCGCATGAACGGTCTCGAGTTCCTGGTCATTCAAGAGCCGTTCCTCAACGAGACGGCGCGCTTCGCCGACGTGGTGCTGCCCTCGGCGGTCTACGTCGAGAAGGAGGGCGTGTTCACCAACAGCGAGCGCAGGGCCCAGCGCGTGCGCAAGGCGGTGAGCCCACCGGGAGAGGCCCGCTCTGACTGGCGCATTCTCGTCGACATCGCCAACGCCTGCGGTGGCGACTGGCATTTCGACGGCGCCGCAGACGTCTACGCCGAGCTGTGCAAGGACGCCCCCAAGTTCGCCGGCATGAGCCACGAGCGCCTCGACAACGAGATCCACGAGGGCAAGACCGGGCTGCAGTGGCCCTGTCCTGACGTCGACCACCCGGGCACCGTCTACCTTCACGAGGGCGGCGTACTCCGCGGCAAGGGACTGTTTCAGTCGGTCGAGTACCGACCCTCAGAAGAACTGCCCGACGAGCAGTACGGGCTGCTGCTCTCCACAGGCCGCACGCTCTACCACTACAACGCGGCGACCCAAACCCGGCGTGAAGAGGGGCTTGTGGCCAAGCAGGGCCAACCCTTCGTGGAGATCCACCCGCGAGACGCAGGACGACGAGGCATCTCCCACGGCGACACGGTCGAGATGTCCACCCGCAGAGGCAGCATCACCCTGCGGGCCCTGGTCTCACGACAGGTACGGAAAGGCTGCGTCTGGATGCCCCTGCACTTCGCAGAGGCCAGAGCCAACCTGCTCACCAACGACGCCGGGGACACGGTCACAGGCACAGCCGAGTACAAGGTCTGCGCCGCAGAGATCAAACGCGTGAGCGGTTCGCCCGCCAACAACGACGAGTTCTTCCCAGGCAGCTACTACGCAGTCGACGGCCCAGGCCACGCCAAGAAGTAGCAGTCAAAAAAACAAACCGATCAAGGCCACTGTCGCCCCTACTCTCCACCGGGGAGG